>NZ_JACVUO010000001.1:0-1088148 GCF_016625145.1 Pantoea sp. S61
ACCAGCGCCGGGCATTACGCCGGAGCTGCGTCGCTTTATCGGCGAGCGCTGCGCGAAAGCCTGTATCGATAACGGCTACCTCGGTGCGGGTACCTTCGACTTCCAGTACGAAAACGGTGAGTTCTACTTCATCGAGATGAACACCCGTATTCAGGTGGAGCATCCGGTGACCGAGATGATCACCGGCGTGGATCTGATCAAAGAGCAGCTGCGTATTGCTGCCGGTCAGCCGCTGTCAATCAAACAGGAAGACGTGGTGGTACGCGGCCATGCGGTGGAATGCCGTATCAACGCCGAAGACCCGAACACCTTCCTGCCAAGCCCGGGCAAGATCACCCGTTTCCACGCGCCAGGCGGTTTTGGCGTGCGCTGGGAATCGCACATCTATGCCGGCTACAGCGTGCCGCCGTACTACGATTCCATGATCGGCAAACTGATCACCTACGGTGACACCCGTGAAGTGGCCATCGCGCGCATGAAAAATGCGCTGGCGGAACTGATCATCGACGGCATCAAGACCAACGTCGAGCTGCAGATGAAAATCATGTCCGACGAACATTTCCAGCAGGGTGGCACCAACATCCACTATCTGGAGAAAAAACTCGGCCTGCACGACTAAACCAATCCTCTCGCCGCCATTCTGCCGTTGGCGGCATCTTCTATCCTGACAGTAAAAATCTGGAGGTCAGTTTGTCTGAACTTTCCTATGTGACAGGCGACTGTCACTCAGCCTGGTCAACGTATTTGACGCAGGTTAAACGCGTGTTGCCACTGCTTGGCGATCTCAGCCGCTGGGCTGATACGTTAACGCATCCGAAGCGGGCATTAATCGTTGATATCCCGCTGGAAATGGATGACGGCTCAGTGCGTCATTTTGAGGGTTATCGCGTGCAGCACAATTTGTCGCGTGGGCCGGGTAAGGGTGGTGTGCGTTTCCATCCTGATGTGACGTTGCAGGAAGTGATGGCGCTCTCTGCATGGATGACGGTGAAGTGCGCCGCACTGAATTTGCCGTTTGGCGGAGCAAAAGGCGGCGTGCGTGTCGACCCGGCAACTTTATCCCATAAAGAGCTGGAGCGTTTAACCCGGCGCTATACCAGCGAGATCGGCAATATGATTGGTCCCCAACAGGATATTCCCGCCCCTGATGTCGGCACCAACGCGCAGGTCATGGCGTGGATGATGGATACCTGGTCGATGAACGTTGGCGCCACCACCACCGGCGTAGTGACCGGCAAACCGGTGCATCTGGGCGGGTCACTGGGACGCGTCAAAGCCACCGGGCGCGGGGTTTTCGTCACCGGTTGCCGCGCTGCGACTAAGCTGGGCATTGATGTATCGGGTAGCCGCGTGGCGGTGCAGGGTTTTGGTAACGTTGGCAGCGTCAGCGCCGAACTGTTCCATGCGATTGGGGCAAAAGTGGTGGCGGTGCAGGATCACAAAGCCACCTTGTATTTGTCCAGCGGAGTGGATATCCCGGCGTTACAGACGTGGCAGCAGGCTCACGGCAGCATCGCGGGCTTCCCGGGGGCTGATACGATAGCGGATGAACATTTTTGGACGCAGCCTTACGACATTCTGGTGCCTGCTGCGCTGGAAGGGCAGATCACTGCTGAACGTGCCCACCAACTGCAGTGCCGCCTGATTATTGAGGGTGCAAATGGTCCGACGCTACCGGAAGCCGATGATATCTTGCAGCAACGCGGCATTGCTGTGGTGCCAGATGTGATTGCGAATGCGGGCGGCGTGACGGTGAGTTACTTCGAATGGGTACAGGATTTCTCCAGTTTCTTCTGGAGCGAAGAGGAGATCAATCAACGGCTGGACAGCATTATGCAGCACGCGATTGAAACGGTGTGGCATAAAGCGGATGCGCTGAACGTAACATTGAGAACAGCGGCTTACGCTGTGGCCTGTGAACGGATCTTGCTGGCAAGGAAGGATCGCGGGTTGTATCCGTAACGATAGTTTGTTAATTACTACCAAAAGCGAAATGGCGGCTTCAAAGCCGCCATTTTTTAATCGTGAAGGGTATTAGAACTGATAAACCAGGCCTGGTGCTACCTCGTAAGTCATAGTTAAAGCGTCAGTGCATAAGCTTCAAGTTGGTCGGCAACCTTGCCCCAGCCGCTATGAAATCCCATTTTTTCATGTTCGGCGCGCGCCTCAGGGTTGCGGTGTCTGGCAATAGCAACGTAACGCGTCGCGTGCGGATTGAGCGGTTCCAGTAGCAATATTGCGGTCATGAAAGGATGCTCAGCAGGTTTCCATCCTTCTGTATAGGTATCGGTAAAGACCAGTTTACGACCCGGTATCAGCTCCAGAAACACCCCTTCGTTGCGCATTTCACTGCCATCCACTTCAAATACCGTATTAAATCGACCGCCAGGGTGCAAATCGATATCGCAACTGATGACCTTATGAGGCTTCGGCACGAAAAAGTGCTTGAGATGTTCTGGTGTGGTCCAGCAGCGCCAAATCACATCGGCGGGCACTTGCAAGGTACGCTCAAGTTGTAAATCGGTATCGGCATCAAGAATCATCATTTTTTCCTGCTCGCTGAACATCCTTTCAACAGTGTAGATGCGAAGAAAAAATCAGGTTAGCTGAGCGGACGGATACCCTGACAGAACAAGCTCAGTGTATGCTGCACAATGCGCTCTGTATCAAACTCCGGCTCATTGGCGAAGCGCGTGAACGGCACGAGGATCAGGCTCAGGATGGAGGTCATCAACAAATCGGGATTTAACGCCTCATTTAATAACCCCTGCTGTTGCCAGCGCACAATCAAAGCCCTGACTTTGTCGCGTCCCGCATGACCATATCGTTCTTTAATGTGCTGACCTAAGCCGTGAGAACCGCTGGTGACTTCTTGCATCCACAGTGGGGCAAACCAATCGTTGTTCAGTACGATGTCAGCGATTTCACGAATAAATCCACTAAATGTAGTGACAGGGTCACTTTCTTCATTGTTGAAGTGAGCTTCAAGACGCTGACGTAGCGGTAAAAAGCGCTCCTCAACCACCACATCTAACAACGATTCGCGCGACTGAAAATAGTAGTTGAGCATCGCCGGACTCACGCCAGCTTTACGTGCAATCGCATTCAGCGAGGTTTCAGCGATGCCGCTTTCGGCATAAATCGCCAGTGTAATGTCCAACAGGTGCTCGCGCTGTTGTGCCGTGATGGCACCGCCCCGAGGACGTCCAGGACGGCGGGGTTTGGCAGCGGTTGTCTTATCATCAGCTGGGACTTTTTGTGCGGTCATCTTTACGCGCTCACTTGTTTCATGTCAGACTTCGATCAATATTAATTGTGTATTTAATTAATTTCAATTGGTGTCTGATATGAAACCTAAAACACTTGTGCCGCACTCAGGCAGTGGAGAAGAGCGTCTTCCTTCTGTCCGCTTGCTAATGGGCGCATTGATGCTGGTCATGCTGCTTTCCGCCCTTGACCAGACCATCGTCTCGACGGCACTGCCAACCATTGTGGGTGAATTGGGCGGGCTAGATCGGCTGTCGTGGATCGTCACGGCCTACATGTTGGCCTCGACGATTGTTGTCCCGCTTTACGGCAAGTTCGGCGATCTGTTTGGCCGTAAAACAGTGCTACAAATCTCGGTCATCTTGTTTCTCATCGGCTCGGCACTGTGTGGCCTGGCGCAAAATATGGAGCAACTGATCTTTACCCGCGCGCTGCAAGGTCTCGGCGGTGGCGGACTGATGGTGGTCAGTATGGCGGCCGTCGCGGATATCATTCCGCCAGCAGAACGCGGTAAATACCAGGGACTCTTTGGCGGGGTATTCGGTCTGGCGACCGTGGTGGGGCCATTACTGGGGGGCTTTATCGTCCAGCACGCCTCGTGGCGCTGGATTTTCTATATCAATTTACCGTTAGGGTTATTTGCGCTGCTGATTATTAATGCGGTGTTTAAAGCTGATAACAAACGTAAACCGCATGAGATTGATTATCCCGGTGCTGTTTGCCTGAGTCTTGCGCTAGTGGGTATCACCCTGTTTACTAGTGAAGGCGGTACGCTGCGGGCATGGAGCGATCCGCAGTTGTGGTGCATCCTGGCATTTGGTCTGGTCGGGGTGATTGGCTTTATCTACGAAGAACGTCGTGCATGGGAACCGATTATTCCGCTTGGGCTGTTCCGTAATCGGAGTTTTTCGCTCTCCAGTTTAATGGCTTTTATTGTTGGGATGTCGCTGTTTGGCAGCGTTACTTTCCTGCCGCTCTATTTGCAGGTGGTGAAGGGCTCAACCCCGACCGAAGCCGGACTGCAGTTGTTACCGCTGATGGGCGGACTGCTGGTGACATCGATTATCAGCGGACGCATTATCAGTCGTACGGGTCGGTATCGTCTTTTCCCGATTGGCGGAACCTTGCTGGCGACGGTTGGGATGGCACTCATGACGACGCTGACGCTGCAATCCTCGCTGTGGCAAATTTATCTCTACGCCTGCGTGCTCGGAATGGGCATGGGCATGGTAATGCAGGTGTTAGTCCTGGCCGTTCAGAACAGTGTAACGCCGGACCGTATTGGCGTCGCCACATCCTCTGTCACGTTGTTCCGTTCGGTTGGCGGTTCAATCGGGGTGGCGCTGTTTGGCGCGATGTTTAGCCACGTCTTGAAATCGGGTTTGACTGAATTGGTAGAAAAGGGCGATTTATTGCCCGCCACGCTGGACCCGAACGCAGTGCACCATTTGCCGTATGATGTGCAACAAGCGTATTTGCAGGTATTTAGCGCAGCGGTACATGCGGCATTCCAGATGGCGGCGGTGGTGATGGCGCTGGCCTTTATTCTGTCATTATTCCTGCCAGAGTCGCCGTTACGCAGTAAAGCCAAACAATAAAATGATGCCCGCTTGCCACCATCGGCAGACAGATGCTGATGGTGGGATGAAATAGCAGCAGAGTTGGGCGAATTAATAACCTCCGAAGCGAAAATTGGCGAAGGAATATATAATTTTTATCCCAAATACATGATGTTACCTTTGCGTAAACTTAAGTAAAAAAGAAGAGGATTAAAAGAATTCAGTGGCGAGCTATTTATTTTTGCAACTTTTTTGCGGTATAAATCTCTAACCACTGTCTCCCTCAGCGAAAACGTCATCCCATGATCAACTCTGCGGCCAGAAAATTTATCGCCTGTCTGTGTGTTATTACCCTGGCAGGTTGCTCTTCCAAAACTTCTCATGCACCTGCGGAAGAGAGTGTCGATGCTTCAACCGATGGTGGTAAGCAACCCGATTTGATTCCCGTGATTGCGGCATTACACGACCAGATGCACTCATGGGAAGGCACCAAATATCAGTGGGGCGGCACGCAATTAAACGGTGTGGATTGCTCCGGTTTTGTCTGGCGAACGTTAAAAGATCGTTTCAATATTCCAATGGATCGTGTCACAACGCGCGAATTAATTGCCATGGGTCAGCCGGTTGATAAGGCGCACCTGCAACCCGGTGATTTAGTGTTCTTTCGTATCAAACACGAATTACACGTTGGCTTTTATGACACCGACCATCAATTCCTCCACGCTTCGGTTAGCCAGGGCGTGATGCGCTCTTCACTGAATAATCCGTATTGGAAATCGGTATATCTGGAGGCGCGACGTCTGCCACGTGAACAGAATTCGCAGATCAGCTTTAATTATAAAAATAAAGCGTGATGCAAAAAGAATCCCCGGCCTGGCGCCGGGGATTTTTTTATCAGAATTGATATGACACGCTAACCGAGAAGTTGCGCGGCTCACCGTAAACATAGTTGTTCATGTAGGTGTAGTACTCACGGTCGAATAAGTTATCGACGTTAGCTTGCACCGCAACCTGTTTGGTGACCTGATAACGGGCAAACAGGTTTGCCAGTGGATAGCTTCCCTGATACACGCGCTGGGTGCTGCCATCTGGCGCGCTCACATCTTCAAATACGCGGTTCTGCCAGTTAATACCTCCGCCGATAGTCAGATCGGGCAGCATTGGAACCTGATAACGGGTGAACAGCTTAAACTGGGTTTGCGGTTGGTCTGAGCTATAGCGGCCTTCCGAATCGCGCGCCACATAGCGTGTTGCACCGAAGGTTAATTGCAGGTTGTCGGTGACTGCACCGTTCAGTTCAAACTCTGCCCCCTTACTGCGCGCGCCTTTGGTGGCGGTGTAAGCTTGTTCACTGCTGTTATTAACGTAAACGCCGTTCTCTTCTGTCCCAACGTTTTCCTGCTGAATACGGAACACGGCGAAAGTGGCGGTCAAACGCCCGTCATACCAGGCCGATTTCAAACCGGTTTCGTAGCTTTTCCCGGTCACCGGGGAGAGATAGTGGCCTGTGCTATCGCGGTAAGTTTGTGGCTGGAAAATCGAGGTATAACTCGCATACGCTGACCAGGTATCGTTAATGTCATACACCAGGCCTGCATATGGCGTGGTGTTGTTTTTGGTCACGTTGCCGCTACTGCCGTTCGTGCTCCACTCGGTATAACGCGCACCAATGATCAACGACAGGGGATCGGCGAGTGAGAAGCGTGCGGCCGTATAGGCAGATTTTTGGCGGATGACGTCGTTAGCGTTCAGATACCAACCTTGCCACTCCGGCTCGGCAATGTTGCCGGTCCAGTTGTTATTGAAAGGACCCATAGCCGCTGAGGTAATGTCATACTCATCGAGGTCGGTAACGCCATCCTGACTATAGGTCTGGTTGTGTTGGCGGCTGTAGCTCAGACCTGCCATCAATTGGTGCTGGCGGCCTAACAGCTCAAAGGGTCCACTGGCGAAGGCATCAACCGATGTTTGTTCACGTTTACCGCGATCGAGACTTCCCCAGCCGGTCACACCTTCTCCAGTGGTCTCATCAGGGAATGCACTGTACAAACTCATCAGCTTGTCACTGAAGGTATTCTTCGCATGGGTACCATTCACATGGACACTCCAGCCATTATCGAAGTTATGCACAAGGTCGGCGTATATCTTTTGCACTTCGGTGTGATAATAGGTCCAGTCTGCGGCAGAATTCAGGCTGCGGTTGTAATGCGTGAGTGAACCGTTGCTGTAGAAAATCGGTAAACCACCCCAGGTTGGGTCGCGGGTATCTGCTTTTTCATAGTCATAGCCGAGAGAAAGGGTCGTGTTGTCGGTTAAATCCGCATCGACTACGCCGTAGAGGAATTTCTTGTTTTTATGGTAGCGGTCTAGCCAGCTGTCTTGATCCTGATAACCCGTTACGACGCGTCCGCGCAAGGAACCATCACTGTTGAGTGGTCCTGCGATGTCTGCAACATAACGCTGCTTATCCCAACTGCCATAGCTCGCGCTGACTGAGCCCGTGAAATCTTTGCTGTCGGCATGTTTTCGCACCATGTTCACTGAAGCAGAAGGGCTGCCAGCGCCGGTCATTAAGCCGGTTGCACCGCGAACCACTTCAATACGGTCATAGATAGCGGTATCAGATGCAGCATCACCGTAGTTCCAACTGTCGCCCACTGAAGTGGGTATTCCATCATAAGTGAAATTGGTGATTTTAAACCCGCGTGAATAGTATTCAGAACGTTCAGAGTCCACCAAATTACTGGTGATACCGGTGGTGTTATTCAGCACATCAGTGACAGTTTGCAACTGCTGATCCTGCATACGCTGCTGCGTCACCACACTGACCGATTGCGGCACATCACGCGGCGTGAGTAGTAGCTTGGTGCCCGCTCGCGTGGTCTTGACCGCATAGTCCTGCTTCTCAGTGTCATCACTACTGTCACTGGTGGTCGCATTGACCACCAGATCCTGCTGAGTGGTATCGGCAGCCAGCGCCAATGAGGGGTTGAGAAGGGCGTGTACTGCCATAGCCAACAATGAAACGCTGAACGTTTTGCGGATACCTGATTCCCTGCCGATCGAAGACATAATCGTTTCCGTGGTAAATGATGGTGATAAGAAGCCATTACGCTTCGGTTGTTATGCTGGTGGTTGCGTCGTGCTACCCAAAAGGGCAGAACAAACGAATGCACTATCTAATTACGAACGCCAATGATAATCATTTGCTTTATAGAATCTCGCAAGGATTCAATCTGAAGTGTAATAATATGTAAATTCGAGGAAATTCAGTTCACCAGGCGGATTTATAACCCGTTAGTTGCGGACGTTTTCACATTTATCAGGCGAGATTTTACGCGTTTTAGCCCTACGCATCGCCAGATTTGGCTGAACGGTCATTTCATTACGTGGATGGATTAAGCACATAAATCTACGCGAATATTTGATTACTTTTCGTTAATGCGTATGATTCTCATTCTTCTTATATTTTCCGCCCGCTACGATGTGGTCGGAGCCGTTCATCCATTGATGGAGTTCAGCATGAAATCGTTGTTTAGCCCGCGTAAAGCCACTGTTGCTATGGCGATCGCCGCAGCATTTAGCCTGACGGCTTGCCAGGCACCTGCCAAAAAAGCCGAGGCGCCAGCCGCTGAAACTGTAAAACCGGTTGATACCGCAGTGTTGAAACGCGACCTGGGCGATGGTCTGTACGAAATGGCCTACTCTCCAGCATCGAAAGCACTGTTTGTTGCCAGCGCACAGGCATTCAAAGATGTAAACGGCGGTATGATCTATCGTCTCGATCCTGCGACGCTTGAGACCAAGGGTGAGACTCACACCGATCTGAAAAACTTTGGTACAGCCATCGATGAGCAGGGCAGCGTGTTCTACACCACTAACTCACTGGATGGCGCCATCTCCAAAGTGGACGCGCAAAGCGGTAAAGTGCTGCAGCGTTTAGTGTTCCCGGGCAAAATCAGCAAAGAAGGCTACCCAGCGGGCGCGCGTGAAGTGCTGTGGCATGGCAATGAGTTGTATGTCGGTCGAGTGGCCGATCCAGGTTATATCTCCGTGGTCGATACTAAGACCTTCAAGCTGAAAACCGAGATTAAAAATGCGGGCAAATGGGTAACGGGCATTATTTACTCTCCGGTTACTGAACGTATTTATGCGGCCAACGGCTCTGGCGAGATCCTGGTGATTAATCCGCGCACCCACAAAATCGAGAAGCGCTGGACAGCCGGTGATGGTAAAGAGTATCTGTTCCTGAACATGGCAGAAGATCCCTCCACTGGCCGCCTGTTTGTGACTGACGATTCTAAAGGCAAAGCCACGTTGGTCTTTGACGAGCGCACCGGAAAAGTGATCAAGCGTATCGAAGGTGATTCTCTGGGCATTAAATTCGATGCGAAGCGCAATGAGATCTTCATCAGCCAGCGCGAATCGAAGAAAGTACTGCAGTTGGATGCCACCACTTACGCAGTGAAGAACAGTTGGTCATTCGAACAGAATCCCAACAGCCTGCTGATTGGACCGGATAACAATACCCTGTATGTAACCTTGAAGGCTGAGTTCAATAAAGACTCTTCAACTAAAGGTACCGATGGTATTGCGCGTATTGCACTGAAATAAGATTGCGCTATGAAAAGATGCCCTCGAAAGAGGGCATTTTGCTTTTGGAAGAACGAAAAATTAACGGTTAATTTGCCCGGTCAGCCAGAATTTTTTATAGCGTGCAGGTGGAATGCCGACAAGATTATGAAAGATGCGATGGAAGTTATTGACGTTATCGTAACCCACGGCGTTAGCCACCTCAGTGACACCCAGATTGGTGCTCAATAGCAAATTTTGCGCCTCGCCAATTCGGCGGCGCGTCTGATATTGTTTGGGTGAATAACCTGAATAATCTTTAAATACGTGCGCCAGGTAAAATTGATTCATATTCAAGGCTGCGGTGATCGAACTCAGTGCGATATCTTCTTTATAGTGATTATCAATGTAATCTTTGATGCGTTGTCCCAGTAAGGTGTTATTACTCTCCTGCTCTTGTTTGTTTTCAATCCAGATATTGCGGCACAGCAATAACAACACACTCAGTAAGTTATCGCCGATTTCGGCACTGTAGAGACGTTTACTGTTAACGTGCGCCCACATCTGATCAAACAACTGGCAAATTTCATCATAAAACTCACTGCTGGGCATCACGGCAGGTTGGGCGCGCGTGGTGAGAACATTGAGAGGCAAGCCATCAATCTTAAGTTGTTCGACGCCACAGCTGAAGATCAATAAATCGTCTGACGCATCAGGGCTTTCGTCATGGAGAACGTTCGCGTTAAACAACATGATATCGCCTTGCTTGACGCTATAGCCACGGCCATCAATGTTATAGCTGCCACTGCCTGAGCGTATGAACATCACTTCAAAGCGGTCATCATGCTTGTGCATGACGCGAGGAATGGCCTCTTCCTTACCTTCTGCTTTGCACATAAACGCCAGGCGCGGACGCAAACTGTTGTCGAAACCGCGGGCGGAGGGATGTTCATTTATGCAAAAGGTAATCATGGTAGCTCCTGTTGGTATAGCGCTATTCTTGCATTAGTTTTCAGCCTCGTAATCATCAATTTTGCTTTTTACTGATATTTAATCCATTGAAAGGTAAGGAGTTGATGATTTTAGGAGAGTGCCAAGTGTTGATTTTTGTTTTTTAAACCTTGGCTAAAATTTAAGTTTGATCGCCGTCACACTTTTATTTTGATCAAAATATACCCACGCATTAAATACCAGGAAAGTATGATGTTGTGTTGAGGGGCATGAACTTGCAATCAATAGGGATAAGTTGGCGACTAAAATTAAAATATCATCAAAATTGCGGTGCTCGAACAGGTGGAAATACATAATTGCCGAAACCACAGTCGATAAGTGCCATTGAATGCGTGCCATAGTCGCTAAAAAATATTTTAACAAATATGTGAAAGAATGGCTTTTTAATCTGTCTTCATTCTTGCTATGTCAACGCACAATGTTTGCAGTGTGACTTTAATCACTGCTTTTTGTGCTTTTCGTGAGAAATATATGATCTTTCGCACGCTGTTAAATCGTGTAGGCGAGAGCAACTGGTGTTTGAAATTCACTTTGATATAACGTTGTCGTAACGAGAAGGGGACTGACAGCGCGTTCAGCGTTGCCAGAAAATAACAATAATGATGTTGTGCATTAAATAAATGTTCTGATTCAGGCTGCGTAAAATTCCTCAGCGACGACTGACCAAAAAATACGGCTTGCAACGGTTTTACCTTACAACCAGATGGAACAGCTATGTATAATAAAACGAACCTGCAAAATCCTCAGCGCATGCGGTTAATCACCATTGTTTCGACGATTGGTGGTTTATGCTTTGGTTACGATACCGGTGTTATTTCCGGTGCGCTGATCTTCATGAAGTATGACCTGAATCTGACACCTGCGCAGGAAGGTTTTATTACCTCATTCCTGCTATTCGGTGCGGCACTGGGATCGTTATTTGGCGGATATTTATCGGATAAACAGGGGCGGCGTAAAAACCTGCTATGGGTTGCAGCTATCTTTATGTTTGGCGCTTTAGGCACTGCATTTGCCTGGGATGTGCCCTCAATGATTGTGGCCCGCTTTATTCTGGGCTTAGCGGTGGGCTGTGCCTCCGTTACTGTACCTATTTATATTTCCGAATTAGCGCGGGCAGATCAGCGTGAACGATTGGTGACGGTGAACGAATTAATGATCGTGACCGGGCAATTCCTGGCGTATTCCGTTAACGCTGCGATTGTAAACCTGTATCCAGAAATGCAGCACAACTGGCGCATTATGCTGGCTATTCCAGCACTGCCGGGCGCGCTATTGTGGTTCGGGATGTTAATGATGCCTGAATCGCCACGCTTCTTTATTCGCCGTGGCGAAACGGATAAAGCCGTGAAGGTGCTGAAAACATTGCGCCTTCCGGAGGAAGTAGATCGCGAAGTGAAAGAGATTCAGCAGATCGTTAAGGCTGATCAGGTGAAGTTTAATCTGTTCGCCGAGCTAAAAAATCGCTGGGTGATTCAACTGGTTCTGATTGGTTTAATGATTGTGCTGGCCACTCGAGTGACTGGGGTCAACACCATCATGTATTACGCGCCAACCGTCCTGAAAGCGACAGGGCTCGGTGATGCGGCAGCGGTTACCGGCGCGGTGGCAAACGGCATTATCTCCGTATTGGCGACACTGCTGGGCATGGCGTTGATTGGCAAGCATTCGCGCCGAAAAATGTTCTTCACCGGTCAGGCTGGAGTCACCGTTAGCCTGGTATTGATTGGCCTGGCATTTAAATTCTTCTTCCACACTGAAACCGTCAACGGAGTGGATACGCTGCATGCCAATTTCGCCAACGCACCCTATGTCATTCTTGGCTTGATGTTGGTATTCCTGGTGTTTATGCAGGGTTGGATTGCGCCGGTATTCTGGCTGATGTTAGCGGAAATCTATCCATTAAGAATGCGTGGTGTCGGCATGGGCTTTGCGGTATTTGGCCTGTGGATCTTCGACTTTATGATCCAATCCATCTTCCCTTATTTGCTTAGCCATTACGGTGGCGGCATGACCTTCGGTTTCTTTGGTGCGACCAACGTCATCATGCTTATTCTGCTGGTGAAATATTTACCAGAAACGCGTGGCCAGACGTTAGAACAGATTGAAAAGAAATTTCGTTTTTAACCTGAGGATTAATAAATGACAGTCAAAATCGGCTTAATTGGTCTGGGCATGATCGGCCGGGACCATCTGAAACGCTTCCACCATGTTATTTCCGGCGCGCAAGTCACTGCTGTTTGCGATATTAACCACACTACAGCCGATGCCGTGGCCAACGAATTTGGTGCCACCGCGTTTTATGATGCAGAAGAGATGATCAATTCCGAATTGGTCGATGCAGTATTTATCTGCTCTATTGGTCCGGTACACAAAGCACAAATTTTGGCGGCCTTTAACGCGGGCAAGCCCGTATTCTGCGAAAAACCGCTGACACCCACGGCTGATGAATCGAAAGAAATTATTGATGCAGAGGTCAAAGCGGGTAAGCGCCTTTTGCAATTGGGCTTTATGCGTCGTTTTGACCCGGGTTATCAGGCGCTGAAGCAGTCAATTGAGGGGGGAGCGTTGGGCGACATCATGTTGATTCACTGCGCTCACCGCAATCCGTCTGTGCCAGAGAGCTACACGCTCGAGATGGCGGTGAACGACTCCGCCACTCACGAAATCGACATCATTCGCTATTTGTTGAACGAAAACATCACGTCTGTGCGTGTAGACAAGCCGCGTAAGAAAACCAGCCGCGCATTGCCGCACTTGCAGGATCCGCTGATTGTGATCTTCGAAACCGAATCCGGTGTTCGTATTGACGATGAACTGTTTGTGAACTGCCACTACGGTTACGACATCCGCTGCGAGGTGATCGGCGAAAATGCTATTGCCGCCTTGACGGAGCAACAGTTCATCAGCACCCGTTCACTGAACGGCAATGCACAGCACATTGCGCAATCTTGCATGGAACGTTTTGCAACGGCTTACGATCGCGAAGTTCAGCATTTTGTTGACAGCGTGCGTGATGGTCGCGAAATGAGCGGCCCTTCCTCCTGGGATGGCTACGTCGTCGCGCTGGTCTGTGATGCCGGTCTGGCATCGCTGAAAGATGGCGAAAAACATGGCGTGGTGATTCCAGAGCAGCCCGCGCTTTATCGCTAATAACCTAACTTCTCGCGAAAAGTGAGGAATGACGATGTTGAAACTGACGGAAGATGCGCTGCATTTGCAATGTCGGGCAGCGAATAAAACCCAAGCCATTGAGATTGCGGCAAAGGCGTTAGAGCAATCCGGTTATGTAAAATCGGGTTTTATCAATGGCATGTTAGCGCGTGAAAAAAGCGTTTCTACCTATATTGGAGCGGGTATTGCTTTCCCTCATTGTGCGAAAGAGAACCTCGACCAGGTGATTAAAACCGGATATCAGGTTTTCCAATTTCCAAATGGTGTGAGTTGGGGGGCTGGAAAAGTGGTGTTTGTCGTCGTTGCTGTAGCGGCAACCGAAAATGAACATATTCCACTGTTGGCTGATATTGCCAATTTGCTCGGCGATGAAGTGAAAACGACGTTATTAGCCAATGCAAAAACCAAACAAGAATTTATCGAACAATTTGAGAAAGCGTGATTTACGCACCAGATGAAGGATTAAACCATGAAGCTTGCATTATGTACTGACGTTCTGGCGGATTTACCTTTCGCGGCGATGCTGGATAAAGTTAAAAGCTACGGTATTGAGGGCGTAGAAATGACGGCGGGTGGATGGTCACCCTGCCCGCACGTGAAAACAGAGGAACTGCTGGCATCGCCAGAGAAACTGGAGAAGTTCAAGCAAGAGCTGGCTGAACGTGACATGCGGATTGTGGCGCTAAACTGCTCGGGGAACCCGTTGGCGCCGGGTGAATTGGGTGAGACACACACGAAAAGCAGCTATCGCGCGGTTGAGCTGGCAGGCAAGTTGGGCGTGAAAAAGATCGTGATGATGAGTGGCCTGCCAGGTGGGGGGCCAGAAGATCGCGTGCCAAACTGGATTACCTCTACCATCTCATGGCCAGATTATATGCCGGGTGTGATTGATTATCAGTGGAATGAGGTGGCGATTCCATGGTGGAAGAAATTTGTCCAGCACGCCAAACAGCATGGCGTAGAACAAATCGCGATTGAAGAGTTCCCATGCCAATTGGTGTACAACCCTTCGACATTGTTGCGCCTGCGTCACGAGGTGGATGACATGATCGGCATGAACCTCGATCCTTCGCACCTGATTGCGATGGGCGCGGACCCGATTGCTGCTGCACGTAAGCTGGAAGGGGCGGTGTTCCACGTCCATGGCAAGGACGCGCGCATTGAGCGGGGGTTGGCCGACGTTGACGGCTTGATGGAGTATCAACCGGTGACTAATACGAAAACCCGTACCTGGAACTACGTGGCTGTCGGTTGCGGTCAGGATCTGAAGTGGTGGAAAGAGTTCTTCTCTGTGTTGCGCATGACCGGTTACAACGGCGACGTGTCGCTGGAGATGGAAGATCTGACCATGAGCGTAGAAGCGGGTTTGCAGACTTCCATTGATGCGCTGAATGCAACGTTGAGTAAGTAAGATTCTGCTGTTTTGCATGCCGCTATCTCTTTGGGATGGCGGCTTTTTTAATGGTCATGATAAATCCTCACCGCTCCCATCTCGCATCCCCCATCTGTAATGCGACTTACATCACTCAAAGTGATTATGCATTAGCTTTAAATGCCCAACTTCACTCATTTTTGATTTTAAAACATCACTACGTATGGCTTTTGTTTAAGAACCATTTATTATATTAAAAATCCGTGTCGTTATAACGCATCTGATTAACATTGCGTTATGTGATTGTTAACTCGCGGTGCTGTTACGTCATTCAAATAATTAGATTTCTTACCTTCGCTTTGCGATGGGTTTTGAGCCGTGTCACTAACCAGGGATACACCATGAGTAAGTTGCAAGACCTGCCGCCTGGCGAGGTCCAGTTGTCACGTCGGAGAGTATTACTGTCCGGCGCTGTGATCGTGGCAGGCGGCCTGATCACCTCGGCGCTTCCGCGTTTAGCGTTTGCAGACTCGTCGAAAAATTTCATTCCTTTCATGCAGATATCTCGTCTTCTGGTCAATCACAAACTGGATGATGCGGTCGGGCAGCGTATGTTGGCGCTGTTGGAACCCGATCAGCCGGATCTAATGACAAATCTCAATCATCTGCTGGCGATTGCCAAAGCCAATAAGGCGCAGATCGTTGAAGACTTCTTCCCGGCGATTCCGGAAGGTGCTTTGCAGCAACTGGCGCACAAGATCATCTTTGGCTGGTACACCGGCTGCCTCGAACCGAAACGTTCGGCAAAAGCGTTCGCTTATGAACAGGCGCTGACCTGGCACACCACGATGGACACCATCACGATTCCGTCTTACGGCATCAGTGGGCCAAATAACTGGCAGCGCACCAACACACCGGTTCTCCCCGTACCGCAATTCTGACCAATAAAAGAAGATTAAATATGGCAGCTCCTTCTCAGTCACCCGTGGTGATCGTTGGCACCGGCGTGGTCGGTGTGGTGATCGCTGAGCAACTGCTTGATGCCGGCATTCCGGTATTGATGCTGGAAGCCGGCCCGCGCGTTTCGCGTGCCGAAATTGTTGAAAATTATCGCAATCTACCCCTGGCGGCCAAAGGTAATCCGATTGAGTGCTACCCGTCACGCGATTGGGCTCCGCATCCGGAACCGGCAGGGGCGGGCAAAGGGTATCTGCAATTAAGCGGCGAAGACTCTTATGCACAAAGCTATGTGCGCTATGCGGGTGGATCAACCTGGCACTGGGCGGGCACATGTTGGCGCTTAACGCCTGCGGATATGCAATTGCATTCTCGCTACGGCGTTGGCCGTGACTGGGCGTTTGATTATGAGACGCTGGAACCTTATTACGCCCGTGCTGAATATAAACTCGGCATTTGTGGACCGGACGATCCGGCACTGCAATGGCCTCCGCTGCGTTCGAAACCTTATCCGATGCCCGCGCTGCCGTTTGGACCGGGTGAAGCACGCTTTACCGAAGTGGTGCGCGAGAAGCTGGGGTTGCACAACATCCCTACCGCGCAGGCCCGTAACAGCGGCATGTCCTATGACGACCGCCCAGCATGCTGCGCCAATAACAACTGTGTGCCGGTTTGTCCGGTTGGTGCGAAGTATGATGGTGCGACTGCACTTTCCCGCCTCGAAGCCAAAGGTGCCACCATTCTTGATAACGCCGTGGTGTGGCGTATTGAAACCAATGCCGGCAATAAAATCGAAGCGGTGCATTACTACGATCAGCACAAGCAAACCCATCGTGTCAGCGGCAAGCTGTTCATCATTGCGTGTAACGGGCTGGAAACACCCAAGCTGCTATTAATGTCTGCTGATTCACGCAACCCGAACGGTATTGCCAATAGCTCCGATCAAGTCGGCCGCAATATGATGGATCATCCACAAATCACCATGACCGTGACGCTGGATGAACCTTATTGGGCGGGCGTAGGACCGGTGGTGAACAGCGGCATTATGGAAACCTCGCAAGGCGATTTCCGTTCTGAGCATGCTGGTGCTTACTTCCGCTTCAACAACTTTGCGCGCAACCGTTTCGTCACCTTTGGCGCACTGGAGAAAGGGCTGGTGGGTAAAGCACTGGATGAAGAGATCCGCCGCATGACTGCCTGTACCGCCGATATCGTGCTGGCGCATGAGATCCTGCCTGATGCCAATAACCGCCTGACGTTGAGTGATAAAAAGGATTGGCTCGGTCTGCCGAAACCGGCCATTCACTACGATGTGGGCGACTATGTTCGTCGTTCGTACCAGAACTACTCCAAACCAATCGCTGACAAGATTGCCGAAGCGATGGGCGCGATCGATAAGAAGTTCTCGAAACAATACAACCAGAGCAAGCACATCATGGGTGGCACCATCATGGGTAACGACCCGGCTAATTCGGTAGTGGATAACGAGTGTCGCGCTCACGATCACCGCAATCTGTTCCTGCCGGGCGGCGGGGCGATGGCCAGTACCGCCTGCGGTAACAGCACCTTGACGATGGTGGCGCTCGCCTTTAAAGCCGCTGATGCCATCGTCAAACAGGCACAGGAGGCGTAATCATGTTAAAGCTAAAACAGATCGCGCTGCTTCTCGCCCTGGCAAGTGGGCCGCTCATGCCGCTGATGAAGCCTTGGTCAAAAAAGGCGAATATTTGGCGGTAGCCTCAGATTGTACCGCCTGTCATACCGCAGAACATGGACAGCCTTTTGCGGGTGGGAAAGTGATCGAATCACCGGTCGGTGAAATCATCGCCACTAACATCACGCCGTCTGAAATTGCGGGCATTGGCCAGTACAGCGAGCAGCAATTTGCTGATGCAGTACGCAAAGGTGTGCGTGCTGATGGCGCCAATCTCTACCCGGCGATGCCTTATACCGCCTACGCCACCTTGACGGATGATGATATCCACGCGCTCTACGCCTACTTCATGTCTGGTGTTCAGCCGGTGGATAAGACCACCGCAGAGACGCATCTGCCATTCCCGCTTAATCTGCGCTTCTCAATGATGTTTTGGAACGCGCTGTTCTTAAAAGCACCGGGCTACACGCCGGATGCCTCTCAGTCGGCGAGCTGGAATCGCGGTCGTTATCTGGTTGATGGTGCAGCACACTGCAGTACCTGCCACACGCCGCGTGGTTTCCTGATGCAAGAGAAAGAGGGAGAGGCCTTTACCGGTGCGCAGGTGGGACCCTGGTTTGCTCCAAACATTACCGCTAACGCAGTGAGCGGTATTGGTCAGTGGTCGCATCAGGATCTGATGACCTACTTAAAAACGGGGCGTCTTGCGGATAAAGCCCAGGCCGCAGGTAGCATGGCTGAAGCGATTACCCATAGCTTCCAGCATTTATCCGACGCAGATTTAGCGGCGATAGCCGAATATATGAGTAGCGTGACAGATAAAAACGCACCTGCTAGCGGTGCATCACGTTTCGAACAGGGCAAGGCCGCACAAAATTTAGTGGCGTTCCGTGGAGATGCGTTTACCGCACCCACCAGCGATGAGGGTGCGCGTTTGTTCTCTGGAAACTGCGCGTCTTGTCATGGCAGCAGCGGTGAAGGAACAAAAGACGCCTATTATCCAAGCCTATTCCATAATAGTGCTACAGCGGAGCGCAATCCTTCGAACCTTATCGCCACCATTCTCTACGGTGTGCAGCGTCCTACCGCAAAAGGTGATGTCTTTATGCCACCCTTCGGATCCCAGCCGAATGCGCTTAATCACCTTGATGACCAACAGGTTGCCACACTATCGAACTGGATATTGCACCATTACGGTAACGTGGAAGTGACAGTTTCACCTGAGCAAGTGGCTGAGATCCGCCGTGGCGGCCCTTCATCGCCGCTGGTGATGCTGGCGCAGGTTGGTGTTGGCCTCGGTGCTGTTGTGTTTGTTGTGCTGCTGGCGTGGTGGTTGCTGCGCCGCAGAAATAAAAAATAGCTTTAATTTCGACTCTGTCGCCCACGAGCTCGCGGGCGACGCTTTTACTGGAAGACATTATGACGCACTACTCACGCCGCCGCGTGTTGAAGATGGTCGGCCTGGTGACGATTGCCAGCGCCGCAGGCCAGCTTTTACCGTTGCCGCGACTGAATGCCGCGCAATCACTGATTAATGTGACTGGGCTGGACGATTTCATGCAGGTCTCACAGTTGCTGACGCAACAAGAAAACCTCAATGCCACGGTGGGGCGTGCGCTGTTGCTCGCTCATACCCAAACGCAAAAAGGTTTTCTTCAGGCGCTCACGCAGTTGAAAACGCTGTTACAGAATCAGCCAGAGCTGTTGCAACAGGATCATCTGACATTTGCCGCTGATGCAGACAGCGAAAAGCTGGCAAAGGCGATCCTCGGGGGTTGGTATAACGGTGTGGTCGGCAAAGGCAATAACGCACTTTACGTCACTTACGTGAATACACTCGCCAATCTGCTGGTGGATGACAAATTAGTGCCGCCGGGCTTTTCTTACGGCGAGTGTGGTAGCTGGGCACAACAGCCCTGATTCAGAGAGTAATGTCGGTTATGAAAAATAATAATTCCGCTGATGTGGTCGTGATTGGCGCGGGCGTCAATGGCTCGCTGCTGGCGACACGTCTGGCAAAAGCCGGTAAATCGGTGCTGTTACTGGAATCGGGTCCGAAAGTTGGACGCGATCAACTCGTTGAGCGTTTCCGCGCGTCGGCGTTTAAATCTGACTTTATGTCACCGTATCCCTTCTCGCCAAAGGCACCTCATCCGCGCTATACGCCGGAGCCCAATGATTATCTGCATCAGGCGGGGCCACATCCCTTTGCTGCGCAATATATCCGTATGTTTGGTGGCACCAGCTGGCACTGGGCGGCACAATTGTGGCGTTTTGTTCCCAACGACTTCCGTCAGCACAGCCAGTATGGTGTAGGTAAAGATTGGCCGATAGGTTATGAGGACCTGGAAGATTACTACTATCAGGCTGAAGTGATTGCGGGGGTAGGCGGCTCACCCGACAATGGCTCACCGCGCAGCAAACCCTATCCGATGGAACGCGTACCAGCCTCCTGGCTGCAACAGCGTGTGACGGCCCGCCTTGCGCCAGACTTTACCGTTCTGGATGACAGCACCGGTCGTAATAGCCATAGCTATGACGGGCGTCCGGCATGCTGCGGCAATAACAACTGTATGCCGCTTTGCCCGATTGATGCGCAATACCATGGCGGTATTGCGGCACAGCAGGCAGAGAACAGTGGCGTGAAAGTGATTACTGAAGCGGTGGTGTATCTACTCGAGCACGATGCTAAAGGCAATATCGTGGCGGCGAATTATTATGACTGGAACAAAGTCAGCCACCGCGTGACGGCAGAAACCTTTGTGCTGGCCGCTAACGCCATTGAAACACCGAAATTGCTGTTAATGTCGGTCAGTGACAAGTTCCCTAACGGCATTGCGAATGCGCATGACAATGTGGGTCGTAACCTGTGCGATCACCCCGCGATTGGCGTCACCTTTGATGTCGATGAAGAGATCTGGCCAGGCCGTGGTCCTGTTAGCCCGTGCTCAATCGGTCAATTCCGTGACGGCGAATTCCGTAGTGAACATGCCCCGTTCCGCATCGATATTTCTAACGCGTCTCAAGTCGCTGCTGTTACGAAAGAAGTGCTGGCTGAAGGTTTATTCGGCAAGAAGTTGGAAGAAGAGATTCGCTTCCGTGCTGCCCGACGACTCAGCATCAAGAATGCGCTGGAACAGTTACCCGATCCGAACAACCGTGTGACTTTAAGCAGCAACAAAGATGAGCTGGGCTTGCCAACACCTTCGTTGTATTGGGACGTGAGCGATTACGTCACGAAAGGCACCGAAAAAACGCGTGAATGCTATGACGCGATTGCGGCCAAGCTCGGCGCAACCAACATCAAGCACAGCAAAACCGGCAAGTTCTCTAATCGTCAGCACATCACCGGCACGCTCTCTATGGGCCTCGACCCGGCGACCAGTGTGACTGACGCATGGGGGCGCGCACATGATCATCAGAACCTGTTTATGGTTGGCACCGGTGTGATGCCAACAGTGGGCACCTGTAACGTCACGCTCACGGCAATGGCGCTGGCTCTTCGTACCGCCGACAAAATCCTGCAGGAGACGCAACATGGCTAAGCACTGGAAAGCCCTGCTTGCAGCAGGCACGTTGGCGTTGGCTGTTTCACAAGCGCATGCAGCGGATGAGCAACTGATTAAGCGCGGAGAGTATCTGGCGATTGCCGGTGACTGCGGCGCGTGTCACACCGAAGAGGGTAAAGCGCCTTTCAGTGGCGGCCACGCGATTGCCAGCCCGCTGGGCACGATCTTCAGTACCAATATCACCCCCTCTAAAACGGCGGGGATTGGCCAATACAGCGAGCAGCAGTTTGCCGATGCGTTGCGTAAAGGGGTTCGCGGTGATGGCAGCCAGCTTTATCCGGCGATGCCGTATACCGCTTACGCGAAGCTCACCGATGAAGATGTCGCTGCATTGTATGCCTACTTTATGCAGGGTGTGCAGCCGGTAGATATTCAGCCAGAGAAAACGGCATTGCCGTTCCCCTTCAATCTGCGTTTCAGCATGGCAGCCTGGAATCTGTTGTTTATGGACAGCAAGACCTTCCAGCCAGATGAGAAGCAGTCACAAGAGTGGAATCGCGGTGCCTATTTGGTTCAGGGGTTAACCCACTGCAGCACGTGCCATACACCACGTAATTTCCTGATGGCGGAACAGCAGGACAAAAACTTGCAGGGCGCGTCACTCGGTACCTGGTTTGCACCTGATATCACGGCGGCAACCTTGCAGGGCAAACCGCATTGGACACGTGAAATGTTGGCGCAGTATCTTGCCACTGGCCACGCCAGCAACGGCGCAACCGCGGGCGGTCCGATGCTGGAAGCGATCGATAAGAGCTTCTCGCGTATGACGCCAGAAGACCGCCAGGCTATTGCGACTTATTTGTTACCTCAGGATAGCGCCACTGCTGAACCTGCGCAGGCCAATCGCTGGACGCCGGTAAGAGGTGACGATACGCCGCAGGCGGTGTTAAGCGAAGGCGCACAGATTTATCGCAATAACTGTGCATCTTGCCATAACCTGACAGGCGAGGGGCTCAATGGACTGCCGGCACTGCAAAATCATCCGGTGTTGAATAAGCCCAATGCAGACAATGTGGCGATGGCAGTCCTGCAAGGTGTTTGGCCTGAAAAGGGGCAAGGGATGATTGGCTTTGCCGATCAACTCAACGACCACCAAATCGCTACGCTGACTAACTATGTGATGCAAGATATCGGGCACAGCAAAGTACAGATCAGCGAGGAGCGGGTGAAATCGCTACGTGCTGGTGGTGATGCTTCGCCGCTGATGCTGGTGTCGCGCATCGGCATGGTCGCTCTCGGGCTCATCGTGGTGCTGGGGCTATTCTGGCTAGGTTTTAGAAGAAAGAACAAACGCTAACGGCTTTGTCCTATGACAAATAGTCAGCTGTTGTTAAGATGCGTTTTTACGTTATCTAACAGGAGCTGGCTATGTTTTCAGGTCTTAGTGCCTTCCCGCTGACCCCGGTCAATGCGACTGGCATCGATGAAAAATCCTTTCTCTCGCTTCTCGCGCGTCTAACAACGGCAAAAGTCGATTCACTGGGCGTGCTGGGTTCAACCGGTAGCTACGCCTATTTCACCCGCGAGCAGCGCAAGCGCGTGGCGACGTTGGCCGTACAGCATGCGGATGGCATTCCGGTGATGGTTAGCATTGGCGCAACCAGCACGGATGAGGTGTTGCGACTGGCGGAAGATGCGCAGCATGCAGGCGTAAGCGCTTTGTTATTACCTGCGGTTTCCTACCAAAAGCTCACTGAAGACGAAGTATTTGGCTTCTATGCCGAGGTCGCGCGGAATGTTTCACTGCCCATCTGCGTTTATGATAATCCAGGCACGACACACACCGAGTTTTCAAATGATCTTTACGCACGGATAGCCGCGCTTCCCAATATCGCTTCCATCAAAATACCGGGTGTGCCTGCCGACATGGATTCCGCCGCCCAGCGGGTGAGCGCATTACGTGCGCAACTCCCCGCAGAGATAAGTATTGGTGTCAGTGGTGATGCTTCTGCCGGCAACGGTTTAATGGCGGGATGCGATGTCTGGTATTCCGTCTGTGGCGGCTTATTTCCCAACACTGCATTAGCGCTGACACGAGCCGCTCAGGCGGGCGATTTCGCTGCTGTCGTTGAGCAATCCCAGCGACTGGAGCCGCTTTGGACGCTGTTCCGTCAACATGGCGGCAGTATTCGCGTGATAGCGGCCGCAGCGGCACTGCTTGGGCTGGCGGAGGAAAATAACTTGCCGCGCCCGCTGCGTGCTTTATCCAGTGAGCATCAACGGGAAGTCCTTCAGGTGATGAGATCGCTGGGGTTGACCTAGCTCAGTTAACTATTAGTGAGATCATAGTTTTCGCACTAATAGTTAAGATCGATATAGTTTACGTGGTTATTATTGTTTCCATCGAAGGCACACAGCCTTCTCATCAAACAAATCAAGGAATATGACCATGAAAACTATTAAAGCTATGTCAATCGCCGCTGTTGCCGCTCTTTCATTGATGTCTGCTGCCAGCTTTGCACAAACTGTGACCGCAACCTCACTGACTCTGGATGGTGCAGAAGCGAAAATCGCAGCGCAGGCTCATCAGCAAAACGAACAATACAAAATCATTGAAGCCAGCAACGGCAACGTCGTGCACATGACCGCAGAATTGTACAAATAAGTATCGGATGGTTGCACAGGGAAGTGCCGGAAGAGGCCGCCTTACGGGGCGGCTTTTTCCGTAGAGAGGCTAAAGAAATGGAGACAGCATCATGAAACAGAATCATGACCAGATTGATCAGCAAGCCAATGCGTTTGTTGCAGCATTGCGATCGCAGCGCCATGCACACATGCCAGTGATGCGTTTCCATCAGTGGCCGCATTTTATCTCGACAGTACGCACCCTGCTCGCGAACAACAATTAGCCCGATCATAATAACAGCACTAATAGTTAATATGGAAATGATAACCAGGGTTATTATTGTTTCATCGAAGGCACACAGCCTTCACACACAACCCAAAGGAATAAGACCATGAAAACCATTAAAACACTGACCATCGCCGCTGCTGCCGCTCTTTCACTGATGTCTGCTGCCAGCTTTGCCCAGAGCATCTCCGTTGAGTCTTCAACTCTTGACGGTGCAGAAGCGAAAGTTGCCGCAGTAGCACAGCAGCAGGGCGCACAGTACAAAATCACTGAAGCAAACACCAATAACCGTGTGCATATGACTGCAGAACTGTACAAATAAGTTCAGTTTCCGCTTCAGCATTAAGGCCGCCTCCGGGCGGCTTTGCTGTTTCTGAAATCTGGAACACTAACTGTTCTTTTGCGGTCCTTTCCTTATCAGCGGCCAATTCGAGTGCGTCAACCGCCTGGTCCATAGGCAGTTCTGCGGACAGCGCGCTTGCCGGATGGCTCAGCAGCAAGGCCTTAATGATGGCCGCCTTTGGGGGGCATAGTCGTTTCACCTTACCAACCGTTGTTCTTCTTTGTGAGCGTCTTTCGCTATGCTTTACCACAACAGCGAAATGGCAAAGGAGAACCTTGATGAGGAGTGATTATCTTATTACCAGCGCACAGCCTGCAGACATTGATGCAATCGTTGCATTGCTTCAAAAGAATGCAGCTGGCAATGGCGGCGCTTTAAACGGGAATTATCCGCCAGAGCGTGTGGCCGGTATGCTCGATCGCGCCACTGCCCATACGCTGGTGGCTAAACGCGAGGGAACGGTGGTGGGCGTCTTGTTCAGTGCGTTATCCGCGGAACATTCCCCTCCTGTGGTATCAGCCATGTTGGAGGCCTGGCAACCCGGCAGAGAGTGCTGGCTGTATGGTCCGGTATGTATTGCAGTAAGTGAACGCGGTCAGGGATTATTGCGGCCATTGTATGCGGCAATGCGGGAACATTATGGTTCAAAAACTCCGGTGTTATTCATCCAATCCAACAATATTCCCTCATTACGTGCGCATCAGCATCTTGGCATGCAGGAGGTGGCGCGATTTGATTGTGACGATGAGAGTTTCAGGGTTTTGACCGATGCAACTTAAGAAGAGGTCGCATTAAATCATATTCAAATTTTTTGAATTTTATCAGCAAATCCTTCAGCTTTTACTCAACGAGAAGCAGGTCTATTATTTCTCACATCGAGGCGATACGCCTTCAAAACTGAAAATTACTCTGAGGAAATGACCATGAAATCTATCAAAACTTTCGTTGCAGTTGCTGCTCTTACCCTGGTTTCATTCGCGAGCTTCGCACAAAGTATCTCTGTTGATGCTTCAACTCTGGACAGTGCAGAAGCGAAAATCGCCGCCGTTGCTCAGCAACAGGGTGCTCAGTACAAAATTACTGAAGCCAACACCAACAACCGCGTGCACATGACGGCTCAGTTGTATAAATAAGCTCGCCACCCACGATATTAAGGCCGCCTACGGGCGGCTTTGTCATTTATGCTAACCGACAAGCAGCGACTCGATTTCAGTTTTTGCCTGCAATAAAGCCGCGAGAAGCTGTGGAAACTGCTCATCAAAGCGTAATGATGGCACTGCAATGGCCAGCGCATAACGCTCCCCTGGCCCGGTGTTCAGGGCGACACTGATACCACATACACCACGCGCATGTTCTTCGCGATCTACCGCATAGCCTTGCTCACGAACCTGCTGAATGGCTTTTAATAGAAGCTGCGGATCTCGCAGCGTATTTTGGGTGCGCACATCGTTCAACTGTGGAAGTAATGCCGAGATGACATCATCCGTTTGTTCAGACAATAACGCTTTACCATGCGCAGCGCAGTGCGTGGGAAAGGCAGTGCTGATGGGTGAGACGACGCGCAACTCCTGATCGGAAGCATATTGGCTGACCAGAACCGTATGGCTGCCGCGCCAGACGCATAAATCGACCGTTTCTCGCGTACGACGTCCAAGCGTTTCCATCGCTGGTTGAGAGAGCGCGATAATATCGGTATGTGCCGAAGCGGCAAGTCTTGCTAGCGCCGGACCCAGCTTAATGCCTTCATTGGCCTGCAGCAGCAACTGCTGAGAAATCAACGATGTGACCAGCCGATGTACAGTGGTGCGCGGTAGCGCTGTCAGTTTTGACAGCTCGGACATGCTTAATCCCGTTGGTCGATTTTCTAACGCCCGCAATATAGTCGCTGCACGTGCAATAACCTGCGAACCGTTAGCCTCTGTATCTGCAGCCATCACTCTTCCGCTTTATCGATTTTAATGGCCGCCACTATAGCACGGCAGCCATTGACAATATGCGCCGATGTCGTAACACTCACGTCCGCTATATGGTTAATCATTCCATTATTCGGATAAATAAAAATCATGACATCAGTTAAACCCGCAGGTGCAGTCACGCTCCTGGCTGTCAGTTGCCTGACCATTATGGTGGGATGCGTCATTGTGCCGGGATTGAGTGACATCGCCGCGCAATTAAGGGTTTCTTATCTGGCAAGCTGGTTGGTAACGCTGCCTGCGCTGGGCGTGATACTGGCAGGGCCATTAGCGGGGCGCGCGATAGATCGTTTTGGTGCCTATCCCATGCTATTGATTGGGCTATTCTGCTATGGCGGATTGGGCGTGGCAGGTGTTTGGTTGCCGGGCGCAGTGCCACAAATCATCGACCGCATCCTACTGGGGGGCGCAACAGCGGTGGTGATGTCTGCCGGGACCGGCTTAATTGCCAGTTTTTATCAGGCCGAAGCACGATTAAAGATGATCGCGCGACAAGGCATGGCAATAGAGTTGGGTGGCGTGGTGTTTCTCTTTGTGGGTGGGATTCTGGCCTCCGCAAGTTGGCGTTATCCGTATGGGCTGTATCTATTCTCCTGGTTGCTGCTGGTGTTGGTGCTCATTTGTGTCCCGCGCCCTCAGCAACAGATGAGAGCGGAAACAATAGAAGAGGGCGTAACGGATAGCGATCGCCGGTTGCGGCCGGTATGGCTGGCGGCGTTCTGTTCCATGATCTGTTTTTTCACCGCCGTCATTATGCTGCCGCAACGGTTTGCTTTGATGGGTGTGAATGCCGCACATATTGGCTATTTTCTCTCATTTGTCTCGCTGGTGGCGGTGCTGGCAGCAGCACTGATGCCGCATGTTGCGCTGCAATTCGGTAACTATTCCACGCTGATTATGGCGTTCATTTGCTACCTGTTGGCACATCTTGAATTTGCAGCAGCCCCCGATGTCGTGTTGTGCCTGCCAGGCGGCATCTTATTAGGCATGGGGTTTGGGCTGTCAGTGCCTTTGGTGAATCACATGACAGTTGAAATCAGCCAACCTCAGGAACGTGGGCGCCAATTGGCACGCTTATCAATGGCCATTTTTGGCGGACAATTTATGGCGGCGTTCATGACATACCTTCCAGGTCACTTATCGATGGCCTTTTTTACCGCCGCCGTATTAGCGGGCATCAACATCATTGCGATGCGTAAGGTCTGGGTGAGATGTAGTTAGCATGATCATGATGATCGCACTAATGGTTAACCATGAAATGATAACCCAGGGTATTATTTTCATCGAAGGCACACAGCCTTCACAAACAACCCAAAGGAATAAGACCATGAAAACCATTAAAACACTGACCATCGCCGCTGCCGCCGCTCTTTCACTGATGTCTGCTGCCAGCTTTGCCCAGAGCATCTCCGTTGAGTCTTCAACTCTTGACGGTGCAGAAGCGAAAGTGGCTGCAGTCGCACAGCAGCAGGGCGCACAGTATAAAATCACTGAAGCGAACACCAACAACCGTGTGCACATGACTGCAGAACTGTACAAATAAGTTCAGTTTCCGCTTCAGCGTTAAGGCCGCCTCCGGGCGGCTTTGCTGTTTCTGGAATCTGGAATCTGGAATCTGGAGTCTGGCGTTCGGAGTCTGGAATCTGGAGTCTGTCATCGCGTGCAGTGATTTGGCCGGAAATGTCCCTGCCTTGTCTCACACCTCAGCCCACTGGCCTGTAGCATGTTGAATATTCACTCAGCAAAAACAGGCATCTCATGAAAATCATCGTCGGCAAAAACTTTTCCCCAGCGCGTGCGTGGGAGGCTCTCGATATTGCCAATTTTGATGGCACCAGCGTGCGATTACACTGGACTGATCAGCCTTATCGCTGGCACATCAATGACGGTGAAGAAGTCTTCGTGGTGTTAGATGGCGTGGTCGAGATGCATTACCGCGAGCGGGCGGAAGTGCATAAAGTGATGCTCAACGTGGGTGACATTTTCTTTGCCAGCGTGGGTACCGAACATGTCGCTCATCCCCAGGGTGCGGCACGCGTGTTGGTGATTGAAAAAGAAGATTCAGTTTAGCCCGCGACAAACTCGTGAAAGCGTACAAAAAAACAGCACTTCGCGGGAGCGGGCACTGCAGGCGGGAAAAGCTGATTTATCCACAGGTTAGCGAGCGCTCTTTTCACCTGTAATGTGGATAAGATGGAACTCTGCCGATCAATGAGGTTATTGTAATGGGGCTTATGGTTAGCGCGATCATGATGATCGCACTAATGGTTAATAATGAAATGGTAACCTAGGGTATTATTATTTCATCGAAGGCACACAGCCTTCATAAACAACCCAAAGGAATAAGACCATGAAAACCATCAAAACACTGACCATCGCCGCTGCCGCCGCTCTTTCACTGATGTCTGCTGCCAGCTTTGCCCAGAGCATCTCCGTTGAGTCTTCAACTCTTGACGGTGCAGAAGCGAAAGTGGCCGCAGTCGCACAGCAGCAGGGCGCACAGTACAAAATCACTGAAGCGAACACCAACAACCGTGTGCACATGACTGCAGAACTGTACAAATAAGTTCAGTTTCCGCTTCAGCGTTAAGGCCGCCTACGGGCGGCTTTGCTATTTAAGGCCTGATAAAACGTATCAGCTGATAGCGTTGACGAAACGCTGCGTTATTTGCTGAGGACGGGTAATCGCGCCACCGACCACCACAGCATGCGCGCCCAGTTTTAAACATTGCGCCGCCATCTCAGGTGTTTCCACATTGCCTTCTGCAATCACTGGCGCCTTCACTGCTGTTAATACTGCACGCAGGAAGTGAAAATCATTTGCCGCCAGATACTTGCCGCGCGTTTCCGCCGTGTAGCCATGCAGCGTAGTCCCTACGCAGTCGAAGCCGAGTTCATCTGCCAGCAGCGCCTCATCAACTGTCGCAATATCCGCCATTAGCAATAACTGCGGATAGCGTTGACGAATCGCCGCCACCAACTGCGGCAACTGCAGTTCGCCAGGTCTCTGATGTTGAGTCGCATCCAGCGCGACCATCGCCGGATTCGCCGCCATCAATTCATCGACCTCTTTAAGTGTGGCAGTGATATACACATCACTGCCTGGATAATCGCGTTTGATAATGGCGATAATGGGCAAATCCACGGTTTGCTTAATCTGCTTTACATCGATCAGACTGTTGGCGCGGATTGCCGACGCGCCACCTTGCATCGCGGCTAATGCCATACGCGACATAATATAGGCGCTGTGCAGGGGTTCATTTTCCAGTGCCTGACAAGACACCACCAGTTTCCCTCTAATCTGCTCCAGCATGTTTGCTTTCATAGCGCGAGTAACTCCTCAACTTCATTTTTGATAATGGTGACGTGCGGGCCATATATCACCTGTACGCCGTTGCCACGCTGGATAACCGCGCGAGCGCCCGTGGCCTTCAATGCGGCTTCATTAAGTTTAGAACTGTCGTTTAGCGTGATGCGCAAACGTGTGGCGCAGCAGTCAAGTTCGGCAATATTGTCTTTACCGCCCAGCGCTTCAATCACCTGCAAAGGGCGTTCGCCAGCGGCAACTGGCAAGGTATCGATGCTGACATCTTCACGGCCTGGCGTTTTGAAATTGAATCGTGTGATCAGCAGACGGAAGGTGAAGTAATACAGCAGGAACCACGGCACGCCAACCAACGGCACATACAGCCAGTGGGTTTTCGCTTCACCCTGCAATACACCGAACAGAATGAAATCGATTAAACCGCCGGAGAAGGTCTGTCCAATGGTGATGTGCAGGATGTGGGCGATCATAAAGGCCAGACCATCGAACAGCGCGTGAATCACATACAATGCTGGCGCCACAAACAGGAACGAGAACTCAATCGGTTCGGTGATTCCAGTCAGGAATGAGGTGAGGGCAGCGGATAATAACAAACCGGCCACACGTTTGCGGTTCTCGGGTTTGGCGGTGTGATACATCGCCAGACAAGCCCCGATCAGGCCAAACATCATGGTGATAAAGCGGCCCGACATAAAGCGCGCCGTTCCCAGATAAAACTGCTGCGTATTGGGATCGGCCAACTGAGCGAAGAAGATGCGCTGAGTGCCTTCAACCAGATGACCATTGACCATTTCACTGCCGCCCAAAGCGGTAGTCCAGAAAGGCAGATAGAAGATGTGATGCAGACCAAACGGGCCGAGCATGCGCAACACAAAGCCGTATATGAAGGTGCCGAAATACCCCGTGGCATCGACCAGTCCACCCATACCGAATATCAATTTCTGAAAATGCGGCCAGACGATGGTCATTGCCGCGCCAACGATAATCGCCACAAATGAGCTAATAATCGGGACGAAGCGTGAGCCACCGAAGAAGCCGAGAAATTGTGGTAGGGCAATTTTGTTATAGCGATTGTGCAGCAACGCGGTGACCAGCCCGATCACAACACCACCAAACACGCCGGTTTCCAGCGTTTGAATGCCCAGCGCCATACCTTGACCTACAGCGCTTAGATTCCCACTCGCCAGTACACCGTTGAGCGTCAGCAGTGCGTTGATGGTGGCATTCATCACTAAATAAGCCAGCAGAGAGGCCAGACCAGCCGTACCCTTATCGCTTTTAGCGAGTCCTACCGCCACGCCTACCGCAAACAGCACCGCAAGATTGGCGAATACCACTGAACCGGCGCTGGCCATGATGGTAAAGACACCTTGTAACCAGGCGATGTCCAGGAAGGGATAAGCTTTTACCGTGTTGGGATTGGATAACGCTCCGCCAATGCCCAACAGCAGACCGGCCGCGGGTAATACGGCTATCGGTAACATAAAGGATTTTCCGAAGCGCTGTGCTTTTTCAAACCAGCTTCCAGAGGAAGCTCCACTGAACATTGACATAAATTTTCATCCCCGAATGATTGTTGTGGTAAAAATTATTATCACAACATACTTCATTTGATGAAAATAACTACCATTAGTGTGATAGCTTTCACTTATAATCAATTCTGCTGGCACAAATCAGGGCCTTTACGCACACTAGACGCCATCAATATTGGCGAACGGAGGGATGTCATGACGGACAATGGAAATATTTTGCTGCATCTGAAGCAGGGCCTGCCGGGTTACAGTCCGGCGCTGCAAAAGCTGGGCGATTTCATCCTGACCGAACCGCAAAGAGTGCTGTATCTCACTATTACCGAGTTGGCGAAAGAAACGGACACCAGCGAAGCCAGTGTGACACGCTTGTGCCGCAACCTGAGTTGCAAGGGCTACACCGAATTTAAAATGGCGCTGGCACTGGATGTGCAACAGAGCCAGCCAATGGTTCCGGCGAGTGGCGATCCCGTCGATGTGCTGGTGGAAGAGTCGGTGCAGGCGCTGCGTGACACCGGTAAATTTATCAATCGCGAGGTTTTACAGCAGGCCGCCACGGCATTACATCAGGCGCGTTCTATCCAAATTTACGGCGTGGCAGCCAGCGCCATCACCGGCGAATATTTGCATTATCGCCTGCTTCGTCTGGGTAAATCCGCGCAACTGTTTGGCGATATGCATCGTGCGGCCATGAACGCGTCGACCCTGGGTGAAGGTGATGTGGTGATTGCGATTTCGGCTTCCGGTTCGACTAAAGATTTGATGCACGTGGTCAATGTCGCGAAGAAACGCAAAGCGCAAGTCCTGATGTTGAGTAACACGTTGCGCAGCCCCATGGGCAATCTGGCGGATATGTTGCTGGTGGCAGCGCGTCCGGAAGGACCGCTGAACGCGGGTACGCTGAGTGGCAAAGTAGGTGCGATGCTGTTGGTGGAAGTGTTGATGGGGGAGCTGATGACGCATGACGCAGATTACGCCACAGCCAGTCAGCAAACGGCCAGTGCAACGTTGCCGATGTTAATCTGATCGTTGGGTATTTCGCTCTCAATTCCAACATGACGTAAAAATCGGTGCGCAGTGATGCGCACCCTGCGAAGACAAATCTACTCACTTGCCAGTGCGGCGACCGGGTCCATGCGAGCCGCTTTGCGGGCTGGCAGATAACCAAAAATCATGCCGATAATGGTGGAGCAGGCGAAGGCTGCCCCCGCGGATTCCCAGGAATAGATGGCTGTCAGTACACCGCCTGCCATCAGGCTAATCAGCGGACCGATCACCAGTGAGAGCACCACGCCGAGTGAACCGCCAACCAAACATACCAGCACCGCCTCAATCATAAACTGCTGCATGATATCGCCACGCCGCGCACCCACCGCCATACGCACGCCAATTTCATGCGTTCGTTCGGTGACGGACACCAGCATAATATTCATCACGCCGATGCTGCCGATCATCAGCGCAATTGATGCAACCATCAATATCAGCAAGGTCAAGGTGGCGGCTGCCCCTTCAATCGCTTTGCGGTACTTATCGCGGTTAAACATCAGGAAGTCTTTGGTGCCATGGCGCGCAGTCAATAATTGTGTGAGAGATTCCACCGCCGGACCACTGACCACATCATCTTTGAGCTTCACGCTGATACTCGTGAGCGCTGTTTGCCCACTGATGCGGTACATCATGGTGCTCCAGGGCAACCACACGCTGAGACGATTGGGCGAAATGCCGTTATCTTCATGCGCCACACCAATCACTCGCACCGGCACAGACCCTAACACGATCATTTTGCCGATGGGGTTTTCATTGGCTGCAAACAGCTTATTGCGCGTATTCGTATCAATGATGATCTCTTGCCGGGCATGGCGTTCATCACTGAAGTTGCTGCCTTCGGTGAGTTTGATGCCCTGAATCTCAAAGTAATCTTTGCCAACGCCCGATACGGATGCTTTCGATGAGTTGGAGAGATAGCGGATCGGCTGCGTCGAGAGCAGCTCAGGACTGACTTTGTCGACGAACTGCTGACGAGCAATCACATCGGCATCAGCCATCACCAGTGTCAACACCGGATGCGCATCATCTTCGGCGAAATCGCCGCCGGCATACACGGAGACCACATTCGTCCCGAGACCGGAAATACTCTCCAGCGTTTTTTCACGCGCACCTTGTCCAAGCGCGACGACAGTGACAACAGCGGCAATACCAAAGATAATTCCGGTCATGGTGAGTGCGGTGCGCAAGCGATGCGTATTCATGGCATTTAGCGCCATACGCATTGACTCGCGCAGGCGATCAATCAATCCGCGCAGCTTGCTCTGACTTCTGCTCGCCATTGGCTGATAACGCGCTCGCGTCGCCTCTGTTTTTGGCCCGCTGTCAGCAAAAATTTCGCCGTCCTGGATTTCGATGATGCGGTCAGCGTGCTGCGCCACTTTCATATCGTGTGTGACGATAATCACCGTATGACCGTCACGATTCAGGTCATGAAGAATGCGTAACACTTCCTCGCCAGAGTGCGAATCCAGCGCCCCGGTCGGTTCATCGGCGAGAATGATCTCGGCCCCATTAATCAACGCTCGCGCAATACTGACGCGCTGCTGCTGGCCGCCAGAGAGTTCACCCGGTTTATGGTGTTCACGGCCTTTGAGCCCGAGTCGCTCCAGTAATTGAGCAGCGCGCTCCCGCCGCGCATGCCCCGGCAAATTGGCATAAATCGCCGGGATTTCGACGTTGCTTAATGCAGTCAGGTCCGGCATTAAGTGGTAGCGCTGAAAAATGAAGCCAATATGTTCGCGACGGACTTTCGCCAGCGCGTCCGGAGAGAGTGAAGCGGTATTCTGGCCTGAGATAAAATAGTGACCGCTGTCGGCGGCATCCAGGCAGCCGAGAATATTCAGCAATGTGGATTTGCCCGAGCCTGAAGGGCCTATGATCGCGACCATCTCGCCACTGGCGATCTGCAAATTGATATCTTTCAGCACATGCAGAGATTCTGAACCGTTAACATAGCTGCGCTGAATGTTTTTCAGTTCGATCAGGCTCACATCACCACCTTGTCCGCACCCACGGCCTGAGTAGCGAGAATCACTTTCTCACCGGCGTTCAAGCCGCTGAGAACCTGAATATCAACGCTGTCTGAAATCCCGGTGGTGATAATACGTTTCTCTGGCTGGTTCTGCTTGTTCGCCACCTCGACAAAGGTCTTGCCTTCCGCGTCTTTTTTCGTTGCCTGTACCGGAATCAACAGCGCGTCTTTCGCGGTGTCGCGCAGCAGATTGACTTGTGCGGTCATGGAGATGCGCAGGGTGTTGTCGGGATTGGGAACATCGAGTAAGGCATTGTAATAAATGGCAGCATTGGTACTGCTGGTCGGCGTACTTTCACTGTTGCCCATCAAGGCATCATCTTTCATCACCGATTCAGGTGCCAGTTCAATGCTACGCAGCGTCGCGTTGTAGCGCTTATCGGGATTGGCGAAGGTGGTAAACCAGGCTTGCTGGCCGGGATGGATGTTAGTGATGTCCGCTTCGGAAACCTGGACTTTAATGGTCATGGTGCCAAGTTGCGCTAGCTTGGCGATGGTCGGTGCGCTCTGCGCGGCGTTAACCGTCTGGCCCTGTTTGGTCACGATGGCGATCACCGAGCCATCCATCGGTGCCATGATGCGGGTATAGCTGAGATCGAGTTGCTTCTTGTCCACCTCAATTTGTGCCTGAATGACGCGCGCCTTTTGCGCCGTCAACTCAGCACGTGCGGTGCTCCACGCTTCTGCCGCTTCGTCAAAATCCTGGCGCGACACCAGATTGGCTTTGATCATTTGCTGCAAACGTTTGAACTGCGCATCCTGTCGGACTAAGGTCGCTTCGCGTGTCTCCAAATCGGCTTGTGCCACGCTAAGCGCGGCCTGCGCATTACGTAAATCACTGCGCTGTGGCTGATCGTCAATTTCAGCGATCAGTTCGCCCTTACTGACGTTATCACCCGCTTTGATATAGAGCTTTTTCACCTGCCCAGACACCTGAGCACCGACGTTGACGCGTTCGATAGCGTCCATCTTGCCCGTCGCGGCGATGACGTTTTCGATGTTGCCTTGACGCACAACGGCGGTGACCAGTGGGTTCGGTTTGGGTTGGGCGCTGCGGTAGGCCCAGACCAGAATAATGATCGCTAAAAGAGCGATCGCGACAACAAGCCGCTTTTTAGAGGTATTCAACATAAGCATCCCTTTAATGAAGCGAGAATAGTAATCACTAAATGCAACAAACAGGAGAAAATTCGTCAGGATTCTTGCATTAAATGGATTGTGTTGAGAAAAAAATGAAAATTTTCCGAATAGAAATCGTCGTTGGGTTGTTTACCGCTAAACCACACACTATTTGGGAAATGTTATGTCCGCTTCGACCCGTCAACACTCACGTCAACGCTATGACGCTTTCAGCATGACGTTGCACTGGATCACTGCGTTTAGCGTCATTTTTCTGTTTGCCTCTGCGCATATTTGGGAACAACTGGAAAAAGGCACACCGCTGCGTAAGGGTTTACAGGCGTGGCATATCTCTTTTGGCATTTTGCTGGCCCTGGTGATGATTGTGCGCCCATTGTGGCGATTCTATTGCCAACGTCAGACGCATTTGGCCGTGGCGCCAGCTGAAAACAGCACGCCGATGCGCATCATCGCGCATGCCGTCCATGGCTTGTTGTACCTGTTGTTATTCACGCAGGTTGTATTGGGTTTTCTGTTTCGCTGGTCGCAACAGGAACCGTTTAATTTCTTTGGCCTGTTCGATATTCCAACCTTTATCCATGTCGATACCGCACTGCGTCATACGCTGGCGGGATTACACAATAACGTTGCCTGGGCGCTGATTAGCCTGGCAGGCGCGCATGCGCTGGCGGCGTTACTCCATCACTACGTTCTGCGTGACAACGTGCTGCGCCGCATGCTGCCGTTGCGCGATTCGATGCCACTCCGTGAGGATAAATGAATGATGAAGATGATGACTCCGATTCGCTGGTTTGCCGTGCCGGTATTGTTGATGGTGTTACATGCACCGACTGCATTCGCCATGGGTGATGACGACAGCGACAAGAAAACCCCGGATTGTCCGAAAGGGCAAGTGTATGACAGTAAAACCAAATCCTGCGTGCCGGAAAAAACCAGCATGCTGAGCGATGAGGATAAGACGAATTACGCCTACCACCTGGCGAAAAAAGGCGAGTATCAAGCTGCGCTGACGTTACTGGATACGTTGCACAATCAGAACACTAAAGAGGCATGGAATTATCGCGGTTACGCCACGCGTAAACTGGGTCGCACCGACGAAGGGATGCGTTACTATCAGAAATCGATCGCACTGGACCCCAAATATGCCAAAGTGCGTGAATATTTAGGTGAAGCCTGGATGATCAAAGGCCGTCCGGATCTGGCTAAAGAGCAGCTCACTATCATCAAATCGCTTTGCGGTGTGAATTGTGAAGAGTATCAGGATTTACACGCGGCCATTAATGGCCATCCTGAGTCCTGATGACCGTTGTTGACGGAGGATAGAAACATTACCAGCACTGAAGTCCGTCAACATCTGGCGGCGCATCTGACGCGTATGTGGCGTTACGCGATGGTGTTATCGCGTAATAAAGATGTCGCCGAAGAGTTAGTGCAGTCCACCTGTGTGCGGGCGCTGGAACGCAGCGCCCAGTTCACACCGGGCACACGCATCGATCGCTGGCTGTTTACCGTGCTGCATTCCGTGTGGATCAACGAACTGCGCGCGCAGCGGGTACGCATGGGGCAGGGATTTGTCGAGAGTGATGAATTGCTCGCTCCCGACCATCAGCAACACAATGAACAGCGCATGCAGTACGCCAAAGTGATGCAACGGGTTGGGCAGTTGCCAGAGGCGCAGCGCAACGCGGTATTTTTAGTTTATGTCGAGGGCTTTACCTATCAGGAAGCCGCCGACACGCTGGCCGTGCCGATTGGAACCATCATGAGCCGCCTCGCTGCGGCACGCACCACTTTAGCCAGCGCAGTGACAGCGCGGCCTACGGTACAGGAGAAACGCTTGTGAATGCACCACGATTTACCTCGCCCTATGCCGATGAAGCTATCGTTGCCTGGCTGGATGGCGAAATGCGTGCGGAGGATGCGCAGGCGTTTGAAACCGAACTAAAGCGCAGTGAAACGTTGTCAGCACGGACGGCTGAGCTAATGAAAAGCAATCAACCCTTTGCGGATGCGTTCGCGCCAATGCTGGATGAGGCGCCGCTGGAGCGTATGGAGTCACGACTGGCTTACCTGTTGGACAACACGCCGTCCGCACCGGTAAAAGAGGCTGTTCAGGTTAGCCGTCGTGCGTTGATCGCGGCATCAGTCAGTTTTCTGCTGGTGGGTAGTGCCGTCGGTTTTTGGGCCAGACCCGTCGCGAAAGCTGAACAGGATGAGAGCGCGCGAATACGTGAACTGGAAGCACAATATATGTCGCTTTATAGCCCGGAAACGTTGGCGGATGTCGACAGTTCCCCACAGGTGTTAGCGCGTTCATTACAACGCACGGCGCGCGACCTCGATCTGCGTCTGACGACTGAGCAATTGGCGCTTCCTGAAGCGAGCTTGAAAAGTGTGCGTATGTTGCGCTACGACGATTCACTGATCACTCAAATCGCCTGGAATCACAGCAGTTACGGTCCGATGGCACTGTGTATTTCGCGGGAAGATCCTATTAAACAGAGTGCATTGGCGCAGGAAAAACGGCACGGCATGAATCTGGTGTGGTGGCATCGCAGCGGATATCAGTACGTGTTGATTGGGCGCAATCCTGCTGATCAGTTAAAACGAGCGGCACAGGTGTTGAGCGCCGCTCTGGTGTAATTTATCAGTGATCACCCCTTATGCCCCTGGGATGCAGGATACAAATATCACAGGGGCGTATTTAGGGGTGTTTGTTTAGAGGATGCCCAACTGCTGTTTCAGTTGCGCAATCTCATCGCGCCATTGCGCCTGCAACGCCGGTTTCTGATGTTTGGGCTTACGTTCTCTATCCTCATCCAGCTTGTTTTCCAGATCACACAACGCCAACAGCAGCGCATCTTCATCGTTGTAGGATTCAGATGTCACAGGCAGAACATTTACGCTCTCGCTGTCTGACGGTTGTTTGACGCTCAGCTGCTCAATGACCGGTTCAAAGTCATGCCACTCGCTCAGTTGCTGATCCTGAATTAGCCAGAAACGATTACAGCTGCTGGCGATCAGATTGCGATCGTGCGATACCAGCAACACCGCGCCCTCAAACTGATTAAGGGCGGCAGCCAACTCCTCTTTGCCCAGCATATCCAGATGGTTGGTGGGCTCATCCAGCAGCAATAGAGAATAGCGCGCGAGTGTCAGTCCGACAAACAGCAGGCGTGAGCGTTCACCGCCACTCAGTGAGCCTACTAATTGCTGATGGCGGAGGTAGGGGAATCCCGCACCTATCAGAGCCATCTTTCGCTGGTCGTCACTGAGAGGGGCAAAATGCGCCAGTGCCTCGTTGAGGCTCTCCTCATCCTGCAATTGTGTGAGGCTTTGGTCGTAATAACCTAGCGTTGCACGTGGATGAAACAGCGTGGTGGTCTCACGCTGGTAATCCAGCCAGAGTTGGCGCAGCAGCGAAGACTTCCCGCTGCCGTTACGACCCACTATGGCGATGCGATCGCCACTTTTTACCTGCAGGCTGGGTAACGAAAACAACGCAGGCGCGTTCTCCGCTGGGCGAATGCGCATTTCAGTCAGCGCCAGCACCCGATCGGCATCCAGTGCTTCCCCCAGCAGTTGAAGACGCCATAAGCTGCCTTCGGTCAACGTGGTTTGTGCCTCTTTCAGCCAACTGGCGCGTTTCTCCATTTGCTGCGCTTTACGCGACAGACCTTCGTTGTCGTAAGTGCGTCCCCAGATCGCCAGCCGTTTGGCACTTTTTTCGACGCGCTCAATCTCGTTCTGTTCTGCCTGAAAACGTTGCGCATCGGTTTCATCCTGCTGTGCCAGCGCTTGTCGGGCTGCGGAGCAGGGCAGACGGAAGAATTGCAGGGTTTGATCGCGCAGGATCCAGCTGCAATTGGTGACCTGATCCAGCAAGGTGCTGTCATGTGAGACCAGCACAAAGCTGCCTTTCCAACTTATAAGGAACTGTTCCAGCCACAGCAGCGTTGGAAGATCTAAGTGATTGCTGGGTTCATCCAGTAATAGCAGATCGGGCTGGAGAATCAGTGCACGCGCCAGCAGTAACCGCATATGTTGACCGCCACTCAACGTGGCTGCCGTTTGGGTATGCTGTTCAGTATTGAACCCCAGCGAAGAGAGTAGCGCTTCCGCGCGCCAGGCTTCACTGACCTGTTGCTGCTGTGGCAGACGCGCAATCACGCCTGCCAGCAACGTGGCTTGCTGGAGCTGAGGGGGAAGATGTTGCTCAATTCGCGCCAGCAAACAGTGGTTGGCTAGCGTAACGCTGCCCTGACTGCTTGCAAGTTCACCGCTGAGGATTTTTAGCAGGGTACTTTTCCCCGTGCCGTTATCACCGAGCAACCCAATACGATCGCCTTTTTTCAGGCTGAAATTGATGTCGTGAAATAGCGTACCGAAGGCGTTATCAAAGCCGACAGCGTGTGCGGATAGTAATGTGCTCATGTGCTTACTCATAAGTTGCAGGCGTGCGAACGCCTGACGTCAAAAACTGCTGACGACAACCCGGTAAGCCGGAGGAAGGGATGAGATTTTCAGTAGACTTCGCTCAGGCGGATTATCGCAGCACGAATGCAGAGATAGCTGAGCGCGGCCAATTACTATAAAAGTGTGAGTAAATAAACAATTCACACGATGGCATAGTAATCCTCCTTATTTATTAGTGAGTAGTAGGGTGAGATGATGATAGTCTTCTGGGCGGGTATTTTCTATAGATTGTTCGCGATGTTGTTAAGCCACAGCCTTTATATGCGCCTGACGTCACGTAATCTAGTTAACTTTACACATTGAAGGATTCACGGATGAAGAGTCAAACTTTACCCCTCGTATTAATTCCGGGTTTCATGCTTGATGAAACACTTTGGGATGATTTTGTTCGGGTCTATCCCGATGACAGAACCTGTATCAGAGCCAGCCTGAGCCATGGCGAAAGCATCACTGAATATGCTTACAATATCGTGGCAACCTTACCGCCGCGCTTTATTGTGGTTGGTTTTTCACTGGGCGGCTATGTGGCAAGAGCCATCGCCGAAGCCTTTCCCGAGCGCACTGCAGGAATGGTTTTGGTTGCCACTTCACTTCGTGAAAACCCACCTGAACAACGTGAGTTACTGGATAAGGCGTCACAAGCGGCCTTGATGGGTGATTTTAATGGCTTTAGCCAGGCGGTGCTGAAGCCATCGTTACATTCCTCTCGACAGAATGATGCCCAACTAATTGATAAAATTCGTGTTATGGGGAAACATCTCGGTGCAAATGTTTTTCGAACACAAGCCATGCTTGATCGCAGTGGTGTCACGCAGCAACCGATTCGTTGCCCAATATTGGTCATTGCATCTGAAGGGGATGGCTTGCGTGGTCTTGAAGAATCCCGAGAAATTGTCACGCTATTGGGGGGCGATATGGAAATTATCGGTGACAGTGGTCATATGCTACCCCTCGAGCAACCTATTAGACTCACCTCTGTTATCGCCGATTGGCTTAAAAAAACAACACTTTGAATAAAAAAGTTCAGAGCTTATCGAAAACTCCATTGAATGGTGATGACAAATACCGAGGGGATTATAATCCCCGATTCAATGCCGAAATAGGGTGTGAAATTATATTGAAAGCCATGATAAATATAGGGTGAGAATCCTATTCCGGTGGCCTTTTTAAAGTCGTGATAGGAACCGTGGTCGCCACAATCCTTAAAGGCATCGAAAAAAAACTCACCGGTGTAGCCGTAGATACCTTTAAAGGTCCAGCCATCATCCCAGGTTTTCCAGTCTTTTCTCACCCCTAACGCAAGACAGCGGTCATCAAAGCTGTTTTTCATGGTGCCGATCAGTACGCTATAGGTTGAATCTTCGGACAACTTTCTTTCAACCGAGAAGAAGTTATTCTCAAAATTTTCAGTGTATTGCCCATGATTCCCGGTCAGGTGATAAACGTAGGAACCCGTGTTAATGGAATAAAGGTTAATTTCGCTCGCTGGGCAGTGTAGCGAAAAGAGTGTTAATACAATCAGTAAGCCCCATACTAATCTGAAATTTATTCTGGGGTATTCTTCTGTTATTTCATTCATTTTTTCCTCACCACTGGCAATGCGATAATGAAAAAAAGCTATCAGCAGCCTGATGTGTTGACTCAACATGTTGATTGTTAAGTCAGAATGACCAGAGCTCTGAAATTTTTAGATAAGAGTATTTGATACTGATAAAACATAGACGATGACGTATTTTAGCAGGTTTTTTGAAAGGGTAATCTTGCGAAGAGAGGCGCATTATAAATATGCAAGGTTATATGATTAATAAATAAGGGATTCGTTTAAATGAATCATTTATCAGCTGTTATCACGGAATGAGGTGCCCCTCATCCAATCAGGGGGAACCCGTGATATGTTGCAAGCCTGCAAGTGTTTGGTCATACGCCGATTGAAGATTCTCTGCAGCATAACCAGAATCTCACGCCCGGTTATGCTGAACTAAACAGGGATGAAGATAAAATCACTTTATCCCCGAGTGCAGTTTTAACCTTGATCTACCCAGATCAGCTTATCCACTTCAAACCCAAGTCTCTGCGCGACAGCCAGATAGTGTTTTTTCACTTGAGTCGGAATCTTCGGCTCTCGCGACAAGATCCATAAATAGCCCCGATTTGGTCCACTCACTAACGCATATTGATAATCATCATCCAAAGCGATCACGTTATAGCCGCCATAGAACGGACCAAAAAAGGAGACTTTAAGCGCTGCGGTATCCGATTTACCGGTGAAGTAGGCTTTGCCGTCGCTCTCACTCCACTCTTTTTTCACCGGATCATATCCACGATTCAGCACGTTTATGCCGCCATCGTTGCGTTGAGTATAAGTGGCTGTGACATGATCTTTGCCGCGCTCAAAGCGGTGATCCAGACGGGCGATTTCGTACCATTTGCCCAAATAGCGATTGGCATCAAAAGGGCTGATGGGCGTGACACCTTTTGGCGGCGTCGGGGATTTACAGGCAACCAGCGTTAACGATAACGCGGCAAGTGCGGCGATTGGCCATATTTTCATTGCTGCTCCTTAGTCGATCCTGATCCGTATTTAAGGGTATGTCAGCATGATTATAGGCAAGAAATATCGAGGTGGCCCTCAGGCCACCTGATGCAGGGGATTATTTCTTCTCTTTATCTTCGTCAGCCGGAATCAGCGGCTCATCAATCGCAATAGAGGTGCCTGACTTCAGCAACTGAATATCGAGTATCACGTAGGTCATGGTGGTGATGAACAAAGAAATCACGCTGCCAATCACGCCGCTGGTGGTGAAGGTGAAGTAGTTGTACATCACCACCCAGGTCACACAAATAAACAGGGCAAGCGCAACGTTAATGGCTGATTGCGAATAGTTGGTGGTGCGAGCGCCCATCTCATTGATTTGCTTATAGAGGTTGGTGCCAACGTATTTCTCCAGCACAAATATGCCCTGATCCCAACTGCGCAGGCGTCGTGCGCTGCTGCGGGTGAAGAACAGGAATAACAACGAGACAAACAGACCGGAAAAGGCAATCAGCACGGGGACCGCTTCTAATGCATACACCAAACTTTTGTGGCTGGGTGCTTGTGCGGTGAGATCCAGCGTCAGCGAGGCACCCAGGACGGCATAGAGGAAAATAAACAACGCTATAAACACCGTATTGCGTTTCCAGTCGAGTTCCGCTTCGTGATTTTTCTGCTGGCGAGCGATGTCGAGGGCTTGTTGCAAACGCGTGTCGCTGGATTGGGTATCCACTTGCTCTATCTCTTCTCCGAGCAAACGGTGAATAAACGGCTGATCGGCCGAATCAATGGTGATGCGCATAACTATCCTGATGGCGTAACTATCGAGGTGCACAGTGTAACGCAATTTCAGCCGCAGGCAGGAATCTGCGAGGCAACACGCAGTTTCAGTGCTGCAGTTGCTCATGATTTGCACATCATTTGTACACTTTACTCTGCGGCCAGTGTCGGCCGTATACAGCACGACGGAGGAATAGCCTATGTCGTACGTAGATGGTTTTGTCGTTGCGGTGCCTGAAGTCAATAAAGAGGATTACCGCGCCATGGCGGCCAAAGCAGCGCCGCTGTTTAAAGAGTTTGGTGCCACACGCATCGTGGAGTGCTGGGCAGATGATGTACCTGAAGGCAAGCTCACGGATTTTTATAGGTCGGTGAAAGCGGAAGAGGGAGAGACAGTGGTGTTCAGCTGGATTGAATATCCCTCACGTGAAGTGCGTGATGCGGCCAATCAGAAAATGATGTCCGATCCGCGAATGAAAGAGATGGGCGAAAACATGCCTTTTGATGGCAAAAGAATGATTTACGGCGGTTTCTCGATTCTACTCGAAGAGTAATGCGCAGGGCGCGTTGGCGCCCCGCGCATTTCTGTCACGGTCAGGCATGCGAGAGTTTACGGCCACTGCTGACACTGTATGACGGTTCGATAACCATCGTGATCTTGATACGTTTTTCCGTTTTGATCCCAATATGGGTTGAATGATTCAATCTGTACAAATCCCGCCAATACCATTTGCTGGCATGTTTGCTGCCACCTATCACGCTCGGGTAAATACAGCACCAACAGATCTTCTGATGAGGGTGAAGGGATGACCGGATGCGAAGTGCATTGTGTGAATTCCAGATGCCAGGGCACATCTGCTTTTCCCAGCATCACACCATTGAAGCCTTGGTGGTCTTCAAAGGCGCCAATCACATCCAGTCCCAATCCTGATTGATAAAGTTTACGACTGCGCTCCAGTTGTGAAACCGGTCGCGCTACGCGTAGGGTAAGTGTTGCCACAAGTTGATCTCCATGACGATGAGGTTTAGTTCTGTCACTCATACTTTAGCGGCGACAAAAGTGTGATGGCGCAATGCGTGCGCATTCTGTATTGATGTGGCTAAATCGTCGATTTAATTGAGGGAAGTCTGGGAAATGACCTTCATCACATCATAATCAAATGAAATAGGCTTCTCTTTGGATCGCAAGATTGTAATCAGTACAATAAATACTAAATCAACAAGGAGTTAGCATGCTGGATATCATTCATTTCCCCCTGTTTCTCGTTTCGGTATTCCTTTTGTGTATCACGCCGGGCCCGGACCTCGCGTATGTGGTCGGGCAAAGCGTGGCCAATGGGCGACGGAGCGGCGTGATATCTGCGAGCGGTGTGGCGCTCGGCAGCTGTACTCATGCGTTGGCCAGTGCAATAGGCTTAACGGCGTTAATTACCGCCTCGCCGATTTTATTTACAGTGATTAAATATATCGGGGCTGCTTATCTTATTTATTTAGGTAGCAAGATGATGTGGGAAACGTTTATCACCAAACCACAGGAATGCAGCTCACAGAATCAGCTGCCACGCTCCAATACGCGTAATCTTTTAGTCCGAGGTTTTATTACCTCTATCACTAATCCCAAAGTGTTATTGTTTTTCATTTCTTTCTTCCCGCAATTCGTGGTGGTCGATGGTCACTATCATGCGAGTTCCTTCCTGCTGTTGGGACTGACATACGCGGTGATTGGGCTGATCACTGATGTGACGTTTGCCCTGCTGGCGGGCGGTGCTGCGAGTGCAGTATCGCGCAACATTACCCTGCAAAAGCTGTTAGATCGTATCGTCGGTATGACATTCATTGGCCTGGGAATTCGCCTGGCCCTGACCCGACGTTAAAATTCAGAAGAGACAGCAAGTCTGATGATTGGCGATAGTGGCTTAATCGGGTAACGTGAAGTGTCTTACGTTACCTACAAAATAATGACCGCACGCTAAGTTGCAGGAGAGCTCGTTCATGGCCGTTAATCCTAATATCATCGGCATCGTCAGCGATGAATTCACCAACCCCAATACTGTCACGATGCTGAATGAAATGACGCGCCAGTTAAATGCGCGTGGTTTAGTGACGCTGTTGCTGAATGTTGATTCAGCAGAAAACTATCAACGTATGTTGCAGAATGCCGCATCTCTGCCGCTGGCGGGGTTGGTGTTTCTGACATCCCTGTTTGAGGATGAATTGCATACCGCAGCAAAACTACTGCCTGACGTGGCGACGGTGCATTTAAGCCAGAGCCGTGAAGTAGGTGCTGAGGTCGTGATGGCTGATGGTTTCGATGCGGGCGCCGAGATGGGGTTATTGTTACTGTCTCAAGGACATCAGCGCTTTGGTTTTATGCACAGCCAGCAGCACGCCGATCCCGCGCGTCAAATGGCAGGCCTGGTGTCCAGTCTCGAGGCAGAACACAAAACGCTGAACATTCAGCTGGTGGCCGGGGCTAACGATCGTGAACTGGCTTATCAGGCCATGATGGCCTACCTGAAGAAAACCCGTGCAGCGGAGCGCATTAATGCACTGTTCTGCGAAAGTGATGTGCTGGCCTTTGGTGCATTGCAGGCAGTGCGCGATTTTGGCCAGGGCGCACATGTGGCGGTCGCAGGCTTTGACGATGTGGATGAAGCGCGCGCCTCAACCTGGCATCTGACCAGTTGGGCACAGCGTCGTGACTTGCTGGTCAACGAAGCACTGAATCGCTTACTGGAAAACCGTGCTGATACAGGCAACGCCTGGCAGCAGGGTGAGTTGCAGGTGCGCCACTCCCATCACGGTAAATATGTGCCGGGTGAAATGTCGCAGTGTGGTTGTGCGATTCGACACTAATTTTATTGGGTCGCCACGCGGGCGACCCGCTGCAATCAATTCCCTAAACGCCCGACCAGGCTTGCGGAACCTAGCGCGTGACCTTTCAATTTTGCGACTAACTCATTGTGACTGAGCCCTGCGGGTAAACTGCCTTTCGCAAGGTCGGTCGCCACCAGCACGAAGTTGTAGTGGTGATAGCCTGCGCCCGCGGGTGGACAGGGGCCATAATAGCTTTGGGTACCGGGCGTATTAGTGCCATAGCTAAAGTCTCCCCCTTTGCTTAACTCACCCTGCTGGAATTTATTACGCGTAGCATCAATGTTGTATGCCAGCATATGCGTCACTCCCAAGCCTTTAGCACCAGCTGGATCGGTCAGCAGTAGCACATAACTTTGGGTGCCGATGGGCGGGTTGGCCCAGTTCAGTGCGGGCGACAGGTTTTCGCCGCTGCAGGAGAGATTGTTCTTATCATTGCCACCCAATGCTTTCTTCATCACGCCGTTATCGGCAAAGTCTGCTGACTTAAGCGAAAACGTCGCCGCATGGGCAAACAGTGGCAGGCTGCTTAAGCAGAGTAGGGTGATTAACTTCTTCATTATTGCTCCTCAACAAGGACGGGTTATGCGTGCGACAGTCGATCCCACGCGTGAAAATTAGCGCTGGGCTAGCGTCGTTGGCTGACGCGAACTGCGCGCCGAATAGAGCATGACGATGGCGGAAAACAGGGCAAATGCGGCAGCACACAACAACATGCTGGCAAATCCATCGGCGTAGCTGGTAATGATGAGTGGGTGTAACGAGACCTGATGAACGGCGTCATACATTGCCAGTGCATGGCTGAAATCACCGGCGATAACCTGTGCGCTAAAACCGGGTTGAAGGGGCAACTGCGCGTGTAGCATCGCTGATTGTAAATGCCACTGTGTGCTGGCCGCCAGAATCGCGCCCAGCGTGGCAAATCCTAACAAAATGCCGGAAAAACGGGCTGTGGTGCTGATACCCGATGCCATTCCTGCTTGTTGCGGAGGCACGGTTGCCATAATCGCCTTTTGGGTTTCGCCATTGAGTAGCCCACCGCCGCTGCCGAGTATGGCCATACCCGCCAGGCTCAGCAGCAAATGGTGGTGGAATACGGCAGTCGCAATCACCATGTTGCCAAAGGAAACAGTGACCAGGCCAAGCGCCAGTAAAGTGGCGGCATGCAGGCGTTTGCCGAGCCAGCGCGCCACAACAGGAAACAGCAGCATTGCCAAAGCGAAAGGCAGCATACCCACCCCGGCCATTAACGGCGTCATTCCCTCAACATTCTGTAATAACAGCGGCAGCAATGAGGTCATCACTTGCGCGGTGGCAGCGTAAGCAAACATCGCTAATACTGCGCCAATAAAGGGGAACGAGCGGAAAAGTTGCAGATTCAACATCGGCCTGCTTTTGCCACTTTCTACGCGAATAAACAGGCCAAACCACAACGCGCTGAGACACAATCTGCCCACCACCTCACGGCTCACCCAGCCATGTTGCGGCGCTAATATCAATGCCCAGGTCAAACAGAACATGCCTGCGATAAACAGCGCGATACCGGGTAAATCGAGTTTACCCGCGTGTTCATGCCTGGATTCCTCAATGTGGCGGGTGACGGCCAGCATCAGCAGGGCACAAATGGGAATATTGACAAAAAATGTCCAGCGCCAGCCAAGCAACGTACTGATCATGCCGCCAGCCAACGGTGCCAGCACCATGGTCAATCCCATCACACCGCCCCAAATCGCCCATGCGCGGTTACGAGCCTGACTATCACGAAAGCTGTGCGCGATAATTGCCAGCGCTGGCGCCAGCAGAAATGCGGAGCCCATACCTTGAACCGCACGGGCAATATTGAGTGCCAAAACGCTGGTCGCCATGCCACAGGCGAGTGAGGCCAGCGCAAACAGTAAGATGCCGCCGAGAAAGAGACGGCGCCGGCCAAATTTGTCTGCCAGCGACCCTGCCGGCAAAAGAAGTGAAGAAAAGCTCAGCACGTAAGCGCCAATAACCCATTCCATGTCTGCAAAAGAAGCATGCAGACCTTTAGCGATGGTCGGCAACATGACGCCAACGATATTGGTGTCGATTACCGTCAATGCGCACCCGATTGAGGCGACGAGTAAAACACGATTCAGATGGCGATGGTCGAGCACGATGGTAGCAGAGGACATCTTTTCTCCCGCGAGTAAGGTGGTGAATGCACTACAGCTTGAATCTATCAATGAAGTCATTCAATAAACCGCACTGGAGTTATTGTTAGGTAAAACCTAACAACATTTTTATTGCTGGAGTTTTGATTTCAGGTAATGATCGACAGGCTCATCACCCAAGATAAGTAGGAGTTAAAACGTGGAATTGCGCCATCTACGCTATTTTCTGGAATTGGCAAAAACGCTGCATTATGGCGTGGCGGCAGAGAATCTCAATATATCCACTCCGACGCTGTCGGTGCAGATTAATCAATTGGAAGAAGAATTAGGTGCGCCGTTATTTTACCGTACTCAACGGAAAGTCGAGTTAACGCAGATTGGAGAAATTTTCCAACAAGAGGCGCGCGAGACGCTACAACATGCGGAGCAGGCCAAATCCCGAGTGCGCAGTGCCGCACGCGGCGAACGCGGCTATATCCGCGTGGGCTATGTGGCATCCGCACTATTATCAGGCATTTTAACCCGGTTATTGACGTGCTTTAGTGCCAGCGCGCCTGATATCTCAATCAATGCACGTGAATCAGTCATGGATACACTGGCCACTCAGGTCAGTGAACGTACTATTGATGTTGCCTTTGTGCGCGGTCCTGTGCCATTGCCTGCCGATGTCGGATACATTGAAGTCGAGCAAGATCACTTCGCATTGGCGCTGCCGGATAACCACCCGTTGGTTGCGCAGGAACAACCCATCGAACCTGCGCAACTTAAAGGAGAAACCTTTATTTTGCCCGAACAAGTGTCTGGCACCGTTACCTTTGCCCAGCGTGGTGGTTTTATTCTTAGTCGTAGCTGGTCGGCGGGAAGTTTAAATGAAGTGCTGGCAAATGTCGCATTAGGGAATGGTGTCGCGGTAATACCGGCTATTCTGGTGACCCAATTAAAATTACCGGGTATTACTTATCGCGAAATACCCGGTGCCGTTATTCCTTCATCCATCTGGTTCTTATATCGTAAACGCGAACGGACTCCCGCAGTGAATAAATTGGTGCGCATGATTGAACGAAACGCCTAACTATTTTATTTGCAACGTCGCAACGCGATCTTTCAATGCGCGCTCAATCGCCTTGCGGTGATAGGGTGACATTTTCCGCCACTCCTGTGCCTCTTTACGCGTACGGCCGCAGGCACGACACCAGCCATTTTTTCCTTCAAAAATACAGACATCAGTACAGGGTGATTTTACAGACATGGAAATAATTCCTTATTGGGTGAGGCCACTGTAGCCATGGAACATCATATAGACGCCCACGATGGCAATGAGGGCACCAGAGAAGTAAGGTGCGCGGCGTGCAATATCGGCGAAACCTTTCCATCGACGGGATACATGCCGAACACTAAGCGCCGCACCTACGCCGACGGTAACCAGCGTAAGCGCGAGGCCGATGCTGAAGCAGACCACCAGCGCCGCACCAAGACTGAACTGCTTAACCTGCAGACAGAGAAGGAGGACCGTAATCGCTGCGGGGCAGGGAATGAGCCCCCCCGTCAGACCGAAGAGAAGAATGTGCAGATTGCTGATTTCACGGCCATCAAAGCGTCGGCGGATGTCTTCCGCGTGCGCGCGCTCGTGTGCATCCTGATATTCTTGAGAACCTTCCGCGAACCTGGCCAATTCGCCATGATGTCCATGTGCATGGCGATGTCCATGCAGATGATGATGCCCATGTTCATGATGAAGCCCATGCTCATGATGATGCCCATGCTCATGATGATGCCCGTGCTCATGATGATGCCCGTGCTCATGATGATGTCCATGCTCATAATGATGCCCATGTTCATGATGATGCTCATGCGTTTGGTGATGATCGTGGTGCTGATGCCACGCTTGTGCTTCAGACCAGGTACGCCAGATCATCCAGACGGCTGTTGCAATGATAATGAGGCCCGAGATCAACTGCAGCCAGGGTTCGGCAGCTTCGGCGGTAAACTGCCGACTGATATACATCCCGCCCATCGCAATCAGCCATACCACCGCAGTGTGGGAAAAAGTGGCTGCCAGACCCAGCATCACCGCCTGGCGAACACTGCCACGGATGGCGACGATAAATGCTGCCATCATCGTCTTAGAGTGACCCGGCTCCAGGCCGTGCAACGCCCCAAGCAAGATGGCGCTGGGGATAAACAGCAACGCGCTAGACGTGCCCTGGCTAAGCAGGGCAGCGAAATCATTCATGGTGTGCATCTCGTGTCGTGATAAGTTGAAAGCGGCATTGCAGTGCCGTAAAATCAAAAAATTCAAAGAAAATATACTATACCCCAGTATACATTAAGATCAACAGGAGCCGAGAATGGGCCATACACTCAAGCATCAGAAAAGCCTGTTAACCCGCGTACGTCGTATTAAAGGGCAGGCAGCTTCGCTCGAGACCGCACTGGAATCGGGTGAGGAGTGCCTGAAAGTGTTGCAGCAGGTAGCAGCGGTACGCGGGGCAGTTAATGGTCTGATGGCAGAACTGCTGGAGGGGCATATCAAAGAGCACCTGATGAATGAATCTGCCACCGAAGCGGAGCGTAGTCAGGATTTGGAAGAGATTGTCAGCGTTATTCGTTCCTATCTGAAGTAGGAGCAAACCATGCTGTGGCTCATCGTAAAATACGCCATCACGGCGGGCATGGTGGTGCTGATTTCTGAAGTGGCGAAACGCAGTGACCGTCTCGGAGGGTTGATTGCGGCGCTGCCATTAGTGACGGTATTGGTGCTGATCTGGATGAAACTGGAAGGTCAGAGCCAGGCAAAGATCGCCAGCCACGCCTGGTATACCTTCTGGTACGTGGTGCCAACCCTGCCGATGTTTGTCGCCTTTCCATTTCTCTATCATCGCTGGGGATTTTGGCCCACGCTGGTGGCGAGTTGCCTGTTAACTATCGTGCTTTTTGTCCTGTGGGCAACGTTGCTAAAGCGCTTTGGCATACAGTTGATGTAGTCTGATTTTTCCTGATTTTTTATGCCCGTTCCCGTTTTCTTTACGCCTTTTTTATATGGCGAGCGGTCTAATCAGAGCATCGCCGGATGCCAGGGCATAATCAGGAGAAAGTATGAGCGGCCTCATTCTCGTATCACACAATCAGCATCAATCATCGACGCTCGCTTCTATTTACGATCGCATCCTGACGCGGCGTGGCGGATTGTGGATCAGTTGGGACGGTAAAAAAGCACCGCCGACTTCGGAAATCACCCGTGATCTGTCATTCCGACATGGCAACGATTACGACACACTCAGCTTCCCATTAACGCGTAGTGAACGGGAAGAGGGGTATCAAGGGTATGTCCATCAGGGGTTATGGCCGGTATTCCATCAACGGCCCGACCTCGCGCATTTCACGCCACAAAGCATGCACAGCTATCGCCAACTCAATGAGGTGTATGCACGTGCTATCGCGGAATATGCGATGCCTGATGATGCGATCTGGATTCAGGATTACCATTTTATCCCCGTGGCAAAAATGCTGCGCGATGCCGGGTTAACCCAGCGCATTGGCCTGTTTTTCCACCAACCGTTTCCGTCGGGGCAGATGTTTGAAGCGATCCCCGACTGGCGCTGGCTGGTGGAATCGTTGTTATGCTGCGATGTGCTGGGATTTCAGACCGCGCAGGATATGAATAACTTCCTGTTGTGGATTGAAAGCGAGTTCCGCGCAGAACGCATGGGTAAAACCCTGTTTCGTATTCATGGTCGTCTGATTTCGACCGGTGTCTTCCCGGTTGGCATCGATTTGAATGATGTGCTGGCACTGCAGGAGAGCAACAGCTGCCAGTTTATGGAGCAGCAGTGTCGGGAGCGACTGCCGGAAAATAGCATTCTCAGTGGCGGCCATCTTGATGACAGCGCTGGCTTACCTTATCGCATCAGTGCTATCGAAGTGTTGTTGCGTCAACACAATCAATATGCGGGTAACGTCATGCTGTTGCAGTTGGCGTCATCCGCCAGCGGTCATGCGCACCGTCAAAAGGAAATCAGCCACGATCTTGAAAATATCTGCGGGGAAGTCAATGGCGTACACGGGATGCTCAACTGGTATCCCGTTAGCTATCTTAACCATCACTACAGCCGCGAAGAGTTAGCCGGAGTGTACCGTGCGTCGCGCGTGGCGTTGGTGACGCCACTCATGGCAGGGATGAGTTTAATGGCAAAAATGTACGCCGCACTGCAAGACCCTGCGAATCCTGGCGTGTTGATCCTTTCACAATTTGCGGGTGCCGCCGAGCATATGGACGGCGCACTGATCGTTAACCCCTACGATCCGGATGCCATTGCCGATGCGATCCATACCGCTCTGAAATTGCCGCTCAGAGAACGACAAAACCGACATGCGCGGCTGATGAAAAACATCCATCTGTATGATTGTCATTGGTGGGCAGATCGATTTATCTCGCGCTTAATGAATGAGGAGGGAGAATCCAGCACCCAGGTTTATCAAAGTATTGTGCCAGGTGCAGGATTCAGCGGGCGGGCGCGCTACTGAGGTCAGGGCGCGGTATTGACCGTGCCCAAACATTTAAAATAGTGCGTCAGCCGTTGCCGCCAGTTGGGCAAACGGACCCGATAGCGTTTGGTTGTGATGGGCAATGATCTGGGATGCGCTAATCTGCCCGTTGTCTGTCGTGCTATGTGCATCGCTGATTAATACCACGCGAAAGCCTAAATCCGCCGCTGCCCGACAAGTCGTATCCACGCAATATTCTGTTTTCATACCACAAATCACCAATTCTTCTATTCCGGCAAGTTGTAGCGAAGCCAAAAGCGTCGTGCCACGGAAACAGTTGGGGTAGCGCTTCACAAACACACCATCCGACCCGGCATCTATCGCCAATTGTGGAATAAGCTGTGTGAGCGGACTGCTCTCGGCAAGAGGTGATCCCTCCGGTCCGGTATGGCGGGCAGCAAAGATCGGGGCTTTTACGTCGCGTGCTCGGGCAATCAACCTGTTGATATTGTTCAGCAGAGTTTCAGCGGCAAATGGCTGCTGCGGCGCAAAAAACAAGCCGTGCTGCATATCGACAATCAATAGCGCTTTTTTACCTGGGGATGGCATGGTGTGTCTCCTTTCACTGGGTGATGAACGGAGACGATCCCCGTCCATTGGCTGACGGGTTGAGGATTCTGTACGCTTACGTTTTCGCTACAGATGCCCTCACGCCGCCGACGAATGCGGTGGTGGTGGTCACTGTGGTCAACGTAATGAACCAAGACATCATCGGCTCGCGGCAGATTGGGGAATAAATCTGACGTTAGCACATCATCGTACAAAATCCCTGCGGTTTTTATCTGCTGAAAGAAAAAGGCGCTAAAGTTCGCGATAACCCATTTATAAAGGAGAAATCTTGATGGAATTTGACTCTATTGAGGCAGTTCGTGAAGAAATTGATCAATTGGATCATCAACTGGTGGCTCTGATTGCTCGGCGTGGAGAGTGTGTTAAGGCCGCTGCACAGTTTAAACAAGACCGTGCAGCGGTGCGCGCCCCCGACCGTGTCCAACAGGTGATTGATAAAGTCAGAGGTCAGGCAAAAGCGCAGGGGTTATCCGAAGAGATTATTGAGCAGGTTTACCGTGCGATGATTGCAGCCTTTATCGATTATGAGCTACAACAGCATCGTTGTTTGCAGGAAAAGTGAGCCGCCGCAGCAAAAGAAAAGGCTGGAATGGATAACCATTGCAGCCTTGAATAATGTGAATTGAATAACACGTTGAGGCCCTGAGGCCTTTTTTTAATGCTGTGTGTCTTTGCGCGTATTATCGCGATGGCGAAAAATGTGTGTGACGTTATTAGTATCTTTAAGCGTGACGCCTTCGGTGTTGGATGATTGCATGTTGTTCATCACTTCTGCCATGGCGCGCTGCAGTGCTTTTTGGCGGGTTGAATTAGATTCCATTGACGCCATAAAACGCAGCTTATCGAGTAGGGCGCTATTGGTGACGGGCCCCGCTTTTTGCAACAGTTGCAACACGGCATCGCCCATGACGATATCCGTTAATCTTTCTTCATCACTTCTGTTCATACACGTTCTCTGTTGACCGCAACAGACCTGCGACAGGTAACAAAGTGGATTCAGTCTAACGTGAAATGACCTATGAGGCGGAAGCCACTTTGTCCGATGTCAGGTCGGTGCGCATGTTCTCAGGGTTATCGTTCGGAGGTAAACATCAGGCCAATAAGCTGTTGCAAATGCAGTTCTTCTTCCGGGCTATTGGCTTGCTCCAGCCGGCAAATAAGCTTGGTGCACAATGTCTTGTGGCTCAGCGAACGTCCTGATCGCAGTATCTCCACCACTATTTTCCCCAAGGTTTCCTGCTGAGAAGGCAGAGAGGCTTCATTAAAGTAACGTGTAATCGCATCCAACGTTGATGAGAGGTTTTTATCCTGACGCATGGTTCCATCCTCCAGGTTAACTAATGAGCACAAGGCCCAATAAAGTTATACAAAGAAAAGCCTGTTGTACAGGAATATGGCCAAACATTAGGAAGGCTGTTTTTGCAAAAAATGCTAGTCCATTAATTACAAATGCTTATATAAAAGCCGCAGTTTTGAGCATCATGAAAAATCATTTTTGCTAAAAACACGGTGTTGAGTGAAGGTGTGATACTCAGTATCATAGTTTTTGTATGTGGGGACAAGGAGCGTCCTAATCGAATCACAGTAAGGAGACGTCATGGCAATTTATGTGTTAAAGCCATTCGATAGAAACACGAAAACTGAGGGTCTTGACGACGGCAGGTTATGCACTGCAGCGTTAGAGGTTATTGCGGGCCAGTATGAAGCTAATCTGGGCGGTGGGGTATATAAGAAACGCATTCCTTTGGGCAAAGGTAAAAGTAGCGGAGCAAGAGCTGTCATAGCTTTCAAAATGGGTAAACACCTCTTTTTCGTTAACGGTTATGCTAAATCAACCGTGAAAAGCACAATGCGAGAAATGGCAGAATCTGATCTCATACTTTATAAGCAGCTTGCTAAAGAGTTGTTCAATCTCACTGCAGATCAGGCAACGCAGGCTATCAATATGGGGAAAATGCGAGAGGTAAAATGTGATGGTTAATCACCTCAAGGATCTTCAAGAAATCGCGCATGATTTTAATGAAATTGGCGCGGTCTCCGATGAGCTAAAAGAAAAAATCGACTCAAGGGTAAGATTGCGTGAGTTACGTGCGGCTCTTCCTGTTCTGCCTATGATGTCAGGTCAAGCGATTAGGCAACTGCGTGAGCGTTTGGGGCTGAGCCAAGCCATGCTGGCTGCTTGCGTTGGAATGTCAGTAGCAACGGTGATCAAATGGGAACGCGAAGAAAAAAAACCTAACGGTGCTGCGATCCGTTTACTTAACATCATGGATCGTAAAGGTCTAAGTGTTCTTCAGTGATAATGAAGCCCCTTCATCATGGGGCTTCATTGTTTTACATTTCTGTTTCAAGTGCGCCAACTTTATTTTCTGGCCCACTCGCTGTCTTTTATGCTGACAATACCGCTACTCCCCATCGGTAGAACGTGTCAGCGCTTCCCACGCTTCAATCTCTGCACGCATCGCTGCCAGTTTATCCTGCACTAGCTTCAATGCATCGCTACCAAGCAGCAAATGCGCAGGTGGGTTATCGCTTTCAATGATAGCCAGCATCGCGCGGGCGGCTTTTTGTGGATCACCAAGCTGCTTACCACTTTTCTCCTCGCGTGCCTGACGAATAGGATCGAAGAGCGCGTCATAATCGCTGATGCTGCGTGCGCTGCGCACCATGGAGCGGCCAGCCCAATCAGTACGGAATGAGCCGGGAGCAACAGCAGTAACATGAATATTGAAGGGCGCAAGTTCTTTACTCAGGGTTTCTGAAATACCTTCCAGCGCAAACTTGCTGCCGCAGTAATAACTAATGCCTGGCATAGTGATAAATCCGCCCATCGACGTGATGTTAAGGATATGCCCGCGACGGCGTTGGCGCATGAAAGGCAATACCGCTTTGGTCATCGCCACGGCACCGAACACATTGACGTCGAACTGGCGGCGCATTTCCTCCAGTGAAGACTCCTCCATAATTCCTTCGTGTCCATAACCCGCGTTATTCACCAGAACATCAATCGGACCTTGCTGTACCTCAATGTCAGCAATAAGCGCATCAATAGCGGTGAAATGGGTGACATCCAATTCAAAAGCCAGCGCGTTTTGCCCATGAAGCTGTTCAAACGCCGCTTTTGCTTCGGCATTTCTCACTGTACCGATCACACGATAGCCGTTTGCTAAGGCTTCCTGCGCCAGCGCACGGCCAAATCCGCTGCTGACACCGGTAATCAAAAGGGTTTTAGAAGGTGACATCGTTTTCTCCCGACATGAATGATGCATGCATAATATTCTCTGTAAGTCAGTGCTATAAGGCCGTATCTTCTATTTTTATTGCCTAATCTTATGAGTGAGGAGGAGTGGTGATAGAACCAGATGTGCAAACGCGTACGGTGCAATTGCTCAAGAATCTCGCCCCATGCGAGGGATACAACCTGACGGCACTTTCTGATGTGCGCATTTTGCGTTCAGATCGCCCATTAGCGCGCACGCCGGTGCTTTACGATCCCGGTATTGTGATTGTCTGTCAGGGCAGTAAACGCGGATTCTTCGGTGATCAGGTCTATCTCTACGATGAGCAACATTATCTGGCGGTTTCTGTGCCGGTTCCCTTTACCATGGAAACCGCGGCGAGCGAAGAACACCCGTTGCTGGCGATCTACATGCACCTTGATTTCAGTGTGGCGACAGCATTGTTGCTGGAATTAGAGCAGCAGCAAGTGCCTTTTACGGCGAAAGCGGCGCAAAGCATGATGTCGAGTCCCATGGATCAGCCGCTTCGAGATTCAGTGCTACGTTTCCTGACGGCCCTGAGTCATCCTTTGGATGCACAGATCCTCGGCCCTGCACTGGTGCGTGAACTCTATTATCGTGTGTTGACGGGTGCACAAGGTCAGGCACTGCGTGCCGCGCTGACGTTGCAGGGGCAATTCGGCAAGGTAGGCAAAGCGCTGCGCCACATTCATGCCAGCTATGCGCAGACGCTCAATCTCGCGCAGTTGGCGGATGAGGCAGGCATGAGCGTGCCGACGTTCTGCGCGCATTTCAAAACCATCACGCAGCAATCACCGATGCAATACGTGAAATCGGTCCGCCTGCATCAGGCGCGTATGCTGATGGTGCGTCAGGAGATGACGGCGGCGGCGGCAAGTCATGCGGTGGGCTACGAAAGTGCCTCGCAATTTAACCGTGAATTTAAACGTCTGTTCGGGCTGCCACCGGCGGAGGAGATCAAACGCATGCAGCGCAATTTCGCGGTGCCGCCTGCACAACAGGCTTCTGAATTTGTCTCTTCGCATTAAGGCTCATACTGCCGGTTTCAGCACCAATACCGCATAGCGGCAAATTTCATCGGTAGCATTGCTAAACACGCAATCCATGGGATCGCCCAACTCCAGGCAATCACCCACATTCATTTCGAACAGATTATCGCCTTCCTGAAAACGTAAAGTGCCTTCCAGCACCCAAATTAACTGGCGACGTGAAAGGTAGGAAATTGCTGGCATGGGCACATCAGTATGCGGCGGTAGTTCTACACTCACGACATCCAACGGAATTTCGCCAGGCGAGACATGGCGACGAATGTAGCCGGTTTCTGGATCTTGCCACACCGGTTGCTGTGCATGACGCAGCAATGTACCCGCTTGTACCTCGGTGAGCGCGATCAGCTGTGACATGCTCATCGCGAATGAACCGGCGAGGCGCGCCAGTGAAGTCGCGGTAGGGCTACTTTCACCTCGCTCTATTTTGTGAATCATCGCCCGTGAAACACCGGATTGTTCTGCCAGGTCGGTTAACGACCAGCCGCGCTTTTCTCGTTCGATTTTAATGTTCTGACCAATGCGCGCATTGATGTCATCTTCTTTACTGGACAATTCATCTAACATAATGGATAACTACGATAGTAAACGAATCATCCACTATAGTGACGAGGAAGACATCATGCAAATACGAGCAGCAGAAGAGGGCGATGCAGGGGCGATCGCGGAGATCTACAACGACGCAGTACTCAACACCACCGCGATTTGGAATGAGAATACCGTGGATATTGCTAACCGCATCCAGTGGATTGCTGCACGCCAGGCCGCAGGGTTTCCGGTATTGGTGGCGGTTGAGGAGCAAGCCGTCATTGGCTACGCCTCCTATGGTGACTGGCGTCCCTGGGACGGTTACCGTCATACCGTGGAGCATTCAGTCTATGTCCATAAAAACGGGCGCGGCAAAGGGGTGGGTGGCATGCTGATGACCGCCTTGATCGAGCGGGCGCGCGAGCAGGGCAAACACATGATGATTGCCGGGATTGAGTCGGAGAACCGCGCTTCAATCGCGCTGCACAAGAAGCTGGGTTTCAGTGATGGCGGCAGATTAAATCAGGTAGGCTGCAAATTTGGCCGATGGCTCGATCTGACCTTTTTGCAGCTTCAGCTTGATGAGCGGGTACAGCCTAACTAAGAAATTCTGAGGAGCGGAGAACGACCCGTCTGACGCACCTCAGATAAATGCACGTGTAGATACTGCGGCATTTATTCCCACTTAAACCTCATCACGATGCTATATAAATGATAACGATTATCATCAATTGCTTTGTACTGAGGTCAGGATGAAACCAACAGAACTCACCGCCGACTGTTGTATCGTCGGCGGCGGTCCAGCAGGATTAATGCTGGGTTATTTACTGGCGAGATCAGGATTAAGCGTCGTGGTGATTGAAAAACATCCCGACTTCCTGCGCGATTTTCGTGGCGATACCATCCATCCCTCGACGCTGGAGATCATGCGCCATCTCGGGTTGCTGGATGAGCTACTGACCTTACCGCATCAGCGAGCCGAAAAATTACAGGCAGAAGTAGCCGGTCAGGAGATCACGATGGCTGATTTCTCGCGCTTGCCGGTGCAGTGCCGCTTTATTGCCTTTATGCCGCAATGGGATTTCCTCAATTTTCTCGCGCGCAAAGCGGCCGCTTTTCCCGGCTTCACGCTCTTACAATCCACCGCTTTTAATGATTTGATCTATGCAGAGGGTGTGGTGTCGGGTGTTAAAACGTTACAGGGTAACGAGACGCGCATCATTCATACCTCATTGGTGATTGGCGCGGATGGGCGTAACTCGCAGGTACGTGCCAAAGCCGGATTGCAGAGTAAAAGCTTTGGCTCATCCCGTGATGTGCTGTGGTTCCGGCTGGGCAAACAGGAAACCGATCCCGAATGGGGTATGGGTCATAAAGGGCCAAAGCAGAATTTCATTGTGATTGATCGCGGTGACTACTGGCAGTGCGGCTACACCATCCATAAAGTAGAGTTTGACGCATTAAAGCTCGCTGGTCTGGAGACGCTAAAACAGGCTATCGCTGAAGTCGCCCCCTTCAGCGCTGAGCGCATGGCGGAACTCGACGGTTGGGATCAATTGAAGCTGTTGTCGATTCGCATCGACCGGCTGGATCAGTGGATGAAGCCCGGCGTGCTGTGCATTGGTGATGCCGCCCATGCGATGTCGCCGATTGGCGGCGTTGGCGTCAATCTGGCGATTCAGGATGCGGTGGCAGCGGCCAATTGCCTCACTCTTCCACTGAAAAAAGGCCATGTCACAGTACGTGATCTGCAGAAAGTGCAACAGCGTCGACAGTTTCCCACTGTTGCCACGCAATTCCTGCAAATTAAAATGAGCAGTAATAAACGTAAGCGCACTACGCCGAGTAAAGTGCCGCAGATGATCAGCCGTTTCCCTTTCTTGCGCCATCTGTTTGGTCGTTTAATTGGCTTGGGGTTTAGAACTGAAAAACCAGAACATCTCAATTAGAAAGTTTGGCTTTCCAATCCTGAAAGCCTTCTTCCGTTTATCCCGATGCCTCCAGCGGCAACAATAGATTCACAGCAGCAGACAACAGTGGGTTGTCTGCTAAACCTCATCAAATAGCAGGTGGGTAGAAGCGAATAGCTTATCATTTGTAACATTCCATTAACCTTGCAATGGTTTTTGATAATTTTTCCTAATGTTTATTTGGGCTGAATTAACCTATTTGTGCCTTATATTCCTTTGGATACGTGCCAGAACCTCAATATTTAATCAACAATTTGTTTATTTTAACCTGTTGATGAGATTAGTTTCTTTGCTCGATTAAATCCTTAATTTGAACCGACCCGCAGGCTGTTACATCGCAATGCCACAGTTTCACTATGGTTAATGAGCTCTATTAAGACCATAAGAAACTGAGGAAACAACAGGTATGAAATTAGAAAACTTATCTCGTCGAACCTTCATGGCATTTGCAGCGGGTGGCACCGTGGCGTTGGCAGCGGGTAAAGTTCATGCCCACGATGCAACAGTGGCCACTTACCCAGCAAACGATCCCCACCATCCCCGCGACCCCGGTCCACACGATCCTATCCGTGAAGGGCTCAATCCCGATATTGTCGATCCACCCGCAACAGACAGCGGTACATTACCGAATCTGCGCTTCTCTTTTAGCGATGCGCATGTACGCAAAGGTAGCGGAGGGTGGACGCGGCAGGTGACACAACGCGAATTAGGGATTTCCACCACCATCGCAGGTGTAGATATGCGGCTTGATAATGGTGGCATTCGTGAACTGCACTGGCATAAAGAGGGCGAGTGGGCGTACATGCTCTATGGAAATGCACGTATCACTGCACTGGACACCCAGGGTGGATGGTTTGTGGATGATGTTGGCGTGGGTGACCTGTGGTACTTCCCGCCTGGCGTACCGCACTCAATCCAGGGACTCGGTCCCGACGGTTGTGAGTTTTTACTGGCCTTTGATAACGGTAACTTTGATGAGGACAGCACTTTCCTGCTTAGCGATTGGTTTAAACACATTCCGCCTGAAGTGCTCGCCAAAAATTTTGGCGTCTCAGCGGACGTTTTCAACACGCTGCCATCACCGGCAGACGAGTATATTTTTGCCGGGAAAGCGCCGGAAGGCGAAGCTTCAGCCGCTGTTAAAGGTGGCGTGAAATCTGCGCTGAATTTCTCACACAAAATGCTGGCTCAAAAACCGATCTCACTTCCAGGTGGCACTGTACGCATCACCGATACCAGCAATTTCCCCATATCAAAAACCGTCGCCGCTGCATTGGTGGAACTTGAGCCCGGCGCTATGCGGGAATTGCATTGGCATCCCAACAACGATGAGTGGCAATACTATCTGGAAGGTGAAGGGCGCATGGGCGTGTTTGCCTCATCGGGGCAGGCTCGGACCTTCGATTTCCGCGCGGGTGATGTTGGCTATGTTCCTTTCGCCATGGGGCATTACATTGAAAATATCGGCGATAAGCCGCTGCGGTTTTTAGAATTATTTAAAAGCGATTACTACGCGGATATTTCATTGAATCAATGGTTGGCCAGTACGCCAGCAGATTTGGTGCGGCAGCATCTGCATCTGGACGATAAATTTATGCAGGCACTGCAGTTTGCTAAGCATCCGGTGGTGAAATAGCATGGAAAGCGCGTCGTGGGAGCGACGCGCTGTAAGGGTTTAATGCCTTAAACGATAGATATCAGCAAAGTACAGATAACCTTTCCTGGCGCGCATCTCTTTCAGCCGTGTTTTTTCACTCTCGGTCAGAATGGCGCTGTCCAGCAGTTCATCGACAAAAGCGCCCCGAACATGGACTTCCATATACCAATCACCGGTGTAACAATTCTTCCAGGCACCTTTATCGATATCCTTCGCTTTGTACGACGGATTGACATGGAAGAAGAAGAAAAAATTACACACCGCAAAAATCAGGATGCAGACCACATATTCGATGGTGCCGAAAGAGTCGGAGTACAACAGCAGCGCCATGGTAAGAACAAACAGTATCCACATCAGGCTGAATAAACCGGGATAATTTTTGATAAAAGAGATATCAAAGTAGGGGCGGTCATTACGCTGCTCTTCTACGTTGATTCTATCCAGCTCGGTTTGTAGTCGCTCATCCAGTTGATTACTCATGTATTCACCTCAGTGGTTTCCTTATCCCTACTTCGCCCGCGCGAGTCTAACAGATAACCACCACGATTTTAGCCTAACCTTTATGGTTATCAGGGGAATTATCTGTGGGGAATAGGATGGAGTATGAAACCGTATTGGCATTCTGGTTTAACGCGCGCCATGAAAACTATTGGTTCAAACAGAATGACGGGTTTGATGAAGCGATACGAGGTGGTTTTTATGATTGCTGGGAAGCGGCTCGTCGCGGTGAATTATCGGCCTGGCGGAAAGACATTCGAGGGCGATTGGCCGAAATCATCGTGCTGGATCAATTCTCCCGCAATCTCCATCGGGACAGTGCTCTCGCCTGGCAGCAAGATGGCATGGCGCTATTGCTCGCGCAGGAAGCGGTGAAAATTCCGGGTTATAAATCACTGAGCCTGGATGAAAAAGGCTTTCTCTTGATTCCCTGGATGCATGCCGAGTCTCGTGTTGTCCATCAACAAGCTGAAGTGCTATTCGGTGCGCTGAAAGGATCCTCTTACTATCAGAGTGAGTTAGAACATCGACAGATTATCGAGGCGTTTGGTCGCTATCCACATCGTAATCAGCGCCTTAATCGCCCATCCACAGCGGAAGAACTGGCGTTTTTACAACGCAACTCGCTCTCTTTTTTCTGATCGATTTTCTACCAAACGGCGTGTATCACGCCTTTTTTACGCTCTCCACATAATCGCAACACAACCTCGACGCTTGCCCAACACCCCTTCGTTAACATCGGCGCTTGACTGGTTTTTCTATTCTTTGCCACGAGAACTCGCAGATGCTTACTTGCAAAACGCTCACTCTGACAGGATGGCTGTTCGTCTCAGCTATCCTGCTCTCAGGATGCGATCATCCAACCTCAGAGCCCCCTGCCGCAGCGGTGCCGCAGGTTGCCGTTACCGTCGTACAGCCACAGTCTCTTGCCATCAGTGAAACTTTACCTGGCCGCGTAACCGCATTGCGCGTGGCGGAAATTCGCCCGCAAGTCAGCGGTATCATTCAGCGCCGACTGTTTGAGCAGGGTGCTGAAATAAAACCAGGCACGCCGTTGTATCAAATCAATCCTGCGCCCTTTAAAGCCGATGTTGAAAGTGCCCAAGCCGCGTTGCTGCGCGCGCAGGCAGTGTGGGAAAAGGCTCGGCAGCAAACTACGCGTTTACGACCGCTCATGAAAAGTGAGGCAGTGAGTCGTCAAAGTTTCGACGATGCTCTCTCCGCTGAGAAGCAGGCTTCAGCCGATGTCGCGCAGGCACGAGCCACCCTGGCGCGTAAGCAGCTGGATCTCAGTTTCGCCACGGTAGATGCCCCGATTGCCGGGAGGATCGATCAAACGCTGGTGAGCGAAGGGGCTTACGTTACCGCTAGCGATACCACGCCACTCGCGCGTATTTATCAAACTGATCCCATTTACATTGATGTGCGCCAGCCCGCAGAGGTATACGATGCGTTGCGTGCGCAGTTCAGCGGTCAAAATCCAACAACGGCATTGCCAGTGACCGTATTGCGCGCCAGTGGCGCCGCGTATGTGCAGCAAGGCAGAGTGTTGTTCTCGGGTATCGCCGTGGACAGTGGAACGGGTGAGGTGATGCTGCGTGTTCAGGTGCCTAATCCAGATCGCATATTGCTTCCAGGAATGTTTGTTCGAGTACAAATCCCACGACAACATGTTGATGACGCTCTGCTGGTTCCGCAGCAGGCGATAGTCCGTGAAAACGGTAAACCAGCGCTATGGGTGGTGGACGATCAACAGCGGGTGAGGCGGATCGAGGTTGATGTCGCCGACATCCTCCAGGGTCATTACCGCATTACCCGTGGGCTCAGCCCCGGCATGCGCGTGGTGATCCAGGGCATGGATAAACTCAGTGATGGTGTGAAAGTAGCAGCGGTGCTACCTGCTGCAGTGGCCAGTGACTATGCCTTGGTACGGGGGCAATAATCATGGCGCAATTTTTTATTAAACGTCCGGTGTTTGCATGGGTATTGGCACTGTTCATCATTCTGTTTGGTGCCATCGCTATCCCTCAACTCCCTGTTGCGCGTTATCCCTCGGTCGCGCCTCCCAGCGTGTCGCTTTACGCCACCTATCCCGGTGCATCACCGCAGACGATGAATGATGCTGTGGTGGGGCTGATTGAACGCGAGCTGTCGAGCGTCAAAAATCTACTTTACTTCGAGTCATCCACAGACACTTCAGGTCAGGCAACCATCACGGTGACTTTTAAGCCCGGAACCGATCCAGAGTTGGCACAGGTGGATGTGCAAAACCGTATCAAAACCATTGAGCCGCGACTACCGCAAGTCGTCCGACAGAATGGCTTGCAGGTTGAAGCCGCCAGCTCAGGTTTCTTGATGATTGTTAGCCTGACATCTAAAGCGGGAAAGACCAGCAGCGAGGCGTTAAGCGACTATATGGCGCGTAACGTGGTCGAAGAGCTACGCCGGGTCCAAGGCGTCGGGCGTATTCAGCTTTTTGGCGCTGAGCGTGCTATGCGTGTGTGGGTCGAACCTGCCAAATTGGTGGCTTTCAACCTCACCATGAACGATCTTTCAACCGCCATTAGCCAACAAAATGCGCAGATTGCACCGGGTCGTGTAGGTGATGAGCCCGCGCTGGAAGGGCAGCAGGTATCCATTCCCCTGACGGTGGAAGGCCAACTGAGTTCGCCGGAAGCGTTTGCTGCCATTGTATTACGTGCCAATAGCGATGGGTCAAAAGTGACGTTGGGTGATGTGGCGCGTGTCGAACTGGGTGCTCAGAGCTACAGCTTTATGATGCGAGAAAACGGGCAAAACTCTACCGGTGCGGCGATCCAACTGTCACCGGGGGCCAATGCGGTTAAAACGGCAGATGCCGTCATCGCGCGTATGAACGCATTGAGCCAAGCGATGCCTGCTGATATTCATTTTTCCGTGCCCTTCAATGCGGCACCTTTCGTAAAGATATCCATCGAGAAGGTCATTCACACACTGCTCGAAGCCATGGTGTTGGTGTTTCTGGTGATGTACCTGTTTTTGCAGAACATCCGTTACACCTTTATCCCGGCCATTGTCGCGCCGATTGCGTTATTGGGCACGCTATCCGTGATGTTGCTCGCTGGCTTCTCCGTCAACGTTTTGACCATGTTCGGCATGGTGCTGGCGATTGGCATCATCGTTGATGATGCCATCGTGGTAGTGGAAAACGTGGAGCGCATCATGCGTGAAGAGCAGTTACCACCGCGCGCAGCAACACAGCGGGCAATGCGTGAAATCACCGGTGCGATCATTGGCATCACGCTGGTGCTGACGGCAGTATTTATTCCTATGGGCTTCGCCAGCGGTTCGGTCGGGGTCATTTACCGTCAGTTTGCCTTCTCGATGGCAACCGCCATTCTGTTCTCCGCACTGTTGGCGTTAACCTTAACGCCTGCACTGTGCGCTACTTTGCTCACGGCTGTACCACCCGCCCACGCTTCTCGTGGATTTTTTGCCGCATTTAACCGGGGGTTTGACCGACTGACAGGGCGGTATCAGGGATGGGTTGTTACCAGTCTTAAACGCTCCGGTCGCATGATGCTGGCATTTCTGGCCATTAGCGCCGCTATGGCGTTGGCGTTTAATCAGCTTTCATCCAGCTTTCTGCCCGAAGAGGACCAAGGCTATTTCATGACGTCATTTCAACTGCCTGCCGATGCGACCCAGCAACGCACACTTGAGGTGGTGAAGAAATATGAAGCGGCGGTGGACACACGACCTGGTATTGCTACCAATCAATCAATTGTCGGATTTGGTTTCTCTGGCTCGGGTGCCAACACTGCGCTGGCATTTACCGTACTCAAGGATTGGCAACATCGCGGTGCAACCTCAACCCAGCAAGAAGTGCTGCACGCGCAACAGGCAATGGCTGACATTCCTGAAGGTTCGGTCATGAGCTTGATGCCGCCGCCGATTGAAGACCTCGGGACGTCTTCAGGATTTACGCTGCGCCTTGAAGATCGCGCGAATCAAGGCGATGCCGCACTGCAAGCTGCACAAATGCAATTGCTACAACTAGCAGCAAAAAGTGACAAGGTCACGCAGGTCTATCCCGATGGTTTGCCGCCCGGTAATAGCGTCAGGCTGGAGATTGACAGAGAAAAAGCGAATGCCATGGGGGTGACCTTTGCCACCATCAGTGAAACCCTCACTGCAGCGTTAGGGTCATTGTATGTTAATGATTTTCCGAACCAAGGTCGTATGCAACAAGTGATCATTCAGGCTGATGCGAAGGATCGTATGCAAGTCGATGACATTCTTAACCTGTATGTCCGTAACAGTGACAACAATATGGTCGCATTAAAAACCTTTGTTCACCCAGTCTGGTCTGACGCGCCGCTCCAGCAAGTACGTTACCAAGGTTATCCTGCGATTCGCCTGTCGGGCAGTGCAGCGCCTGGCGTCTCCAGTGGTGATGCCATGAAAGAGATGGAAAGATTGGCGCAACAGTTACCTAAGGGCTTTATGGTTGAATGGACGGGGCAATCGTTACAGGAACAACAATCTGCTGCCCAGGCACCGATGCTGATGGCGCTCTCAATGCTGGTGGTGTTCCTGGTATTAGCTGCGTTATATGAGAGCTGGGCAATTCCACTCGCCGTGATGCTGGTGGTTCCGCTTGGCTTAATTGGGGCGGTTGCGGCTGTCCTGATGCGGGAAATGCCTAATGATGTGTTCTTTAAAGTGGGGTTAATCACGGTAATTGGCCTTTCCGCGAAAAATGCCATTCTGATTATTGAGTTTGCTAAACAGCTGCATGAAGAGGGGCAAAGCATTATGGCCTCTGCCATGACGGCTGCACGACTGAGATTGCGCCCGATTATTATGACATCGTTAGCCTTTGGTTTGGGCGTGGTGCCGCTAATGTTTGCAAGCGGCGCAAGTAGTGAAACACAACATGCGATTGGCACGGGCGTTTTTGGTGGAATTGTCAGCGCGACCATATTGGCGGTGATTTTTGTTCCGGTGTTCTTTGTGGTGGTAATGCAATCACGTCAAAGATGGCGTGCAAAAACGCAAGGAGGCACCAATGCATAAGCCATGGATCGCCGCCGTTTTATTGCTTGGGGGGTGCTCATTAAATCCGCCGTTGGAAAAGCCAGCATTACCCGTTGCTGATACTTATACAGTTTCAAACCGCAACAACGCTGCCAATCTTGGCTGGCAGAGCATATTTCGCGATGTTCAACTGCAACACACCATTGATATGGCGTTGCTGCATAACCGTGACTTGCGTGTGGCTCTTCTCAATGTGGAGACCGTCCGTGCGCAGTACCGTATTCAGCATGCCAGTGCTTTTCCTGCCATTGAGGGCTCAGCAAATTGGACGCGCCAGCAATTAGCGGATAGTGCAGCCGCCAGCGGTATCCAGCAGCAAGGTGCCGCCAGTATTAATCTCAGTGCTTATGAGATTGACCTGTTTGGCCGAGTCAAATCTTTGTCTGAAGCCGCCTATGCGCGGTACCTTGCCAGTGCGGCTGGAGCGCGAGCCGCACAAATCACCTTGGTAGCGGCCGTCGCCAATGCGTGGTACAGCAGGCAGTTGGCGACGGAGCAATTGCGACTCTCACAGCAAACGTTAGCTGACTGGCAGCATTCGTTACTGCTAGCCAGACAGTTACAAACGGCTAACCAGAACAGCGGATTAGATGTGGCACAGGCTGAAGGTCAAGTGGCGAGTGCCGAAGCGGATGTTCAGGCGAATCAGCGCACGCTTCTGCGTACAGGTAATGCGTTACGCCTGCTGGTGGGCACGGTTGCGCCGTTGCCAGAGGCGCAATCCACCTTGGAGCAGGCTCCAGTTGTGACGCAACTGCCCGCAGGATTGCCTTCGGACCTGCTGACGCGCCGGCCGGATATCATGCAAGCCGAACAGACGCTTATCGCGGCGAATGCGGATATTGGTGCTGCGCGGGCGGCATTTTTCCCACGTATCACACTAACGGCATCTTTGGGACAGGCTAGCCCACAACTCTCTCAGCTGTTCGACGGCGCTAACCAGACATGGCAATTTATGCCGCAAATCACACTACCGATTTTTCAGGGTGGGCGTTTGCAGGCGGAACTGGCTGTGGCGAAACTCAGAGAGTCCAGTGCCTTAGCGGAATACGAGAAAAGCATTCAGGTGGCGTTCCGTGAAGTATCGGACGGCGTGGCGGGAAATGTTACCTATCGACAACAAATGGCCGCACAGCAGCGGGTGGTGAACAGCGCCCAGCGTAGAATGAAGCTTTCAAACCAACGCTATCAAGCCGGATTGGATAACCGATTGGAGTTACTGGACGCCCAGCGTCAATATTACAGCGCTCGGCAAGCGTTGTTAACGTTGCGCCAGGGAGAGATTGATAACACCATCACGCTCTACAAGGCGTTGGGTGGCGGTTTCAAACCATAAAACAAGCGTGGATGCGCACGATGAGTAAACAACTGATTTTGATTGTTGAGGATGACGCAGAAATAGCCGTCATTCTCACGGCCTATTTAGAGAAAGAGGGGTTTCGTACCCGGCATGCTGAAAATGGCGTCGTCGCGTTGGCACTGCATGCGGTAGAGCGTCCTCAGTTGGTGATCCTGGACATTCGTATGCCGGAAAAGGATGGCTGGCAGGTACTTGCTGAATTGCGACGCAGTGGCAGCACGCCCGTCATCATGCTGACAGCCAACGATGATGATATCGATAAGCTCGCCGCGCTGCGTTTTGGCGCAGATGATTATGTGGTGAAGCCTTTTAACCCAGCCGAAGTGGTGGCAAGGGTGCAGGCAGTATTGCGTCGTGCCCAACCGCTGATGCCGTCCGAGGATTTGATTTACAGCGAGTTTATCGACATTAGCCTGACGCATCACCGGGTCATAGTACGGCCAGGCAATGTGAATATCGCTCCGCGACTCACCATGACAGAGTTTCGTTTGCTGACGCATCTGGTACGCGCACCAGACCGGGTCTTTACTCGCGATGAGCTGCTGGAGTCTTGCATGCCAGAAGGCGAAACGTTGCCTCGAACGGTGGACAGTCACATCAGTAAATTGCGCCGCAAACTGGAGGAAGCGGGGGTTGAGGGCTTACTGCAAAATGTGCGTGGCTTTGGTTATCGCCTTGGGAGGGCGCAATGAAAACGCGCACCATCAAGCAGCAGCTTAACTGGCTGATCCTTAAAATCACGCTGTATTCATTCCTTATTTCGTTTGGCACCTACTTTATCTATGTCGTGTTGGTCGCAAAGAGCGGCAAAGATTACAGCGAATATCTCGATTTTGGTCCTGCCGACTGGATGCAACTCGTGGTGTCTACCTTGCTGACCGTCGTGGTCTCTGTGGTGACTGCTGCAGGCTTTGCCCGCCGCGTGCTATTTCCGCTTCAATCACTGACAGAAAGCGCGCGTCGCGTTGCGGGAGGCGACCTTAATGCACGTGCTGAACGCGGTGAACAGCCGCTCACGGAGATGAGTGAGTTGGTGGATGACTTTAATCGGATGGCCGAAAAGTTGGATAACAGTTCGCGTGACATCCGTACCTGGAATGCCGCAATCGCGCATGAATTACGTACCCCGGTGACCATTCTGCGGGGGCGTTTGCAGGGACTAGCTGATGGAATCTTTCTGCCAGAACAACAGCTGTTTATTAATCTGGTCAAGCAGACTGATGGTTTGTCACATCTGATTGATGATCTTCGCACCCTGAGCCTGGCACAGAGCGGCCACCTGCGATTGCAGTACGGGCTCATAAATGTACCCCAAGAGATCGAGGCAATTGCAGCTGTGGTGGAAGCCGATTTCAAATTCAGCCAGCATTCGTTGGTCCTGCGGCTGAATGAAGCGAGGGTTCCCTGTGATGCTGCGCGTCTGCGCCAGGCTTTACTTGCGCTGTTGGAAAATGCCCGGCGCTATGCAGTGAGTGGAGTGGTGATGATCAGCTGTCGTGAGCACGATGAAGGCGTGATGATCAGCGTTGAGGATGAAGGTCCTGGTATCAGTAAAGAGGTTGCCGAGTCTATCTGGGAAGCTTTTGTCCGCGGTGATGACTCTCGCTCGCGTCATAGTGGTGGCAGCGGATTGGGGTTGGCAGTGGTGAGAGCAATTGTTTTGGCGCACGGTGGAGAGGTGAGCTGCGGTCCTGGTGAGCTTCAGGGCACCCGTTTCTCGCTATGGTTGCCTTTATCAACAGCCCACGGACAAAAAAATGCCCGCTAAGCGGGCGGGGTAATTAAACCAAGGAAAAAATTCTCGTAGGCAACGCATTGCTGTGTGTTGCGTCACTATATTAGCAACGATAAGCAACCAGTACGGAAAATGATCGATGATTAAATTTTGCTGATTTGATAAAGGTTATATTTGTGACGAGAGTGTTATTTTGATGTTTACAACTGCACGTTAAACAGACACTGAAGCGCCTTTTTCCCGGCAGCTGTGACCTTTATCTCTCGATAGCCTGCCGTGCGGCTTAGCCATTGTTTATCAATTAGCAGACTAAGAAGTGCGGCTCCCGCTGCTCCACCGAGATGCATGCGGCGTTCACTCCAGTCGAGACAGGCACAACAAGGTTTACGTTTACTACGAAGATCTTGTTGCATGCCGAGGTTTTCTAACTGCTGCTGGCCTAAGCCGGTAAGTGCACTACCGTCAGCTACAACCCATTCTTTTTCTTGCATAAAGTTGTATATTTCTACCGCCAGTTCACCTGCCAGATGATCGTAGCAGGTGCGGGCATGGCGCAGATGGCTGGGAGTAGCGGAAACCAACGCTCGCTGTGGCTGCATCGATACCCCCATCAGGGTTTCCAGCAGGTGCGCAATATCGCTGCCCGCCAAACGGAAATAGCGGTGGCGGCCCTGGGATAAATACGTGACAAGACGGGCATCCAATAGTTTGCCCAGATGTCCGCTGGTGGTAGAGGCGGCGATATCGGCGACGCCGCTTAATTCTGTGGCTGTCCAGGCTCGGCCATCCATCAGCGCGCACAAAATGCTGACACGCGAAGGATCGGCCAGGGCGGCAGCCACAGCAGACATCGCCTGCTGCAAGCCTTGTTCCGCCGTTTCATCGGTGATTATGGGGCTGCTACGGGTTGCCATGCGGTGGTCACCTCTGCTGCACGCTCAGGATTATCGGTAATCAGGATCAACTGGTTGTTGTGGTCACTGTATTGAAGCTGAATGTTAACGCCATTGCGTGCTAGCACGTCAGCAATTTCGCCAAGCTGTCCTGGTCGATCCTGTTTCAGCTTGCGGATCAGCGGCTGCTGTACTGAAACCACCTGAAAACCGGCCGCCATCAGCACTTGTCTGGCTTGCTCCCCTTGCACAACTAAAAAATGCGCGTGACTCTGTTCACCCACGGTGAACACGCCGCCTCCTTCAAGTCCTACTCCATGCTGGCCGAGAGTCAAACCTAATGCGGCCAGCTCGCCTGGAACATTATTGAGTATCACGTGAATATCAAACATGTTGGCTTGCCTCGTGCGCATATTCCCGCAGTACAGCGGCGATACGGATGTGGTAGAAAGAAAACAAGCTGTTTCGACCTTCCTGTTGAGCCTGTTGGTGCGACATATTTTTCTTCCATGCCACCACTGCCTCTTCGTTTTCCCAGTAAGAGAGAGACAGGATCTTGCCAGGATCGTTGAGGCTTGAAAATCGCTCTACTGAAATAAATCCAGGCAAACTGGCAAGTTGAGATTTCAGCTGTGCGGCGAGTTCAAGATAGCGGGCTTGGTGCTCAGTTTGGGTGCGTGCTTCAAACAGGACAGCAATCATGGTTTTGCTCCATCAGTCAGTGATGGCAGCAGTGTAGCGAGTGGAGATAAGGATGCTTCGGCGAACAACGAAGTATGGCGCAGCGCGAGTTCGCTGCGCCACGCCACTCATCCCACCCAGCGTGACTGACGGATGACGCTACAAAAGTTCATTGGTGAAAAACCAGGCTGCTTGTCGGCAATGACATCGGCTTTGACATTGCCAAAGGTGGTGTCAGGCTTGTTTTTAATGCCATCGTAGAACGCCTGAATAATCTCTTCCTTGAATTGGGCAGGACGTGGATGCTGCTTTACCACGGCTTCACGCTCCGCATCGCTGAAGTGATCATAGTTGATGCCCAGGACATCCATTTCCACGCCAGCGGTGACTAACGCAATTTCCGGGGCCATAAATTGCGGAATGCCCGGAGTGGTATGCAGCGCAATTGCGGTCCAGACTTTATCGATATCGGCCTGCTTTACACCATACTGTTGCAAGAAATCGCGCGCCGCATTGGCGCCATCCACCTCAAAGCGTTTGTCGCAGCTGCAGTGTTCGTGCGTCAGTCCAACATCATGGAACATACAGCCGACATAAAGCAGCTCAGCATCCACCTTAAGATCTAAGCGGCGTCCTGCGAGTGCGGCCCAGTAATAGACGCGGCTGGAATGGTGAAACAGCAAATCGGATTCGGTATCACGGACAAAAGTCGTCGCGTCACGGGTCATGGCAGTATCGGGAATAGTGATGCCGTTAATGGAAATTTTCATGGGAGGTTCTCCGCTCGGTTAAGTTGCAACCAGCTTAATACCGAGGCAGAATGTCTTAAATAATCTTTTAACGACTTTTTAAGACATTAAGACTTTTACAGACGGGAATAGCGCATGAATCACCATCTTGCGATTTTAGCGGTGCCGGGAGCGCAATTGCTCGATGTCTCTGGGCCATTGGATGTGTTTGCCGAAGCTAATCTACTGCTCAATCGTACCGTTTACCAGCTGCAAGTCATGTCACTGGAAGGGGAAAACATTCGTTGTTCATCAGGTGTGCGTTTGATGGCGGATGTCACACTGCAAGATATCCAGCAAACTGACACGTTTCTGATTGCGGGGGCACCCGAGGCACGGGATATGCAGTTAACTGCGCAGCAAACCGCACGTCTGATGGAGCTATGCCATGAAAGTCAGCGCTTTGGTTCGATTTGCACCGGAGCGCTGCTGCTGGCACAAACCGGCTTGCTGAGTGGTAAAAAAGTGACAACTCATTGGGCATGCGCAGAAGCACTGATGGAACAGGTACCGGATGCGCAGGTGGAGGCCGATGCGCTTTACATCGCCGATGGGCGATTACGTACCGCCGCTGGCGTCACGTCGGGGCTCGATCTGGCCCTGAGGTTGGTGGAAGAAGATTTGGGACGCGAATTGGCACAGGATATCGCTGCCAATTTGGTGATGTTCTTTCAACGGCCAGTGAATCAAGGGCATTTTGTTCGCAAGCAGCCACTTTCGCTGGGTGGGCGCAGTGCGTTTCAGGAGATGCAGCGATGGGCTTTGGCGAATCTGGCGCAGGTGAGTTCACTCGACGATCTCGCCGCACATATGCAAATTAGCACACGGCACTTAGCGAGGCTTTTCCGTCAACATATGGACTTACAGGCGGGCAATTGGCTGGAGAATGCGCGAATTGATCAAGCGCGAAAGCTACTGGAAGCAGGTTCAATGCCGCTGAAAGCCATTCCGGCCGCCTGTGGTTATCGCAGCAACGATGTTTTAAGGCGGGCTTTTGTCAAGGTGACAGGCATGACGCCTTCGATGTATCGCAAGATGTTTATGCGCTAGCGCCTCCCAACGTTTTATTCAGAAATTTTACTGCTGACACTTTTGGTGACTGCGGTACGTGTTGACCACCAGCAGACTAATGACCCGAGACTCACCATCGCCGTGCCTTGCCAGAAGGAGAGCGTCAGATGCGAACTGAGAATAAAAGCGGCTAATATCGATGAAATAATCGGAATGAAGTATGAGGCGGCGGCCAGAACCGTCACATTGCCATGCAAAATGCCAACGTTCCAGGCTGCGTAACCGAACCCCATCGCCATCGCTGCCAGTGCCAGTGAGACCCACGTCTGGAAATGGGCGTCAAACGCGGGTTGGGGCGAAATGAAATATTTAACCCATAGTGTTAATGCCGTTAAAACAAAGAAGAGCGTAATGCCGTTATTACCGTTGGCGATTTTTTTCGTTACCACACAATAAATAGCCCAAATGATGGCGCCGCTGAATGCCAGACCATAACTTAATGGGTTTTCCATTATATTGTGAGTCATCTCGCTGATTGAAAACCCTTGGTCGCCGCCCAGCACGCGGCAAATTCCTGCTACCGCTAAAATCACGCCAGGGATAATCAGCGGGCTAACTTTTTGCCGATTGACAATTACCGCCAGCACAATCGTCATACTTGGCCATAGATAATTCACCATGCCCACTTCAATAGCCTGCCGTCCGCTATGGGTAAACCCGAGTGAGAGCGAAAGGCAGAGTTCATAGCAGACAAACAGCACGCTACCGATAATCACATAAAGGCGGGGAAATTTTTTCAGATTGGGAAATCCCACGCTGAACAGCAGCAATATCGCACTGCAGCTGTAGATCAACGCCGCTCCAGCGATCGGACCAAAGCCTTCGCTGACACTTTTGATTAATCCAACAATCGCGCTCCATAACAGGATGGCAACTAAACCGATGAGCGTCGCTTTGTTTTGGGGCATCACCCGCTACCTCTTCTACACAATGTTCACCTAAAATGCGGGTGCAAGCTTACCTGTTAAGTTCTGGTTAAAACCAGCATAAAACTATGCCGCCTGAAGCGCAGTGTAAATACGTCAGAGGGAACGATAGTGGGGTTGACGTTAGCGGAAAAATGAGCTGACTCGAATCGTGGGGCTTTTGTCCAATGACTGATGAGCGAAGCAGGCCTATTCGTTGCCACCGGGCCATTTCGGAAGCAAAACGCTAGCTATATATCCGGCCACCAGCAGAAGGTGACCGGAGACTCTGTTTAGTCGTTGCCCCACTCATTTAAAAAGTTGGCAATCTCATCGATACGCACCGCTTTAATACCCGCTTCACGCGCCATCTCTTGCTGCGCCTCTTCGCTGATCTCTTCATTATTATTCAGACGAGTCAGCAACAACTGGAAGTAGTGCGCCAGTGCATCAAGTTCTGCTTCACTCACATCGTGTTCGGATTCCGCAGCGTACTCTTCAGCAATGTCATAATATTTCAGTGGAATGTTGTTATTCATTATCGGCTCCCCGTTAAATTTTGAGCATTTTCACTGCGGCATCAATGTCGATCTCATCTTCGGTAAAGATCAGCGTCGTACCCTGGAAAGTGGTTACCGCCAGTTTTTTCACTGAACGCATTTCATCAGGTTTTACGTCGGTCTTAGGTTTGATGTTGTTCATCAGAATGCCCACCGACAGTACGGTGTTTTCTTTATCAATACGGGTATCAACCGGCTCTTCTTCACTGTAAACCACGAAAGATTTAATAGACGTCAGTTTCAGGCGCTCACCGGCGATAAAGATATATTTGCTGTCTGGTATCACTTTCACCGCGAAAGCGGACAAACCTTTGTTATTGGTTGTGGGTTCGAACGTCACTGCCGCATCTTTTTTAATCAGATCAGGGTTGGCGACCTTAATCACATGGAAATAACGGTTGTCTCCGTTTTCATCTTTGATAAATCCAAAACCTTTGTCCTGAAACCAGGTTGTGATCGTTCCGTTCATCGCCATTACCGCCTACTCAATCGTTAATCTAATCAGTTTTTTGCAGCGCGCAGTGTAAAGCACATTGCCTGCGCAGACTACGCCTTTGCTGTAAGTCTGGACGATAAATTTCTGCTGTGCGAGCGGGAGCCCGGGTAAAGAGGGCAAAATTCGTCAGCCCGCTGAAAATTGGTTATTATCCGCACCCACTTCACAGTCTGGCAGTCTGATGTCTACGATTATCGATACCTTTATAGCTCCGCCGTGTTCGGCAGAGATCGCGATTCTCTATCAGGATGAGCATTTGGTATTGATCGATAAACCCGCCGGTTTGCTCAGCCTTTCAGGAAAAAATCCACAAAATCTGGATTCCGTTCATCACCGACTTGTGAAGTTGTTCCCCGGCTGTACTTTGGTACATCGCCTCGATTTCGGGACATCCGGATTGATGGTGGTGGCACGCAATAAAGCCATCAACGCTATGTTGTGCCAGCAGTTTAGCCAGCGAAGCGTGACGAAAATTTATACGGCGCTATTGTGCGGACATCTGAACCGCGACCAGGGCACGATTGACGCCGCGATAGCAAAAGATCCGGCGCTGTTTCCATTGATGTCGATTTGTGCCGAGACGGGTAAACCTGCACGTTCACGCTATCAGGTGACAGAGCGCTTAATGCGCGAAGGGGATGACGGCATGCTGATACCTGTTACGCGGGTGCAGTTGATGCCAGAGACGGGGCGCACCCATCAATTACGTATTCACTGTCGGCAATTGGGCCACCCAATTCTTGGATGTGACCTGTATGGAGGATTGCTGCAGCCGGGTACGGAAAAGACACCCCGGCTGATGCTGCACGCCAGTGAACTACATTTTGTCCATCCCATTAGCGGGGAGAACATCACTGCGCGTCATGTCAGCCCGTTTTGACACGGGCTGCATTTATTACCACATCAAATCATCAGGCACTTTGAAATCTGCGTACGGATCGTCCTCATCCTGCTCTTCCTGACTCAATGCACTATTCAACACAATGCTGTCTGCATCACGCTGCGCAATTTTATCGGCTACGCTGGCGGGAATAATCGCGTATTTGCTTTCGCCACTGCTATCCGCCGCCAGGCGTGCGATTGCCAGACGACCATTGATCAACTGCGTTTGCGTGGTCTTATCCACGCTGATCTTTTTGATTAAATTGTTGTCGGTGAAGTTAAAGTCAATTGTCCCTTTAGCCACGGTGATGGCGTTCATTTCAATCAGCTGTTTAACCTGTGCCTTGTACTCTTTGGATAAAGTGGCTTGTTTCTGCTGATCGCTTAGCTGCTTATCACGCTCAATTTGCGCTTTTTTATTCTCTTCCACCGCTTCACGGGCTTCACGTGCCTGTACGCGAGACTTCTTGGCAGTGCGCTGTACTTTGGCCATTTTTTTGCTGGAGACGAGTCCAGCTTTGAGCATCTGCTCTTGTAAGGTGAGTTTTGTCATCTTCGTCTCTAAAATTCGTTAAAACCTAGCCGGATTATACCTGTAATGCGAAGGCTGATCACGGCGAGGTTTGAGATTCTGATGAATTGCCGTATCAGCGCAGGAGTACAGCGAGCAATGCAATCAGAGCTGGAAGGGCCTGCACATAAAGAATTTTTCGGCTGGCGGTCAATGCTCCGAAAATCCCGGCAATGAGCACGCAGATGAGGAAGAAGAGAGTGACAGATACGCCATTTTCGCCCAACCATAAGCCCCAGAATAAACCCGCAGCCAGAAAGCCGTTGTAGAGCCCTTGATTAGCCGCGAGCACACGGGTTTCACGCGCAAAGTCGACGCTGAGTTTAAAGGCTTTACGGCCCGTTTTCGTTTCCCAAAGAAACATCTCCAGCACCAGAATGTAGATGTGAATGACGGCGACGAGAGCAACAAGGATATTGGCTAACACGTGAGTCCTTAATTTCAACTGAGATTCTTAAAAACAAATGAGCTTCTGTCAGCATACTCTTCTTCACTTCGGTTTTGCGTTATATTGGCAGTACTAACACCCGAATATCTTTGCGAAACAGGTAACATTGGCAATGGCTCTGATCCCTAAAAACTATGCACGGCTGGAAAGCGGCTACCGTGAGAAAGCATTAAAAATCTATCCATGGGTTTGTGGACGCTGCTCACGGGAATTTGTTTACTCCAATTTGCGCGAACTCACCGTGCATCATATCGATCACGATCATACCAACAACCCGGAAGATGGCAGTAACTGGGAGTTATTGTGTCTCTTTTGTCACGACCATGAGCACTCAAAGTACACTGAAGCTGACATGTACGGCACCAGAGTGGTCGCCGGTGAAGATGCGCAGAACGATGTGGAAGCAGCAACCTACAATCCCTTCGCGGATTTAAAGTCGATGTTAAATAAAAAGAAATAAGCCTCACTGATTTCCGATGCTGCCAGCTTGCCAAATAGGGGCTGGCAGCCTCTACTGCAAGGGATTTACTGGCGTAATTTTTCTAACAACTGTTCCGCGCCTTTATCAATCCCGGTTTCAGCCGCACTGAGCGAACCGAAGGTCGCACCCACGTTCATGGCGTTGGGGTATTGTTCCGCGACGTACGCCAGTAAGAGTTCATTTGTTCCCGCATCTTTCACCTCTACGGCGAAATTAACGTATCCACTCATCAAGCCACGTCCTCCACGTACCGACTGAACGATATTGTACGGCCCCCCGGCTAAATCAAATTTTGTGAATGTGCCAATCACTTGCGGCGTGGTATCGGCGCCGGTCAGCGTCAGTTTCAATTTGAGCGCTGGAGCCGTCCCGGCTGGGGGATGGGTGTTAAATTTCTCCGCCAGCACTTCCTCAAACTTTTTATGCATATAATCAGCCAGTTGACGACGATCATCCACAGACAATTCATTAAATTGCGCATCACTCCCGCTGTAAATCTCGACCGGTTCAATGCTGATGCTATGGTATTTACTCCACTCCACGGGAGCGGCATAACGGAATGGAATGCGATCGCTGTCATCCGAAGTATTAGGCGACATACGTGATGCAGAGGCGATACCAGCATATTTCACCGGGCCGGTAGACGAACAACCGACAGCGGTAAAAGCAGCCGCGAATACAAGGCTACGACACAACGGGCTGAACAAACGACTCATCTTGAAATTCTCCGATAGCATTGATAAATGAACTGTACGGTTTAGTTAATATCAGTTAGCATCAATCTGTCAAGAAGGGGTTTCAGAGTGTGACATCGTGATGCGGGGGCAGAGAGGTGAATGCAAAACGTTTGTTTGTGTCGAGTGAAAGGCTTAACGGAAACTATGTAGGATGATGGTCGGATTAGCGGCAATTTTGTTATTGCTCTTTCGCGCCATCCGCAATCTGGGGGAGATATTTTATCTCTGGAAATTAGGCATAAAACGAGGCGGTTTTTATGCGGTCAGGGTTTGGGGAGCGCGCCTCAAACCCTTGATAATACTCCTGATGATCGACACCATTGTCGTGCTGACGCTCATTTTCAATTTGTCAGTCAGGATTCAGTTGTTTTGACCAGCACCTTTGAGGAACAACGAAACGGCGTTTTGCACCATGGCCGTCACCTCACTTATCGTATAGCTCGGCAAGGTCCGCTGAAGGAATAATTCATCGACTTCAGCTTTTACCAATGATGAAAATTGTTTGGCGCGTAAGGCTGGGTTGCCGCCGATCAATTCCCCGTTGGCGATGTGATGCTCCATCACCGCCGTCAGAGCGTCCATGCTCTCACGCACGCCGGACTCATGAAAAAGCGCGCCGATGTCGGAATGACCTGCTTCTCCAACCACCATTCTGTACAACTGTAAGGCCTTCCAGTCTGACGTCAGCGCCCCCAGCATGCCCTCGCCAAAACGCTGTAACTTCTCACTTAACAACAAGGTTTGAGTTTCCGGGTCGTTAAGTTCTTCAGCCGCATGCATCAGAAAATGAGTACTAAAACATCTGACAACAGCTTCAAAAAGGCTCTCTTTGGAGGAGAAGTAGTTATACAGGGTCGCCTTGGAACAACCAGCCTGCTTTGCAACGCTATCCATTGAGGCTCGCTCATATCCTTGTTCGAGAAACACGGCTGAAGCGGCGTTGATAATGTCAGTTCTTTTTTGTTCGGTTAGCGTGCGCATCACTCTCTCCTTTGTCGGCGATGAATATTAACAAAACCAGGTGGTTCATTAAAGGAGAGAGGAGAGTGTATTCAAATACCAATGGGCGTTTCCTAACCTTCCTTCGGACGACAGGTCAGTGGGGTCAATACCGCGCAGATATGGAAGATTATGTTTTCCATTATCTCAATTCGGTCTGTCACCCTGTCGCCGTCAGCAATGGCGGTGCAGTGGCAGAGCGCACCGACGTCAGCAACTGCTGCGTATACGCATGTACCGGTCGCTGCCAGATCTGCTGATGGTCGCCTTGCTCGACTATTTCGCCTTGATACATCACCATTACCCGATCCGCGATGTATCGTACCACCGCCAGATCGTGGGAGATAAACAGCAGTGACAGGTTACGTTGCTGTTTCAGGCTTACCAGCAGGTTTAAAATCTGCGCCTGAACCGATACATCCAGCGCTGAAACCGGTTCGTCGCAAATCAGCAAATCCGGGCTGAGTATCAACGCGCGAGCAATGCCAATGCGCTGACGCTGCCCACCTGAAAACTCATGCGGATGACGTTTCAATGCGTTAGACGGCAAACCGACTTGATCAAGTATCTCTAACACCTTGCGCTGTTGCTCATTGCGCGAGCCTCGACCGTGTACACGCAAAGGCGTCCGCAGAATCTCTTCCACCGTATGGCGAGGATTGAGTGAAGAGAACGGATCCTGAAAGATCATCTGGATGCGCGGGCGCCAGCCCGCACGCTGCCGGTTGTTAAGATGATCTATCCGCTCACCCGTGAAGTGAATCTGGCCGTTATCCGGTTTTAACAATCCTAACAGCAGGCGCGACAGCGTTGATTTACCACAGCCAGATTCGCCCACCAGCCCAAGCGTCTCTCCGGGTTGGATATGCAATGAAACATTACGCACTGAAGCGCTGCCCGCTGGCATGGAAGGATAACGAAACTGCAAGTCATCAATCGCCAGTAGCGGCGCTGCCTGCGCATCAATCGCCGATAATGGGAGGGCTTCGGGCGTCACAAGTCGCGGTGGTCCGTCTGCTTGATGCACAATCTCTGTCAGGCGGCGCTGCCGATAATGAGGTGTTTCCCCCGCATGCAGCGAAGCCGCCAGCAATCCACGGCTATAAGGGTGTTGCGGCTGATGGAATAGCGCAGCTTTAGAGCTCTCTTCGACTTTTACGCCGCGATAGAGTACAGCCACGCGGTCGGCATATTGCTCGACTAATCCGAGATCGTGAGTGATAAACAGCACGCTCATGCCAAGTTCATGGCGCAGACGATCCAGCAGTTCCAGAATCTGGCGCTGTACGGTGGCATCCAACGCGGTAGTGGGTTCATCGGCAATCAACAGTTTGGGTTCGCAGGCAATTGCCATGGCAATCATGATGCGCTGGCGCTGGCCGCCAGAGAAATGATGTGGGTAATCATCGACACGTTGCTGCGCGTGAGCAATGTTCACCTGCTCTAATAGGGTAATGGCACGCTGACGCGCCTCATGTCGGTTCAAACCCAGATGTAACTGCACGCTTTCTGCTAACTGTTGCCCAACGGTCAGCACCGGATTCAGCGAGGTCATTGGATCCTGAAAGATCATGGCGAGGGATTTGCCACGCAGACGGCGTAATGTGGCCTCCGGCTGCGCCAGTAGGTTTAACCCCTGGTAATGAATCTCACCTTCCAGCGTGGCGGCTGGCGGCGTTAAACGCAAAGCAGCCAGGGCACTGATTGATTTGCCACTGCCCGATTCGCCAACCAATGCCAGCATCTCGCCGGGTTGCACGCTGAGATTGAGATCCTGTACCGCATAACGCCCACCAAAATGGGCAGAGAAATGACGAAATTCCAGTATTGCGCTCATTGGGATACTCCTTTACGACGCGGATTGAGCCAGTCATTGATGGCATCGCCCAATAAATTCAGCGCCAGTATGGTCGCGGCCAGCGCACTGCCGGGCAGCACGGCCAGATACCAGGCGTTTTGCAACGACTGACGCCCATCGCCAATCATGCCACCCCAACTGATGCGGTTGGGATCGCTAAAGCCGAGAAAACCCAACGAGGATTCTGTCAAAATGGCATTGGCCATCATCACTGATAGCGTGACGACCAAGGTGGGCAGCAGATTGGGCAGCACCTCACTGACTAAAATACGCAGCGGGCTGTAACCCAACGTCTGTGCCGCGAGCACAAATTCCTGATGACGCAGCAGACGGCACTCTGCCCGCACCAGCCGTGCAATCATCGGCCAGCTCGCTACACCAATCGCGCCAGCAATGTAATTCACCGTGGGATGTCCAATCGCGACCAATATCACCACCAGTAAAAAAGCCGGGAAGGTCTGGAACAGCTCGCTGATACGCGTGACGATGCGGTCAGTTTTACCACCGAAATACCCAGCGCTGGCCCCTGCAATCAGGCCAATTACCACGCTCACCACTACCGCGATAGTGCCGATTTGCAGTGAAACTCGCGCGCCATGAAAAATTCCAGCGGCCACATTGCGCCCGAGCGAATCAGTACCAAGGGGAAACTGCGCATCATCACCCGGCCAGAGAAACGGTTGAGCCACCATTTCCAGCGGGTCACCGGGATACAACCCGTCGGCCAGTAATGCCATCAGCAACACGCTGGCCAGCAGCAAACTGCCCAGCATCACTTCGAGTGATCGAAACCAACGACGCCAGGCGATTAATGGCGTGAGAGAGAGTGTGAGCAGCTTCATGCGCGGCCCTCCATACGCGGGTCTATCAGGCTTTGCAGCACATCGACCAGCACATTCACAATGACCACCATAAAGGCCGACAGCAGCAGTATGCCCAGCACCACATTGAAATCACGCGCCACGATGGCTTCCATCGCCAGGCTGCCTAATCCTGGCCAACTGAACACGGTTTCAATGACGGCAGCCCCTCCCAACAGATTGCCAAAATATAACCCTGCAACGGTGGTCACCGGCGTCAGCGCGCAGCGCAGCATATGACGCAGCACGATGCGCCATGGCGCCAGACCTTTGGCGTGTGCGGTGCGAATGAAATCCTGATCGGCGACGTCCAGCAATGCGCTGCGGGTAAGGCGGGCATAAATCGCGATGAAATAACTGCTAAGCGCCAGCACCGGCAACAGCGCGTGTTGCAGTTTATCCAGCAACGTGCCACCTGCCGAGAGATTAGCGCCAATCGTTTGGTTGCCGCCGCTGGGTAGCCAGTTGAGTTGCACCGAAAACAGCAGTAACACCAACAATCCAATCCAAAAGCCGGGCAGGGAATACAGCAGCAGGTTGACCAGCGTCAGCAGACGATCCGGCCATTTATTGGCCCAGACGGCCATAACGACGCCGAAGCCAATCCCGACCAACAATGCCAAGGCTTGTGCCAGCAGCATCAGCAATAACGTATCGGGTAAACGGCCGATTATCAGCCCGGTAACATCGGTGCCAAAGCGCGGAGAATAACCAAGGCTGAAATGCGCAAGGTGCCACAGATAGTTCCAGAACTGCGTCAAAACCGGCTGATCGAGACCGTATTCGGCCCGCAGCCACGCCATGGTTTCGGCGGAGGCGCTGCCAGACTGGCTGGCCATCACATCCACCACATCGCCGGGCACCAGTTGCAACAAAATAAATACCACCAGCACGATCCCCAACGCAGCGGGAACGGCCTGGATCAGGGCATTCCGCAATGCAAATAGTACACGCAGTGTGGTGCGTGATAGCGGACCTACGGGTTGGCGGTCGGACGCGTGGCTGCGCGACATCAAAGGGTCCATTGTGCCCCCCGATCCCAATGCGAAGGGCGCAAAGCCGCCTGAAAGCTATTTACCAGCGTCAGCGTGTCATAAACCGGTAAGCCAAAGCGCGCCTGCAATAGCGCGCTAAACGGCGCAAGGTTGGTGCATTCCAAGAGCAGTGCCCCGCTGTTGGGGAAGCGTTGTAAAGCGCTAGTCGCCGCACTAAGGACTTCAACGGCCAGCGTTGCCCAGTTAACGCTGCTGTCGCCCTCCCGGATTGAGCGCACAAACTCAGAATCAGCTGGCATACCGGCCACCTGCGCCTCTGCGGGAATACCCACACGAGTGAGATATTCCGCCTTTAAGGTGCTCTCATCAAACGTCAGAATCAGTGGAGGGCGGTTAGCCGGCAGGATCTGGCGAAGGCTGACATACTGCAACAGGCTGCTGGTAACGATGGGTACCGGTGACCAGGCCGCCAGTTCCTGTTGATACCACGAAAGATAGCCGCAACTGGTGGTGAGCCCATCTACGCCGTGATCAATCAAGATCTGTGCGGCACGTTTAAACGGCTCAAGTAGTGCGTGTTCACCCAAATGGCCCATGCGCTGAGGGATGGCCTCGTCCACCACCTGATAGCGCACCGGGAAGGGCCAGGTTTGCGGATTACCAATGTCGCCCTGGTAGCGACGAAATGCGGTTTTGACCATCAGAATACCAAGGGTGGCCGGTTGATGTATGGATTGCGTCATGATTGGGATCCCTGAAAATACCGAAAGGCATAATGAGGATTGACGTTAACAAAGGGGGCTGGCAGGAAGAATGAATTAAAAGCGCAAAAGTTTTGCGCTTTTCTGATAAAGAAAACCGGCAGCCTTGATTAACCGGTTTGTTTATTATCGCGAGTGAGAATTTATTTGGCTGCCTTATCGAGCCACACGCTGGATAAATTTCCTTCCAGACCATCGGCAGTAGGAGAGTCATCATGAACATGTTTATTGCGGATGGTGATAAATTGCGGAGAGGCCAGATTTATATCCGGCAGTTCCTGCTGCACGATGTCCTGAAATTGCTGGAATTCCGCAACGCGTTTGGCCGCATCGTTCTCGGTTTGGGCCGCTTCCAGCAATTGATCAACCTGAGGATTCTGGTAATGGGAGATATTGGTGAATGGCACACCCGGACGATAGTTCTTTGACCAATACAGGCGCTGCACACCTACTGTGGGATCGTACAGGTTGGCATATTGATCGATGGAGAAGGAAAAATCGCGTTGAGTAAACACGCGAGTGGCATACGTTGACAGATCCTGCGAACGCAACGTTACCGCGATACCCACGCGAGCGAGTGCGGATCGAACAAATTCAGCGTTGCGTCGGAAGGTGTCATCGAAGGTGCTGTAATCCAGGGTGACGCGCAGGCGCACACCGTCATCACCTTTTTTGTAGCCCGCCTCATCCAGCAGCTTGTTTGCCGCCGCCAAATCGTATTGATAAGGGGAAGGCTTAGTACTGTGGAACGCTTTCAGATTTGGGCCAACCGGGGTTTCAGTAGGGGTAGCGTAACCAAAATAAACCACATTCAACAGCGCCTTGCGGTTAATGCTGTGCGCGATAGCCTGGCGAACGCGCAAGTCTTTGAACAGCTTGTCATCAAGGTTGAAGTGAATCGATGCCACGCTATTGGAGTAGTTGTAGCCTTGAGTTTCAAATTCTAATTTAGGGTTTTCCTGCAGGCGTTTCAGCTCGCTGAGCGCGACCGGTGTACGATAGCCAATATCCGCCTGACCAGTTTGCAATGCCAGTGAACGTACGGTGGGATCAGTCGAAAACTTCACGACCAACTGGTCGATATAAGGCTTTGGCGCATCCCAATAATGGGGATTGCGTTTATAGAGGATGTAGCTGCCGCGCTCCCATTTTTCAAAAATATACGGCCCGGTGCCAATCGGTGCATTGTTGTTAGGATTTTTCAGCACATCTCCGTTTTCGTAGATGTGCTTAGGCAGAATCGGCGTTTCTCCGGCGGCAAAAGCGGTAATCAGATAAGGTGCCGGATGGCTAAGCACCAGTATCGCAGTAAGATCGTCTGGCGTTTCGATGCTGGTGACATTGGCAAAGGTGGATTTGGCTCGCGGATGGGTTTTCTTCAGTAGATCGAGTGAAAAGGCGACATCAGAAGAGGTAAATGGCTGACCATCATGCCATTTCACCCCTTTGCGCAGGTGGAAGGTATAGCGCCTGCCGTCTGGGCTAATGTCCCACGAGGTGGCCAACTGTGGCAGCGGATGAAGATTATAATCGTAGGTCAATAATCCTTCATTGACCTTGGCGCTGGTGGCAATCACCGGCTGTGCGACCGTTGCCAGCGCCACCAGAGCTGAAGGCTCACTGGGTAAAATCAGTGTCAACATCCCGCCTTTCTGTGGCGTTTCTGCTTGCGCTGAAATAATACTAAGTGTTCCCATTAGTGTAATAAATAAAATCCGACTCAAGCGCCGTAATGCATTCATTTCGCGAACCCTTTTGTGAGAATAATAAACATGTTGCAGGCTCGGGGAAATTAACAGTTGAGGCTGGATTTGACTATTAAGTAAAATGGGATTGGATTGCAGTCATTCAGATATTAACATCATGTGTGGTGATAAGGTCAGGTCGCTATTTACAACGACCTGATATCCCATCACATCACAGTGATTACCACTTCATCTCGCCGGTATTCACTTTGGCACTGAGTTCCAGCGAGCTTTCATCGGGCAAATTCGGATAGGCTTTTTTCATCGCCTCAATCACTTCTGCCGAACCTTTGTGTTGCTGAAGTGCCTGTTCAAAAGTTTGCAGATAGTTAAGGGTAAATGTTACCGCACTATCACCCGCCGGACGTGCGCCGATGTAATGCCCTGGAATGACCACCTTCGGCTTGAGTTGCTGTATTTCTTTGAGCACGCTGCGCCATTGCTCACGGCTGGCGGGTGTTTGCGTATCTGCAGTCCAGACGTGAATGCCACCAGCGATGGCGGTTCCGCCCAACACGGCTTTGTTGGCGGGGATCCACAGATAGGCGGATTTATCATCCGCATGGCGCAGTTCAATACGTTCGCCATCCACGCTAAACGAATTCTGATGGGTAATCTGCGGGACATATAGCTGGTTTGGCGCGCCGCCCGGCATTTTCGGGCCCCAATAGGCTAATTTCGCCGTTTTGGTGGCCTCGATGTGTTCAACCACTGTTGGTGACGCAACAATTTTTACCTGTGGGAAGGCCTTCACAATCGGCTCGAGGCCAAAGTAGAAGTCAGGGTCGCCTGAGGTAATCACGATCTGCGTGAGTTTTTTACCGCTCGCTTTGATCATCTCCACCAGTTTTTCGCCATCTTTCGGGCTGAATTGCGCATCGACCAGCAGCGCTTCGTGTGGCCCGGTAATCAGCGTTGACGATACCGGAAACACCCCTTGTTCCTGTGGGTTGTAAACCGCCAGCTGCAGCGGGGTAGCAAATGCTGGGCTGGCTGCCAGTGTCAGCACCAACGTCAGTGACTTCATCTTCATCTCATTTTCCTTTCAATGCCAACATGGCCGGTAAGCGCACCATTGTAAGGATTTTGCTGTCTGCTAGAATTACCGCAAATAGAGATGGTCAGTTTCGTAAAACGATCAGATGGAGAGCAGATGGACAGAGTGACAGCGGCATCGGTCTTTAATCGCATCTGCGAACTTGGCAGCCTAAGTGCTGCGGCGCGAGCGCTGGCTATCTCCCGGCCGATGGTGAGTCGTTATCTGGATGAAATGGAGAAATGGGCGGGTGCACGTTTGCTGCACCGTTCATCACGTCGCCTGACCATCACCCCAGCTGGGGAAAAAGTGCTGGAGAAAACCCGCATGCTGGCACGCCTGGCTGATGAGATCACCGGGCAGGGTGAGCCGGGGGAACCACAAGGGACATTGCGCGTAGCCTGTGCGCATTCCACCGCGACCCATATTCTGGGGCCGATGATCCCGGCATTTTTGGCTCGCTATCCACTGTTGCGCATTGAGTTAGAAATCAACAACCAGCCGGTCAGCCTGGTGGGTGAGCGCATTGATGTGGCGGTCAGGATTACGGACAACCCGGAACCGGGCGCGATTGCCCGCCGTCTTGGCGAGTGTGTTTCCGTGGTGTGCGCGGCACCCGATTATTTGCGCAAGCATGGCATCCCTGAAACGCCGCAGGATTTGGGTCAGCATAACTGCCTGCACTACAGTCGCTTTGCCGGGCAGAGCTGGCAGTTCAACGATGCCAATGGCGATGCGCTGACGACCGCTGTGAGCGGCAACTTCAGCGCCGGTATCTCATCAGTATTGTGTGATGCAGCCATCGCCGGATGCGGCCTGGCCATGGTGCCAGAAATGGAAGCGCGTATCGGAATAGCCAACGGTCAGTTGCAGTGCGTGCTGCCAGACTATACGCCGAAAACCCTGGGTATTTATGGGTTGTATATGTCGCGCGAGCGCCAACCCGCCGCATTGCGGCTGTTTCTTGATGCGGTGCAGCAACAGCTGGCTTCATAAGATATGGGGTTGGATCTCAAGTAAGGCCTTGTACAGTTTTTATCTCCAGATTAGGTGATAGTATCGCCCGAAAAAAACCACTGAGTGTTAATAAGGGAGTATTCACTGGTGCGCCGGTATTTTATAAGCAGTTTTCTCATCATCGGTTTATTGGGGAGCAGTTGCCTGAGTCACGCTGAACAGACAACCGGCGCTCCGCAACTCGCGGGATTGATACGTGAGCCGCTCACATTAACCGTAACCTTGCCGAACGGGCAACACGCGGCGTTGGATGCGTATGTCACAAGACCCGATACCCCAGGCGTGTTCCCGATTGCGCTGATCACTCACGGTACTGATGGTAACGAGCAAAGCGATCGCCAACAGCTCACTCCAAACCGATTCTCTGCAGCCGCCATCACCTTTGCCCGACACGGTTATGCCGCTGTGGTGGTGATGCGTCAGGGCTATGGTCAATCGACCGGCCACAACGATTATCAAGGCAACAGCTGCGCCCATCCGCAACATGCGTTAGCAGGGAAATTGGCGCGAGAGGATCTCCTTGCGGCATTGGTGGCGATTCGTGAACAGCCATGGGCAGCACAACATCAAGCGGTGCTTGTCGGTCAATCATCCGGTGGATTTAGCGTGCTCGCCGCCAGTGCCCTGAATTCGCCCGGCGTACAGGCTATTATCAGCTTTTCAGGGGGGCGCGGTGCCATGGGTGAGGGCCAGGTTTGTGATAAAACCTCACTGCTGGCGGCGCTAAAATCTTATGGTCAAACCGCACACATCCCAACGCTCTGGCTTTACTCCGCCAATGATCAGTCGTTTTCACCCCAGCTTGGCAAGGAGATGTTTAAGGCTTACCGTCACGCAGACGCTAAGGGGAAGCTGGTCACTCTGCCGGCCTTCGGTGACGATGGACACGATTTACTGATTTCTGCACCAGAGGAATTCTGGTGGCGCAGCGTCTCGTCGTTTCTGAGCCAGCAACATTTGCCGAACCATGAAGTGGTGTCGATTTCCAAAGTCGTGCTTGCTGCACCGGCAGGATTGACCCCTTCAGGTCAACAGGCGTTCAAACATTACCTGTCAGATCGCGGCTATGAAAAAGCGTTCGCCAGCAATGGTGAAGGTGTGTGGGGAAGCGCCCACTGGGCTCGCACCCAGCAGGATGCGAACCATGAAGCGCTGGCGTATTGCGAGCAGTACCGTGAGAAAGGAGAGGCGGCTTGCACAGTCTACGCCGCTGGAGATCAGCGCTCAGCGGCGAAATGAAACACTATGCGATCGGCGTCACCTGCATAAAGTGCATGATCGCCACCAATGTGACAATCGACAGCACCGTGGAGATCAGGATTGCACCAGAAGTGATTTGTGCATCGCGTCGGTAATATTCTGCCAGCATAAAGGGGCCGGTGCCGGTGGGCAGTGCTGCCAGCAGTATCGCCATGTTGGTCAGGTCCTGCGGCAGATGGAACAGCCAAACGGCTAAGATCCAGGTCAGCAGTGGCTGCATCACTAACTTGGCAACCACCACCAGGCCCACCGTGGTGAGGCTCATTTTGGCCGCAGTGGGCAATTCGCTCACCCTGGCTTTTTGTCGGCTGGCAAGAAACACTCCTAAACACACTAGCGCGCAAGGGCTGGCCGCGCCGCCGAGCAATTTCAAGAAAGTTTCAACGCTGCCTGGCATGGTCAAATTCAAGCTGGAACACGCTGCGCCCAACAGCGGCGAGATGATCAGGGGATTTTTCAGAATGGCGCGCAGTACTTTGATCGCCAGGCGATGAAATTCACGTTCACTCTGCAAACCAATCTCGATCATCGCGATGGCAATTGCGAACAGGATACACGCCACCACAATGGTGGCCGTGGTGGTCGGGATCAGGCTGCTTTTACCAAAAATCAGTAACAACAACGGGAAACCCAGATAGCCGGTGTTGGGATAGGCGGCGGCAACGCCATCGACGCTGGCATCGGCAGTGGATTTGCCTTTGAATTTTTGGCAGGCAAACACGATAACAAATGACGCGGCGCAGGAAAGGGCAAACGCCCAGAAGAATCCCGGTTGATAAATGGTATGCCATGGCGTGTGTGCCATGATGTCAAACAGCAGCGCGGGCAGCGCCAGCCAGACCACAAATTTATTCAGTTCCGTCGCCGAGGTCGGCCCTAATACACCCAGCATGCGGCAAGCGTATCCCGCCACAATCAAGCCGAAAACCGGCAAAAGAATCAGAAACGTAGCTATCATTGTGTCCTCCCAGTAAGCTGAAGGACTCTAGTGCCTTTAGTGATGCAGATCCAATAGCAAATTTGGCCGGGATTGATACGGAAAATGAATCATGCTTGATGTGAAGCCGCTGCGGTATTTTATCGCGCTGGCAGAAGTGAAAAATTTCCACCGTGCCGCGGAACGTCTGCATCTGTCACAGCCGTCCTTAAGTCGCCATATCGCTGCACTGGAAAAAGCGGTGGGTACACAGCTGGTGGAACGCAATACGCGCCAGCTCATGCTGACGCCCGCCGGTGAGAGCTTCTACCAGGATGCACGTAAGATCCTCGAATCACTCCAGCAGGCGCAACAACTGGCGCGTGACACCGCAGCGGGCAAATCGGGTTTATTGCGCGTGGGTTTCACTATGTACTCTGCACACAGCGTGATCCCGGAATATGTGCGATTGATCCGCCATCACTTCCCCAATATTGCTCTGGAGTTGGAAGAGGCGGTCACTGAAGACCTGCCGGATAAAGTGCTGGCTGGTGAAGTCGATTTAGCGGTACTGGTGGAAGGAAGTGCACGCGTGGGCATGCAGACATTAACCGTGTTGACCGAGCCTTTATGTGTGGCCATGTCGCGCACACATCCTAAAGCGAGAAGTCGGAAATTGCAGATCGAAGATCTGCGCGAGGATCCTTTTGTGATGACTTCCGCCAGCGCGGGGAGCCGGTTAACCGCAGTGATCATGGATTATTGCCGGGCTCATGGTTTTGAACCTATGGTCAGTCTGCAAGTTCGTCTGCAACACACCATGCTTAGCCTGGTCAATGACGCCAGTTATGTGGCATTGGTGCCTTCGTCTGTTCAACAACTCAAAATGGATGGCATCGTCTTCAAACCGTTGGCGGATGCGCCACAGGTCAATCTCGCCGTTGCCTGGAGCAGTGATAACCGCAATCCCTGCCTCAACAGTTTTATAAAACTGCTCATTCAGCGACATGCACCGGTGTGAAATCGACGCCAGCCGCATGATCTTCTGCGTTCCAGCCACTATCAACAATTAAATCAGATAATTAGAAATTTAAACTTCCAGCAACCAGTGGCGGTTTCAGCCTGAAATCGCCACAAATACGGCATCGTGCTGTTCAAAAAATGAGCCAATATTTACTTTATCATTAAGCCAATTTTAATCTTCACCACGTAGAGTGCCCTCACAGTCACAACCATCAGTAAACGAAGTCAGAATTGCCGAGGCCCGACAGAACTCCTGTTATTTGCCCGCGTCTACAGAGCGTACTGAGCTGTGTGTTATCCGCTGGAGAGTAGCTTTGCTGCGACTATTATTTCTGTTGATGGGTGGACCGGCATTAAGAGCGGGTTGGCCTTATCTCGCCGGGCTTGGCCTGCTGTGCACGAGTGCCAGCGCCGGGATCGCTATGGATTTGTTGCAACATGGAAGTTTATCGTTACCTTTGCATATTTTAGGGGTATTGCTGGCGGTAGAAGGGTTAGCCGAAGCGATGGGGGCAATCTATTCACCCGCCGGTATTGCCTGGCCACTCCTGATGAAATCTGCTGGGTTGATGCTGTTTGGCGTCCTGGTATTCATTGCACCGCATGACAGTAGCTTCTGTTTATCACTGGGCTATGCGTTGATTTTTCTTTTGGATGGCGGTTTTCGTGTTATCTCATGCAGCCTGATGCGCTGCCGACGCTGGACGCGAAAGTTCGGCCTGGGATGCGCAGAAATCCTGTTCAGTGTCCTGATTGCCACCCATTGGCCGCTGGCACCGCATGTGATTGTGCCACTGTGTTTTGCACTTTTGCTGGCAGGTTGGGGCATCAATCTATTGTTTATGGGAGCGCAAATTCATGCGCTGCCAGACAACACCAGTGTTACCGCACTGCCTCTCTTTACCCGCAAAGGGCTGCGTGCGCGGCATGGATTGAATTATGAACATCCGCCGCTGCAGGCTGGGCATGCCAGTGTGCCGCTCAATGTCTACATCTGGACGCCGCTGGGTTCGGGCGATGTCGCCGGACGTCGTCCATGGTTTGACCGTTGGGTAGCGGCGATTGACCATCGCGGTGAAGTGTCAACCGGTCACACGTCTTTAGAGATGGGGGAAGAACTCTATATCAGTCTTTACCCGGTTGATGACGTCTCGCGCAGCTTGCGCGGTTTCCTGCAAACGCTATGCGCAAAAGAGGAGTTTGACGTTGAGGGCTGCTTGCTGCCATCACTGGACAGTGAGATCAAAAGGTGGTGTCGTCCGGATAAACGTCTGGTTCTCACGCACTACAATCAGGCAGCATTGCGCAATTACTGGCGCACGAATGCAACGGATACCCGCTATAACCTCACATCACGCAACTGTTCGACCAGCGTAATACAGGCACTGGATGTAGCCACTGAAGGCTTGTTAGGTGAACAGGGTTTAAAAGGTCTTTGGGTTCTCCTCAATCCCGATTTTTGGTTGTTGAGTCTGGTACGCAGTCGTGCTGAGGGTATGACCTGGACGCCAGGACTGGTGATGGACTACTGCATTTTGCTGCGCCGGGTGCTGGAAGCCAATGAGCAAACCAGCCGATATCGCAAAATCCTTAACCGTTTGAGAGTCGAAATGCTGGGCGCACGGATGGTCGTGCGCAGTTTGTTACGCTAACTGTTTGAACGTAGAACTCAGGTAAAACCATGTTGTCGCAGAATGGTTTTGGCCGCTGCGCTACTGAGAAAGGTGGCGAGGGGGGCGGCTGAGTGTGTGAGCATTGCCCAGGCATATTCCGCCTGAATGTTGAACGGTTTAGGGATGAGAAATACCTGCAAATGTGAATGATGAATTAAGCGTGGGGCATAGCTGGCGTAGCCAATGAAGAGATCTGCGTGCTTTTGGTCGATTAACCATTGTGCTGCCAGTTCGCCCGTTGGGACAGCCAGACTATCGATGCCGCCCACCAGCTGACGCGCGCGCTGCTTCAAACGTTCCCCCCAGCCCGGATAAGCCTGTTCGATCTTGCCAAATAGCTGCCAGGTGTAATCACCGGAAGGGTCGCTTAACGGCGTTGATGTCGCCAGCCGCAGATCGTCACGTTGTAAAAGTGACAGCCAGGTGCTGTTTTTGGTGACAACGTCACGCCTGGCGGTCAAACATAAGCTGTTTGCGGTAAACTTACCGGTGTCGGTTGCCAGGCCGCGCTGTAAAAGCGTGGCCGGATGATGAAGATTGGCGGAGGCAAACAGATCGCAGCGTTCACCTTGCTCAATCCTCTGCCGAAGCAGGCCAGCTGGTCCAAATTGGGTGTCGGTCGTCAGGCCAGACTGATGATGAAAGGCTGTCATCAGATCCGGCCAGACACCGCGCAGGCTACCGGCTGCCAGAATGTGTAGCGTTGTCATGATAGGCGGTCCGATAAAAATGCTGATACCAGCGATCAGCCTGCTGTTGCATATCAATATCGCGGAATTTTTCCGGATAGAGTTTCTTCGCCATCCAAAATTCGCCTAAGCCGATGGCTTCTGGCATCGGATAGCCCCAGGCTTTGGCATATTCTGGCATCAACCAAACCCGATGATGCTTCACCGCGTCAATGGTGCGCCAGCGAGGGTCCTGTTGAATTTCATCCACCACCTGCGGATACCGATCCTGGACAAAAATCACCTGAGGGTTCCACGCCACAACTTGTTCCATACTCACTTGCTTGAAACCTTGCACGGTCGATGCCGCGACGTTGTAGGCGCCCGCGTGCGACATCATCAATCCGGTATATTTGCCAGAACCATAAGTGGTGAGATCCGGATTGGCCATATAAGCGCGAACACGCTGTTGCTCAGTTAACCCTTGCAGACGATCGCTCACCTGTTTACGTCCGGCAAACGCCGCCGCAATCAGCTCTTTTGCCTGTTGCTGCTTATTCACCACCTCGCCAATCAAGGTAATGCCTTCTGTGATACCCAGATCGTAGGCCTGATCCTCATTCTGCATGCTGGGGTTGATCTTGCCTTGTTGTCCCGCATCGTCATGGCGTAAAGAAATCGCCAATACCGGAATGCCCAGCGCCGAAATCTGGTCAATCATCTCTTTTGGCGCGTAGTTGGTGACAAACACCACCTGCGGATGCAGCGCCACCAATTTTTCTAAATCGACGTGGGTCAGATCGCCCAGCATGGCTTTCTGCGTCAGCTCTGGCACCAGTTGCGCGTAGCCATCACCTAACTGTTGCTTCCAGTTCGCGAGGATGCCGACGATCTTATCGGTCGCATTGAGTTGCACCAGCAGATTCAGCGTTTGGTGCTGAAGTACCACCACGCGATCAACCTGATCAGGGATCGTCACCTGGCGGCCAATCTGATCGGTCACCACCCGACTGGCGAAGGTGTTTAAAGAGGTAAAGGTGAGTAAGCCCGCCAGAATCAGGCGGTTAAGCGTTGTGTTCATGAGTTATTCCTGCAGCGTAATGCACAGGATTATATAGCGCTAATTTGCAGACGCCTATGACTGATTATGCGGCACGCAGTCGTCGGAGGACATGGCACAGCGTCATCTGCTACTATATCGGCCCAATTGCAGCGTGATCCGCTGTCAATTTTCACCTGTCAAATCAAAACAAAAGTCATCGGGCGAATCAACCTGCATGGCGGTGGAGTAGTGGTTGTTATGTTGCACGATTTAGGAATTATTAATGTCTGGACGTTTCTGGCGGGTGCGCTGGTGATTATTCTGTTGCCCGGCCCGAACAGTTTATACGTGCTGCGTACCGGGATGAGCCGCGGTGCTAAAGCGGCGTCTAAGGCGATAGCAGGGGTGATGATGGGTGACCTGATTCTGATCTTCCTTGCCTGGGCCGGTGTCGCCACGCTGATTCGCACCAGTCCGCACATTTTTATGGTGGTGAAGTATTTAGGCGCAATGTTCCTGCTCTATCTGGGTGTAAAGATTATTCTGGGTGCATTGCGCAAACGTGAAGGTCATCAGCCCGCTGATGCCGTCAAAGTCGAGAACTATTTCCTGCGTGCGCTGTTGCTGGGCGTGACGAATCCGAAAGCCATACTGTTCTATGTCTCATTTTTCATTCAGTTTATTGATCCGGCTGTCACGCATACTGCGCCCGCCTTTGCGGTGCTGGGTTCAATGATTCAAGTGATCAGCCTGAGCTATTACCTGATTTTACTGATGGCAGGCAGTGTGATGGTTCGCTTCCTGAAGAATCGCACGCGTCTGGTCAAGCTGGGCAATATGCTGACGGGCATGCTGTTCTTTGGTTTTGCTGTGCGCTTGATGAGTGCACAAAGTTAATTTTATTCCCATCGCTACTCTTCAGGAAACAGCAGGAAAACCTGCTGTTTCCCTTTTCGGGTAGCATTTAAATCATTCCTGGCTTTTCTACTCCCACCTAAATTTGTTGTGACCCGCCCAGCTTTTTTCTTTTTAATTATTCGACGTCCTTCATCTGCAGGATATTGTTTGCCATAGTGCAGTGCACTATTCGCGTGCACCGTTAGGGCGCAGAAAACATTAACCACTGCGGACACCAGCGGCTATTTAACTGGCATCACTCTTGCATATTCTTGTATATACATGAGTGTATCACTTATCGCTAACACCCAATGATCATAACAGAAGGAAATAACTATGTTTTCTCTCCATGCTGTGAAGAAATCGGTTTCTCATGTTTGCTGCTTAGGTTTATTCACACTTGCGGCGCATTCTGTTTATGCCGCGGAAGCAGCCCCGGTAAAAATGGGGGTTGAACCCTGGTTGGGTTACGGTCAGTGGCACATCGCCTCGGCAAAAGACCTTTTTGCCAAATCGGGATTGAACAAGGTTGAAGTCATCAACTTCGCCGAGGACAAAGATATTAATGCCGCACTGGCGAGTGGTCAGATTGATGCCGCTAACATCGCCACGCACACCGCAATGGGGATGATTTCTGCCGGGCTGCCGGTAAAAATCGTCCTGGTGCTGGATCAGAGCAACACGGCAGACGCCATTCTGGCGAGCAAAGAGATCGGCAGCGTCAAGGATCTCAAAGGCAAACAGGTGGCATATGAAGAGGGCACCACCAGTGACATTTTGTTGCGCAGCGCACTGGCTTCGGCAGGATTATCCTTTAGTGATATTAAACCTGTGCCGATGCCTGCAGCTTCCGCTGGCAGCGCCATCCTTGCTGGACGAGTCCCCGTAGCAGTGACTTATGAGCCGTACCTCAGCGTGGCAAAGAAATCAGACCCCAATATTAAAATGCTGTATAGCGGATCTTCCGATCCAGGTTTAATCAGTGACGTGCTGGTCGTGCGTGATGATTTTATTAAAAGCCACCCGGATGAAATCAAAGCATTAATTAAAACCTGGGGTGCTGCGCTCGATTTTTATAACGCAAATATGACTGAAGGTCGCGCCATTATTTCTAAAGCGGTGGGCGCTACGCCCGCGGATCTCGATACCGCCTTTGATGGAGTGAAATATTTTACCTTAGATGAAAACAAAGCCTTCCTGTCACATGATTTCACCAGCAAAACGTTCCCACATATTTTAAAAGCGGCAACGGATGCCGGGATTGTGACCCAACCGGTGACGCCTGCTCAAACTATTGATGCAGAGTTTGCCAATCAGCAGTAAGCGTTGATACCGCCTCTTTGCTGGATTATCCAGCGAAGAGGCATGGAAATCAGGAGGGGGCATGAGTTCAGTTGAGTTGCAGCGGGTTAATCGGCAAGCGCAGAAAAAACGCCGTCGGAGTCATCTTTTAACTATTGGTAAAGAGCCAACGCGAGCCCAGTTCTTAACTATCGCGATTCTGGTGTTCGTGTGTCTGATTCTGGCCTGGTGGCTGGCTACCTCCTCAGGGGCAATCAAGCCTATTTTTCTACCGGGTATTGAGCGCGTCTGGCATCAGATGGTGACGCTGGCACAGAACGGTACGTTACAAAGTGATATCGCCAGCAGCCTGTATCGTATGGTGATTGCGTTTGCTATCTCCTCGATCATGGCGATTTTCATTGGGGTTCTGGCGGGTTGCTACGGTTTGTTCAAGGCCATAGTCGAACCTCTGGTCGATTTTATTCGCTATATGCCGGTGGTGGCGTTCGTCCCTCTGACCATTTTATGGACGGGCACTGACGATATTCAAAAATTCCTCGTGATCTGGATTGGTACCTTTTTTCAGCAGGTACTGATGATGATCGATGCCATCAAGCGCGTTCCACCTGATTTCGTTGGGCTGGGTCGCACCCTTGGTTTATCCGACCGCAAAATATTACTGCGAATTGTCATCCCCTCAGCTTTACCCGCGATTTGGGATGCATTGCGCATCAGCCTTGGTTGGGCATGGACGTGGTTAGTGCTGGCAGAATTGGTGGCTTCAACCTCGGGTTTGGGCTACCGGATTGTGGTTTCCCAACGCTATTTCCAGACCGACACCATCATTGGCTACATCCTGTTGCTGGGGCTGCTGGGCCTGATTACCGATCAAATCATGCGCGCTGCTGAGCGTGTACTGTTCCGTTACAACCGGAGGCGTTCCTGATGGCGAGCTTAACGATGAATCAACTGGAAAAGAGTTTCGCACAGGGGAAATCTCGTCGTCGCGTGCTGCACGGTATCGACCTGACGCTCAATGACAACGAGTTTGTCTCCATTGTGGGGGCTTCCGGCTGCGGCAAAAGCACACTGCTATCGATTGCGGCCGGTCTGGAAGAGTTTGACAGTGGCGATGTGCTGGTGGATGGGCAACCGATTTCCGGCCCAGGACTGGATCGCGGCGTAGTATTTCAATCTTACACACTACTGCCGTGGCTGACGGCGCGCGGCAATATCGAATTTGCCTTAAAGGCTGCGGGCACACCCAGCAGCCAGTGCCGGGAAATTGCGCAGCAACACCTGGATTTGGTGAAACTCGGTGATGCCGCCGATCGCTGGCCCAGCGAGCTCTCAGGTGGGATGAAACAGCGTGTGGCTATCGCCCGCGCGCTTTCGTACCGCCCCAAAATTCTGTTAATGGATGAGCCTTTTGGCGCGCTGGATGCCATGACACGTCATCAGATGCAGCAGTTACTGATTGAGATCTGGGAAAAGCATCGCCTGACGGTGATGTTTGTCACGCACGATATTGAGGAAGCCGTCAGGCTATCAGATCGCATTGTCGTGATGGGCCCGGGGAAAATCGATACCACCTTCGCGGTGAACTTACCGCGCCCACGTCATGAGGGTATCAATCGTGTACCGGAATTTATCGAGCTGCAGCATCAGGTACTGAGCCGCATTCACCAACACGAATTCACGCACTGACAATATTGAGGATTCACTATGGCCGTTTCATTTCATGATCTGTCAACGTCTGACGTATTACCTGAGCAGCTGTTCAAACGCACCGAATCTGATCTGTCGAGTTTTGCCGAAAAGGTGAAACCGATTATTGAAGCGGTCAGAACTGAAGGGGATCAGGCGTTAATTCGTTTTGCCCGTGAATTTGATGGCGTGCAGCCAGAAACCTTTGCCATTAAGGCTGACCAACAGGAGTTCGATGCGGCATTCGAACGCGTTGATCCGCAGGTGATCGACTCGATCCGTTTCGCGGTGGAGAATATTCGTGCTTTCCATGAAGCACAGAAGCCTGAAGAAATGTGGTGGAAAGAGATGCGTCCTGGCGCTTTTGCCGGTGACCGCCATGTTCCGATTGATGCCGTGGCATGTTATGTCCCACGCGGTAAGGGCTCATTTCCCAGCGTATTGCTGATGACAACCATTCCCGCCATTGTCGCCGGTGTGCCCCTGCCAATCGTGATTACGCCGCCAGGCCCGGATGGCACGGTTGATGACGCAACATTGGTTGCTGCGCGGTTGGTGGGGATTGAGCACGTCTACAAATGTGGCGGAGCACAAGGGGTGGCTGCCGTGGCGTACGGCACGGAATCCATCCCGAAATGTTTAAAGATTGTGGGTCCCGGCAGTCCCTGGGTGGTGGCCGCCAAACGTCAGCTCGCGCATTTGATCGATCCCGGCGTGCCAGCGGGCCCAAGCGAAAGCCTGATCTTAGCGGATGACTCGGCGAAGGGGGCGTTGGCGGCACTCGATCTGATTATCGAATCCGAACATGGGCCGGATAGCTCAGCCTATCTGGTGACGTCCAGCCGTCGTGTGGCGGAAGAGGCCATCGCCGCGCTGCCGGGCTACTGGCAGCAAATTGGTGAGAAAAGGGCCGATTTTTCCCAGCGCGTACTCTGTGGCGACCACGGCGGCGTGATACTCACCAAAGACTTCGCCACGGCGATTGAATTCGTCAATGCGTACGCCCCGGAACATCTCGAAGTGCTGGCGCATGAACCGATGGATGTGATGATGAAAATCCGCAATGCCGGTGAAATTCTGCTGGGAGAGCATTCGCCGATTGTACTGGGTAACTTCGTGCTCGGCCCCAATGCGGTGTTGCCGACCAATGGGGCGGCAAAAACCGCAGGGCCGCTCTCGGTGTTTGACTACATGAAACGGATGTCTATCGCGTATATCACTAGCCGGGGCTATCAGGAATTGGCGCCAAAAGCGAAACGTTTTGCGGAATATGAAGGGTTCCCTGGCCATGCTTTAGCGGTGTCAGACGTCCGACAGACCTTGCTGAAAGGTGATCGCGATGAGTGATCGCCTGCGTCCTCCACTTGCGGCGGAAGCGCGTCGTTTAACCAAAGAAAACCAGTGGGAACGGGCCAGCGAGAAACTTCAGCAGCTGATCGCGGATGTCACGGGGATCGAAGCCCTCAGCCTGCAGATCAACCGCGATCAATACAGCCTGAACTCGTTAAATGGTCGCGTGGTGCTCGCGGATGGGCGCACGCTGTTTTTCAAATTCCATCACGAGGAAGGGGAAGAGCACACCATTGATGAGTATTATCGCGCTGAACTGCTGCGGGAGCACGGTTTCGCTGTCGATGTCCCGGTCTACACCTGCGGTGAGCCAGGGCGCCAGATTCTGCTGTATTGCTTACGCAACGATCAGCGTCTGGCGGATGCGTGCCGTGAGGTGGAATCCAGCGTGGACGGGGCGCAATCAACAGCGATCATTGAGGCTCAGCGTCGCGCCGATAGCGATATTCTCGCTCACACCTTGCCCACGTTACGCATGGCAACGGCGGCTGAAGTGGCCGCCGAATCTATTCATCAATTGTTCTGGAATCGACTGGTTTCCGAGGGTGATCGGGATGGATTAGGCGGGCGAGTGGCGCAGTTCTATGTTGGGCAACGCTTTACGCTGGGCGAGGTGCAGCTCGATTGGGAGACCCTGAGTCAGATGCACTGGCAGGTCAACGGCGTATTCTATCCACAGACACTCCATCAACTGTTTCTGGCCGCGGGACAAGTGCTGAACCCTGCTGCGCTGGCGTCACACGGTGTGGTGGTGGCGCATGGTGATGCACACAATGCCAACGTGTGGTACGAAACGCAGCACGCCGAGCCTAAATTAGTGAGTTTCGACCCTGCTTTTGCCGGTAGCAATATTCCCGCCTTGCTGGCTGAAATCAAAGCCACTTTCCATAACATTTATGCACATCCATGCTGGTTGTATGAACCTGACGATGCCGCTGCCCGCTATCAGGTTAACGTGCGGTGCGAAGGCGACAGGCTGATTGTTGATCATGACTGGCAACTCAGCCCATTACGTCGCGCCTTTCTGACGAGTAAAGGGGATCTGTACTGGAAGCCTTTGCTTGCAGACCTGCAGAAGAAAGGCTGGTTACCCGGCAACTGGCAACAGATCCTGCGGCTGGCGCTGTTTTGCTGCCCAACGCTGGTCATGAATCTACGTGCCGGCTCATCCAGTCAACACAACCCGACCAGCTCAGCGATTGGTTTCTCGGTAGCGGTAATGCTGGCGTGCGGCGGAGAGGATGAATTCACCCACTGGATCGACAGCCTGATCACGGAGAACTGATATGAAAGCGGTGCGCCTCAACAGTATTGGTCAGGTCAGTGTTGAAGAACTTCCCCTGTCTGATTTGCCCGTTGGATGGGCCAGAATTAACGTGCATTCAGCGGGAATTTGCGGCTCTGATTTACATAATTTCAAAACCGGAAAGTGGATTGCTCATCTTCCTGTGACACCGGGGCATGAACTGTTCGGCGTTATTAGCGAAATCAACGGAGAGAGCGAGCACTTCCAGCTGGGGATGCGTGTGGTAGCAGACTCACGCGTGTACTGCGGCAATTGCGCATTTTGCTCGTCGGGAGCGATGAATCTTTGTGAGTCATTGGGCTTTGTCGGGGAAGTGTTTGACGGCGGTTTCGCTGAACAAGTGGCGTTGCCGTTAAGCAGTTTACTGGCGGTACCCAACACGATTCCCGATGAGATAGCGGTGTTGAGTGAGCCGTTAGGCGTGGCATTGCGGGTGGTGAATCAACTCAATGTCGCTGAGGGTGATGCTGTGTGTGTCACAGGCGGCGGAACGATCGGAGGTTTGACCGCCTTATTGCTGCACCGCTTAAAAAAATGTCAGGTGCAGCTCATCGAACCGAATGCCCAGCGCTATCAATTGATGGCTTCTGTGGTGCCGCTGGTCACAACGGGAAAATATGCCTTTGGTGTTGAAGCATCGGGATTTCCGGCCGCACTCTCACAGCTGATCGCGGGGATCAACTCCGGCGGCCGTATTGCGATGGTCGGGATTTTCCATCACACAGACGGCATCGACCTCAATGCGTTAGTGGAACGGGAGATCACGCTGGTGGGTTGCAGCGTCTTCCAGCATGAACAGCAGGCGGCATTGGAGGTCATGGCCTTGCTGGCGGATGACCTGGCCCGGCTCATCGCACCGTCGGTGCAGCTGGATGACGTGCCTGAAACCTATCAGACACTGATCGCGGGTAAATCAACCTTCCTGAAAACGGTGATAAAAATATGAGTGTCATGACGTCATTTTCCTTACAAGGTAAAAACGCATTGGTCACTGGCGGGACGCGTGGCATTGGTTATGCGCTGGCACAAGCACTGGCTCAGGCCGGTGCACGTGTCACGATCACCGGGCGAGATGCCGTTTCGCTACAAGCGGCGGTGGGGCAGTTACGCGACGCTGGCGTTGAGGCCCATGGCCTGATTCTGGATGTCACGCAGGCTGCGAGCATTCAACAGGCGGTTGCCGCTGCGGGGCGAGTGGACATTCTGATCAACAATGCCGGCACCGAACAGATTCGGCCCTCGCTCGAAGTGGATGAAGCGTTGTGGGATACCATTGTCGGGACTAATCTCAAGGGCGCATTTTTTTGTGGTCAGGCAGTGGCGAAAAACATGGTTTCCGCTGCATCCGGCGGCGCGATCATTAATGTGTGCTCGCTGACCACCTGTGTGGGCGTACCCGGCGCCGCAGCGTATGCCAGTTCAAAGTCAGGCCTGGCGGGGATGACGCGCACGTTGAGCGCAGAATGGGCTGCGCATAACATTCGCGTGAATGGCATCGGTCCCGGCTATTTCGCAACGGAAATGACGCAGGTTTTTTATCAGGATGACGCATGGCGCGATGCAATGCAGAAAAAAATCCCACTGGGTCGTTTTGGCGAACTCGACGATCTGGCCGGCAGTGTGGTTTTTCTCAGCTCAGAATCTGCCCGATATATTACCGGGCAGATTCTGTATATCGATGGGGGATATCTGGCGTCTATTTAGCCTGCAACACCTCTGGCTGCAGGTCGGAAAGGGTATTGCAGTCACCAGGCCAGTGTGCGGTCAATTTCCCCTCTGCGCCACCATCAATACAGTCGAAAGCAAAACTGAGCAATATGCGTTTGGCTTTTGCGCGCAGTTGTTCTGGATTGAGCTTCATCTTTATCTCTGTCTGTCATTCGAGATTGTGTGCCTGTATAGATAACTTGCAGGCAGCATGCCAATGATTTCACTGCTAAAGTTCACAGAAGCTCAATCCGCGAGTCAGCCTAACCAACCAATCAGTGCCGCAGCGCACAGACAATAACCGCCAAACAGATGCCAGCGATCATGCTCCAGCCAGCGGGAAAGCCAGCGTAGCGCCAGAAGTCCGGCGACAAAACTGAGTAGCATGCCCACCAGGCTGGGCAAAAGCACGCCACTGCTCACGGCGGCCGTGCCAGCAGAACCTGAACTGAAAGCACGCAGACCCTCTTTGACGATCACCGCCGGTGTCAGCACCACGGCTAACGCAAAGCTAAATTCTTCCGCACGTTGCCGGGCCACGCCCAGGGAAAGACCGGTAGAAATGGTGGCGCCAGAACGAGAAAAACCACGAAAGGGCAGACACAACCCCTGAACGAAACCAATACCTGCGGCGCTTAAAGGTGAAAGTTCGCCGCGATCTTTTTCTTTCAGGCGTGAAGAGAGGATAATTAATAAGCCTGCGGCAGCGAGACCACTGGCGATTATTTTGCTGTTACTGAACAACGATTCAATTTCAAAAGTATCGGCATTCGCGGCGAAGAAATATTTAATCAGCTTCATTAGCGCCAAACCCACTACGCCGGTCACTGCGGTGGCGAGAATAATTAAAAATACATTCTTCTTAAATGCACGGCCTGAACTGAAATAGGTCTCCCGCCAGTTATTCCAGAAGTAAACAATCACCGCGAACATCGTGCCGGTATGCAGCATTACCAGCAGCAGTGTCATATCGGGGGCCGCAGGGTCCAGTCCCAGGAGTTTCTCCGTCATAATGACGTGTGCAGAGCTGGAAACCGGCAGTAATTCTGCCAGCCCCTGAATTACGGCCAGAATGGATACATCGAAATAATTCACCCGTTCGCCCTCAGATAAAATAGTGGAAATTGAGTCGTGACTTAACCTCGCACACCCTGACACATTTCTCATTTTAGTCGTGATAAGTATTATCCTATTCGTGATGTCGTTTATGAAATGTTTACTGAATTAAAAATCGAATAATACGCAGGTGACAACTGTATGACGTGGCGCTGCATTTTTCGATGATGTTTTACCCAGCCGGGCACGTTAAACGACGCTGAAAATAGCCAGCATCGGTGCTTACCAAAATGGCGCATCGCTGCGCTATTTTTGTGCTTCCTGTCAAACCGAATGCATGACAACGAAACATAAGTATTCGATCTTGTATCCAAGTCCGTATCCCATCAGGCGTTATCTTCTCATCGCCAATTGTTGGCATCTTCTGGCACGCAAACTGCATTAATCCCGTTAAGTGACCAAATCGGGAGATGAATCATGTTTGAGGCTTTACTGGATGAGGATGCTACTGCCCTGGCAGCGCTGATCCGCAATGGCGAGGTGTCTGCCCGTGAATTGACGCAAGCCGCGTTGGATCGCATGGAAAAACGCGAGCCATTGATTCAGGCTTTTTGTACGGCGTCACCCGAGTTGGCGTTACAGCAGGCATCAGCGGTGGATGCGAAGCGTGCACGCGGTGAAGCACTGGGTGCTTTTGCGGGTGTCCCATTGGCGGTTAAGGATCTCATTTGCACGGCGGGTGTGAAAACAACCTCCGGTTCAGCAGCCTATGCTGATTTCATTCCTGAAGATGACGATATCACCGTCGAGCGCCTATTGGCTGCTGATGCGGTGCTGCTGGGGAAAACCACTGCGCCCGAGTTTGGTTATAGCGGCGTTGGGCACAATCCGCTGTTTCCTTCACCGCGCAATCCCTGGGATTTGAGCAAAACGCCCGGCGGTTCCAGTGCCGGATCCGGCGCGGCGCTCGCCGCTCGCCTTTGCCCGATTGCATTGGGCAGTGACGGCGGCGGATCGGTGCGTATTCCAGCGGCGCACTGCGGCGTTTATGGATTCAAGGCCTCGATGGGGCGGGTGCCGTTATGGCCCGGTTGCCGGGATGAACGCTTTCCCGGCGTCTCGAGTTGGGAATCACTGGAGCATATTGGACCGATGACGCGCACTGTGCGTGACAGCGCACTCATGATGTCAGTGATGGCAGGGCCGGATATGCGCGATCGTCACTCCATTCCCTGTAGTGACGTTGACTGGATGCTCACCCTGAATAAACCCTTAAACGGACTGCGCATTGCCTTCAGTGCCGATTTTGGCTATATCGCCGTCGATAAGGAAGTTCGTGACGTTGTCACTAAGGCGGCGCGCCATTTTGCGAGTGAACTGGGGGCGGAACTAGAAGAGGTGGATCCCGGCATTGCCGATGAGGGTGCCACTTTTGCTGCGCTGGTGGCCTTTGAAAGCGATCTTACCGGCATGCGAAAGATGCAAAACGATTTGGGTTCACGCATGTCGCCTCATCTGAGCGCCATGTTGCAACGCGAGTGGCGCGCTGAACACTTTACCGACGCCAATACCGCACGTAAGAAGATCTGCAATCAGCTGTGGCGATTTATGCAGCGTTACGACTTGCTATTGACGCCAACGCTGGCAGTACCGCCGTTCCCGCTCAACATGCAGGGACCAGAAATCATCGATGGGCGCATGGTGCGCAGCGATCACTGGTTGTCGTTCTGTTATCCCTTCAATTTCACAGGCCAACCGGCGGCCTCAATCCCTGCGGGCTTCACCGCCAGTGGCTTGCCGATTGGTCTGCAAATCGTGGGTCGTCATCTGGACGATGGCCTGGTGCTGGCGGCAAGTGCCGCTTTCGAGCGCATCCAACCGTGGAATCACCTTTATCCTGACTTAATCGGAGTTGCCCATGAGTAACAAATCCTCCCCTGCGCTGGAGCAGGAATTTGAACACGAGCCGGTTCCTTTAAGTCACCGTCACTCGACGCGATCGGTATCAGCTGTCTGGTTCGGTTTCCCGATGATCCTCACCAACGCGTTGTTTGGTGGCATTATTACCTGGCATTTGGGTTTCTGGCCCGCACTGATTGCCATCCTGCTCGGCAATCTGGTGCTGTTCGCTTATGTTGGCGCACTGAGCTGGTTTGCAGGTAACACCGGGATGAATTTCGCCCTGCAGGCAAAGCGTACCTTCGGCACCAAAGGCTATATCCTCGTGTCCGGTTTTCTCTCGACCGTCGTGATTGGCTGGTATGCGTTTCAAACGGGATTAACCGGTACAGTCATTAACCAAACCTTTGGCTGGAACGCACTCGCGGTGACCGCTATCGCCATGATGCTGTATACCGGCGTCACCTTCCTCGGCGTACGTGCGTTGTCTATTCTGGGAATGATTGCCGCACCGCTGTTTGTGGTGCTCGGTTTGGTCGCACTGTGGTTGATTGGGCAGGATCACGATTTCAGCACCATTACTCAGTTCAAAGGCAGTACTGGCGCAGTCGGCGCCATGAGTATGGGAACGGCGGTGACGATGGTGGTGGCGGGATTCGCCGATTCGGGCACCATGACCGCGGATTTCACCCGCTGGTCGAAGGACGGCAAATCAGCGGTTATCGCGGCGTTTTCCGCTTTTCCTATGGCTAATGTGATCTCTTATCTGTTCGGTGTAGTGATTGTGGCGGTGGGCGCGGCGGTTGATCCGGTCAATAATGGCGGTAATTTCCTGCCAATGCTGATGAACCACGGCACGTTACTCTCCATCATCGCTTTCTTGTTTGTTTTCATTAATCTCGGCTCTGTTTGCACCCATTGTTTGTACAACGGTGCCGTTGGCTTTAGCCATCTGTTCAGCAGCAAGATGCGAGTCTGGACGTTGATCCTCGGCGCCATCGGCGGAGCGTTGGCGCTGGCGGGCGTGTGGTCCTACTTCCTCGAATGGCTGAGTTTGCTGGGCATTGTGGTGCCACCCTTCGGCGCGGTAATGATCGTCGATTTAATCTTCATGGCCAAAATCAGTGAGCAGCGCAAAACGCGTCGCCTGCGCGGCAGCGCTTTCGCGGCCTGGGCGATTGGTAGCTTGTGTGCGGTGCTTGCCCACATTGCCTTCCCGAAGTTTGGTGAAGCGGTGATTGGTCTGGTGACGGCAGCAGCCAGTTACACCCTGATAGTCAAACTGAAGCGCGAAAACACCGCCAGCCTGATGGAGCAGAAAAATGCCTGAGTTCACTATTGATTCAACACCTTATCCTTGGCCTTTTGATGGGCGGTGTACGCCTGCGGATACCGCACTGATCGTCATCGATATGCAGACCGATTTCTGTGGCAAGGGCGGTTATGTCGATAGCATGGGGTATGACATCGCACTGACCCGCGCTCCGATAGCGCCTTTGCAGCGCGTACTGGCACGCATGCGGGAGTTGGGCTTCCCGATCATCCATACGCGTGAAGGCCATCGTCCCGACTTGAGTGATTTGCCGGCCAATAAACGCTGGCGTTCAAAGCGGATGCAGGCGGAAATCGGTGCCCCCGGTCCCTGTGGCCGTATTCTGGTGCGCGGTGAGCCGGGTTGGGAAATTATCCCGGAGCTGGCGCCACTGGCGGGTGAAACCATCATTGATAAGCCCGGCAAAGGCTCTTTTTATGCCACCGACCTTGAATTGATCCTACGTAGTCGGGGCATACGCAATCTGCTTATCTCGGGCATCACTACTGATGTTTGTGTGCATACCACGCTGCGCGAAGCCAATGATCGTGGCTTCGAATGCCTGGTGCTGTCCGATTGCTGCGCCGCGACTGAGCTTAAACATCACGAAGCGGCACTAAGTATGATTCATATGCAGGGCGGCATTTTTGGCGCGGTGGCCAGTTCGGAGACCTTGCTGACGGGCCTGGCACAATCTTCCGTCGCGTTAAGCGTTTAACCATTGCAGATAATGTCCCGGCCACTCAGTCGTTTGTGTGCCGGGCTTACCCAATCCAAAACCATGACCCCCGCTGGGATAGCGATGCATCTCAACCGGCACGTGCTGTTGCTTACACGCGGCAGCCATGATCAAAGTATTGTGCGGATCGGAAACAGGATCGTCTTCGGCCTGAACCAGGAAAAACGGCGGTGATTGCGGATTAACGTAGGATTGCACCGACCAGGCGGTATCCGCGCTGAGTGATGCATCTTTCCCGACCAACACTTTATGCGTGGAGGTGTGTGCATAAGGTGGCTCAAGCGTAATGATGGGATAGATCAGCGCGGCACGATCGGCCGTTGCAGGGAGATTGTCCAATGCATCACTGGCCTGATAAGCGTGAAAACCCGCGCGGTTCGCCGCCATTCCCAGCAGGTGACCGCCAGCCGAAAAGCCTAATACGCTGACATTATTCTCACGGTGACGCACGATACGCAGTGCGCGCTGTGCATCCTGAAGTGACACTAACGCGCCATCTTTCCAGCCTTCCTGCGGCAGGCGATGACTCAGCACATACGCTGTGTAGCCTTGATCCGCCAGCCACGCTGCAGCGGGCCAGGCTTCTTTGCCCATTTCGATACGCGTATAGCCGCCGCCAGCCGCAATCAGTACGGCGCGTCCCTTTGGCTGAACCGGCTTGAAGACGGTGAGCGTCGGCATGGCAATATTGCGCTGTGCGCCTTTGGCACTAAACGTCATCGCCCCTAAAGGTCCACCGCCACCCGGCGGTTGTTTTGGCCACAAGGGCAAGACCTGCGCGGGTTTTGGCGCAGAAGCGGCCAGGCTAAAGCCGCTGTGCGCAGCAAACGGGGAGAGCAGTAAACCGGTAAGAAAGTGGCGACGAAGCATGGCCGATCCAGACTGAATACAAAAAAGGTATTGAATCAGAAGAATCGGCAGAGAGTATGAAGAAGATGTTGTTAAGTATGACTAATCACCTCATTTTCCTTATGCGATCTGCTGCAACGTCTCACCCACAGCGTCAAACAAACGATCTAACTCGGCAGGCTGTGTATTGAACATCGGGCCAAACTGCAGCGTATCGGCACCGAAGCGCACATAAAAACCGGCTTTCCACAGCGCCATACCCGCTTCAAACGGCCGAAGTGTGGCATCGCCGTCGCGTGGCGCAAGCTGGATGGCACCCACCAGACCGCAGTTGCGGATATCGATGACGTTTGGGCAATCACGCAGCGCATGTAGGGCGTGAGCAAAGTGTGGTGCCAGCTCGGCGGATTGCGTAATTAGCGCGTCATTTTCCAGTAACGCCAGCGTCGCCAGGCCCGCTGCGCAAGCCACCGGATGGGCAGAATAGGTGTAGCCGTGGGCGAATTCCACCGCGTGTTCTGGCAACTTTTGCGCCATAAAGGTGCTGTAAATTTCGCTGCTGGCGACCACACCACCCAGCGGAACCGCACCATTAGTGATTTGTTTGGCGAAATTGAGGATATCAGGCGTGACGCCAAAGTATTCAGCACCGCTCCAGCGGCCCATACGGCCAAAACCCGTGATCACCTCGTCAAAAATCAGCAAGATATCGTGCTGCGTGCAGATTTCGCGCAGGCGTTGCAGATAGCCTAGCGGCGGAATAATGGCGCCCGCAGAGCCAGAAAGAGGTTCAACAATCAAGGCGGCGATGTTGGACGCATCATGCAGCTCAATCAGTTTCAACATCTCATTGGCCAATGCCACGCCGCCGGTTTCGGTCTGACCAGCAGTGAAGGGCAGATCGGTTTGCAGCGTGTGCGGAATATGGTCAACATCCATGAACTGACCGAACATCTTGCGGTTGCCACCAATGCCGCCCAGGCTGGTTCCGGCGATATTCACGCCGTGGTAACCTCGCGCGCGTCCGATAAATTTGGTTTTCGCCGGCTGGCCTTTGATGCGCCAGTAGGCGCGTGCCATCTTCACCGCCGTGTCTGCTGATTCCGACCCCGATCCGGTAAAGAACACATGGTTCAGGTCTCCCGGCATATGTTGGGCAATCTGGTCTGCCAGCTGAAATGACAGCGGATGACCGTACTGGAAGCCGGGTGAATAATCGAGTGTGCCCAGTTGTTTCGCCACCGCCTGCTGGATTTCACTGCGGCAGTGGCCCGCGCCACAGGTCCATAAACCGGAAAGGCTATCAAAAATCTGCCGTCCTTTATCATCAGTCAGCCAGCGGCCCTGTGCGCCGACAATGATACGAGGATCGCGCTGGAAATTACGGTTGGCAGTAAACGGCATCCAGTGCGCTTGCAGATTGAGATCGGTAGTGTTGACAGCATCAGACATGATGTTTCTCCAGACAGGTGTATGAAGAGTTTGCATTTAACGGTTAGTTAAGTTAAATCCCTATTAATTCATCTTCAGTTATTGATTTACTCACCTAATGAAAAGCAAATCGCTCGCGCAGGTTACCGACTTTGATCTCAAATTATTGCGCCTGTTCAAAACCGTGAATGAGAGCGGCAGCTTCTCTGCAGCAGAAAGTTTGTTGGGCATGACGCGATCGGCCATTAGCTTGCACATGGGCGACCTGGAAAAGCGGCTTGGCATGAGATTGTGTCAGCGCGGGCGCGCGGGTTTTGCCTTGACCGAAGAAGGGCGTGAGATCCTGCGTCATAGCGACAGCATGATGGCGGCTATCGAGCAGTTTCGCTTACAAGTCAACCAGATGCACAAGCAGCTGCGCGGGGATTTGAATATCGGGATTATTAACAATCTGGTGACTCAGCCGCGCATGAAAATCACCCATGCGCTGGAAAAACTGCATGAGATAGGTCCCGACATTAGACTGAATATCAGCATGATGACGGCTGCAGAAATTGAAAGAGGGTTGATGGATGGCCGATTGCACGTCGGTGCACTGCCGGTGACTTCGCCGATTTCCGGCCTGGATTACATGCCGTTGTATGATGAGCGATCGCAGCTTTACTGTAGCGACACCCATGCGTTGTTTTCCCACGAACCTGACGATGCGCAACTAAAAGGGTGCGATGCGATTGCGCCTGCTTTTCGCATGACGGCAGAAGCCATTGCCATGCATCAGAAACTCAATTGCAATGCCACAGCAACCGACCGCGAAGGCATAGCCTTTTTGATTCTTACCGGGCGCTTTATCGGTTTTCTGCCCGACCACTATGCTGCACAGTGGGTGGAGAAAAAGATCATGCGCGCCATCGCACCGGAACGTTTCCACTTCACCAGTAAGATCGCTGTGGTGACGCGCAAAGGGCGCAGCCAGAATGCCATTCTTGAACGATTTATGCAGGCGATTGAGTGGGAATGAGTTTTACCACAAGGCGTAAAACGAGCACGTTACTAGTTACAACATACTTTTATATTTACATTCATACGCTAAATTCTGGCTCTCTAGCGTCATCGGTTAAACAGGAATGAAAAGGGATCGTCTGGATGAACTAGCAGCCAAATGCTGGACTTGATACCGACATAATTGGAGCAACGCCCCTCTAGCCTGATATTTTTGGCGCACTTAATCAATCCCAGCTTACATCGTGTGCTGCTGGATGAAGTGCCGCTCTCTGAACGCAGCGCTCACGAAGAGTTTGAGCAGCAGTACGCGGAGTTTTATCGACAGTTCGTCGTCAAAACAATGAATACGGATTCAGATCGCGTATCGGTGGTCGCTATTGTTTTGGCTTCTGCGGTTGAGGGGGTGGTGCATGATGCCGCCAGACGTGATCAACTGGGCGCAGATGACATCAAGGTCGAATTACAGCGGCTGATCATGGCCTATCTGCAAAACTAGCGAGAAAAGAGCAGGGTGACGCGATCGTCACCCTGAGAGAGGCGCTTAGGCCCGTTTCGGTTCACCACGCACCGGCAAATCTCCGGCGACGAAGTAATCTGCTTCGCTACGCGGCAACGGCTGGCGACCACGAATGTTATCCGCGATCTTTTCACCGATCATAATGGTGGTGGCATTCAGATTGCCGGTGATGATCAGCGGCATAATCGACGCATCCACCACGCGTAACGCCTGCAATCCATGCACACGGCCTTCGCCATCAACCACCGCCATGTCATCACTGCCCATTTTGCAGGTGCCACACGGGTGATAGGCGGTCTCGGCATGGTTGCGCACAAACTCATCCAGCTGTTCATCGGTCTGGCAATCGAGGCCCGGACTGATTTCCGCGCCGCGATACTTATCCAGCGCGGGCTGATTGATGATCTGGCGCGTAATACGAATCGCATCACGAAATTCCTGCCAGTCCTGCTCATGTGCCATGTAGTTGAACAAAATAGCCGGATCACGACGCGGGTCGCGCGATTTAATCTGTACATGCCCACGGCTCGGTGAACGCATTGACCCCACGTGACACTGGAAACCGTGTGCTTCAACGGCGTTGGAGCCGTTGTAATTAATCGCCACCGGCAGGAAGTGATACTGAATGTTCGGCCAGGTAAACTCCTCGCGGCTGCGGATAAAACCACCACCTTCAAAATGGTTGCTGGCACCGACGCCAGTGCCGTTGAACAGCCACTCTGCACCGATTTTCGGCTGGTTCCACCATTTCAGTGCGGGGTAAAGTGAAACGGGTTCTTTACACTCATACTGCAGATACATTTCGAGGTGATCCTGCAGGTTTTCGCCGACGCCGGGTAAATCATGCACCACTGGAATATCGAATTTATTCAGCAGCGCCGCAGCGCCTACACCGGAACGCTGCAGAATCTGCGGCGAGGCAATGGCACCGGCGCACAGTAACACTTCACGGCGCGCATGCACCTGATGTGAAGTATTGCTTGAGCCTTGCAAGTATTGCACGCCCACCGCGCGCTTGCCTTCAAACAAGATGCGATCGGTAGTGCCATGGGTGATGATCTTCAGGTTCGGACGCACTTTGGCGGTATCGAGATAGCCACGCGCGGTGCTGGATCGACGACCTTTTGGCGTAACGAAGCGATCCATCGGACCAAAGCCTTCCTGCTGATAGCCGTTCAAATCTTCCGTGCGCGGATAGCCTGCTTCAACACCGGCTTCAATCATCGCGGCAAACAGCGGATTATTACCGGGCTTACAGGTGGTGATGCTCACCGGACCTTCGCCGCCGTGATAATCGTTGGCACCGATATCGCGGGTTTCTGATTTGCGATAGTAGGGCAGACAGTTCAGATAGCTCCAGCTTTCCAGGCCAGGCTGCTGCGCCCAGTTATCGAGGTCCATGGCGTTACCACGGATATAGCACATACCATTAATCAGTGATGATCCGCCCAGTCCTTTACCGCGTCCGCACTCCATGCGGCGATTATTCATATGCGGTTCTGGCTCGGTTTCATACGCCCAGTTATAGCGTTTGCCCTGCAACGGATAAGCCAGCGCGGCTGGCATCTGTGTACGGAAATCGAAGCGGTAGTCAGGGCCACCGGCTTCTAAAAGCAGCACATTCACACTGCTGTCTTCGGTCAGTCTTGTTGCCAAAACGTTCCCTGCGGATCCGGCTCCGATAATGATGTAATCAAATTCCATTAGTCGCTCCTCAGGTTAAAGCTGAATTAAAATACGGACTGAAAACGGGATAACTCGACCTGCACCGACTTCACCTGGGTGTAATTTTGCAAGGTCATCAGGCCATTCTCACGGCCAATACCGGAGTGCTTGTAGCCGCCCACCGGCATTTCGGCGGCAGATTCACCCCAGGTGTTGATCCAGCAGATACCCGCTTCGATCTGATGAATCACACGGTGCGCACGGTTCAGGTCTTGCGTGACCACGCCCGCAGCCAGACCGAAATCGGTGGCATTGGCGCGGCGCACCACTTCGTCTTCGCTCTCGTAGGTGAGAATCGACATTACCGGCCCGAAGATCTCTTCACGCACGATGGTCATCTCATCGCGGCAATCGGTGAACACCGTGGGTTCAACCCAGGCTCCATTGTCGAAATCGGCGCCTCTCAGGCGTTTGCCGCCACACAGCAGACGCGCCCCTTCTTTGATACCGGTTTCGATAAAACGCATCACGTTATCGCGGTGGGGGAAGCTCACCAGCGGGCCAAAGTTGGTAGCAGGATCGTTCAGATCGCCTGCCTTGATACGCGCCACACGTTCAGCAATCTTCGCTTCAAAGGCGGTCTGGAGTTTAGCCGGGATAAACACGCGCGTGCCGTTGGTGCATACCTGACCTGAACTGTAGAAGTTGGCCATCATGGCGATGTCAGCGGCCAGATCGAGATCGGCATCATCAAAAATGATCAGCGGTGACTTGCCGCCCAATTCCATGGTGACTTCTTTCAGGGTGGAGCCCGCGGCATTCGCCATCACTTTTTTGCCGCTGGCCACGCCGCCGGTAAAGGAGACTTTATCGATGCCCGGATGGTCAGTCAGCAGTTGGCCAGTGACCGCGCCACGGCCGTTTAGCACATTGAATACGCCGGCCGGCACGCCCGCTTCGGTGTAAATTTCTGCCAGCTTCAGTGCAGTCAGTGGAGTCACTTCACTCGGTTTAAAGATCATCGCGTTACCCGCTGCCAGCGCAGGGGCCGATTTCCACAAAGCGATCTGAATCGGGTAGTTCCACGCACCAATACCAGCGACCACGCCGAGCGGTTCGCGACGGGTATAAACAAACGCCGTGTCGCGCAGCGGGATCTGTTGGCCTTCGAGCGTCGGGATCAGACCGGCGTAATACTCCAGCACGTCGGCACCGGTCACGATGTCAACATATTGGGTTTCGCTCAGCGGTTTACCGGTATCGAGGGTTTCCAGCGCGGCTAACTCGTCGTTACGCTCACGCAGAATATCGACGGCACGACGCAGAATGCGTGAGCGCTCCATGGCGGTCATCGCAGCCCAAACTTTCTGACCTTTTTGCGCGGCAGCAACAGCACGATCAACATCGGCCTGCTCCGCCTCATGTACCTCGGCCAGTACTTCGCCATTGGCCGGGTTGATGGTCTGGAATGTATGACCTGCGCTCGCTGCAACGAACTGACCATCGATATACAGCTGCTGTTCGGTGAATCGGGACATGGTTTCTCCTTCCTCAGTGATTCAGTGCGCCAGCAAGTTGCTGACGGATAAATTGGGTGGTGAGCGTTTTCGCGACATCGATATTGAAGGGCAGGCCGCTTAACGCAGCTCGTAGCCAAAGGCCATCGATCAGCGATGCCAATCCGTGAGCCGCCAGTCGCGCCTGTTCACGCGGCAATTCACGGTGAAACTCGGCGGCGAGGGTCGAAAACAGGCGACGGCTGCTGACCCGTTCCAGACGACCTAACTGTGGCTGATGCATGCTGCTGGCCCAGAAATCCAGCCAGGCTTTCATCGCCGCGCTGTGCACCTGCGTGTCATCGAAGTTACCTTCGACAATCGCCAGCAAGCGTGCTTCGGTCTTTGCGCCCGCCAACGGTTTCAGGCGGGCAGCCACGGCATCACGTAACTGACGTGTGATATCGCGCATGGTGGCTTCCAGCAAACCGTTCTTGTCTTTGAAGTAGTGGCTGATGATGCCGGTCGAAACCCCCGCACGGCGCGCAATCTGCGCAATGGTTGCGTCGTTAATTCCTACCTCGTTAATCGTATCGAGGGTTGCATCAATCAGTTGCCGACGACGAATCGGCTGCATTCCCACCTTTGGCATGACTCCAGCTCCACCACAATGTCAGAGGACTATTTAAACTTTTTTTGATTGCACGTTCAATATAAAAAAGAATTTTGTTAGGATACTGTGCTTCGATTGTTACAAAAGCGCAGCGGTGAACCGGGCTATGCGGCTCATCGTCAGAAGAAAGCACTGCATGGAGGGATAACAGGGGTACTGATAACAACAAGGCCTGGCAGACAGGTCACGCTAATCCATTGAGTCATTACAGGAAATTAACCAGAGGTCATCGATGATTAATCCACCTGCCAGTGAAAAAGACAGAATCAATCCTGTGGTGTTTTACACCTCAGCCGGACTGATTCTGACATTTTCACTTGTCACCATTTTTTACAGCGAGCTGGCTGCGAGTTTGATTCAGACAGCAGTTAACTGGGTTACCGCTACGTTTGGCTGGTACTACATGCTGGCCGCGACACTGTATATCGTGTTCGTTATCTACATGGCCTGCTCGCGTTACGGCGCCATCAAGCTCGGGCCGGAACAATCCAAACCGGAGTTCAGCTTATTAAGCTGGTCAGCGATGCTGTTTGCCGCCGGTATCGGTATCGATCTGATGTTCTTCTCGGTGGCTGAACCGGTCACGCAGTACATGCAACCGCCTGAGGGTGCCGGACAAACCATGGAAGCCGCCCGGCAAGCCATGGTGTGGACGTTGTTCCACTACGGCGTAACTGGCTGGTCAATGTATGCGCTGATGGGGATCGCGCTGGGTTACTTTAGCTACCGCTACAATTTGCCGCTCACCATCCGTTCTGCGCTGTATCCAATCTTTGGCAAACGTATTAATGGGCCGATCGGCCATACCGTGGATATTGCGGCGGTGGTAGGAACCATCTTCGGCATTGCCACCACCTTAGGGATTGGCGTGGTGCAGCTCAATTATGGCCTGAACGTGCTGTTCGATATCCCGGAAGGCTTTACCGCGCAGGCGGCGTTGATTGTGCTGTCGGTGATTATCGCCACCATTTCCGTGACCTCCGGCGTGGATAAAGGCATCCGTATTCTGTCGGAACTCAACGTTGCGCTGGCATTGGGGCTGATTCTGTTTGTGCTGTTTATGGGCAAAACCGACTTCCTGCTGAATGCGCTGGTGCTTAATGTCGGTGATTACATCAACCGCTTTATGGGCATGACGCTGAACACCTTTGCGTTTGATCAGCCAAGAGAGTGGATGAACAGCTGGACGCTCTTCTTTTGGGCATGGTGGGTCGCCTGGTCACCGTTTGTCGGCTTGTTCCTGGCGCGTATTTCACGCGGTCGCACCATCCGTGAGTTCGTGCTCGGTACGTTGATTATCCCCTTCACCTTCACACTGTTATGGCTGTCGGTATTTGGTAACGCAGCGCTGTATGAAATCATCCACGGTGATGCTGGCTTTGCGCAGGAAGTGATGGCGCATGCGGAACGTGGCTTCTACAGCCTGCTGGCGCAGTATCCGGCCTTTAAATTCAGCGCCTCGGTTGCCACCATCACTGGCATGCTGTTCTACGTCACCTCAGCGGATTCCGGTTCACTGGTGCTGGGTAACTTTACCTCGAAGCTGAAAGACATCAACAGTGATGCACCCAACTGGCTGCGTATCTTCTGGTCCGTGGCGATTGGTGTTCTGACCATGGGTATGCTGATGACCAACGGCATCTCTGCGCTGCAGAACGCTACGGTAATCATGGGACTGCCGTTCAGCTTTGTGATCTTCTTTGTGATGGCCGGTTTGTATAAGTCGCTCAAAGTGGAAGACCATCGCCGCGCCAGCGCCAGTCGTGAAACGGCACCGTACATTCCAGCCAGCAACGATCGCCTGAGCTGGAAGAAACGTCTGTCGCGTCTGATGAACTATCCGGGCACACGCTACACCCAGCAAATGATGGAGAACGTCTTGTTCCCGGCAATGCAGGATGTGGCGAAAGAACTGGAGTTGCGCGGCGGTCGGGTTTCACTGGACCGCGTCGAGCCGGAAGAGGGCCATCCGTTAGGTTATCTGGATTTGCGCGTGCTACTGGGTGAAGAGCAGGACTTCGTGTATCAGATCTGGCCGCAGCAGTATTCGGTTCCAGGCTTTACCTATCGGGCGCGCAGCGGTAAATCGACCTATTACCGTCTGGAGACATTCCTGCTGGAAGGTAGCCAGGGCAACGATCTGATGGATTACAACAAAGAGCAGGTGATTATCGATATTCTCGATCAGTACGAACGCCACCTGAACTTTATCCATCTGCATCGTGAAGCACCCGGCAGCAACATCACTTTCCCGAGCGTGTAAACCCACGGACAGCGGCAGCCGTGCCGCTGTCCGTGCACTTTCCTCATGGCAGGCTACACTTTCAGGCTGCTCTAAAAGGGGAATGAGATGAAATTGGGTTTTGCGTGTAAATACTTTGATGCACAGGCTAAGCAGCCGTTTCCGTTTAAAATCACCACGCGTACGCGTTTCCTGAGTCTTGATCGTGCCGAACAAGCGCGTTTACTGGCGCAATTGGCAACCAACAACCTTGAAAACCAAATCCTTACGTTGCAGCAGTTGGCAAAACTGCCGGATGCGATGCGCATGATGCGAATTGGCAGTGATTTGTTGCCGTTGTACACCGTGCCTGAAGCCACGGCTATCTACACTGAATTAATGCCCGACTTACAAACGCTGTTCGTGAAGTGTGGTGAGATGGCGCGTGCGCACAACATTCGTCTCTCATTCCATCCCGGACAATATTCCGTACTCGCTTCGGATAATGAAGGGGTAGTGAATCGGGCGATTGAGGATGTGGAGTATCATGCGCTGTGTGCGCTATTCATGGGCTATGGGCGCCAGTTTCAGGATTTCAAAATCAATATCCATATGAACGGCAAAAAAGGCATCGAAGGATTCCGTGCTGCTTTTCAGCGTCTTTCACCCGAAGCGCGCAATATGCTGACGGTTGAAAATGATGAAATTTCCTGTTCGCTGGATGATGTATTACAAGCGCGCGATCTTTGTCCGGTTGTATTAGATATTCACCATCATTGGGTGAAAGAGAATCAATTTATTAAGGCGGATGATGCGCGTATTCCGCTGATTATCGAATCCTGGCGCGGTGTGCGGCCGGTATTACATTATTCGATTGCGCAGGAGGGATTAATCGCAGAACAGGGCTTTCCGGATCAACGCGATTTAACGGTGGCGAAAACCAAACTGCGTGCCCACTCTGACTACTACTTTAATCAGGATTTAAATGACTGGGCGCTGTCATTTAAGGATTTCGACATTATGTGTGAAGTCAAAATGAAAAATCTGGCGGTCGAGCGCTTGTACCGTTATGCGCTCGACCAGGGGGCGATTAAGGCGAGGTAATCACAATCGCCACGCGGCGATTCTGGGCGCGGCCTTGTGCACTGTTATTGCTGGCAATGGGGGCGCTCATGCCCAGACCTCGGGTAGTGATGTTGGTTCGCGGTACTTCAGCACCCAACGCCCATTGTGTTGCCACAGCATCAGCACGTTTCAGTGACAACTGCTGGTTATAATCCGCTTTGCCGTAATTATCCGTATGACCGTCAATGCGGACATGTTGAATCCCGGTGACTGAGAGATTCTTCGCCATAGTGGCGATGTTGGTTTTACTGGCAGCAGTCAGCTCGGACTCGTTCACGCCAAACAGGATTTTGTCCGATAAACCCAATCCCCAGCCTTCCATGTTTTCGGTAAATCCCGCACTTTGCATGGCGGCAATCTGCGCGGCGGTGAAACGACCTTTTGATTGACATCCCGCGCAAACCAAAATACACATCAGCAGAAAAAGTTTAATTCTCATATGCGTACCTTACTTATCCCTTTGTTTTTGTACATGTGCATATCCGCACGTTCCAGAATCGATTGCACCGTATCGCCATGCTGTGACCAGGCATAGCCAATGGTGACCGAGGTGGTAATCGGCGTGCCTTCCGCGATCATAATCTTCTGTGCAATGGCTTCCCTGATCTCCTCTGTCAGCTGCAGCAGCTGTTTCTCAGTCGCGCGGCTGGTGATTAACATCGCAAACTCATCACCGCCGAGTCGCGCAACCATATCCTGCTTGTAGGCCAGCGCCACAAGGCGTGATCCGATGGCTTTCAGCACCTCATCGCCTGCCGCATGTCCCCAGTTATCGTTGATGCTCTTAAAGCGATCGCCATCCAGAAACAGCAGAACAAAGCGCTCTTGCGCAAATTGGCCGTCGAGTAATCGGGTGAGCTGGGTCACAAAGGCGGCGCGGTTAGCCAGCCCGGTCAGTGGATCTTCCAACGCTTTCGCCGCTAACGAACGGTTATCCCGCAGCAGTGAAGCCTGTAATGACTGCATCTCTGCGAGCAATGAGTTGAGATCTTCCGAAAACAACTGAAACTCTTTGGTCGGGCTTTCAGGAATGCGCAGCGAAAAGTCACCCGAGCTGATGACGTAATGAATCGAGCTGGTGATATTGCGCAGCGTCTGCAAAATCCCCCGATGCAGAAAAGCGCTCAGCATAAAGGCAACAATCAGTACGCAGAGCATGCCGCTGGATAAGATCATCACTGAGTAGCGAATAAAATCTGTCGCTCCTTTGACCGTACCCGCCAGCGTCAACGTCCCGACGACATTCTCCGCGTGATTGATATTCACACTCAGCGGTCGGGCATAGATCCATTGGCGCAGGACGTTCTCATACCAGCCATCCTGCTGCTGTTGGTCTTGCCAGTTAACCAACACGGTTTGATCGTCCGTCACCAGTTTCGCCGAGGCAAACATGCCTTCATTGCCTAACATGGCAATTTTTTTATGCGCGTCATAGCTGTCTTCAAATACCGTGGCGGCGGTCAGGCTATTACTCAACGTCGCGGCAATCAGTTCAAGATTTCGTTTTTCATAACGTTTGATGAAGAGTAACGAAGTGGATGTCAGCAGTAGCCAGCACAGTAACAAAATCACCGCAGAGTTAATGATGCTAATCTTGCGCAGCCTGATGCGGATAGATGATTTTTCATTTTTAATTTTTTCAAATTTCATCTTATTGGCTTCCTTTGCGCGACAGCAATAACACATCCGGGCTCACGCGCACGCCACTGCGCGCCAGTGAATCCAGGTTTACGGCAAACATCGGATGATCGGTATTAAAAATAAGACAGAAAGCGGCTCCGATGGCGCAATCGGTATTATTTTCAGCCAAAGAGAGAACAGCGTGGCTTTTCTCCAGGCTGAGCAATTCGGTCTGCTGCTGCGGTGACTGCTCACCGAAATAGAGGGCATCACAGCGATTGCTGGCTAACTCACTGTCACTGTTGAGATAAACCACACTGAATGGCAGCGACGTCGCCGTGGTGCTGGCAGGGAAATTGACGTGGCGCGCTGAACTGAACACACATAACTGTGGAGCATCGTGCAGCGCGGGCCAGCGGGTGAAGCTGATAATGCCGCTGACAATACGATTGGCTTTGTCATCTTTGGTCGCGGGGTTTTGTGCCGCCGCTGCGGGAAATGAGAGCGGCAATATCAACAGTGCCATTGTGATAATGCAGGTCAGTGCGGCTTTAAGCTGAGCCAAAAGCAGAAATAAGAGTTCACGAGGGTGAAGACGAGGTTCAATACGTAACATGCCGGCATTCCGCTGGGTTCAACGCGCAAATAGTACCATCGGCATTTATAAAAGAGTACAGGTGTTCAATGGCGGAAAACGCGGACTTTTAACGCTGGCAGGATAATCAGATCCAATAATTAATAGAAAATTCAGTGCGGTATTTTAATAAACATGCCGGGCGAAGTGACATCGCCCGGCAGTGAATCGCAAAGATTATTCGCTTAAATCGCGGCCATTGCTGGCAATCACTTTTTTATACCACCAGAAGGACTTTTTGCGGGTGCGCGCCAGTGAGCCTTTACCCTGATCATCACGATCAACGTAAACAAAGCCGTAGCGTTTACTCATCTCGCCCGTTGAGGCCGCGACCAGATCAATGCATCCCCAGGTGGTGTAGCCCATGACCGGAATGCCATCAGCAATCGCTTCGCCCATTGCCTGGATATGCTGCTTCAGATAGCTAATGCGGTAATCGTCATGAATCTCGCCGTTGGCATCGATTTCGTCGCGCGCACCCAGGCCGTTTTCCACCAAAAATAGCGGCTTTTGGTAGCGGTCGTACATCATGTTCATGGTGATGCGCAGGCCTAAGGGATCGATACCCCAGCCCCAGGCACTCCGGGAGATATGCGGGTTAGTTAGCGATTTCACCACATTGGCCGCACTGCTGTTTTTCTCGTTCATATCGGCCGAGGCACAGCGTGAGGCGTAATAGCTGAAGGAAACAAAATCTACCGTATGTCGCAGGAGTTCTGCATCACCATCCTGCCACTGGATCTCAATGCCTTTCTCACGAAATACGCGAGCGGCATAAGAGGGATAAGCACCGCGCGCCTGCACATCGATAAAGAACAGATTCTCGCGATCTTTCTCCAGCGCCGCCCAGACATCTTCAGGATTGCATGACCATGGATAGAAATTGCCGCCTGCCAGCATGCAGCCCACCTGGTTTTCAGGGTTAATCTCGTGGGCAATTTTCGTGACCAGCGCACTGGCGACCAGCTCATGATGCGCCGCCTGATATTTCACCTGCTCTGGATTATCCTCTGGTCCGAATACCAAACCCGCGCCAGAGAACGGGCTATGCAGCAGAATGTTGATCTCGTTAAACGTCAGCCAGTATTTCACCAGTCCGTTGAAAGCGTCAAAGCAGGTACGCGCATAGCGGGCGAAGAATTCAATCATCTTACGATTGCGCCATGAACCGTACTCGGTGACCAAATGCATCGGCACGTCAAAGTGGCATAACGTCACCAGCGGGGTGATACCGTACTTCTGGCACTCTTCGAACAGGCTACGGTAAAAAGCGATACCCTCAGGATTTGGCGTTAATTCATCGCCTTTCGGGTAGATGCGGCTCCAGGCAATCGACGTACGAAACACGGTAAAGCCCATCTCCGCCATTAAGGCGATATCTTCTTTGTAGCGACGATAAAAATCGATGGCATCGTGGCTGGGATAGTATTCATCGTCACGCAGGGTAAAACGCGGTTCCAGCCCCAGTTTGACTGGCATGCGGTGTTCGCCATGAGGAATCATGTCCACCGTGGTTAACCCTTTACCGCCCGCCAGATAGCTCCCCTCTGACTGATTGGCGGCTAACGCGCCGCCCCATAAAAATCCCTCAGGAAATGTCACTTCAGACATAAAAAACCTCAGTTAATCAATTCACATTGACGGCTTTAGCAGGATCCGCAACCGGTTTAGGCTGCGCTGTTTCACTCACCGGAATATCTTCAAAGCCAAGAATCAGCGTCAGAACAAATGAAAGCACCACCGACAACACCATGACGCCACCCACCCACACAATGCTCATCGGGTTGGCCGGATCAAAAAACTGTACGCTGGTAAACAAGCCGGGTGAGGCCATGGAGTGACTGGCCAGCCCGCCGATACCGGCTACCGCGCCACAGATAAATCCGCTGATCAGGCTGGCAATCAGCGGTCGTTTAAGCCGCACCGCAACACCATACAGAGCAGGTTCCGAAATTCCGGCCACAATCGCCGAGGCAGCGGCAGCAAAAGCGGTCTGACGCAGTTCCGGGTTTTTAGTTTTAAAGGCTACCGCCAGCGATGAGCCGCCAAGTGACAGATTGGCACCGATTTCAGAGGGCATCACCATGCCTTCTTTGCCGGTTTCCGCAATGGTCTGAATGATGGTGGGGGTGAAGACGCGGTGCATGCCCGTCATCACCAGCAGCGGCCACAGCGCGCCCATGATCGCCACGGACAACCAGCCCAGATAGCCATGAATGGTGTAAACCAGGGCTGAAATGCCGCTACCAATCCAGATACCGAGTGGACCAATCAGCACAATGGCAATCGGCGCGGCAATCAACACAATCAGCATCGGTTTGAGGAAGTTTTTGGTGACTGCAGGGGTAAAGCGATCGACCCAATATTCGATATGCGACAGGATCCACGTCATCACCAACGCCGGGATGACGGTGTAGGTGTATTTCACCGCCGTCACCGGGATGTAGGCAAACTCAACGGTCTGGCCTTGCGCCGCTTTGGCCATTAAATCAATAAAGTTGGGATGAACCAGCACGCCCGCAATCGCAATGGCTAATGACATATTGGTTTTAAATTTCAGGGCTGCCGAGGCCGCCACCATTACCGGCAGGAAGAAAAAGGCGCCGTCACCGATGACATTCAGTATCACCAGCGTAGACGAACCTTTCGCCAGTACACCGCTCATCTCCAGCACCATTGCCAGCAGTTTCACCATCGATCCCCCGATGATCGCGGGGATCAGTGGCGACATGGTGCCCACCAGCGCATCGAGAATGCCTGCGCCAATCGTGCGCAGGGTGATTTTTCGTTTTATCGGGGCGCTGTTGTCGCTATTGGGTGTGCCGAGTTTAAGCACTTCCTGATACGCGAGATTAACGTTATTGCCAATGATCACCTGGCATTGGGTGTCGGTATGCACCACGCCCATCACGCCCGGAATCGCTTTCAGCGTAGCGTTATCGATCAGGGCAGTGTCCCGCAAAACGAAGCGCAGGCGCGTCATGCAGTGCGTGACAGCTTCAATATTGGTTAAGCCGCCGAGCGAAGCCACGATGGCGCGTGAAACGTCAGCATAATTTTTAGCCATGAGTTGTAGGTCTCTGATTTTTTTAAGTAGGGGTACGATCGCCCGCTTATCATTAGCGAGTCATGAGAAACCGGTTTCACAAAATCATGAATATGAAATCCCTGACAGGCAAGAAGTTTAAAATTTGATGTTTAAAAATGTGATGCTGATCGATTGATAAGTTAAGGCAAGCAATCAACACAGTTAAAAAAATCTCCGCGTAATTCGCGACTTAGCAAAAAGCGCGTGTCCCTCGCCCAATCGGGTGGGGATATAAGGGAGCTAACCAGGGGTTTCTTGCGATCTAACATACGCTTTCAGCGTTTCTATTGTTGCGCCGCCAGCACTACAGGCGAAATAGGAGCGTGACCAGAGCACCCCGCTATTACTCGCCTTTCGTAAATGCGTATTTAAAATGCGCACCTGACGGCTACTAATCGACTTCAAATTATTGACCAGCACACTAACCGCCAGTTTCGGCGGGTATGCTACCAGGATGTGAACATGATCCGCTTCCCCGTCCATTTCCAAAATTTCAATCTCCAGCTTTTCGGCAGCGGATAAAAACGCTTGCCGGATCTGGTCAATCATATCGCCGTCAAAAATCTTACGGCGGTACTTTGTAGTAAAAATCAGGTGAACCACCAATTTACTGACGCTATGGCGGCGCTTCAAATAACCTTCTAAAGCTGCGTCATGTACACTCACTTGAAAACCCTCGACCAAAACCATATATTATCTGGATTCTATACATGAGCACTGAAATTGAAAAGAGCGACTAAAGTACGCATTTACCCCGACGCAGAGCAAACCGCATTCTTAAATGCGCAGTTCGGCGCGGTGCGTTTTGCCTACAATAAAGCCCTACATATCAGCCGCCATATGTACCAGCAACACGGCGTTTCTTTGAACGTCAAACGCGACTTAAAACCACTGCTGGCAGTGGCCAAAAAGTCACGCCGTTATAGCTGGCTAAAAGAATATGATTCACTGGCATTGCAGCAAGCCGTGATTAATCTGGATAAAGCCTATTCCAATTTCTTTAACAGGAAACTGAAAGCAGGTAAGCCCACGTTTAAAAGCAAGCGCGGTAAACAATCCAGTTATCACCCTAACGGCAAGGTATTAACCGACGCGATCCAGTTGCCGAAAATGACCCCTATCCGGGCGAACATTCACCGTGAAATTGCCGGCAAGGTTTCCAGCCTGACAATCACACGCTCCCCTACTGGCAAATACTACGCCTCGATACTCGCCGATGATGGACAAGAAGCGCCAGCAAAGCCGACCTGTATCACTGCTGTAACAGGGTATGACATAGGGTTAAAAGACTATTTAATCCGTGACGATGGCGAGAAAACCCCTAACCCGCGCTTTCTGGTCAACGCTTATTGCCGCTTGCGCCGTGATAGCAAAACCCTTTCACGCAAAAAGAAAGGTAGTGCTAACAGGGCAAAAGCCAGAATCAAACTGGCAGCGCAACACGAACGTGTAACCAATGCCCGTGCCGATTTTCTACACAAACTTTCACGCTCAATTATCGACGACAATCAAGCGGTAGTAGTGGAAACGTTGAAATCTGCAAACATGATGAAAAATCGCCGCCTTGCCCGTCATATCGGGGATGCCGCATGGAGCGAATTTGTCGCGAAACTGGCTTATAAAGCCGAAAGCGCGGGTGTCCACCTTGTCAAACTGGATCAGTGGTTCGCCAGCTCTAAAACCTGCCATAGTTGCGGTCACAAGATGGCAGATATGCCGCTGAAGGTGCGCGAATGGCAATGCCCTGCCTGTCATGCTGACCATGACCGCGATATAAACGCGGCTATCAACATACGGCAGAAGGGCATAACCGATTTAATGGCGGCGGGTCACGTCGTCAAAGCCCATTGAGGCTTGCGTAAATCCGCTATATCGGCGGTTGCAGCCTATGAAATGGGAAGCATCGCCTTTTAGGGCGGTGAGCAGTCACGTACACTTCAGCGATACAGGCGTAAATCAGAGTGAAAAATGGCAACCATAGTTGAGGTGGCGAAGGTCGCAGGCGTATCGAAAGCCACGGTGTCACGTGTGCTGTCCGGCAACGGTTATGTCAGCGAAGAGAAGCGGGAATTGGTGTTTAAGGCCATCGCGGAAACCGGCTTTCGCCCCAATTTGCTGGCGCGAAATCTGGCAACCAAGTCGAGCCAGACTATTGGCCTGGTGATCACCAACACCCTCTATTCCGGCAGCTATTTTACTGAGCTCATGCAGCATTCCGCCCGACTGATGGAGCAGCAGGGGCGACAACTGCTATTGGTGGATGGCAAACACAGTGCGGAAGAGGAGCGTGCTGCGATTCAATTTCTGCTCGATTTGCGCTGTGACGGCGTCATCATCTATCCGCGCTTTCTCACTCCCGATGAAATGGACGCCATCATTGATCAGCACCCGCATCCGATTTTGGTGATCAATCGCCGTCTGCGGCAACACGACAGTTACTGCATTTACGCCGACCAACAGCGCAGCAGTGCCGACGCTGTGGAAGCGTTAATCAAACGGGGTCATCGTGACATTGCCTTTATCACCGGTTCGCTCGATTCACCCACCGGACGGGAGCGCCTGGCGGGTTACCACTCGGCGCTGGCAAAACATCAGATTCCTGTGCAGCAAGCGTTAATTATTGAAGGGAAGTGGCAGGCGCAAAATGGCGTGGCGGCGGTGGACACGTTGTTGAAACAGGGCAGCCGCTTTAGCGCGTTGGTGGCCAGTAATGACGATATGGCCGTAGGGGCGTTAAAAGCGCTGGCCTCAAACAACATTGCGGTTCCGGCACAGGTATCCGTGCTGGGATTTGATGATATTCCACTGGCCCCGTTTACCGTTCCGTCGCTCTCCAGCGTGAAAATGCCGGTAACGGATATGATTCAGGAAACGCTCTCACGACTGGTCTCCATGCTCGACGGGGGCGAAATGCGCAATCGCCAGCGCTTTTCTGGTGAAGTGGTGATGCGAGAATCCATCGGCCCCGGGCCTTTCGCCCAAAAAACAGTGACGGATTAGTAATATAACGCTGATAAACAATAGGTTGACGAATTTTATCGATATATAATCGAAAATATAGCGATAGTCTTACGCGTTCCCCCTTTTTGTCAGTCATCCTGGAAATGTCATGTTTATCAAGCGTATCACCCTGGTGAAAACAGGTTTCACCAGTGCCATGTTATTGTCCTCCGTTCCGCTGTATGCCACATCCGAGCAACCGACACTTGCTGTTACTGCTTCTGCAAATCAACCCTCTGCGGAAACCGATAAAAAAGCCACCCTGGGCAATCTTGGTCAACAGGAAGTGCGCAATACGCCCTGGTCGGTGCAAACCGTGTCACCTGATTTGATGAAGCGCCAGCAGTTGAAAAGTGTGAGTGATCTGTATCGCTATCTGCCCTCGGTGCAGGGAGAGGGCGCGCGCCCACAAACGCGAGGCATGCAGGGAAGTGTGGTGCAGAACAGCATGATCGATGGGCTGAATGTGGTGTCGACCACCGACTACGCCGCCGAGCAGTTTGATCACATTGAGATATTGAATGGTCTTGCTGGGTCTCTATACGGTCCGGCCAACCCTGCGGGCTTATTCAATTTCGTTAGCAAACGCGCCAGTGACGCACCGCAGCACGCCATTACCGTCGGCGCAGGCACCGGATTAACCCATCAGTTGGCCGGTGATTTCAGCGGGCCGCTGGATAGTCATGATCGCCTGCGTTATCGCCTTAATGTCCTCGATGACGAGGGCGATGGCTATGTGAAAGGCAGCAAAGTTCGCCGTCAGCTGTTCAGTCTGGCGCTCGATGCCAATTTGACTGACCAAACGGTACTGGAAACCAACTTTAGCTATTACCACTTTTACGACAAAGGGCTGCCGGGTAAATTTGCGCTTGGCAAGGGTTTGTCATTCCCCTCTGCACCCGATCCGAAAACGGCGCACCTGGGGCAATCTTATGCGGGTGATGACAACCACACGCTGACCGCTGGCCTGCATATCAAACATGATTTTAACGGAAACTGGCAGGGGGAAATCGGCGTTTTACGCCAGATTGCCGATCGCGAATCCACGGCGGTGACCAACACCTTCACCGACAGTCATGGCAATTACACCACAACCACTTCGTCTGCCACTGCCAGCCGCTTTACGATTAACAGTTACATGGCCAATTTGAATGGGGAAGTGGACACCGGCTGGATTCATCATCAAATCTCTACCGGTGTGCGCGGTTTTGTCTGGAAAAACGATAACCCGCGCAACGGTGCGACTTCGACTTTGGGCAGCGCTTCGCTGGATAATCCTCAGGCATTTGACGAACCGAATTACCCTGATTTTACCGACCGCTACCATTCCGCCACAGCGACCCAGCATGCATTTCTGCTCAGTGATAATCTGCAGTTCTCCCCGCAATGGAGCCTGTTATTGGCGGGCAGTGAGAGCCTGCTCAGTTCGTCTAACTACAGTAAAACCGGCAGCCGCAGCAGCGATTCAGCCAACAGCGGATTCAGCGGCGCTGCCAGCCTGATGTATAAGCCTGTGGATCCCCTGACGTTGTATGTCACCTACGCTGACAGCCTGCAACAAGGGGATATTGCGCCGGCCACAGCCAATAATGCCGGTGCCATTCTGGCACCGTATCGCAGCCGCCAGGTGGAAGTGGGCAGTAAGCTGGCGGTGAATAAACTGCTGCTAACCGCCGCGCTGTTCCAGATTAAACGCCCGTTTGCCTATACCAACAGCAGCGGCGATTACGCTATTGATGGCGAACAGCGGAACCGTGGGCTGGAACTGATGGCGGATGGTGATCTCTCCGAACGTTTGCATCTGTTTGGTGGCATGACGTGGTTAGATCCGCGTCTGCTGGACACCGCCAGCACGCAAACCGATGACAAGCAGATTGTCGGCTTGCCGCGTTACACCGCCAGCCTGTTTGCCGCTTACGATTTGCCGATGTTCAGCGGTACCGACATTCACGGCGGCATGCACTACGTGGGGCGCCGCACCACTGACAATCAGAATGACGGTTGGGTCGGCAGCTATACCACGCTGGATGCCGGTGCAGCTTACAAAACGCATCTGTTCGATACCGCCACGACTTTCCGACTTGATGTCACTAACCTGACCAACCGTCATTACTGGACCAATATTGTGCCCGGTGGTTTGAACGGATACAGCGGGGTAGGCTATGCCAGCGCTTCCCTCGGCGCGCCGCGAATGGTGCAGGTCTCCATGCAACTTAACTTCTAAAGGAGAGAACGATGAGCAATATGTGGCGTCGGTTATTACCGATGTTGATGGTGAGTACATTGGCTTCAGCCCAAACGGTGATTGATGACACTGGCAATCATGTCGAAATCAGCAAACCGGCGATGCATATTGCTGACGCCTGGTTTGCGCATCACTCGTTATTAATGACCCTGGGGGCGGGGGATCGCATCGTGGCCACGGTGAATCATCCTGCTGACCGACCGTGGATGTTTAAAGTTCAGCCGTCTCTTCATCAGGCATTGCAGGCGAAGGGAAAATCTTTCGCCAGTGAAGCGCTGGTGGTGCGTCACGTTGATGCCATCTTTGTTCCAGCGAATGATCCTGACGCAGAATCGTATCGACTTGCGGGTATTCCGGTACTGGCAATGAATTTCGACGATTTCGCGTCCATGAAGCGTTCACTGATCACGACAGCGCATGTGGTGGGCACGCCAGAGGCGGCGAAACGAGCAGAAGCTTATAACCGCTACCTTGATCAGCACATTGCTGACATCAGCGGGATAACGGCGGGTTTAAGTGAGGCACAGCGTCCACGGGTGTTGCATATCCAGTCGCTGCATCCACTAAAAGTCGATGGGCGCAATACGCTGATTGATACCTGGATTCAACTTGCGGGTGGTCGTAATGTCGCTGCGGGTATTGACGGTAATATGAAGCCCATTTCGCCTGAAGAAGTGATTCGCGGGAATCCTGACGTCATCATCATTGGTGCGGGCGCCGGATCGCTGGCGGATTCAGAGTTTAAGACATTGTTTGGCAGCGTAAAAGCCGTTCAACAACATCGTGTGTGGCAGAACCCGGCAGGGGTGTTCCCGTGGGATAGTTACGGCACCGAAGTCGCGCTACAGATTCAATGGGCCGCCAAACAGTTGCATCCAGCGTTGTTCCCACAGCTTGATTTGGTGAGCGCTACGCAGGCGTTTTATCATCAATTTTATGACTATTCGTTGACGGCAGATGATGCGCAGCGAATTTTACAGGCGCTGCCACCGGAATAAATCGCAACTCTTTAAAAGGTGTCATTTTCAATTCATTAACGCCATTATTGAAAACCGATGAACAAACCCATTATCGCTCTGGTTATAGCTGGTTTGTTATTTATCCAATATAAGGGTTAATTAAGCAGAGCCATGATGATAAGCGCTGATAAATAGCCGGTTTTGGATGAATCATAACTGGATTAGGCAGTCCAGTGTAAAGTGATGCTTGGTCATTTATACATTAACAGAGCGTGTATTAAGTGAAATTTTAATCAGACTAAGTCTTATTGTGAGTAAAGAACTGTCAGTGCTAAGTTGAGTTTACACATCCGGACATCTTTCCTGAGGGAATTATGCACGCACGCATCAAGCATCTTGACGGAATGCGTGGTTTAGCCATCTTAATGGTCATTGGTTACCACGCCTATGCACGCTGGCCAGAACTCTTGCCCTATACCAACCTTACACAACATATTCCTGTATTTTCATTCGGCTGGCTTGGTGTAGAGTTATTTTTCATGATATCTGGCTTTGTCATTTTTATGACGCTGGATAAGTCAGACGGCTATATCAGCTTCCTAAAAAAACGCTGGCTACGCCTGTTTCCTGCCATGTTGATTGCCAGTTTATTACTTTATGCTGTGGGCGGACTTTTCCCTGAGTGGTCAGTGATGACGCCTTATGTCAGGAATCTGCTGCCTGGGCTGATCTTCACCAATCCTGAAACGCTGACACAAATAACCGGTATTGAATTTAAATCGATGGCTGGCTCATTTTGGTCGCTGTACGTGGAAGCCGTATTCTATCTGATCATTGGCGCCATCTATTTTACTCTGGGACGAAAATATTGCTTGCCGGGCTTGCTGGTGCCCATGCTGCTGTTATCTGCTTCGTCGGTATTAAAATCGTTAGGCCATCCCATTTTTATCGATGTTATCGCTAAATTTGGTTTTATCCACTACGCGTGGTTTATGATCGGTTGTCTGGTGTATGAAAGAATGCATGGCCGTGACAAAGGCTTTCATTATGCGGTTGTGGTTGTCGCGATACTCATTAACCTCAGCTACTACGTTAAAAATGCGGGTGCCCTTACGGTCATTCCCTTACTGCTGGTCATGCTTTTCTTTATTGCCAGTTTTTATTCAAAACAACTGGAACGTTTGTTATCCGTTCGATTTTTCACTGCAATAGGTTTTGCCAGTTACGCTTACTATCTGATACATGAAAACCTCATGATTGCCATACTGATTAAAATGAATGTGCATATCAGAAGTGAAACAGTCATGCTGCTGATGCCGATTGTGGTCGCCGCAGGACTCTATTATTTGGCCTGGTTTATCACCAAATATCTCGAACCGGCGTTGAGAAATATGTTGAAGGGAAAACGGACACCTGCACCAGAGGCGGGTTGATATCACGGTGCGGAATGCATTCCGCACCCATTGTTTCACGTTATAAACCAAATCCATAACGCAGCGCAGTATACGCCACCATGCCTGCCAGGACGGTGGCAAACAAACCCCGCGTGACAATGCCGGTGATCGCCGCAATCAGCGCCGCCAGTAATGATAAACTCAAGCCAGAAGGCGTTAACGCCGGTTTTTCGATTAATTCGGCCGTGACAATGGCCGCCATGATGCCCGCAGGAATAAAGCTCAGCCACTGTTGCGCCAGCGGAGCGAGTCGGAAGTGGGAAAGCAGCAGAATCGGGCCGACACGCATCACGGCCGTAATCAGCGCGGCCACCACAATGGTCATCAGGACATTCCGTTCCATATCAGTTTCCTTCCTTGTGCTGCATACGTAACAGCAGCGTGGCTAAACTTGCGGCAATCGAGGCGGCGATGATGACGACCACGCTGAGATCGAGATGTCCCGCAGAGAAAAAGGTCACCAGCACGGCAACCACAATCGCCAGTGTTTCCAGCCATTTACGGCGACTGGCGAACCACGTCATTAAAATTAGCCCAATAAACATCGAAACCAGACTGAAACTCAACCCAGCCATCAGTGATTCGGGGACGGCAGAAGCGGCATAAGCGCCAATCACGCAGGCAATAATCCAGTTCAGCCAGGCGGGCAGGTTGAGACCGAACATCCAGGCGAAGGCGATTTTGCCGTGTTGACTGCCGTGCTGTACTGCGACACCGAAGGTTTCATCGGTGAGCAGCAGGCCGCTGACGACTTTTTGCCAACCGCTTTGGCCCCGGAAAAACACGCTAATCGCCGAACTCATCAACAAATAACGCAGGTTAACCAGCATGACGCTCAACACCACCGAGGTCATTTCTGCACCCGCGGCCCACAGCGAATAAAATAAGAACTGCGCCGAGCCGGTGTAAAGCAGCGTCGCCAGCAGCGCGGTTTGTAATACGGAAAAACCGGCCAGCGTACCAATGGCACCCGCAGCAAAACCGATACTCAGATAACCTGGCACGGTAGGTAAACAGGCGATAAAACCCGCGCGAAAACTCAGCGGATCGCTGTGTTTCGGCAGGGTCTGACTCTTCGACGACATAACAATTTTCCAAAACCTTCTCAACAGATGCACCCATTTTAAGCCACTCTGTTCAAGGCTATAGTAAAATCCTGCTCCCGGAGTACATCAGCGAAGGATTTGTGATGCAGGAAAAACGTGATGACATCAAATTGTGGCGTGACCGTGCGATGCACGGCGGTATGGAAATCCTGCGTGCGCGTTGTTACGAGCACAGTTATCCTCCACATTTTCATGATGAATTTGTGATTGCGGCATTTGCCCGAGGGGCACAACGTACCCGCATTTGCCGTCAACAGGGCATTGCCGCCGCTGGCACGGTGATGGTGATTCTGCCGGGAGAAGTGCACACCGGAGAAGCGGTGCAGCGTGAGGAAGGCTGGGATTACTGCGCGTTCTATCCTTCAGCCGATCTGGTCAATGAGATTGCGGAGTCACAGATCGCTGGAAAAGGCGAACTCAATTTTGGTGCGGAAGGGATGCGTTATGATCCGCTGCTGGCGCAGCAGATGCTGCAGGCTTCCGCCGTGATGCAAGAAAGTCCGGACGCTGTGGAAAAAGAGTGTGCGTTGTTTCAGGTGCTGAGCACGCTGATCCGTCAACACGGCGAACGCACGCTCAAGGGCGGCGAGCGGCACGCGTTACGTGCCGACATTCGGCAGGCGATCGATTTCCTGCACAGTGATTACCATCAGCCGCTGGCGGTCAGTGAAATCGCTACCGTTGCCGGGTTAAGCGAATACCATTTTATGCGCACCTTCCAGAAGCTGACCGGCTTATCGGTACATCAATACCTCACACAGATTCGCCTGATGCGGGCAAAACGACTGTTGTCACAAGGCTTCGATGCCGCGCACACCGCCAGTGAAGTGGGCTTCTTTGACCAAAGCCATTTCATCAAGAAGTTCCGCGCCCATTTTGGCATCACGCCAGGTGCATTTGCAGCGGCATCGCAGTAATGGATTAAGGACATTGCCATGATTTCCCGCCATAAACCCAATGAACAGGCGACGCCGCTGTCGGTCGGTTTCGTCTTGCTGAACCGCTTTACGCTCCTGCCGTTCGCGGCTTTTGTTGATTGCCTGCGTATGACTGCGCAATCAGATAAATCATGTTTAGTAAATGCCCCGTCGTCCTGGTGCTGCTTAAGGCTGAATCATTAAAGGAGTAACGATGAATAACAATATGATGAACGCTCTGTGTCAGGCGCTTCAGTTGCAATACCCGCTTATTCAGGCGCCGATGGCGGGCGTCTCCACGCCTGAAATGGCTGCTGCCGTCTCCAATGCCGGTGCGCTCGGTTCAATCGGCGTGGGGGCATCCACTCCTGAGCAGGCGGCAGTGATGATCGCGCAAACGCAGGCGCTTACCCATGGCCCCATCAACGTTAATCTGTTTTGCCATGCACCCGCAGAACGGAATGTTGCGCGTGAGCAGGCGTGGATCGATCGCTTTGCGCCGTTGTTTGCGCGCTATGACGCCGCGATACCTGAGGCGCTCACCGAGATCTATCAAACCTTCCTGAATAATGACGCGATGCTCAGCGTCATTGAGCAGTCGGCACCGGCAGCGGTGAGCTTTCATTTTGGTCTCCCTTCAGCGGCAGTCATTCAGCGACTCAAGGCGCGAGGGATCGTCTTACTGGCCACGGCGACCAGTGTGGCGGAAGCCTTGACTATCGCGCGCAGCGGCATTGATTTCATCGTGGCGCAGGGGATTGAGGCAGGCGGGCATCGCGGGCATTTTGATCCTCAGGCTTTCGACCATCAAATGTCGACGTTCACGCTGGTGCAGGCAATCCGCCAGCACACTGCGCATCCACTCATCGCAGCGGGGGGCATCATGGATAGCACGGGTATCGCTGCCATGTTGCAACTGGGCGCAACCGGTGTTCAGTTGGGCACCGCCTTCTTGTTATGCCCGGAATCAGCAGCGAACGCGGCTTATCGCGCGGCAATGAAACAGGCCAGTGCAACCGGCACCGAACTTACCGCTGCGATTTCTGGTCGTCAGGCGCGCTGTTTACGCAATGATTTCTGCGATTTCAGCCGTGACTTCGCGGCCAGTGATGTGCCGGATTATCCGTTGACCTATTCGCTAGGCAAAGCGCTGGCTGCTGCCGCTGCGGCGAAACAGCACCACGGCTATGGCGCGCAGTGGGCTGGGCAGGGTGCGGCGCTGGCGCGAGAAATGCCTGCAGGGGAACTGGTGTCATGGTTGATGAATGCGTGCCAGGGCGAATAAAAGTCTATCTGCCTTTCGTGGCAGATAGCATCTGATTCACCGGATTAGGATTTTCAAAACCAACACCTCGGTTAATGCTGTTTTGTCTGCCGCGCGCCGCGCGGTATACCTTGCGGGACATCCACACATCTTCGCAGGCAGACATGAGCACACATACACGCATCCGCAAATTCAACACCAAAGAAACGTATCCTAATCAAAACCTCGACAACGATCTTTGCCAGGCTGTGCGTGCCGGCAATACCGTTTACGTACGCGGTCAAATCGGTACTGACTTCGAGGGCAATCTGATTGGGCTTGGCGATCCGGCGGCACAGGCCGATCAGGCGATGAAAAACGTGAAGCAACTGCTGGAAGAGGCGGGCAGCGATCTGTCACACATCGTCAAAACCACCACCTATATTATTGACCCACGTTACCGCGAGCCGGTTTATCAGGTCGTGGGTAAATGGCTGAAGGGCGTGTATCCGATCTCAACCGGGCTGGTGATTTCAGGGCTGGGTCAGCCGCAGTGGCTGATGGAAATTGATGTGATCGCCGTGATCCCGGACGACTGGCAGCCACAAGCAGGAGTCTGATCATGACGTTATCGATTGTTGGGCGCTGTGCCGAGACCGGTCAGATGGGTATCGCCATTAGTTCATCCAGTATTGCCGTCGGCGCGCGCTGCCCTTGGCTGCGCACGCAAGTTGGCGCCGTTTCCACGCAAAACATCACCTTGCCGGCTCTGGGCCCACGCATTCTGGATCAGCTGCAGCAGGGGCAGTCTCCTCAGGCTGCGTTAGCCGCCGGGTTAGCGTCGGATGATTATCATCAATACCGCCAGATCACCGTGCTGGCGGCTGATGGGCAAAGTGCCTGCTTTAGCGGAGATAAAACCCTAGGCATAAACCATATGCTGAGTGGCGTGGATTGCGTGGCGGCAGGGAATTTACTGGCCAATCCCGAGGTGATCGTCGCGATGGTTAATGCCTTTGAGCGCAGCGAGGGGCACCTTGCCGATCGCCTTCTGTGTGCCATGCAGGCCGGTATGACGGCGGGAGGCGAAGCCGGGCCGGTGCATTCGGCAGCACTGTCGATTGTGGCTGAACCTGTCTGGCCGATCGTTGACCTGCGCATTGACTGGACGGAGGCCGACCCCATCGATGAACTCAGCACACTGTGGCAGGCCTATCAGCCACAAATGCAGGATTACGTGATCCGCGCGTTGGATCCGACAAAAGCCCCCAGCTATGGCGTGCCGGGCGACGAGTGATGCAAGGGACTTCTATGGTGACCAGCCGTACGTTACTGGCTCAGCTGGTGGCATTTGATACCACCAGCCGCGAATCCAATCTGGCGCTGATCGATTTTGTCTGGCGCTATCTGACCGATCTGGGTGTGAACTGCGAACTGATTCATAACGCTGAGCGGAGTAAAGCCAATCTTTATGCCAGACTCGGTCCTGCTGGCAAGGGCGGTGTGATGCTCTCAGGGCACAGCGATGTGGTACCCGTGGATGGGCAAACATGGAGCGTTCCGCCTTTTGCGCTGACCGAGCGTGACGGCAAGCTCTACGGGCGCGGCACCGCGGATATGAAGGGCTTTATCGCCTGCATGCTGGCGGCCGTGCCGCATTTTCTGGCACAACCTCTTACTCAGCCGCTGCATCTGGCGATCTCGTATGACGAAGAAGTGGGTTGTCTCGGCGTCCGAAGCTTACTGGAGGCTTTAGCGCAGCGCCCGGAAAAGCCGGATATTTGCCTGATCGGCGAACCCACCGAACTGCAACCGGTTTTAGGCCACAAAGGCAAACTGGGCATGCGATGTGAAGTGCAGGGTGCGGCGTGCCACTCTGCATATGCACCGCAAGGCGTGAATGCTATCGAGTACGCGGCAAAATTGATTCATCGTCTAACCGAGATCGGTGAGCGCCTGGCCGCCCCGGAAAATCAGGATGCGCGATTTGATCCGCCTTACACAACGGTGCAAACCGGCGTGATTCAGGGGGGGCGGGCGCTGAATATTGTGCCGGCAGAGTGTTGTTTTGATTTTGAAGTCCGCACCTTACCCAAAGATGATGCGCAGCAGGTGGCAGATGAACTGGAACATTACGCGCAGCACGACCTGTTGCCTCGCATGCAGGCAGTGAATCGCGACACTTCAGTTCGTTTCACTCCTATTAGTGGTTATCCCGGTTTATATACTGACGCGCACAGTCCCGCCGCGCGTTTGATTGCGCACCTGACCGGCTCCGATCGCTTTAGCACGGTGGCTTTTGGCACCGAGGGCGGCTTATTCCATCAGGCTGGTATCCCGAGTGTGATCTGTGGTCCTGGCAGTATGGCGCAAGGGCATAAACCCGATGAATTTATCAGCCTTGAACAGCTGAGCGCTTGCGATGCCATGTTGCGGCGGTTAGCGGAATGGATGTGTCATTAGAGTGACGTTGTCACTCATCACGATTCCCCTTTAAGCCGCCTCTTCAGTCAATTCGTCCAGATTCTTTTTATTCGCACACCCGACTGAAGGGCGCGGCGCCGGAGCCGCGCGCGCATACTTTCCCTGCTTTAACTTTTCTAAACACCAGCTTCAGGAAGCACTAACCGCATGATGCGCGCATTCACCGTATGCTGGTGACAAGCAAAGTTAGCCCGTTTCTGGAGAGTCCATGGTCAGTGCAGAAGTCACCTCGTTCCCGCAGCCCGACGTGCTGCATCCTGTCGCGAATAAAGCCAACGTTGCCGTGCAACTGGATGGCGTACTCAAACGCTTTGGCGATGCCATTGCGCTACACAAAATTTCATTAACCATCGAAGAAGGTGAATTTATTACGCTGCTCGGCCCATCAGGCTGCGGCAAAACCACGCTGCTGAACCTGATGGCAGGCTTCGCCGAAGCAGATGGCGGTGAAATTTTTATTGATGGCGATCTGGTCACCGAGATCCCACCTTATCAGCGTGAAATCGGTATTGTTTTCCAGAACTACGCACTGTTCCCGCACATGACCGTCGAGAAGAATGTCGGTTATGGTTTGCGCATGCGTGGTGTGCCCAAAGCGGAAATCGCTGAACGCGTAGAACAGGCATTAGCGCTGGTTAAACTGGCGGGCTACGGTCAGCGCAAGCCGCGTGAACTTTCTGGTGGGCAGCAACAGCGTGTCGCGCTGGCGCGCGCTCTGGTGATTCGCCCGAAAGTGCTGCTGCTGGATGAGCCGTTCTCCGCGCTGGATAAAAATCTGCGTCTATCGATGCAGGTCGAGTTGAAAGCGATTCAGCGCAAACTCGGCGTCACCACGGTATTTGTCACCCACGATCAGGGCGAAGCGCTGAGCATGAGTGACCGAGTCGTAGTGATGTCTGCTGGACATGTTCGCCAGATTGGTACCCCGGATGACATCTATCGCCGTCCGCAGGATCCTTTTGTCGCGGGATTTGTCGGCGATGTGAATATCCTGCCAGGCCACTACGCTGGCCGCGATAGCACCGCCGTTATAGAGCTGGGCGGCAATAAACTGCGTCTTCCGGCTGAGCGTGTGAATGCCCATGTGGGGGAACGCCTTGATGTCTACATGCGCCCAGAAAACCTGCAACTGGCCCCGCTAAGCCCGCACTCCCTGTTCAGCGCCACGGTGATTACCCATGTATTCCAGGGCGACCATGTGGATGTGCATCTTGATGCGCCGGCATTGGGCAGCGCGGCGTTATTTGCGCGTCAATCGGGACTCGATTCCCTGACACGCTGGCCGGTGGGCAGTGTGGTGGGCGTGAGCGTTGATGATGAAGGTGTTTGTGCGTTTAGCGCGGCGAAGCAAGGATAATCGATGTTACCTGAAATGATGAACGCTGTGATAGCACGCCAGCCCGGCGGCCCTGATGTGTTGGCCTGTGTCAGCCGTCCTGTGCCGCAACCGGCTGCTGGAGAAGTATTAATTCGCGTCACCTGCGCCGGCGTAAATCGCCCGGATATTATGCAACGTAACGGTATGCCGCTACCGCCAGGCACCACTGACATTCTCGGGCTGGAAGTCTCAGGCACCGTGGTCGCCCTCGGCGCGGGTGTCGAATACCCGGCTGTCGGCAGCGCCGTTATGGCGTTACTGAGTGGCGGCGGCTATGCCGACTATTGTGTCGCGCGTGCCGAACTCTGCCTGAACGTCCCGCATACCCTGCCGCTGGATCAGGCAGCTGGCGTGCCGGAAGCTGCATTTACCGTCTGGCATAACTTGTTTGAGCTGGGCCGTCTGCAACCAGGTGAAACGGTATTGATCCATGGCGCAGCCAGCGGAGTGGGCACCTTTGCGATCCAATGCGCCCAGGCATGCGGTGCTCAGGTGTTCGCGACTGCAGGCGGTGCCGACAAAATCGCAGCACTGCAACAGCTTGGCGTTTGCCGTGCCATTGACCGACATGGCGAAGATTTTGTTTCCGTCATTGAGGATGAAACCCAGGGCCGCGGAGTGGATGTGGTGCTGGATAACGTGGGCGGCGATTACGTGGCGCGTAACCTCAGCGTCCTGGCACCCGGCGGACGCCACGTGAGCTTGTCGTTTATGCAGGGGGCGAAAGTTGAGATCGACTTGCAAATGGTAATGCGCAAAGGGTTAAGCCTGACGTCATCCACCTTGCGTCCTAAAAGTGCCGCTGAAAAAGCGCGGCTGGCGCAAAGCATCAGCAAGCATCTGCTGCCTTTGTTGGCGAGCGAAAAAATTGTGCCGATCATTCATACGACACTCCCGCTGGCGCAGGCCGCCGACGCCCATCGCATTCTTGAAGCCAACGCCAACATCGGCAAAGTGCTATTAAGGGTGGCGCCATGATGCAGCTCTTTTACGCCAGCACCTCGGCGTATGTTCGCAAAGTCATGGTCTGTGCACAGGTGTTGGGTTTAGCCGACGCGATCGCGTGGCTGGATTCGGCGGCACATCCTGTCGAACGGGATGAACGGATCGCCGCGTTTAATCCTCTGGCGAAAGTACCGGCCTTGCGAACCCATCATGGACTGTGTCTGTATGACAGCCGCGTCATTTGTGAATATCTGAACGCGCTGTCACAAGGCACGCTGTTCCCCGCAACCGGGGATGCACGCTGGCAAAGTCTGACAAGACAGTCATTGGGCGATGGCTTAATCGATGCCGCCTTATTGGCCCGTTATGAATTTAGCGCGCGCCCGGAAGAGAAACAGTGGCAGAACTGGGCCGACGCGCAGTTAAAAAAAGTCTCCGCTGCACTGGGCGAAATTGAACGACAAGTTTCGCGATTCAGCCAGCAGCCTGATGATATTGGTCTGATCGCGATTGGCTGTGCATTGGGCTATCTCGATTTCCGTTTCGCGACGCTTAACTGGCGTGATAGCTATCCGCTGACTGCCGCCTGGTTCGCGCATTTTGATGCTCATCCGGCGATGCTCGCAACGCGTCCGCACGTTTAATCAGGAGTTTTCATGTCACAGCAAATCTATTTTCTGAATGGACCCAACGCCAATTTGTACGGCCTGGACAAGAATGGCACTTATGGAAGTGAGAGTTTTGTCAGCATCGGTGAACGCTGCCAGCGCCGCGCGGTGTCACATGGCGTGGTATTGCACTTTCGTCAGAGCAACCATGAGGGTGTGCTGGTCGACTGGGTTCAGGAAGCGCGACAAAATGCCGCAGGGCTGATCATCAATGCAGCCGGTTTGACCTACAGCTCCGTGCCGATTCTGGATGCGCTGCTGATGTTCGATGGCCCGATCATCGAGGCACACATGAGTAACATCTGGAAGCGCGAGCCGTTTCGCCATCACTCCATGGTGTCGAAAGCGGCAACCGGTGTGATCGCGGGGCTCGGTGTGCTGGGCTATGAACTGGCGATTGATGCGGTCGTCACGCTTATCAAGGCGGATGTGGCATGACAACGTTGGTGTTTTACAGCGAATTCGACAGTTTTTCCGAGTGGTCAGCATTACTTGCGCCGCATCTGCCCGGTGTGACAATTTGCCGTGCCGAGGAGGTTCAGGACGCCAATGACGTGCACTTCGCGCTGGCGTGGAAACCGCCACACGGTTTCTTTGCCCCGTACGGTAATCTTAAGCTGTTGGTGAATCTTGGTGCCGGTGTCGATTCGCTGGTGGGGCGCGATGATCTGCCGGATATTCCGATTATCCGCCTGTCCGATCCTGATATGGCCAGGATGATGGCCGGCTATGTGCTGTTTGCGGTGTTGCGCTATGCACGCGATATTCCGGCATTTGAACGGGCGCAGCGTGAGCAGCGCTGGCACTATCTCCACCCTCGGGTGCCATCAAGCGTGCGGGTTGGCGTGATGGGTTTGGGAGAGTTAGGGGCTTTTGCGGCGCAGGAATTAGCACGGCAGGGGTTTACTGTACGCGGCTGGTCGCGTTCGCAAAAAACCATTGACGGCATTCAATGCAGCAGCGGGTTGGCATCGCTGGATGATTTCCTCAGTCAAAGCGACATTTTGGTCGTGATGCTGCCCCTCACGCCTGAGACTTCCGGTTTACTGAGTCAACAACGGCTGGCGCAGCTGCCAAAGGGGGCGGCCTTTATTAATGTGTCACGCGGCGCGATTGTTGATCAGGCTGCGCTGACCTGCGCGCTGCAATCGGGAGATATCGCCGAAGCCACGCTGGATGTGTTTGACCGCGAACCGTTGCCGCCGAAAGATCCGCTGTGGCGTATGGAGAATGTGTTAATTACCCCTCATCTGGCCTCGGTCGCCATTCCCGCCAGCGCAGCGTTACAGGTTGCTGAAAATATCCAGCGGGCCGCGCGCGGGGAAGCGGTCTCCAATCAGGTGTTCCCGGAGCGCGGATACTAAGCGTCTTCAGGCGACGCGCACCACTTGTGGGTCGAAATAGCTCGGTGCTGCCATGCCTGGTATGTACTGATCGGAAATGAACATCTGGCAGCGTTCGGCAAAGGCGTTCACCACCATCGATTGCTGGGTGTTGGCCATCGTGGCGTAGCCGAGCTGCATCGGTTTGTTCACTCCCGCAAGGCGCACCCGGATCAGCCGTTTACCATCCTGTGAGAGGTGCGCTTTCGGGCGCACGTTGGCAATGCCAAATCCCACGCCGTTGGCCACCATGGCGCGCACCACTTCAATGTTGCTCGAACGCATGACCACATTCGGCGCCACGCCCGCTTCACTGAACAGGCCGAGAAAATATTCGCGGCTCCAGGGCATATCCAGCAGCACCATCGGCATCGTCGCCAGATCCTGAATAGTCACCGCCGATTGTGTCGCCAATGGATGATGTTCGCCCACCATCACATACGGCGGCAACTGCGCCAGGGATTTAAACGCCACGTCATTAGCGGGCACTAAATCATAAGTGAGGGCGATGTCGATATCTGCCGAGCGTAGTTGCTTCAGCAATTGCTCGTGGTTGCCTTCGACCAGGGTGATACGTACGCCAGGAAAGGCGCGACCAAAGCCAAACACCAGTTCCGGTGTCAGCATCGGTGCCAGCGTATCCAGACAGCCTACGCGCAGCGGGCCGCGTACGTTGTTGAGTGACTCAGAGGCGATGGTATAGAGGTTGTTCATCTGATCCAGAATCAGCTTGGCTTCTTTTAACACCTGATGACCAATCGCCGTCAGGGAGACGCCCTGCGCATGGTGACGCACAAACAGCTGCACCCCCAGTTCAGATTCGATGTGTGTAATGGCTGCGGAAATCGACGGTGATGAAACGTGAATACGTTCCGAGGCACCAATAATGCTTCCGGCCTCACCGGATGCGACAAAGTATTCCAGCTGGCGCTGGGTGATGCGACTGAGCATGCAGATTCTCCTGGGATCGCCGACGCGATCGTGTCGCGCCAGTCATTCTAATAGTGCCGATTACCCTGCATTAATCATGCCAGAGGCCGGTTAACACCATGATCGCCTGACCGTACCATCACGCCCATTCGCTTCTGCCTCATCACTGGTTAAGAAAATCCGTTGTAAAGCAGCGTCGTTTTTAGCCTCAGAAATCCTGATGCAAGGGCGAGGAAAAGGCTGTTTTACCGAATCACATCGCAACGGCATTATCCCAGCAACACCAGAAGAGTCCGATAGCACTGTTTTGGTGCATCGCGTTTCACCTTGCTGTTACAGCCATTTCATTCATTGGGGACGAAAATATGTTGCGTAAGATTTGTGCCTTAACATTGCTGACGACGAGTGTATTAACTGCAGGTAATGCAATGGCCGCCGACAAGCTGATTGTCAGCACCTGGGGCGGCAGCTTTAAAGACCTGATTGATGAAACCATCGCCAAAGAATTCACCAAAGAAACCGGCGTTGAGGTGCAGTTTGTGACCGGCGGTACGATTGACCGTCTCAATAAAGCCAAACTGGCGGGTGGCACACCGGAGACAGATGTGACCTTCACCACTGCGCACGTCGGCTACCTGTATGCCAATAGCGGCCTGTTTGAAAAGCTCGATATGAGCAAAATTCCTAACGCGGTCAATCTGGTTGAGCAGGCGAAGGTCAGCCCGTATCACCTCGGCGTGTGGGGCTACGTGTATACCATTGGCTATCGCCCGGATCTGGTACCAAAAGGTGAAACCTTTACCAGCTGGAATGACCTGTGGAAACCGGAGCTGAAAGGCACGCTGGCCCTGCCAGATTGGGATCCAAGTCATATTATTGCCGTTTCCGCCAAGCTCTCAGGTGCTGATGCCGCACATTGGCAGCAGGGCGAAGCGAAGATGAAAGCACTGATCCCGAACATCAAAGCTTTCTATACCGATGACGCCAACAGCCAGCAGTTGATCTCCACCGGCGAAACGCCAGTGCAGGTCATGCTGTCCATGAACGCCTACAGCATGATGGCCGAAGGGGTGAACATCAAACTGGCGATCCCGAAAGAGGGTGCCATTTTGGGTGTGGATACCGTCGGCATCAACAAAGGGACCAAACACGCCGATCTGGCATACAAGTTTATGAATATTGCCTTGAAACCGGAAATTCAGGAGCAGGTGGCGAAGATCTATCGCGGCAGCCCAACGGTGACCAACGCGCATATCGATCCGGAACTGGCGAAACTGCCTGGCATGTTGACCACACCTGCGCAGTGGAATGCCACCATCAACACCGATCCACAACTGCGTGCCGAGAAAACGGCCGAATGGCGCCAGTGGTTCTCTGAAAACATCATGTCTCATTGATTCGTTCATCACGGGCGGCCTCCGGGTCGCCCATAAGCAACACTTTATTCAGGCAGCAACGTCTATGACGAGAAAACCGACATTTTTACCCTGGTTCATTATCCCCGCCACACTGACAGCACTCGGACTGGTTGTCGCCATGTTCGCGGTGATGCAGTTTAGCGTGCGGGCTTATATTCCCGGTTCGCTCGACGTGGGCGGATTTACCCTGGCAAACTTTAACGGACTGCTGAAAAGCATTTACGCCGATGCTTTTATTAACACGGTGATGTTAAGTGCCAAAACTGCCATCTTTGGCTTGTTGATGAGTTATCCGCTGGCCTATGCGCTGGTGCGCACGCGCACCACCTGGATCAAATCGACGATTTTGATCATTGCGATTACGCCGTTGTTCCTTGGTGAAGTGGTGCGAACCTACTCGTGGATTATCGTGTTGGGAAACAGTGGCTTCCTGAATAGTCTGCTGCTGGCCACTGGCGTCATTTCAAAACCGATTCAGTTTATGTTTACCCAGAGCGGCGTGGTGGTGGCGCTGGTGCACGTCACCATGCCGATTATGGTGCTGATGCTGGCCACGGCACTGTCACATATCAATCCTGACTATGAAAAAGCCGCGACCAGTCTTGGTGCCGGCCCCGTCCGTACTTTGTTGACGGTGACGATTCCCTTATCGATCCCGGGCATCGTGGCCAGCCTGACCACGGCATTTGCCTGGACCTTCAGCGCCTTCGCCACGCCTCAGCTGATTGGTGGTGGGCGAGTCAGCACCGTGGCAACCATGGTTTATCAGCTTGGTTTCTCGTCAATGAACTTCCCGTTTGCCGCTGCACTCAGTATTGCCGGTTTGATTCTGACCATCCTGCTACTGATGGCATTGAAACGGTTGACCCGCTTCCTGCACGTCATGGGAGAACATTAATATGACCCGTTCGATGAACGATAAACTGGTGACGCTGGCCGGACGTTTGCTGGTTGCCGCCATCCTGATTTTTGTCATGCTGCCCACCATCGTGGTGTTTATCTCCTCGTTTAGCAGCACTGCGGTATTGTTCTTCCCACCGAAAGGCTGGTCGCTGCGCTGGTTTGAGCGTGCGGTGAATTACGATGATTTTCGTCACGGTTTCTATTCCGGGCTGATTGTCACCGCCTGGGCATCCTCGCTGGCTGTGATCATTGGTGCGACGCTGGCGATTGCCATTGAGCGCTACGCCTTCCCGTGTAAGCGAGTGCTGGAAGGTATTCTGTTATCGCCACTGTTTATCCCGCATTTCACCATTGGTTTAGGGCTGCTGATGTTGGTGTCACAGCTGGGGATCGGGCGTGGATACCCACTGGTCATTTTCTGCCACATCGTGCTGGTGTTGCCGTTTGTATTACGCAGCGTCTACGTTTCGCTGAAAAACCTCGAACAGCGTATTGAGATGGCAGCAGCCAGTCTCGGTGCCTCGCCGCTGCGGGTCGTGTGGACCATTACGGTGCCATTAATTTTACCCGGCCTGTTTGGTGGCTGGATGTTTGCTGCAATTCTCTCCTTTAATGAATTTACTGCATCGCTATTTATTACCACCCAGGCCACACAGACTTTGCCGGTCGCCATGTACAACTATGTGCGTGAATTTGCCGATCCAACGCTCGCCGCGTTGTCAGTGATTTATATTGCGGTAACGGCTGCCATGCTGATCATCGCGAATAAGTTCCTGGGGCTCGGAAAGATATTAAACGTTGAAGCCCGTCATTAACTATTCACCATGCGCTTAGGTTTTGCCGAAGCGCTGAATTAAAAAAGCTTGCTTAGCATTAACACGAACAATGATTACGATGATAAATAACCCATCGCGTTCAAATCTATTTAGGGATTTCACATGTCAGTAGAAAAAATTAATACCGTAATCGTCGGTGCTGGTCAGGCGGGCATTGCTATGAGTGAACATCTTTCATTGATGGGTGTCCCGCATATTGTATTTGAACGTTATCGTATTGCAGAGCGCTGGCGTTCAGAGCGCTGGGATTCACTGGTTGCTAATGGCCCCGCCTGGCACGATCGGTTTCCCTCAATGAAATTCGAAAATATTTCTCAGGAAGCATTTCCGCCTAAAGAACGCATGGCTCAATATTTCGAAGATTATGCCAAAATGCTGAATGCGCCGGTTCACACGGGCGTTGAAGTGCATCAGGTTGAACGTCTGACGGGACGCAGCGGTTTTAAAGTGCTGACCTCGATGGGGGAATTTGAAGCGGATAATGTGGTGGCGGCAACCGGGCCATTCCAGAAGCCTTCCTTCCCGCAGATCGTACCGGAAAGTACCCATCTGCATCAGATTCACTCCTCATCCTATAAGAACCCGCAACAGCTGCCAGAAGGCGGGGTGCTGGTGGTGGGTGCCGGCGCATCAGGCTCACAAATTGCTGAAGAGCTGGGTAAAACAGGCCGTAAAGTCTATCTGTCGGTCGGCGAGCACTACCGGCCACCGCGCTCTTATCGTGACCGCGATTATTGCTGGTGGCTGGGCGCATTGGGCTTGTGGGATGAAGTGAAAATCAAGCCGAAAAAAGAGCATGTTGCCTTTGCCGTGAGCGGCTATGAAGGCGGTAAAACCGTTGATTTCCGTCGTCTTGCGCATATGGGCATTACCCTGGTCGGGATTACGCAGCAATGGAATAACGGGGTATTGAGCTTTGCGGATGGTCTGGCAGAGAATATTGCCGAAGGTGATAAAGCGTATTTCGACGTGCTGCGTGATGCCGATGCTTATATTGAGCGTAACGGCCTGGATTTACCGCTGGAGCCACAGGCCTGGGAGTTATTGTCCGATCCTGACTGCCTGATAAATCCTTTAACACAATTAAACCTGGCTGAGGCCGGTATCACCTCTATTATCTGGGCGACAGGGTTTAAATTTGATTTTAGCTGGTTGCAGGCCGACGCATTTGATGAGAAAGGTGTACCTTTCCATAAGCGTGGTATTTCTGCAGAACGTGGCATTTACTTCCTTGGCTTGCCAAATCTGGTGAATCGCGCCTCCTCCTTTATTTACGGTGTGTGGCATGATGCAAAATATATTGCCGATCATATTGTGCTACAGAATGCCTATACCGACTACGAGAAGTCGTAAGTTATCTGTGTGTGTATTTGCGTGATCGCAGGCGGCTAAATGTTATTTTATTTGGCCGCTTTTTTTATCAGGTGGAAAATGACGATTACCTGTATTGAAGAATTACGGCAGCTGGCGAAAAAACGTGTGCCGAAGATGTTTTATGACTATGTCGATGCAGGTTCCTGGACGGAATACAGCTATCGTGCCAACGAATCTGATTTACGTCGCATCGAATTTCGTCAACGTGTCGCGGTGGATATTGCTGAACGCAGTACGATGAGCCGAATGATCGGGCAAGAGGTTGCTATGCCGGTGGCGATCGCCCCCACCGGGCTGACCGGTATGATCCATCCCGATGGTAAAATTCATGCGGCACGCGCAGCGAAAAAATTCGGTATTCCCTTTACGCTCTCTTCCATGAGCATCTGTTCGCTGGAAGCTGTGTCTCAGGCCACAGAGGGACACCCATTTTGGTTCCAGCTGTATGTATTGCGTGACCGGCAGTTCGTGGCAAACCTGATCGATCGCGCTAAAGCGGCTAACTGCAACGCGTTGGTCGTCACCATGGATTTACAGGTCTTTGGCCAGCGCCATAAAGACATCAATAATGGCCTCTCCACGCCGCCGAAAATGACGCTGCGCAATGTGCTGAATATTGCCAGTAAACCGCGCTGGTGCTGGCAGATGCTGAATACGAAACATCGTAATTTTGGCAATATCATCGGGCATGTCAGCGGTGTGGATAACATTGACTCGATGGTTGAGTGGACGGCACAACAGTATGACCCACGGCTCTCATGGCAAGATATCGAATGGATAAAGCGGCATTGGGGCGGCAAGCTGATTGTGAAGGGCATCATGGATGTGGCCGATGCGCAACGGGCCGTTGAAGCGGGGGCCGATGCGTTGATTGTTTCCAACCATGGCGGGCGTCAACTGGACGGCGTGTCTTCGTCAATTACATTGCTGCCGGAAATTGTGGCGGCGGTCGGCGATCGGATTGAAGTACATTTTGATGGTGGCATTCGCTCCGGCCAGGATGTGTTAAAGGCAGTAGCGTTGGGTGCCAGGGGCACCTATATCGGACGCAGTATGCTGTACGGTTTGGGGGCGATGGGTGAAGAAGGGGTGACCACAGCGCTCAGCATCATCCGTAACGAGTTTGATCTGTCGATGGCGTTTTGCGGCAAAACCGGTGTAGCGGACATTGATAGCGGAATTTTACGCGTGCGCTGAAAGACGGGGAAATAGCGGGAGGCTAGTCAGCCTCCCGCCGCGTCATTAAAACACTTCATCCAGCAATTGATACAGGCGTTTGAAGGCACGCTGCGTCACTTCCGGGTGATACTGCGACACGCCAGCATTGTCGGCTTTCGGATCGGTAAATGAGTGCACCGCACCCGCAAAGCTCACCAACTGCCAGTCAACGCCCTTGCTGTTCATCTCATTTGCAAAGGCGGCGAACTTAGATTAAGCAATTGCATGCTGGACTCACCGCACCAAATGTTTAATGTCATATTTAGCATTTCACTTCAGCGTTAAATTTCTGCCATTTTAGGCTGGGCTTTTCCTCCGCCAAGCGTGCTAAGAAAACTGAGCAGGGTGAATACCGTCATAATGCTCACCATAATCCAGGGCGTGCCATTGTTAAGCCCTGCCAGCAGCAGTGAGGAAACAATGCCACTGCCGTATTGCAGAGAACCTATCAGCGCCGATGCTGAACCGGTGGCATTCGGCACGGCATCCAGCGCGGCCGCGGTGGCTGAGGCTGCAATAATCCCGTTCATCGAGAAGAAGATAAAAATACAGATAACCAATCCCGCCAATGCTGCTGGATGCGTTTCCAGTACAAAACACATCACGAATGTCATCAGTGCGGCGATAAAAGAGGCGGATTTCAGCAGCGTCTCCAGCCTGACCTTTTGTACTAAACGTTTATTGAGGGTGCTGACCGTCACCAGACCCAGGATATTAATCGCGAACAGCCAGCCATAATGTTGCGGATCGATACCGAAATAGCTGATATACACCGCAGGCGATCCGACAATAAAGGCGTAAGCGGCAACGTAATAAAAAGTGACGCACAGGGTAAAGCGCATAAAGGTTTTATTCAGCAGCAGCGTGCGATAATTACGCACTATTTGCCGAGATGACGCCTTTACCCGTTTTTCCGCCGGCAGTGTTTCAGGAAGCCAGAGCAGTGAAATGAACATCAATGCGCCGACCACCGCCAGAAACCAGAAAATCACCGGCCATTGCGAGTATCGAATGATTTGCCCACCCATTAAGGGTCCCGCGATTGGGGCGATAGCCATGACAATGATCAACGTCGACAGCATCTGCGCGGCACGTGTACGGGTAAACAGATCGCGAATCATTGCACGTGCCAGCATGGGGCCGGTGCAGGCGCCAGCCGCCTGAATGACGCGCCAGAAGACGATTTGAGACATATCGGTGGAGAGTGCGCATCCCGCTGAACCGATAGCAAAGATAATCATGCCGATGTATAGCGGTGTTTTGCGTCCGAGTTGATCGCTAATCGGGCCCCAGATTAACTGCGCGATGGCAAAGCCAATCAGAAATCCAGTGACCGTCAGTTCCGAATCACCGTGTAACGCGGCTGACATCGCAGGCATGGCCGGAAGATAGATATCGGTAGAGAGTGAAGTAAATGCCATCAGCGCACTGAGAATAATAATAAAGGCGATACCGGTTTTCATATCCGGAGGATGCGTTGCAGTTTTGATATCCATAATGTCTTTTTATGAGAGAAAGGAAGGTGCTGTGCAGTGCCAGGGCTTGAACACAGTATTGGAAACGGGTTGGAGCCTAGCTTAACAAAGGCGAGCGGGATTGATTAGGTGCGTCAGTCTACTAACACCTATGAGAAAGTTTCATTAATGGAATGGTTAACAAGACAAAAGCACATCACCGCCCGAGCAGTGATGTGCTTCAATGCGATTAAGGCTGCTGCGATGCCAGTTGCAGCAGTAGCGCTTTCGCCACATCTTCTGAGCTGGCCGGATTTTGCCCGGTGATCAGATGACCGTCTTCTACGACAAACGGTGCCCAGTCAGCGCCCTTTTGATAATGCGCACCCAGTTTGATGAACTCATCCTCAATCAGGAAAGGCACCACATCGGTGAGTTCAACGGCCGCTTCTTCACTATTCGTAAAGCCGGTGACCTGCTTACCCTGAATGAGCGGGGCACCGCTGGCGGCTTTCACATGACGCAACGCGCCTGGTGCATGGCAGACAAAACCAATCGGCTTATTCGCACGATCAAAAGATTCAATCAACTGGATGGAGTCTGATGACTCCGCGAGATCCCACAGTGGACCGTGGCCGCCAGGATAAAAGACGGTATCGAAATCCTGCTGATCGATGCCTGCCAGCTTCACGGTATTAGCCAGCGCCTGCTGTGCCGCGGCATCAGATTTGAAACGTGCGGTCATTGCGGTCTGAAATTCAGGTAAATCACTTTTTGGATCCAGCGGCGGTTGTCCGCCCGCCGGGGAAGCCAACACCACTTCGGCGCCCGCATCTCTAAACACGAAGTAGGGCGCGGCAAACTCTTCCAGCCAGAAGCCGGTCTTTTTGCCGGTGTTGCCCAGTTCGTCATGGGATGTCAAAACCATCAAAATTTTCATATTCTGTCCTCGATTAATGTTGGTTATTCAGTAATGCGGTCAATGCTGCGCTGTTGTCCTGATAGGGGGCGCGCAGCCGTAAATTCGTGGTGCCGGCCTCATCCTGGATCACAATCGGCTTAGCATGGCTAAAGCGACGGAATCCATGAATCCCGTGATACGCGCCAATCCCGGATGCGCCCACGCCGCCAAATGGCAGGCTGTCGAGAGAAGCATGGGTCATGACATCATTTATCACCAGTGCGCCAGATATCGTGTGCTGCGCCATTAACTGTTGGCGCTGTTCATTGTGGCCAAAGTAGTAGGCGGCCAGTGGTCGCGGATGTGCATTGATATAGCGAATCGCTTCCTTCACCTCTCCGCTGTAGCTTTTAATGGGCAGCAACGGGCCAAAAATCTCTTCCTGCATGACCGCCATCTCCTCGGTGACATCGAGGATCAAATGCGGCGCGATTTTGCGGCTTTGCGCATCAAAGTCCGGCTCGCCGACGGGGGCCAGGCTGACAATGCGCGCCCCTTTGCTACGCGCATCTTCGATCAGATCGACCAGCCGTTGGTAATGACGATCGCTGATAATTGCGGTGTAATCCTCGTTGTTTTGCAACGCTGGGAAAGCCTGCTGCATGAACTGCCGCGACGCGGTGATGAATGCCGCTTCAGCCCCATGCGGAAGCAACAGGTAATCCGGTGAGATACAAATTTGTCCGGCGTTAAAGGTTTTAATGGTCAGGGTTCTGGCGGCGGCTATCGCGACATACGCATCCGCATCGATCACTACCGGCGATTTTCCACCCAACTCCAGCGTGACGGGCACCAGATTTTCCGCCGCTGCACGCATCACATGCTTGCCGACGGCGGTGCTGCCGGTGAAGACCAGATGGTCGAATGGCAGGGCGCTAAAGGCTTGTCCCACGCTGGCGTCACCCAGAACCACGCTGAGCTCATCAGCGGCGAAATAACGCGGTACTAATTCCGCTAATAATGCGGAGGTGTGAGGTGTCAGCTCAGAAGGTTTCAACATTGCCGTGTTGCCTGCGGCAACACACCGGCCAGTGGGCCAAATGCCAGGTTAATGGGAAAATTCCACGGGCTGATAATGCCGACTACGCCTAAGGGTTGCGGTTCGATGCGCGCCTGCATACCCGCAACCGGGACTTCGGCGATCTCCGGCTGCATCCACTGCGCCAGATGCTCAGCGGAGTGCTGCAGCATATTGATGGTGGTCATCAGGTCGGCCGCCTGGGTTTGATAGGCACTGCGATGACCGAAATCGGCGCTGATAGCCGCAGTGAGTGCGGCATGATTGTCGCGAATTAACGCCACGCTGCGCATTAAGCGGTCGCGGCGAAGTGCGGCGTTTGCCGGTGCTGTTTGCAGGTGAGCCTGTTTCATGGTTTGCAGTACATGCAGTAATTCTTGTTGAAGTGACATGATTTTTCCCGTGCGTTTCAAGATGCAGGCAGCTTACTCGCGCTGGTGTTTGACGGCTAACAAGGCTATTTTGGTAGGGGTATAAAATAATTTATGGGTCACTATGTCACTGGTTCGCTTACGAACGTTTATGGAAGTGTATCGGCAGCGGTCGATTTCCGACGCGGCGCGCGCATTGAATCTGACGCAGCCAGCGGTTTCGCAACACATTAGTGGTCTGGAAGTCGCAGTGGGTCGGCCGCTGTTTGAACGTCAGGCCCATGGTGTGATGCCAACGGCTGCAGCCGACGACCTGGCGGCTGATATTGGCAATTCACTGGATACCGCAGAGTCCGCTCTGTCATCGGCACGAGCCCGATCGATGGATGTGAGTGGTACGTTGCAGATTATTGGACATGCAGATTTTATGGCGGAGAAATTATCGGCTGAATTGCTGCCTCTGCTTGAAAGCGGTATTCGCGTGCATATGCACAGTGGTGATGGCCCGTTAGTCGCGCAGATGGTGATTGAAGGGCATTGTGATCTCGGCATTACGGCGCATCCGGTGACCGATCCACGTTTAAAGGGTGAAGTCATTTTTCAGGACCGCGTGGTCGCAGTGGCAGCACCGGCCGTGGCGGCTCGCTTAAATAACAGCGCAGATTTTTCCTCGGATTTAATTAAAGAACCGCTGCTGGCTTATGATTTAAAACTGTCACTGATTGATCACTGGCTGGATAAGAACCGCATTAAATACCAGACGCTGTTACCTGCGGTGGTTGGGCAGGATTTACGTGGCTTGCGAAGTTTACTCTGCGGGGGATTTGGCTGGTCGGTGATGCCGTCATTTTTATGTCAGACGCAAATCGCGCAAGGAGACTTAGTGGTGCTGGATGCGCCAGTAGGAGACACGGAGATTCGCTATCACCTTATCTGGTTACCCAGCGCGCTGCGTCAACCGCGGATTGCCCATGCAAGGCAGGCACTGGTTTGGGGGATGAATAAAGCGTGAGTTTATCAGGCACAAAAAAAGCCGGACATTGTCCGGCTTTCTTCATTAGTGCGAGGGAAAATTACAGCGCCATATCCTGCTTAGCGGATTCTGCGCGCGGCTTAGCCTGCGTAGGGGCAACTGACTGGTCACCCATGTTGATGACCGGTGGTTTGGTCAACTGCAACGTGGCTGCGGTGTTGTCCCAGACCTGCTGAGTCAGTGCGGTATTGCCGTTCAGTTTCTGACCGAAGCTTGGAATGATACCGCGGATCTTCTCTTGCCATTCAGGAGAAGCGAACTGCTCCGGGAACAACTTCTTCATCACGTCCAGGGTGATTGGCGCAGCAGTTGAAGCACCAGGTGATGCACCCAACAGGGCAGCAACGGTTTTCTGCTGATCGGTCACGATTTCGGTACCCAGCTTCAGCACGCCGCCTTTATCCGCATCCTTCTTGATGATCTGTACGCGTTGACCCGCCTGGATCAGTTTCCAGTCTTCTTTGCGTGCGTTCGGATAGTACTCTTTCAGCGCGGCAAAACGATCGTCGTCGTTCAGCATTACCTGGCCAATCAGGTATTTCACCAGGTCAAAGTTATCAATACCAACGTGAGTCATCGGCATGATATTGCTGGTGGTTGTGGCGCTTAACAGATCGAACAATGAGCCGTTTTTCAGATACTTGGTAGAGAAGGTCGCGAAAGGTCCGAACAGCACCACGCGTTTACCGTCCAGGTTACGGGCATCGATGTGTGGAACAGACATCGGTGGCGCACCGACTGAAGCCTGGCCGTACACTTTTTCCAGGTGACGGCTGGTCACTTCTGGATTCTCGGTCATCAGGAACGAACCCCCTACCGGGAAGCCGCCGTAGTTATCCGCTTCAGGAATACCGGTTTTCTGCAGCAGTTTGATGGCTGCGCCGCCTGCACCGATAAACACGTATTTCGCGTCAACCGAACGGTTCTCGCCGCTCTTCACATCTTTGATAGTGACGTGCCATGAGTTATCGCTGTTGCGTTTGAAATCAGTGACTTCTGAAGAGGTTTCTAATTTGAAATTCTGATCTTTCTTCAGGCTGCCAATCAACTGGCGGGTGATTTCACCGTAGTTAACGTCAGTACCCACTGGCGTCCAGGTGGCCGCCACTTTCTGATTAGGATCGCGACCTTCCATCACCAGCGGAGCCCACTGCTCAATCTGCTTGTGATCGGTTGAGAACTTCATGCCCTGGAACAGGGTGGTTTTTTGCAGTGCATCGTAACGTTTGGTCAGATACTCAACGTTTTGATCGCCCCAAACAAAGCTCATATGCGGCGTAGAGTTGATAAATGAACGCGGATCATGCATCACACCACGCTGAACCTGAGAGGTCCAGAACTGGCGGGAAATCATGAAGGCTTCGTTGATTTCCAGCGCCTTGCTCACGTCAATTGAACCGTCTGCACGCTCTGGCGTGTAGTTCAGCTCCATGTTAGCCGAGTGGCCCGTGCCTGCGTTGTTCCAGCCGTTAGAGGATTCCAGCGCTACGCCATCCAGACGCTCAACCATCAGCTGCTTCCAGCCTGGTTGCAGTTCCTGTAGCCAGGTTCCCAGTGAGGCGCTCATGACGCCGCCGCCAATCAACAGGACATCGGTTTTTTCTGGTGCGTTTTCAGCGTGGACCACTGAAGAAACAAGCAGCGCTGCCAGTGAAAGGGCAGACACGATTTTTTTAGAGTGAGTCATTCTGATCCTGATCTTTGTACTTTGCAGGTGAACGTTAAATTTTCGGTTTGCAAATTAAAATATTGTTACGAAAAGATTAACTTGTTTTTAGTTAATAAAGTATTGGTGTTAATTACTTAACTTACATAAAACCATTGAGGTGGGAATTTAAGCAATCAATGCGAAAGGTAGGGGGATATATCCGTTGCTACTGCGCGGTTATTCTTTATAACGAGCATCTCGACTTAGGTCAAATAAAACACGATGACAGTGGGTTAAATAATGATTTCCAAAGAAGGTGCGCATTTCTGCGCACCACGCCAACTACTGCGCGCGAACTTTAACCCCGCGTTTTAGCGACATCCCGTATCCCAGCACTGCGCAGCCAGCAATGAACCACGGAATCATCTTCACCACGCTGGAATCACTACCGCTTAAGGATTGCAGATTGTTGACGACCAAAATAATCGTCACGCTCATGCACACCATTGATAGCAACGGTGCCCAAAACACAGTGAATTGTTTTTCATCATGGTCTATCCGACGAAAGAACAGCACCACGGCAGCGGAGACGCCGAGTTGTAAAATGAGAATACACAGTGTGGCGACGGCAGAACCAATGGCAAAGATGTGCACCATCGGGTCCAGACCCGCGCTGCCCATACCTGCCAGTAGCATCAGCATGATCACGCTGTGAACGTGGCTGGCGTTGTGCGGCGTGCCGTTGGTGGGATGAGTTTTACATAACTCTTTCCAGATCAAACCATCGCGGCTAATACTGAACAAATAACGTGAAATATTGTTATGAAACGCTAGCGCTGCCGCAAATAAGCTGGTGATAAGCAGTACCGACATGGTTTCTACGGCCCACTCTCCAACATATTGCTGTGTAATGTTAAACACGAAATTACCGGGATCTTTGCTGGCAATTGCGACAATTTGTTCAAAACCGTATGCCTGCACCAGTGACCAACTGGTGAAACAGAAAAATGCCGTGATCAGTAACAAGGCACATATCGTGGCACGCGGCACAGTTTTATGTGGGTCACGGCACTCTTCAGCATAAATGGCGGTGGATTCAAAACCGATGAACGCTGCGATGGTGAAAATAAAGGCGATGCCGAGGTTGCCCTGCATAAACACCGACGGCTCAAACGATTGGAAGCTGTATGGACCGACTTTTTTGATCAGCAGCATCACGTCGGTGAGTAACACAATGGCCACTTCCGCCAGCATTAATATGCCGAGTAATTTTCCACCGACTTCGACTCGTTTAATGCTCAATACCCAACACACCAGCACAAATAGCATGCTCAATGCCCACCAGGGAATATGGGCAGAGAAGTGCTCTTCAATAAACAGCTGTGTGAAAAATCCCAGCATCGCCACGATGGCAATCTGGATGGAGATATACGCCATCAACGCTAAAACTGACGCGGAGGCGCCCCAGTTTTCGCCCATTCCTTTAGAGATATAGGTATAAAAGGCGCCCGCATTATTCACATGACGGCTCATGGCAATAAAGCCCACGGCAAATAACATCAAAATAATGCACGAGAGGATATAAAACACCGGAATGCCACCGCCATTGCCGGAAATAATCGCTACCGGCAAACCGCCCACCACGCCTGTCAGCGGCGAGGCTGCCGCGACGACAAAAAAGACCAGAGAAAACAAACCCAACGTATTTTTGCGTAAGCCGGAATCCGTATTCATCGCCAAAGCCCTCAACCGCTAAGAGAAAGTTCTCAGGCAATCTTTGCCGCCTGAGGCAGGTAACATAGCGGCATCATTTCTCAGCTGAGTATCTGGCGGATAGAAAAAATCGGACAGCGTCACAGTGCAACGCTGCACTCTTTTAGTGCTCAGTGGAAACGCAAGCGATGGAAATAAGCATCATGCGAAATACGCCGCTGATAATCACAGGGCGTGGTGCTGATAAACTTTTTAAATTCGCGCAGGAAGTGCGACTGATCGCTAAATCCAAGATCAAAGGCCAGATCGCTAAAGGACACTTCCTGCTGCAAGTGAATGCTGCCCAGCGCCGACTGGCAACGCAAAATGCGACTGAAAGCCTTGGGAGACATCCCCGTATCCTGGCGAAACTGACGCTGAATAGTGCGGCAGGTGTAACCGGTCAATGCTTCCAGTTGGTCAATGCGAATATTGCCTTTCTGCTGACGCATCGTCTGGATAATCAATGATGTTACGGCTGATGCTTTGCGCACCAACCGTGGTGTGAAAAAGGCGTTGAATAAAGCAATCTGCCGCGAAAAATCGCGTGTCTGAACGATCTGCTCAAAGGCCAGCCGTGCATCCGGTACCACATCAAGGAAATTGAACTCGCGATCGGGAATCTCTTCTGCCATCACATCCAGGAAATCAGGAATGATGCCTGGCGCGAAGCGCACACCAAAATAGTGATGATTATGTTGCATATCTGCACCGCGCGCTTCCAGCGTGGTGCCACAGACACGAGCAGCAGGACGCTGTGCATCGCAATCAAATACGATATCCACGCAACCATCCGGTATCGCCAACGTCATGCAGGCATTCTGCGCCACTTCAAAACTGTAGAAATGTGAAATCGCCGGGTTATCCGATGCGATCACCGAATAGTGTCGTGCGGCATTGAGCACAAACCAAGGTTGCTCGGGCTGGAAACCACTGTGGCGATACAAAGGGAATTGTGTCATGGCGTGCTCCGCAACGGGCTAGATAGAGCCTGAGTAATGCAAGCGTTGTGCCACGCCTGCGTTTCGCCATGTCGCAAATATTCAATACAGCCGGACATCTGACGCGTTATTTCTATTTCACACAGCGAAAAACCCCGTTAATACGACGATGTAAGCCTGTGACATCGCTATATATGGCAATTTTCGCGACAGCGGGACATCGACCAAAAGACTGATTGAAGAGGCGACCTATGAGTGATTCAACCCGGATCGATTTTATTTACCTGTCGGAGCAAGACATGATTCGTGCAGGCGTGACCGATATGTCCGCCTGTGTGGACACCATGGAAGAGATGTTTGGGCTGCTGTATCACGGCGACTATCGTATGGCGGGCGCGAATAATGACTCGCATGGTGCAATGGTAACTTTCCCGGAAAACTCACCGTTTCCAACCATGCCAAAACCCACTGCTGACCGCCGCATGATGGCGATGCCCGCGTATTTGGGCGGCAATTTCTGTACCGCAGGTGTGAAGTGGTATGGCTCCAACATCGCTAACCGTGAAAAAGGTCTGCCACGCTCGATTCTGATGTTCACCCTGAATGATGCTGATACTGGCGCCCCTCTGGCGCACATGTCCGCCAACCTGTTGTCCGCATATCGCACCGGTGCTGTGCCTGGCGTGGGGGCACGCCATCTGGCACGTAAAGATTCGCGGGTAATTGGTCTGCTAGGACCGGGTGTGATGGGCAAGACCGCCGTAGCCGCTTTTATCGCCGTCTGTCCGCATATCGACACTATTAAAGTCAAAGGACGTGGGCAGCGGAGCCTCGATAACTTCCTGACCTGGGTGCAAGAAACCTATCCACAAATCAAGCACGTCGAGATTGTTAATACGTTAGAGGAAGTGGTTCGCGGTAGTGACATTGTCACTTATTGCAGCTCTGGTGAAGTCGGTGATCCGAACACTTATCCATTAGTGAAACGTGAGTGGGTCAAGGCGGGAGCGTTTTTGGCGATGCCTGCATTGTGCAACATTGACGATGGCATGGAGCAGCCGGACGTCCGCAAGGTGCTGGATAACACGGGCCTATATCACGCCTGGTTTGAAGAGGTGCCGAAACCTGCCCATCGCACCATTCCGATTATCGGAGTGCGCTTCATGGATATGGTGGCCGAGGGACAGCTGCAAGCTGAGCAGTTGGAAGACATCGGCAAGATCGTCGCCGGTGATGCGCCCGGACGTCAAAACGATCAAGAGATCATCATCATGTCAGTCGGGGGTATGCCGGTTGAAGACGTTGCATGGGGCACGGTGCTATATCGCAACGCGCTGGAAAAAGGCATCGGCGTCAAACTTAACCTGTGGGAAACACCCGTTTTAAGCTAACCAACCAATTGAAAGAGAAAACATTATGACGCATATCATCAAAGTTAAAACCGGTTCCAGGTTTGAAGAGCAAGCCAGTTACTCACGTATTGTGGCAGTCGATAATTGGATTTATGTCTCCAATACCGCAGGACGCAACCCGCTAACCAAAGAAATTCCCGCTGATTTGCGTGAACAGACCTTACAGGTATTTACCAACATCGAAGCGGCCTTAGCGGCAATTGATGCTTCACTGCAGGATGTGGTGTGTTCGCGCGTCTTTATTCAGAACCCGGATGATGTTCCCACCGTGATGGCGATCATTGGCGAGAAGTTCCGTGGTATTAACCCGGCGTCAACCGTGACCTGTCCTCCGCTGGGCTCGACCGTCTACAAAGTCGAACTGGAAGTCACAGCATACCGCGGCGCAGGTAAAGCCGAGGTTCAGGAAATTACCGTGGCCCTGTAAGGGCGGGAGATACGCTATGGCACCAGTTATTACGCCCGTGGTCACCTCGCCAATGATGCCGGATACCAGCACTGTGGTGATCATTGGCGGTGGCATTGTAGGGTTAACGGCCGCGCTGACACTTGCGGAGCGCAACATTCCGGTGGTGGTGCTGGAAAAAGGGCGTATCGCGGGTGAGCAGTCATCACGCAATCTGGGCTGGATCCGTAAAACCAGCCGTGCGCTGGAGGATATCCCTCTGGCCCAGGCCGCTGACCGTTTATGGGCGCAGATGGCCACGCGTGTGGGAAGCGATGTGGGTTACCGTCAGGCCGGCATCATGTTTATTGCTCGCAATGAAAAGCAGATGGCAATGCATGAAAACTGGCTAAAGGGCGTGAACGCCGCTGGACTGGACACCCGACTGCTTAGCAATAGCGAGATTGCGATGCGCGTGCCCGGTGGCGCGGAAAAATGGGCGGGCGGTATTTTTACCGCCTCTGATGGACGTGCAGAACCCACGCTCGCAGCCAGCGCCATTGCTAAAGCGGCCATGGCAAAGGGCGCGATTATCATTGAGCACTGTGCTGTGCGTGGTTTAGCCACCAGCAACGGCAAGGTCAGTGGTGTGGTAACGGAGCGTGGTGAGATTCGTTGCGATCAGGTGTTACTCGCTGCCGGTGCCTGGTCACGTCGCTTCCTCGGCAATCTCGGCATTAATTTGCCAGCCTTGCCACTGATTTGCTCGGTCATGCGTACCAAACCGCTGCAAGGACCCGCCAACATCGCGGTGGGTGCGCCAGATTTTTCATTCCGTCAGCATCAGGATGGCGGTTTCATCATCACGCAACGCGGTGCGCTGGATGCCCCCTTGACGCTTGACCATTTATTAATTGGGACGCGCTATATGCCTCAATTACGCCATGCCCGCGACAACTTGCGAATTTCACTGGGCAAATATTTCCTCAAGGATCTGGCGATGGCACGTCGCTGGCGCAACGATCGACGCACACCTTTTGAGAAAGTCCGTACACTGGATCCGCTAGCTAATCCGGCATTGAACGGGGAAGCGATGCGTAATCTCAATGCCGCCTGGCCGATGTTTAAGCAAGCCGTCATGGCTGAGTCATGGGCGGGCGTCATTGATGTGACGCCAGATTCCAACCCGGTGATTGGCCCTGTGGCGTCAATGCCAGGATTGACGCTGGCCACCGGTTTTTCAGGCCACGGTTTTGGGACATCACCGGCTGCAGGGCAGTTAGCGGCGGATTTGGTGACTGGGCATCCACCGCTCATCGATCCCACGCCTTATCGCTTTGAGCGTCTGATTTCTTCCCATTAACTCAGGGGCGACTGGTTAGTCGCCCGTAGGTTACATTTCATAAATCATTGCATCACATATCGTGTTCATTAACTCACCCACACCTGTATTACCCTAGAGTCTCTAATGACTTGTTAATACTTTATGTGGGCAATCGCATGGCTAACAAAACACTGTATGAAAAACTGATCGATCAGCATGTCGTACGTAAGTTAGACGATGAAGGGCATGTGTTGCTCTATATTGATCGGTCTATCTTGAATGAATACACCAGCCCGCAGGCATTCAGTGGCCTGCGTGAACATCAACGCCCTGTTCGCCATCCCGCCACCATCTTGCTCAACGTGGATCATGTGAATCCGACCAGACCGGAACGTGATGAAGCCATGACTGATGCCGGTGGACAGTTGCAAGTCGACTATTTCCGTCAGAACGCCGCCCATTTTGGTATCGAACTGTTTGATGTGATGGACCCACGCCAGGGAATTGAACATGTGGTCGCACATGAACAAGGATTGGTGATGCCCGGCATGGTGATTGCTGCCGGTGACAGCCACACCACCACCTACGGTGCATTTGGCGCACTGGGTTTCGGTATCGGGACGTCCGAAATTGAACACTTGCTGGCGACACAAACCCTGATTTATCGCCGATTAAAAACCCTGCAAGTGAAGGTCGAAGGCGAGTTGCCTTATGGTTGTTCCGCCAAGGACATCATTCTGGCGCTGATTGAACGTATTGGTGCCTCAGGTGCGACCGGGTATGCCATCGAATTCTGCGGAGCAACCATTGATGCACTGAGCATGGAAGGTCGCATGACCCTGTGTAATATGGCCGTTGAAGCAGGCGCACGCGGAGCGATTATCGCGCCGGATGAAAAGGTGTTTGCCTATATTGAAGGCAAACCACAAATGCCGACTGGCGATCTTTGGCAGCAAGCAAAAAGTGAGTGGCTTACGCTGCGTAGCGATGAAGAGGCGAAATTTGACCGCGCGTTGACCCTGGATTGCAGCAATCTCGAACCGAAAGTCACCTGGGGCATTAGCCCGGACCAAACCAGTGCAATCAGCGGGCGAGTACCGGATCCCGCACTGGAAAAAGATTTAATCAAACAGCAGGCGCTGAAAACGGCGTTGAAATATATGGGCCTGGAGCCCGGCACGCCGCTGGAAAGTATCGCCATTACCCATGCGTTTATTGGCTCCTGTACCAATGGCCGAATTGAAGATCTCCGTGCTGCCGCTGCGGTGATTGGTGAACGTAAAATTGCCCGCCACGTGCGCGGAATCATTGTGCCGGGTTCGACTCAAGTCCGTCAGCAAGCGGAAGCTGAAGGGTTAGCCCGCATCTTCATCGATGCCGGATTTGAGTGGCGGCAGTCAGGGTGCTCAATGTGCCTTGCAATGAATGAAGATGTCCTGGCACCCGGCGACCGCTGTGCTTCTGGCACCAATCGCAACTTTCCCGGCCGACAAGGGGCGGGTGCTCGCACGCATTTGATGAGCCCAGCGATGGTGGCCGCTGCTGCGTTAGCCGGCCATCTGGTCGATGTTCGTAGTTTGATGACAGTAGAGGGTTAAAATGGAAGCATTTCACAGTATCACCGGCAAAATCGCACCTTTACCCGCCGCCAACATCGACACAGATGTCATCATGCCCAAGCAATTCCTCAAGGGCATTGACCGCCAGGGGCTTGATCGGGGGGTATTCTTCGATCTGCGCTTCCTGGCTGACGGCTCACCAAATCCTGATTTCATCCTGAATCAACCCGGTTGGGAGCAGGCTGCATTTCTACTGGTAGGCGCCAACTTTGGCTGTGGCTCCAGCCGTGAACACGCGGTGTGGGGACTGAATCAGCTGGGGATTCGTGCCCTTATTGGCACGAGCTTTGCGGGTATCTTCGACGACAACTGCCAACGTAATGGTGTGCTGACTCTGACATTAAGTGAAGAAGCGTATCAACAACTGAGCGAAGCGACTCTCGATGCCGCACATAATGAAATCACGATATCGCTGGAACATCAGACCCTCTGCTTTAATAATCAAACACTGCACTTTGAGGTCAGCGCGTTAAAACGCGAGATGTTGTTGGGTGGAGGCAGTGCGGTTGACTGGACATTGCAGTACGAGCCTGACATTGCGCAGTTCGAAAAACAGCATTTTGCCCAACGTCCGTGGTTGCAGCGGGTAAAAGGACAACAAGATGAGTGAAATGACGGATCGAGGCGCATCACCGTTTATCGACGGTTTTGCTTTAAAGGATGTAAAACTCGCTAATGGTGTGACACTGCGTGTTGCCACAGGCGGCGAAGGCTCGCCGTTACTGATGTTGCATGGCCATCCACAGAACCATCTGGCATGGCGTAAAGTGGCACCGCAGTTGGCGAAAAAATACCAGGTGATACTGCCGGATTTGCGCGGATACGGCGACAGTGACAAGCCGGCAAGCGATGAGCAACATCTTACCTACGCGAAACGCAGCATGGCGGATGACATCAGCCTGCTGATCGATGCGTTGGGACTGGATCATGTGGCTTTCGTGGGGCACGATCGTGGCGCTCGGGTCGGGCACCGACTGGCGCTCGACCATCCTGAAAAGGTCACCTGTTGTACTTTTGTCGATATTGCACCCACAGCGACAATGTATGCGAAAACGGATAAAGCCTTTGCCACACGCTATTTCTGGTGGTTCTTTTTGATCCAACCGTATCCGCTGCCGGAGACCATGATCGGCCAGGATCCGGCATTTTTCCTGAGAAAACATATCGAGGGTCAGTTGAAAACACCGGGTGCCACATCAGAAGCGGTGTTTAACGATTATCTGCGCTGTTATCAGCAACCTGAGATGATTCATGCGGTGTGTGAAGACTATCGCGCTGCTGCGACCATCGATTTAGAACATGATGCGCAGGACAGCGAGAAACGTATTGCTTGCCCACTGCAGTTGCTTTGGGGCGAGAAGGGCACAGTGGGTCAATTATACGATGTCGTTTCGACCTGGCAGGATAAAGCCGTTGACGTGAAGGGTGCCGCACTGCCTTGTGGGCACTCCCCGCAGGAAGAGATCCCAGAGGTGTTTTTGGCGCAGCTACAAGGCTTCCTCGATTCTGTGCTATAACCCTCAGATGCCCGTTAACAGTGTGATGCCATGAAGCAAGAGCTTGCCGGAAAAAACGTCCAGAAACCCTTGCAGGGCTGGCCTGCTATCGAAGATCTCTATGTTTTCATCAGTGTGGCGCGCCACGACGGTTTTGGGCGCGCCGCAGTGGAACTTGGCCAGTCTCCTTCCTATATCAGTAAACGCATTGCTATTTTGGAGAAGCAGCTGGATACCCGACTGTTTTTCAGAACCAACCGGGTGATGCGCCTGACACCCGAAGGTGAGAAGGCGTTGGAGGGGGCACAGCAGGTGCTTCAGGAAATGGATGCCTTCCTCAGCAATTTCCGGCAGTGGCGTGGGGAACTGACCGGCGATATGACAGTAGGCTGCTCGATGGGTTTTGGGCAGGATTATCTCTCTGACGCCATCTCCGCCTTTATCTCTCAGCACCCGTCATTGAATATCAAGCTGATCCTTAGCGACCGGGAAATTGATTTAATGCAGTCGGGGACCGACGTGGATATTCAGGTTGGTGACGACCTCAATCACGCCTATATTGCACGCAAACTGGCCGCCAATCGGCGAATTCTCTGCGCATCTCCTGACTATTTATCCCAATCAGTGCCACTCAATTCTTTGGATGATTTAATTCATCACAGCTGTCTTATCATTAATGAAAAGCACAGTACCTTTGGCAATTGGCCGCTGACTGACGGGGAACAAAAGATATTGTGTCGTCTGAATAGTCATTATTCATCGAACAGTGGCAAGGTTATTCTTAATTGGGCCTTGAAGTCGCACGGTATTGCTCTGCGCTCTGCATGGGATGTCGAACCCTATCTGGCGCGGGGGGAATTAGTGCATGTATTACCGCAGTGGTATCAGGAAGCGAATATCTGGGCAGTGTATACGCAACGGACTTCAGAATCGCCGCGCATAAAAGTCTTTATTGATTTTTTGGTGCAATACTTCGCAGAAAAAAGCCTGTCACGGGAGTGGCAGGCTTAATTTAGGCTTGGATACGTAGGTTAACATCAGCCGTACGCCACTTTGCTGTTAATGTGGTACAGCGTGGCAGTCGCTGCCATCACATGCTGACCATCATGGCCCGGCTCATGCGATTCGACATCCGTAATGTGATAACCGACAGCGCCAGCGGCAAGCGTCTTTTTCACTATCGCGTCAGTCAACTCTTCCATCGACGTGGCCCAGCTCACTGAAGTGAAGCCGACTGGGTGAATGGATGAGAGTTCGCGATGAGTGAGGTCAGCACGGACTAATACTGGTTTAACATTTTGCGGTGTGAAAATAGAAATCACGTCGTTAATAAGTTCTTTCATGGTCTTACTCCTCAAAATAACAACTGAGCCGATTTCGAAGCGACACGTTTTATTGTTCATGATTGATTTATTAAACCCGGCAGTTGCGCACGGCAGGTAATCGGCGCCGGTAGGCTTAATAAACACCTTTTGAGGTTATGCGTTTTAGCTTTAATTGCTAATTAGTTGTTAAGAAAAGTTCAGCCACAACTCTGATAAACTTTAGGGGATATTTTTTCATCTGCTTACATTTAGGGCGGACTATTTAATCAGTTGGGGCGCACTATGCGCCCCATTTTGTTAAAACTCGCGTTGTCCACCTAACTCGATCACTCGATTCGGTGGAATGTTGAATTGCTCATGTGCCCGTAACGCATTACGTTGGCAGAAGTGGAAGATGCCACCTTTAACTCGCGCCAACCCTTTGCGCTTTTTCATCACCAGTGTGTCGTGTGAGGTAAAGAACGAGGCTTCATTGACGGTACAACCAAAGCCTTCTAACCCACATAAATGCAACACTTCAGCCATTGAAGGAACCTCACGCCACCCATACGCCGCCGTAACTTGCCAGAATGACGGTGACAACTGCGTAATGGTAATGCGTTGTTGGTTGTGCACGCGCGGGGTATCGGTGGTACGAATATTCAGCAACACCACGCGTTTGTGCAGCACGCGGTTATGTTTGAGGTTATGCAGCAGGGCTTGTGGGATCTCAAACTCTTTACGAGCGAGGAAAATCGCCGTTCCCGGCACGCGACTCGGCGGATTAGTTTCCAGCGACTTCACCAGAGCCTGAAGGCTTTCGGGGTCGTTATTCAACTTTCTAATTAACCGATTACGCTCGGTGCTCCAGATCAGCATTAACCCCATCATGGTCAGTGCCATGACCACCGGCACCCATCCACCGGATAACAACTTCATCAAGTTGGCGGCGAACAGGGGGATATCAATGGTCAACATACAGATGAGAAATACCAATGCCAGCGGTAGCGGCCATTTCCAGTTACGCAGCGCCACCACGCCAGCCAGACAAGCGGTGATCACCATGGTGCCCGTCACCACAATACCGTACGCCGAGGAGAGGGCTGAGGATTGGCGGAACGCCAGCACGATCACGGTGACTGCAACAAAAAGCAGCCAGTTAACCACCGGAATATAGATCTGCCCGGATTCGGTATGTGAGGTAAACACAATACGCATCGGGGGGAGGAAGCCCTGGCGAATCGCCTGATGCGTCAGGGTGTAAACACCAGAAATCACAGACTGTGCCGCGATAACGGTGGCGAGCGTTGAGAGTACGATGAGCGGGATCTGCCCCCAGCCAGGTGCAAGGTTAAAGAAAGGGTTATTGATGGCTTTAGCGTCGGCGATAACCAGCGCACCCTGTCCAAAATAGTTGAGCACCAACGCGGGCATCGCTATCACCAGCCAGGCCATACGAATGGGCGCTTTACCGAGGTGCCCCATGTCAGCATACAGTGCTTCGGCACCCGTCACTGCCAGCACCACCATACCGAGCGCGGCAAAGGAAAGCGCCTTATGCGTCAATAAAAACGTCAGCGCATAGGAAGGGCTGAGAGCGTGGAGCACAGTGGGATTGAGTGCGATCCCGCGAATCCCTAATAAGCCAATCGAGACAAACCAGATAAACATGACAGGGCCAAACACTTTACTGACTTTCTCAGTGCCATGTTTTTGGATCATAAACAGCAGCGTCAGAATCACGACCGCCAGGGGAACGACAAACTTGTCCAGGTGCGGTGAAACGACTTCCATCCCTTCAATCGCGGATAAAACGGATATCGCTGGTGTGATAATTCCGTCACCGTAAAAGAATGCCCCGCCGGTGAGTCCCGCTAACACAATAATATGGCCGATTTTCGTGCTGACATGGCGGCGAGCCAATGACATCAGCGTCAAAATGCCGCCTTCGCCGTCGTGGTCGGCCCGCATGACGAAACAGACGTATTTCAATGTCACGATGAGTGTGAGCGCCCAAAAAATCAGCGATAAGAAGCCCATGACGGCGATAGTGGATAGAGAGCCATCGGGCAAGATTGAAAGACACTCTTTCAAGGTATACAGCGGGCTGGTACCGATATCACCAAACACGATCCCTGCGGCGGCCAGCATGCCAGCAGGCAGAGATTGTTTCTCGGTCTGACTCATAGATTTCCTGTTTCTTTTCAGCGTGGAGCAGCGATGGCTGTGTATGACGGCGAACATACCTTTTTCCCTGCCAGGTGAATAGCAGGTGGCGATTTTATGCACTGCATTTTTACGCCAGGCAGTGAAATTTTTACGCCATTTTTATATCTCGGTTTACTTTTTGATCTCAGAATAGTCGATAAACCAGAAGCAAACTGACGACTGGCGATCATAAATTCACCACAGTTAAACGGTGACTAACCGGAACGTATTTTTCCCACCACCACCCAAACGCATTTATCCGCCATTTATCTTGCCTGATCTACATTCGACGCAATCCTTTTGATCAAAACTGACCTGTAGATCGACACTATGAATACGATTCTTGTTACTGGCGCGACTGGCTTCCTGGGCGGCGCGGTTACCGTGAATTTTTTAAAGAAAAGAGAAAATAACCGTTTGCTCCTGTTAGTGCGCGGTGATTCACCGTCCGAAGGATTGACCCGGCTTCAAGGTAATTTGGCCAAGTTCGGTGTGGATGCCAGTTTGCTGAATACGTTAACTACAGAAAATATTTTAATCGGGGATTTGGCTGAGCCGGAACGATTCACGGACGATCCGCGACTGGATGCGGTGACACATGTGATGAACTGCGCCGCCGTCGCCTCATTTGGTACCAACCCTTATATTTGGAAAGTGAACGTCGAAGGGACGTTCCAGTTTGCCCGCCGTATGAGCCAGGTAAGTGGTTTGAAACGATTCATTCACGTAGGAACTGCTATGTCCTGCGCCCCCGAAGCCAATACCCTGGTGACCGAAAGCGAATTGAATACGCTGCGCGATCAGCACATTGTGGAATACACCTGGAGTAAAGCCACGGTGGAAAAAATGATGACCGAATCGCTGCCGAATCTGCCACTGGTCATTGCTCGGCCTTCTATCGTGGTTGGCCATTCCGATCACGGCTGCACCCCATCGCCGAGTATTTTCTGGGTGTTCCGCATGGCCCTCACGCTGGGTAAGTTCATGTGTGAACTGGAGGACCGCATTGATGTGGTGCCAGTGGATTACTGTGCAGATGCATTGGAATTGTTGCTGACCGCCGAGAACGTCGATAAAAGCATTATTCATATTTCTGCTGGCCTCAACAGCAGTGTGACCTTTGCCGAAATTGATAAAGCGATGGCAAAGGCCTCAGGTCAAATTCCGGTGGCAGAGACGTATCAAAAGGTCAACTACCGTGAGTTGGCTGAAAGTAAGAAAAGCTTCTCGTCTCTGTTTGGACCCTGCAACGAGCGTATAGTGCTGAGAGCGATGAATCTCTATGGCCACTTTTCAAAGCTCAATGTGGTTTTCAGCAATGATAAATTGCTGGAGTTGGGCATGCCGCCATCATCAAAATTCACTGATTATCTGCATCGCTGCGTCACCTCGACGAAAGATGCAACCATTGCGGAATTAATGGAAGTGGATTTTAAATAACCTCAACGCGAAATGCTGATATGACATGATTGTCAGTTGAGCTGTCTGTTGCCAAACCTTTCAAGCCGAGCCTTTATAGGGGTGTCCTGTAGGACGCCCCTATAATATAGGCTATTACCAGCCTTTAATAATATCGCCTTTATAAATCTCGTTAGCTTTATCCAGCACTTGCTGTGACTGGAAGGCTTCTTTCAATTTCTGCACGTTGGCGCTGTCTTTATTGTCTTCACGCGCCACGATGGCATTCACGTATGGCGAGGCTTTGCCTTCCATAAACATGCCGTCACGCGAGGCAGAAAGATTCACCAGCGCAGCAAAATTGTTATTGATGATCGAAATATAAACCTGCGGATCGTCTAGCGTACGTGCCAACTGCGGGGTATCGACTTCAACGATTTTCAGCTTCTTAGGATTGTCTGTGATATCCAGTGTCGTCGGCAGCAGACCCGCTTCCGGCTTCACTTTGATCAGACCTTGTGCTTGTAGCAATAGCAGACTGCGGCCCAGCGTGGTCGCTTCGTTAGAAATAGTGACAGTGGCGCCTTCAGGCAACTCGGCCAGAGTTTTAATCTTGCGCGAGTATCCTGCAATCGGGAATACGAAGGTGTTGGTAACGACAGCAAATTTATAGCCGCGCTCTTTTGACTGCATTTCCAGGTAAGGCAGGCTTTGGAAGGCGTTGACATCAACATCTTTATTGCGCAGCGCCTCGTTTGGCTGCACGTAATCGTTAAATGCAACGACATCGACATCCAGATGATACTTATCATGCGCTACCTGCTTCACGGTCTGCCAGATCGCCTCATCAGGTCCGGTATTAATCGCAACTTTGATGGCATTATCTTTTTGGTTATCGCATGCGCTGAGCAGGGAAACGGCGGCAGCGAGCAGGGTGGAAAGCACAATTTTTTTCATGACACAGGTCCCTTAGAAACGTAGGGGAAGGACTATAATATACGTCTGGACGTCTGTACATCCATTGCGAACGCGTTCGCTTGAATTTCATGCAGCTCAAAAAATCGCTCAATCATACTTTTTAGTCATTAATCCCCGTGACTGACATTGTGCTTTGCTGATATATCCAACAGGAAATAATTTAGATAAAACGAAGTTTTCAGGCTCAGAGATGCAAGCTGAAGCATGACCTCAACTTGAGATCGATCTCATTTATCAGAATTTCTGAGGGTTAGCGGAATGTGGGTTGTCGAATGTCATTAGAATTTTCGCAAAACGTAATATTAATATAACTGCATTGTGCGTCTTGATACTTACAAGATAATCTGTTGAAGCAGATTATCTTGTTATAGATCGGGAGAAGATGATGGAGTCTGTTAAAGCGTTGAATATGGAGCAGTTGAACAAGTTTCTCAGTAGCGGTAAGCACTCTTCAGTTATTATTGGCTTCAATCTCACCAGCGATGCGTTTTTCAACATGGCAGCCTATTGGCGCGATCGCGGTGTTACGATTGAAAAACGCGATGCCTATTTTGTCGCCACCACTGATAATTCATTAACCACTTCCTGAAACAGAGAGTTCGACAACTTAAAGCGCGAGTTTAATAAAGGCACGTAAATCGTTTATCGCCTGTTCCCGCGCTTCAGTCTGTTGCACCACAATCAGTAAATCCGCATAGCCATTTAACATCGCGCTGAGTTGACGTGCCACCTGCAGGGCGTTTGCTTCACGAAATGCACCTGCACGGATGCCATCCTCTATGATTCCCGCCATCAATGCTTGCCATTGTTGTGTCAATTGCGTGGCCAATTGCGCATACGCCGCTTCAGTTGTCGCTTTACGCCAAAGAGAACTATACAGCTGCCACACCGCATCCGGTTCCTGCGGTAAATAGCTACTGATAAACGCTTCCAGGCGTTCAGTGAAGGGCAGTTGTTCAATATCCCGGGTAAATACCTGCAAATCACGCTGTGCAAATCGGCAACAGGCTTCCAGGCACAATGTCGCCCAGTCGGGAAAATAGTGATAGATGTGGCTGCGTGACAGGCCGAGTTGTGTCGTTAACTCGCGCGTTTTCACATTCTCCAATCCCTTTTCAATAAACAGTGCGACCGCTGTGTCCAGGATCTTTTCACGCAACTCCGCTGTTGTCTCTTTCATCACCACCACCGTTGACTTTGAGCAATCGCTCAAATACAATTTTACCACTTTTGAGCAATCGCTCAAAAGCTCAATTTGAATCTAATCTTATGCAAATCATACCTGAAAACCTCGAAAACGTGGCGTCACACAGCGCCCTCAATACCCTGAAAGTGTTGGCAAAACGAAACAAGAAAAAACTACTTCTGACGCTCATGCTGGTCATCGCTGAAAATGTGGTTTATCTGCTTTATCCACTACTGGCGGGGTTCGCGATTAACGCCATCATGCACGGCCACGCACTACATGGTCTTTTCTATGCCGGTTTGGTATTGGTGATGTGGATGATTGGTGCCGCACGTCGCACCATGGATACGCGAACTTTTGCACGGATCTACGCAAGTCTTGCAGTGCCTGTGATCCTTGCGCAGCGCGAAGAGGCGCATAGCCATTCTGCCATTGCTGCCAGGGTGACACTGTCACGACAATTCGTTGATTTTTTCGAAACACATCTGCCTATGCTGATCACCTCTACCGCATCCATGTGTGGTGCAGTGGTGATGCTGTTGACCATCGAACCCTGGGCGGGCTTAGTTTGCCTGACGATTTTGGTGCTGTTCGCTAGCTTTCTGCCGCATTACACGCGCACCAACGAAGCGTTAATTGCGCGTATGAACGACCGGCTTGAACGGGAAGTGGGCTTTGTTAGCAGTGCTGGAGAACAGAAACTGCATCGGCATTATCATTTCCTGGCGCGGGTGCGCATCCGTCTGTCCGATCGTGAAGCTATGAGTTACTTATCGATTGGTGTTGCCTCAGCACTGCTGTTTGGCATCACGATTACGGTGATGGCGTTAAAAGGCGGAATGAGCGCAGGGCACATTTATTCCGTGATGACCTATTTATGGATGTTTGCCATGAGTCTTGATGATGGCCCAGCATTGCTTGAAAAGTATTCACAGCTCAAAGAGATTGGCAAACGCGTCAATACCGGATTAGCGAAATAAACTTCATCGCAGGCAGTGGAGATAACGCGCCGCTGCCTGCCTGACAATCTGCTGTGCATCCTGGGTAATTTCTCGTCCGGCAAAAGCACCATAGATTTGCGAGAAACTCACCTTATCGAGGCGGTGAACCAGTGTGCTCAGGGTAGAGGCTGAGAGCGGTAACATATTGGGATAACTCCACATAAATGAAACCGTATTGGCGCCTGGTGCCACCTGCACAATATCGCCACTCAACAATATCCCACCACGCTCTGCCCAGTGAAGTACCGATCCGCCGGCGAAATGCCCACCCAGCCGCAACAGTTTAACCTCCGGTATGATATCCAGTTCGTCGCCTTGCCAGCACTGAATATACGGGCTTTGACGCATAATCCATTGCCGATCATCCGCATGCAAATATACCGGCGCATCAAACGTCGCTGCCCAATCCTGCATCGTACTGTAATAGTGAGGATGTGAAATCGCGATAGCGTCAATACCGCCTAAAGCCTGAATCAAGGTTTCTGTTGCTGAGTCTAAGTTGGCAATACAATCCCACAGAATATTGCCATGCGCGGTTTGTAATAAAAATGCACGCTGATTGATGGCAAAAGCAGGTACGGTTTGTAAGCTGAATAATCCTGGCTGATGTTGCTGCCATTTATTTTGGTGGGTAGCGCACAAATCAGAGAGAGCCAGCCAATGCTGGCCACTCACCGGCACAAATTGGCGCTCGTCTTCGCAAATCTTACAATGCCTGATGCTTGCATCATCTTCGTAGGAGGTGCTACAAGCGGTGCAAAGTTTAATCATCTCAATACTCCATCATGCGGTTTGTATTAATTTTAGCCTGGCGTGATACGTGCTAATGTGCGGCAACCACCACAGCAGGGAAGAGATATGCGCGTCACACGTAAGCAGGAAAAGATTATTCGTCAGGCGCTGGCACAATGGCAGCAGGAAAGGGCGATCACTGATGAGGATCATCAGCGTTTAGCCGGAACCATAACGCGTGTGGTGTTCGATTGGCGCAGACTGAGCCAATATGCGTTTTGGACCGCATTAGCCTGTATCGTTATTGCCTTCGGCAGTCTCTTCTCTGACAGCGACTTACTGGCCCAAATCCTCGCATGGTTTGCCTATTCCTCAGTAGCACGTATCGGACTTCCCCTTTTCTTAGCCATCGTGTTTTTTGGTTGGGGATTCACTCGTCAACAGCAGGAAAAACAGTGGCATTACAGTACTGAAGCCATATTGTTTCTTGGCGTGCTCAGTTCCGCCATTGCACTTTGGCAAATTGGCGAAATGCTGGATAACGGCAGTGGCAATATTGCACCGCTATTTCTTGCAGGATCGTTGCTGTATGGCTTGATCGGTTATTTTGGGCGTTCAGGTTTGGTGTGGCTGTTCTTTCTGCTCTCGCTCGCTAACGCCTTCGGCGCCGAAACCGGTTATATGTCTGGCTGGGGCGCGTATTGGTTAGGCATGAATTACCCGATTCGTTTTATTTTCTTCGGTGCGGGTTTACTGCTGTTGTGCTTCTTGTTGCAACCTATGTTGATTAAACGTCATTTGTTTACCGTCAGCAAAGTCATGGGTCTGACCTGTCTGTTTATCGCTTTATGGATTATGTCGATTTTTGGCAACTATGATATTGACAATTGGTACGACACTAGTCGCCTGACTCTGCTGCCTTGGGCACTGTTGTTCGCATTGGCATCGGGAGTGTGTATCAGTATTGGATTAAAAACCGATGACAGCATGCTGCGCCGTTTTGGCATCACATTTCTGGCGATTAATTTGTATACCCGTTATTTCGAATATTTCTGGGATGGTTTACACAAGGTTGTTTTCTTCCTGGTGCTTGCAGCCTCACTCGCACTGATAGGCCGTTATGCAGAGAAAATCTGGCATCTCGGAGAGCGTGAGATGAGTGAATAATCAGATAACCAATGCTGGGGCCGCTGAAAACCATTTCAATTTGCCGATCGGAAATCTCACATCAGCAGAAGTCAGCCTCGATTATCATGACGCTCAACTGGCCTTAATTTGTACCTTTAGACAATATTGGGCAGCGGACGCTATCCATCGACCGCGCATTGCAGCTGGCCGCGTTATCATCCCTACCGACAGTGCCAGCCCATCCACCATCAAGCGCTATCAGGATTTTGCTGCCAGCCGCTATCAGCGCACACTGGAGCCACAGGGGCCGAAGCGCACTCTTTTCTCGCAGGATATTGTGGGCAGCAGTGAGGAAATTGTCGCGCAGTTAATTAACGATCCGATTCTGCGCGAAGTAGACGAGTTCCGCGTGGAGTTGCCCTATGAGCTCAGCCACGCCGAATATCAACAGATTATCAGTGACTTTATCGTGGGCGTGGCACCCGCGTTAGGCTGGAAAAGAAGAGGGCAGATCAACGCTGCTGTGGCTGCAACTGATAAATCCACGCCGTGACTTTCTCGCCTTCGAGGGTGGTGACTTCGACATCCACTCGATCATAACCGTCCTCGAACGCGTCCAGCATTGGCCAATGTGACGTGAGGTTATCAGAGAAGAACAGTGAACCTGTGACACGACCGGCGTTGTTGTCCAATACGATGCCGGGAAAATCTGCTGCAGCCCCCCAACCACGTTCGTAAAAGATGCCCTTCACTGTACCGGCCAGCCACTCACCACCGATATCTTCGAGAATATGGGCATTGGAGTGACCAGGTTGTAAGGTGCCATACACAAATAAAGGTTTCATTTTCCCTCGCAAAATCAATCAAAAGAGAAACTTTAACCTTCGAGAGTGCAAATGTCATCTCAAGGAGAATATTCAAAACCAGACCGCCAGTTATGCCATATATGATTCACTAAAAACCGCTATTCTGAAGCACCCAACACGGCCAGGTAAAAGATCAATGTTGAATTGTTCAAGCATTTCCCGCGCTGCCATCAAGGGCTATCCGCAATCCGCGCAGTTTGATGGCAAGCGTTTCACCAATGTTGCGCCACGTCAGCCCTTGAAGTTCGGTGAATATTTAAAGATGTTCTGGGATTTGGCGTTCAATAAACCGAAAGAGACCCTACCGCAGCAGCCATTACCTGTGCAGCCGATCACGGCCGAGACACTTGCTGCGGCAGCTGATAACAGTGTGTTTCGTCTGGGGCATTCATCGCTGCTGCTTAAATTGAAAGGCAAGTATTGGCTTACTGACCCGGTATTTAACTTGCGGGCGTCTCCCTTTCAGTGGCTCGGACCAAAGCGTTTTCAGGCTGCACCCATCGAGCTGAGCGATTTACCGCCTATTGAGGGCATTATTTTATCCCATGATCATTATGACCATCTGGATTACCAGACGATCATGCAGTTGAAAGATCGTGTGCGCTATTTCCTCGCACCGCTGGGCGTCGGCGATTTACTGGCAAAGTGGGGAGTGGCTGGGGAGAAGATCACCCAACTGGATTGGTGGCAATCTACGGATGTGGGCGAGGTGCATTTCGTCGCCACGCCGTCTCAGCACTTCTCTGGTCGAGGTTTGTTTGACGGCAATAAACGTTTGTGGTGTTCATGGAGCATCATCACCGATGAGTTTCGTTTATTTTTTGGCGGTGACTCCGGCTATTTTCCGGGCTTTAGAGAAATCGGCAATAAATACGGTCCATTTGATGTAGCCTGCCTTGAGAATGGGGCTTATGACATCCGGTGGGCGGATATTCATATGTTGCCAACGGATACCATCCGGGCGTTTCAGGATTTAAAGGGCAAATGGTTAATGCCCATTCATAACGCAGCCTTCGATCTGGCTTTCCATCACTGGGATGATCCCTTCAGGCAAATAGCCGCACTGGCGCGTGATCAAAAAATTAAATTGTCACTGCCAGTGATTGGGCAAGCGGTGAATATCCTGGCGCCGCAGGAAGAGGCCGTTTGGTGGTAATCTGAGCAGGCTGGCTGCTATCTGCTGGAAAATAGCAGCCATGCTCGTTCAGCATCCGAAATAAACATGATTACTCAGCGGTGAGTTCATCATAAAGATTGCGCAATCGTGTACGCAGGGAAAGCACCGCTTTGTGTTTGCGTGATAACAGTGCCTGGACACTGATGCCGCTCTCTTCAGACAGCTCGTTGTAGCTGTAACCCAGCAACTCCGTTTTTTCGAACACCTCGCGCTGAGCAGGGGGCAGTTCCGCTAAGGCTTCCTCCAGTTCTTCCCATAACAGCGCTTTGAGATACTCATCTTCCGGCGTTTCCGGCACGCCAAATAGCGTTTCAGCTAGCTCATCTTCGGGAAAATCCGCCTCCTCATCGCCGTTCAACAGATCGGCTAGCGGCAGTTCACGCTTCTTTCGCGCCCGGTCGGTCATTTCATTGCGTGCCGCACGGAATAACCAGGCCGCGACATTTTCCACCGGTTGCTCGACCTGCATGAGCTTGTAGGTCACTTCCTGCAGGATATCGTCAGCATCTTCACGTACCGAAGTGCGGCCGCGGATAAATGCGCTCAATTTTGCCCGACAGGCGTTCAACGCGGACATCAGCAGAGAATCCTGCGCCATGGCGTTTACTCTGCGTCTGGCGATTTAGCGGGAGTCTCGTCGGAGGGTGAGCGCGCATCATCGTGGCGGCCATGCCAGTCACAGCAATCGCGACGTCCACGGTGCGAACGTTCACGGCGATGTTGCATAAACTCTTCGCGCTGCTCTGGGGTCATCTGCATCCAGCGTTCGTGCATACGACGACGCGCCATACCGAACATGCCGGGGCGGAAACCTAAGCCACCAAACAGAATGCGGCACAATATCAGCAGCCCAAGCGCCTGCCAGAACCCAATCGCCTTCACGCCGATGATGGCAGGCAGCACGGCATTCCACAGCGACATCACCAGCAGCCCAAGTGCCGCGATAATCACCACGCCGAGCAACAGCGGTTTCATCATGCGATGACCACCAAAAGAGTGACCACGGTGATGTTGTCTGCGCATATCAAAATCTCTCATTGTTGTTATTCCTCATTACAGTAGCCGATATTGGCCCGTACTGAGGTAGACGAATGAGCGATGTGAATATTGCCAAAAAAGTGAAAATATTTTCCGAGCTTATAAATTTAGCGGTGATTCGGTGCCGCTCTACAGATCCGATTCACCGCTGTTCTCGAAGCGTTTTCTCCTGCGATGAAACGGAGCCATCCAGCGATGGCTGCTGCCCATCGTGTCAGGGTTAAACCATCAACTGACGTATAAACGTTAAATCAGATTGCTGCGCTAATTCCTTTAGGCGCTGATAAAGCGATTCTGCCTGGGGTAGCGCTGCACAACAATCTAAGAATTTTGCCTGCCGATCGTCGTTGCTGAAAGGTTCGTCTAGTGCACCTCGCGCCCGCAATCTGGCGTGGACAATTTCCTGACCATCCCTGAAACGCAAGGTGAGGATATGCGGCAGGTTTCTGTTTTCAGCCTCCTGTTCCGCTGTCCATGGCGCGAGGGTAATCATCGCCAACTGTAGTGCATCCGCCTGTTGTTTTACCCTGGCGGCGGTAAAGTCCTGCACGCTCAACGTGCCATTCCTGAGCATCATGGCAACGCAATATTGCATCGAGAAGCGCGCTTGCATTTCATCCTGCGGCTGGTGGTAGGCAAGATTGCGCCAGTTCGCGATCCCCACCTGGCAGTGTACGCTTTCGATGTCGTCAATCTTCAACGCCCGCTTTTGCTGGATATCGGCAATCGCATCGAGAATGCGGTGGGTTGAGCCGCAGCACGGATATTTTTTCGGCATCACACCGATTTGCTCAATGACATGCTGCTCAGCGCCGGGCAGCGAAGGTTGGCTTAACTGACCGGCATAAAGTTCCGCAAAACCCTGAGCACACTCAATGATGTCGAGACGACCTTGCATACCGGTTTGCGCCAGCGTAGCGGCTTCAACGGCATTGCGCGCCGCCATCCCGGCATGAAAAGGTTTCAGTGGCGTACCAAACTGGCCTTTTACGCCACTGGCCAGACTCACTGCGATACTCAGCGTACGGGCAATCCCTGCTGCATCCAGGCCGAGCAGGGCAGCAACGCCGGCTGCGCTGCCAATGCAGCCAACGGTGGAAGTGCCATGCCAGCCGGCAGTGTAATGCTGGTAGCCGATAGCCTCGCCAACAAAGGCTTGTGCCTGCAGACCAATTAAATAAGCGCGTATCAAAGAAGTGCCGTCGCTGTTTTGCGCCACGGCCAGCAGTGCCGGCACCAGAACGGCCGAGGCGTGACTCATGCCCGGTGCAAAGTTGTCGTCAAAGTCGATAGCGTGAGCGGCCGTAGCGTTGAACAGCGCCTCAAGCGCCTGACTGCGGGGCAACTGTGGCCATGCCTGCTGTACCGCCTGGGTAGAAAAGTCGCTACGGCCAGCCACCATGCAACCCAACGTATCGGTGATGGCGTCAATCGCCAGTTCACGAGCACGAAGAGAAAAGGGCGGTGGATTGGCACACCACTGTGCCAGAGATTCAATGAGCGTCATGATGATGTCTCCCTATCCAATGCGGTAAATAGCGTGCGTAACATGGCAAAGCCTCATGGTTTTAAGTTGAGCACAGGTTCACGCCTCACTCGCCGCCAGAAACTCGCGGGTATAGATTTCCCGTGCTCCACCCTGACGCACGCTGTCCGCACTGAGTTCTTCCAGCAACTTGCCGTGATGCATGATGCCGATGCGGCGGCACAGGTGGGTCACGACCGCCAAATCATGCGTCACCATTAAATAAGTGAGGCTGCGCTGCCGTTGCATGCTGCTGAGTAAATTGAGGATTTCCGCCTGGACTGAAACGTCCAGTGCTGAGGTCGGTTCATCCAGTAACAGCACGGAAGGTTCCAGAATGAGGGCCCGCGCGATGGCCACACGCTGACGTTGACCACCAGAAAGTTGATGGGGATAACGATAACGGAAGGCATCGGACAGTCCGACCGCGTGCAGCACATCGCTGATGCGTGCTTCATGGTGATCCATGGCATGCAGCTTCAGCGGTTCACGCAGACTGGCCCACACCATTTTTCGCGGATGGAGCGAGGCGTAAGGGTCCTGAAACACCATTTGCACCTGGCGATAAAAGGCTTTATCTCGCTGCGGTTGCTGTTCACGATTATTGAACAGGATATGGCCCTGATAATCGTGATTCAGACCAGCCAGCGCGCGCAAAATAGTGGATTTTCCACACCCCGATTCACCAATCAGGCCATAACACTCTCCTTGTGCCAGCGTCAGGCTTACGTTATCAACCACCTGCCGCCGATGCGCTCCCTGACCGAATGCAATACTGACATCCACCATTTCGATGCTGCGTTGTGCGGTTGGAATGGGATTCATAATGCGACTCCATCACGAAAACAGGGGCCGGTGAGCCAACTGGCATCTCGGGTCGGCACACGCAGCGTATTAAGGGGATGATGCAGACGTGGCTGACTGGCAAGTAATGCTTGCGTGTAAGGATGCTGTGCCTGTTCCAGACGATCGGCACGAATCTCTTCGACGATGCGCCCGGCGTACATCACCAGTACGCGATCGCAGAAACGAGAGACCAGATTAAGGTCGTGACTGATAAACAGCAGGCCGGTCTGACGGCGTGCCAGCTGTTCATTGAGGATGCTCAGCACCTGCTGGCGCACCGTCACGTCCAGTGCGGAGGTCGGTTCGTCGGCAATGATCAAATCCGGCTCAGGGATTAGCATCATAGCGATCATCACGCGCTGGCCCATACCGCCAGAAATCTCATGCGGATAGAGTCGCGCGACTTTCGCCACTTCGCGAATATGCACCGATTCCAGCATCGCTGATGCGCGCACATGGGCTTCATTTTTGCTGACCCGGCGATGCAGTCTGAAGGCTTCTGCCACCTGATCGCCAATGCGCATCAGCGGATTAAGCGAGAAGCGGGGATCCTGCAGGATCATCGAAATACGATTTCCGCGAATCTGGCGCATTTGCTTTTCACTGCTGTTGAGCAGATCGATATCACCGAACTGCATCTGATCGGCGGTCACGTGACCGATTTTGGGCGTCAGCTGTAGTAACGCACGGCAGGTCTGTGATTTTCCCGAACCGGATTCACCGACAATCGCGACTTTCTCACGTCCGACATGGAAAGAGACGTCACGTACCGCGCGGTGCTCCCCGTGCGCGCTGCGAAACACGATATTAAGGTTTTTCACCTGTAGCAGATTATTCATGGCGGATATCCATTACGTCGCGCAGGCCATCACCCAGCAGGTTAAAGGCGAGACTGGTGAACAATATTGCTAATCCAGGGATGGCAGCGATCCAGCCATTGTTCAGCATGAACTCGCGGCCGGAAGCCAGCATTGCGCCCCATTCCGGACTGGGAGCTTGCGCGCCAAGACCCAGGAAACCCAGCCCAGCGGCGGTAAGGATAATCGCCGCCATGTTAAGGGTGACGCGCACTACGACAGAAGGCAGGCACATGGGGATGATATGTCGCACGATGATGTGCCAGGCGGATGCCCCTTGTAAGCGCACCGCTGCGATGTAATCCATCTTACGGATTGCCAGAGTTTCAGCGCGTGCAAGGCGGGCAATCGGCGGCCAGGCGGAGAGAGAAATCGCGATGATCGCATTCTCGATGCCTGGCCCCAATGCCGCGACAAACGCCAGCGCCAGAATCAAACTGGGGAAGGCCAGGAAGATGTCCACCAGACGCATGAGCACCGTATCGACCCAACCGCCGAGATAACCCGCGCTGGTCCCGACCAGTAAGCCAATGGGTGTGATAATCAACGCGGTTAAGCCCGCGATATACAGCGTGATTCGCGCGCCATACAGCAGACGGCTGTAAATATCTCGACCCAATTCGTCGGTGCCCAGCCAGTGCTCAGCAGAAAAGGGTTGCAGGCGGAAGGCGAGGTTTTGGGCATAGATATCGTGAGTGGCTAACCAGGGCGCGAACACCGCCGCGCCAGTAATCATCAACAGTACCAGCAGACCAAAGAGCGCCGAGTGGTTAGCGCAGAAGCGTCGCCACTGAATCCATAACAGCTGCATGTGCGCCTGAAACGGTGACTGTGGCGCAGGATCGCTCAGCCAGGCGCGTAAGTTACGCGAAGGATTAGCGCGCATCGATTTGTTGACGGAATCGGTCATGCTTCCTCCTGACGCGTACGCGGATCGAAAAGACGATAAAGCAGATCGCATAGCAGATTGATTGCGACAAAAATGGCGCCGATCAGTAATGTGCAGCCGACGACCGCATTCATATCGCCCGCCAGCAGTGCGTTGGTCAGGTAGCGACCAAAGCCGGGCCAGGCAAATACGGTTTCGGTGAGTACTGCGCCTTCCAGCAGCCAGGCCCAGGAAAGGGCCACCACCGTCAGCGTGGGCACGGCGATATTACGGAATGCATGCACCCAAACACATCGCGCCCACGACAAACCTTTCACGCGCGCGGTAATGATGTACTCGTGCGACAGTTGTTCCAGCATGAAGCTACGCGTCATACGGCTGATGTAAGCCAACGCGCTTAAGCCAAGAATCGATGCGGGCAAAATGATGTGACCAAACACGTTGCGGAACATTTCCCAGTTTCCGCTCAGCGCGCTGTCGATCAGCCAGAATCCCGTCACCGGATGTAAATCGAACTCGTAGATAAAATCGATGCGACCTGGTCCGCCAATCCAGCCGAGCGTGGCGTAAAACAGCAGCAATCCCATCAGCCCAAGCCAGAAGTGCGGGGTGGAATAGCTGAGTAGCCCCACGAAGCGGATCAGATGATCGAACCAGGTGTTGCGGTACATTGCCGCCAGCACGCCAGCGGGAATACCGAAACCAACGCCAATAATGGCCGCTACGGTTGCCAGTTCCAGCGTAGCAGGGAAGACGCGCGCGATATCCTGCGCCACCGAATGGCTGGTGGTCAGAGCGATACCAAAATCGAGGTGCAGCAGTTGCCAGACGTAGTCGGCAAATTGGTGCCACAACGGTTGATCCAGCCCCAACTGATGAAACATCTTGTCGTAGGCTTCCTGACTGGCGTTATCCCCGATGATCGCGACCACTGGGTCGATAGGCAGTAAGCGACCAATAAAGAAGGTCAGGGCAGCCAACCCCAGTAGCGTGCAAACAATCGAGATGAGCCCACGAGCAAGGCATCTTATCAGACGCAAGCCAGCGGAAGGGGTATTGTGTGCAACGGGCATCATGACCTGTGACATCTGCCACCTCCGTTATTTACTTGCGGCACCGTACCAAACGCGAAAACCGTTCCAGGTCCAGTTTTTCACCGTTGGGCTTATTCCCGCGGTGTTGTACATCTGGAACATGATCGCCATAGGCCCTTTTTGCATCTGCTCTTTCTGCAGATCGCCATACAGTGCAGCGCGTTTGGTGTCATCCGGTTCTAACAGCGCGGTTTCCACTTTCTGATTCATCTGCGGATCGTAATAAGCGGCACGCCAGCTTGGATATTGCGTGGCACGCGCTTCTTTACGATTGTCAGGGTTATAAACCAGACGCGAGGCATTACCGTAGGCATCGGGCACAGAGGTTTGCCACGCCATCATTGCACTCTGGAATTCACGGCCGCGTACCCGGCTGAACAACTGGGCGTTTGCCATACGTTCAAGATTGAGCGTTACGCCGATTTTCGCGGCATTCTGCTGCACGCTTTGCGCAATCGGCGCCGAATGAGGCAGGGTGCCAAAAAAGACCGCGGTGCTAAAACCATTGGGATAACCGGCTTCCGTCAGCAACTGTTTGGCTTTATCCAGGTCGAGGTGGAAAGGCTGACCTTGTTTGGCATCCAGCGCACCAAACGCCCCTTGTTGAACGAAACTGGCGCGCGGCACGCCGAGATAAGGCATCACGCTCTTCGCTAACCCGTCGTAATCGATCAGGTATCGCATGGCGAGACGGACTTTTTCGTTTTTAAAAATGGGGTCTTCATTATTGAAGGTCCAGAAAAACAGCTGTGGCTTCAGGACTTTTTCCACTTTCACTTTGCCGCCCTGATCCAGCGTTTTCAGATCGTCAGCTGAGAGATCGCGAGCGATATCCACATCGCCCTGCGTCACCAGCAGACGCTGAGTACCGGTTTCAGCCACATGACGAATCAGAATGCGCTTCAGTACCGGCGCTTTTCCCCAGTAGTTCGGGGTGGCCTGTAGCACCACACCTTCACCGGCATTCCAGCGCACCAGTTGATAAGGCCCAACACAGGCGGTATGAGTGGAAAGGTATTTGTGTCCCAGATCGCCATCCACTGCCTGTTTTTCGACTTCTTTGCGGTTAAGCAGGGAAGAGACGTTATTGGCGGCAATCGCCTGGAGCACCAGATTGGTGGGGTAAGCTTTATCGAAACGCATCACCAGCGTTTTGTCATCAGGCGCGCTAATGCGTGAGTCGACATTGTCTTTATCAAAGCCATATTCCTTGATAGCAGCCGCGTTGCCGTAACCCAATTTCACTACGCGCTGCATCGACCACGCCAGGTCGCTGGCCGTTGCGGCTGAGCCATCCGCAAATTTCAGGTTGTCCTGTAAATGAAAGGTGATGGTCTTGCGATCGGCAGAGACATCCCAACTTTTGGCCAATGCAGGATCGAGTTGCGTTTCATCACTGACACGAAAATCAACCAGCGTGTCACAGGTGTTTGAATAGATTTCACTGGTGACCACTTCACCAATCTGCGCCGGATCCCAGGTGCTGATGGCATCAATGTTCCACGCCATCACTAAAGAATCGGCGGGCGTTGCGGCCTGGGCTGAAGCGCAGCAGGTCGCTGCCAGCGTCAATGCGGCAGTTAACATCTTGTTTTTCATCTATCTCTCCTGAGGCGTTATAGAGTATCCGGGCGCGGCTGAATCGGTGGTTTCACCTCAGCTGGAATAGGGCAGTGATAGGGTTTTTCACTGACCTGCTCGAAATGGGCTTTCTTCATCTGCGCCATCAGTATTTTGTCAGTCAGCACGTCGACCGCCGTCGCGGCCATGACTTTAGCGACATGGCCCAAGGCTTTGTGTGCGGCTGGCATTTTGCCTTGCGCGGTCAGTTGCCATGAGTGGCCAGGGGTTCCGATGGCCATGGTGGGTACGTGCGCCTGCACGGTCGGGATCACCCAACTGACATCACCGACATCGGTGGAGCCAATCATGACCTCTCCGTGGGTATCGAGCGGAATGATGTAATCGCTAAGGGGTTTAGGATCGACGGGTTTCACACCGGTTTTGCGGTAGCAGTTATCAATTTCTTCCGCTGTTAGCGTGGCCTGAATTTCAGCTGCAAAGGCGAGGTCGGCTTGATCAAATGGCACCGGACCCAGCGCTTCCAGATTCCGCTGCATCGCTTCTTCTAACGGACGATTGCCAAGCAGGTTGGATACCGCGCTCATGATGCTGATATCCACTTCGGTATCGGTCATGATGGCGGCACCCTGTGCCACGCGCTTGACCCGCTCATTCAGTTCAAACATCGCGTGGACATCGCGCGAGCGAATGGCGTAGCGCACGGTAGATTTTGCCTGTACCACATTGGGGGCCACACCACCGGCATCAAGGAAGGCGTAATGGATGCGGGAATCTTGCGGCACGTGTTCGCGCAGGAACTGTACGCCAACGTTCATCAATTCGGCGGCATCCAGCGCACTGCGCCCAAGATGTGGAGAAGCCGCAGCGTGGGATGAGCGGCCACGGAAAGCGAAATCCATACGGGTATTAGCAAGAGAAAGAGGTTTTGCCACTTCATGATGCGCGCTTGGATGCCAGGTGATGGCGACATCGACGCCATCGAATGCGCCAGCACGCGCCATAAAGGATTTGGCTGCACCGCCTTCTTCTGCCGGACAGCCATAATAGCGAACGCGGCCCGGTGTGCCGGTCTCTTCAAGCCAGGATTTCAACGCAGTAGCCGCCAGCATGGCAGCCGATCCCAGCAAGTTATGCCCGCAGCCGTGACCATGACCGTTACCCGGCAGCGGAGAATAACGTGCTACGCCCGCTTCCTGACTCAATCCTGGCAAGGCATCATATTCTCCGAGGAAAGCGATGATGGGACCGCCTTCACCGGCTTCACCCATCACCGCAGTGGGGATGTCGGCCACGTTTTCTGTGACGCGGAATCCTTGCTGTTTTAGCATCGCGGTGTGTTCAGCCACCGAACGATACTCGGTATAGCAAATTTCCGGCATGCCCCAGACACGATCGCTCAGTTCACAAAATACCCCTTGATATTCTTCTACCCACTTCCAGACTAACGCTTTGTTTTCCATGATAGTCCCCAGCTTGGTTGGTCAGGTTTTCGTCTCTCTGAAGACCCAGCATGGAGTAAATCATCAGCGTAAGGCCAATGAGCAATTCACACTCCCCATTCCAAAACGGCATAGTTTTGTGTCAGGCCGCATTAGCCGTCTCGCTGGCACACGCACGCAGCCACAGTTGTTCAGCCTGAGGATTTTGCAGAACCGGTTGACGATAGAGCCGGATCGCCAGCGACATATCCCAGCTGCTGTTATCGGCGCGTACTAAACTGCCGCTGGCCAGCTCTTCATGCACCAAACTGAGAGGCAACCACGCCACGCCGCCACCGGCCAGGACCATGGCTTTGAGATTCACCGACATACCATTTTCATATACCGCTTCAAGCGGAAGCGGGCGTTTGCTGAGCATTTGCGCCAGCGCATGAGCAAAGAAGGTATGTTGTCCATAACTCAACCACGGAATCGGACCGCTATCCGCGCGCACCGGATAGAGTGGTTTGCCGCTGCTATCCGGGCGACATACGGCAATGGCACGCTCACGGCCCAGTTGCACCATGGGATACGCCGCCAGCTGATGTATCAGCGACACCGCATCATGCGCGTAAGTCAGTAGAAAATCGGTTTCACCGCTGTGTAAGGTGGAGATGTGCTCAGCGAAAGTCGGTTTTTGATTGCACAGGCGGATAAAGCTGAGATTGGGCTGCAGATTTAATCGCTGGATCCAGTCAGGAAAGAACGTCAGTGAAAGGGTATTTAGCATCGCAAAACGTAATACCGCAGTGCGCGAACTGTAGCGCTGGTGCAGATCATTGCGCAGATGCGACATGGAAAATACCGTTTCGCTGGCGGTCGCGAGGAAGGTTTGTCCCTCAGGCGTGAGCGTAACCGGATAGGTTTTACGATCAAATAACGGCACACCCAGCCACTCTTCGAGCTGGCGGATGCGCCGACTGAGCGCCGATTGCGTGATATGTCGTTCGTCGGCGGCGCGGGTAAAGCTATAACAGCGTGCAACACTGAGAAAATCTTCAAACCATTTCAATTCCATAGCAAAGACCTCTTTGGATGAATGGGAAAGCAACGTCAGCGGTGGGAAACCTTTTGTTACACGCAAGAAACGCGCCAGGCTTAATGACTGCGGTACAGGCACTGGCACAGCCATGACGCCGTAATAAACGCTTAAGATGGAGCAATGGCTGCACTCGTGGGGTGCAGAGGATTTGCACAAGTGATGGCTGGAGATTGGCAAAGTCGAATTGACCAGGCGACAATAAAGGCCTTTGAAATTTAAGCGATGAAATGAATCTATGAATGCCCATATTGAATCTGTTGAGCTGGAAAAAGCCTATCGCCTGATCAACCATGGCCCAACCACACTGGTTTCCTCCCGCCATGACGGGATTGACAATGTGATGTCCGCATCCTGGGTATGTGGATTAGAGTTCAAACCGGCAAAATTGACGGTTGTGCTGGATAAATCCACCTTCACGCGTAAGTTGATTGAGCAAAGCCTGAAATTCGTTATACATGTCCCAACCGTCAGTCAGGCGCAGATGGTTCATTATCTCGGTACGCATTCCCGCGCTGAGCAGTCAGATAAGCTGGCCACAGCTGGCGTCGAGTTCTTCCAGTTACCTGAAACTCATCTCCCTTTAGTGGCTGGCTGTGCGGCCTGGTTGTACTGCGAGTTGATACCTATCGAACAAAATCAGAACGACCACGATTTGTTCATCGGTGAAATCAAGGGTGCCTGGGCGGATAGCCGGGTGTTTAAAGAAGGGCGCTGGTTATTCGAGGACGCACCAGACGAGATGCGCAGTTTGCATTACATCGCCGGGAAACGTTTTTATAAAACGGGCTCACTGCTGGATGTCGAGTAAACCCGTCTCATTCATTAATTGAGTTTGGCCTGACGCATGGGCATTTTATCAATGGTTGAGAGCAACACCTCAGTATTCAGAGGTGTTGTTTCACGTAGTTTCATTCCACCATCTTTTCCAACCAGCACCACTTCAAATCCTTTCGGATTGAGCTGTTTACGCAGAGTGCCATTGGCTGTTGGTGAGGTATCACTGAACACAATGATATCGCGATCGGCCAATTCCGCTTTCTGCTTCTCCAGCATCGCCATCTGCGCGACATAAGCAGGATCTGTTTTTGATGGGGCAAAGATCACCAGAGGGCGATTGTGCCAGCGATATTGAGTGAGGTCTGAGACCTGCGGCGATAGAGGCTGGAACAGGGGCTCTTCAGCCGCACGAACGGTGTTAAGACTCATTATTGAACAAATGGTCAACAATAGCAGTGGCGTTTTCAGCAGTAAATTCGTCTTCGACATGATGGTTTCCCCGGCAGGTTAAAGATCGTGTACTACCAAGGTTAGCGGAACCCAGTGCCCGCGTAGGTTACTTCACGTTTCTTTACCCGCAGAGGGAAAAATGAAAACAAGAAATGTCTTTCGCGTCGCTAATGTCACCCCGAACTTACGGCTTCGAATGTCACATTCTGATGTTTCTCTGATGAAGAGAACAAGGCATATACATATGTCAAAGCTGGGCATATACTAGACATATGCTGAGTGGTTAAGTTTAAAACATAAAGCCGGTGACGACACTGTGTCGGAAGTCCGTTCAGGAGGATTAATCATGCGAACTGTTTCTGTATTTAAAAATGGCAATAACCGTGCCATTCGTTTGCCACGCGATATGGATTTTGAAGGGGTAAGTGAGTTGGAGATTGTCCGGGAAGGTGACAGCATCATACTGCGTCCCGTACGGCCGACCTGGGGCTCATTTATGCAGCTTGAGAAAGCGGACCCGGATTTTATGATGGATCGCGGGGATGTTGTCAGTGATGAGGGAAGATTTGATCTGTGATCAAAACATACATGCTGGATACTTGTATCTGTTCGTTTATTATGCGCGAGCAACCGGAGGACGTGATCAGACGGCTTGAACAAGCGGTGCTGCGCAACCATCGCATCGTAGTTTCGGCTATTACTTACGCAGAAATGCGTTTTGGCGCGATTGGAAAGAAAGCCTCGCCGCGTCATGGTCAACTGGTTGACGAATTCTGCGCCCGACTTGATGCAATTGTGCCCTGGGATCGGGCGGCGGTAGACGCCACGGCTGTAATTAAGGCCACCCTAAGCGCAGCCGGAACACCGATAGGCCCAAATGACACGGCTATTGCCGGTCATGCCATTGCGGCCGGCGTTATACTGGTAACAAATAATACCAGGGAATTTGCGCGGGTACCGGGTTTGGTGCTGGAAGACTGGGTGAAGTAATCCGCTTATCAACCTCGGAACGTACCTGAAGCATTTCTACGGTAATTTGTGGGCAAAACCCACGTAATTTTCACGTAGCAGCGTCAGTGTGCGGTGGCGCAGAGCCTCATCGATGCGATGCGTGTCGGGCTTTCCGCGCCGTGCGTTGGTAAGACCGGCTGCACCAGACTTGCTGTAGCGGTTCATCAGCCGCTGAACCTGACGTTCGGTGAGATCCAGCCGAAAGGCCGCATCGCGGCGACGCAGACGTTTTTCAATAACAGCCTGAATGACGGAAAGACGGTGAAGTTCTTTGTTTGACATGGTCACCAGCATCAGCAGAGATCTCCCAGAAAACGTGGCAAACGCGCCGCATCTGGGTGACATTATGAACTAGCTAAAAAGTGACATTATCAAATTGGACCCTCAATTAAAGTGCGCATAATCATGATTATGTTAAATTGGATATCTGAAGACACACTCCAGACCATGACGGGCTATCACCTGCTGGGAATATGCTTTCGCCTCACCCTTCATGCGCGCCGCCCCTCATCTAGTTTTTAATCTGTCCGGCACGTGGAGCCATTAATCTCTCAAGGCTTAAAACGACTCAACTAGCCAGCACTGTTGCCACCTCTTCCAAATCCAGAAAATAGTAATAACGCACCGAATTGGCATCCTCAGTCATTGGCAGCCAGAGTTCACGCATAACGACGCAGCGCGATGCGTTTCATTTCAGCTTTATAAGCGCCAGGTTCATCCATCAGATAAAACAACCAGCCAATGGATCATGAAACACCGCTTGAAAACCTTCTGGCATCTGCCGGCTTGAGTGACAAAAGTAAGTTAGAACAACGTCACTCGCTCATCAGATTTATTCCACAAATGCATAAAATTTTCTTTACTTAGCTTATGACAGTTACATGAATCCTGTAATATCCCTATTCACTCTGCCCACCTTTTCAGCATTCACAAAGAGTATCAATGCGTAAAAGTGTCCTCTCAGATAGCACCCCTCGTCTGCTAAAGACTTCTCTTGGAAGAAGTATGGCCGTATTTCTGCTTTCCATCAGTTTACTGGTGGTGGCTATTAATGCCTGGTCTCTTTGGCACTCCTGGCAGCAACACCTGACAGAGAAAGAAGAGGATGCACGCAATCTCTCGCTCTCATTAGCGAAACAAGCTGAAGATGCCTTTTTACAAGTCGATATCACCCTCGCGGATGCTGTGCGTCAGTTACGTCAAAACGGCAACAGCTTTGCGGCAACGCCGCAGTTCCTGCATCAAATCAAAGACCAGCAAAGCAAGCTCCCTCAACTTCATGGACTATTTGTATACGATACCGAGGGACATTGGGTGGCTTCATCTGGCAACTTCACGCCGACCAATGCCAGTAACGCGGACCGCGATTATTTCGTCTGGCACCGGACACATCCCAGTCTGGATATCCATATCAGCCATGTTATTCGCAGCCGCTCTACCGGTGATCTGGTGATTCCTGTTTCGGTACGCCTCAATGATAATGCGGGGAATTTTGCTGGCGTTGCCCTTGCGACGGTCAAAGTAGATTATTTCCGGCAGTACTACAGCTACTACACGCTTGGCGATAAAGATGCGTTAGGGTTGATCCTGGCGGATGCCACGGCCCTGTATATCCGCCCTTTCCCAGACACCTATATTGGCCGAACCCTATCCGCCAGCCCGCTGTTTAAAACCGAATTGAAATCCGCTTCAAGCGGCAGTGCAACCTGGCGGTCTACTCTCGACGGTGTCGAACGCGTGTTCGGCTACGCCCGACTGGAGCGATATCCACTGATCGTGACGGCCGGCTATGACCGCGACCGGCTTCGCATGGAGTGGATGGCGGCCAACCTGACGAATGTTTTGCTCAACATTGTGTTGCTCTTAACCATCACCGGCATGGGCGTCTTTGTATTGCGACAGGTGGGCACCAACGTGCGCAATCAGATTGAGCTCACCCATGTTCGAGATGAACTGACCACCATTAACCATACGCTGCAATCCTTAGCGCTGGTCGATGGTTTGACCGGTCTGGCGAATCGCCGTCAGTTCGATGCTCTGCTGGAGCAGGCCCTGCTTCGTTCAGAAAAGCATGCTGAGCCGCTCTCGCTGGTAATGATCGATATCGATTATTTCAAACGCTATAACGATACCTACGGGCACGTTGCGGGTGATGAGTGTTTGCAGGATGTCGGCTTGGCGTTAAAGGATAGCGTGCATTATCAGGGCGATATCGTCGCACGTTACGGTGGTGAAGAGTTTGCGATAATCCTGCCTAATACCTCAGCGTTTGATGCAAAAAAAGTGGCGGAGCGTGCGGTCAGATGTGTTGCAGAAACGGGCATTGCGCATGAAAATTCAGAGATCACCGCTGGGGTGGTGACCATCAGCGCCGGCTACAGCACGCTGACGTCAACAGGTAACACGGGGGAAGCGGATCAGCTGAAGCAGGACGCCGACAAGGCCCTTTATCTGGCAAAACGCAGCGGGCGTAATCAAATTAAGCCCTGATGCGCAAACAGTGCGCTCTATTTCTTCACGCTGAGGGACAGGTGTTTAGCGAGCAAAAATGGCCTTAAATAACCCACCGCATTGGATAGCGGCAATACATCGGCACTGAGTTTAATGCCGATTTCATCGCGCAGGTAATCACGTCGACGCGTAATTCGCTGCCAAAGTTGCGGATACGCTTCCGCGATTTTGGCCTGAAGTGATGAATCGGCCAACGCAATACACTCTTCTGCGCTGACACCGTTATAGCCCGGTACCGAGGGAATGATATCGATCTGCAATAGCATGCCACTTTTCAACAGTTCGCTGGAATTTGGGTACACTGGCGATGACATCCACTCTTCATCAGCAACCAAATGGCCGGGATTGAGATGCCAGCCATATCGGGCTTTGGGCAGTACATCTTCGATCACGTTATAAAGCTCACCGCCAGACATCCCCACGCGGATATTTTCCAGCCAGGCTACCTGTGCAGAGAAGTAGGGTTTAGCGATTCTGTCTAGCCAATCTTTCTGAGCATCAGGCAGTTCTGCAGGACCGGCGATAACGAAAGCAGCTCTGCTGGACAATCCACCTTTAAATCCTGTGGTCAGCGACAAAGGATCGCCCTGCTGCAGCTTTTTGTATGTTGGATAAAGGTTAGCATGATCGAAGCGGACGCCGGTGGCAGCGATGGAGACCACCGTATTGTATTGGCCTTCAGCAGCCAGAAGCGCGCCCAAATCAATTTCCCGCACACCCACTTCCACCGCGTCCATCGCATTAAGAATACAGTTAGATGCCAGATTGGCCCCATACTCATAATGCGCGATTTCATTGGCGTTGTTGGTCACTCTTGCACCGCCAGCGCCGCTAATAAATAAGTGCGCTGAATTTAACAGCTCAGCTTCTTTTTTCAGCGTGCGTTGCACCGCATCAACAATAAACCACGGCAAATCAAAATAGGCGGAGCCATTGCCTGCGGCTGGGGTAAACATCTTCCATCCCACCAGGCCTACTTTGCTTTTGTCACTCAAGCCCGCAGATGCCAGAAGGTTTTCAAGCGGTATTTCATGATCCATTGGCTGGTTAGGCAGCGAAAACAACGGGCAGTGAAGCAACGTGACAGGTACGCGTGAAAAGCGAGCCAGTTTGAGATTCTCATTCCCGAGGATAACGGTACATACTCCACTGGCATCGACAATTAACAGCCCCTCTTCGAAACGCGGGATGAACCCTGTTAAGTATTCGAAATTCCCGCCATGTTCCTTATCAGCATAAATCACCAGGGCATCAAAACCACCATTGGCCATCCCCTGCAAAACCTTGTTTTTTCGTTCCAGCATGGTTTCGTCTGAAAGGAAAACGGGTTCAACCTGGGTAAATTTTGTCGGTGCTTTCGTTGGGCCAAGCTGAATTGACGGAGACATCATGATGAATGACCTCTGGTTAACGTATTGAATGTTGAAATGACGACCTTTGCATGGGAAGCGGGTTGCCACCTGTTCAAGCAAGGTAGCACCTGCTGGTTTTAATTGTGCGCTGATAATGTCATGCCGGGTTTGCTGCTCACTTGCAGGTAAACAAATTTTGTGTGAAGCCACCCTCAATTTCTTCACTCAATGCTGGTTAAGCAAGAAGCACAAGGCGCAGAATGGAATATATAACCATATGTGAATATATATTCAACCTAACATCGGAACGCATCGGATTACCCTAATCAAAGGAGAATGTCTTATGAGTGGTTACACCTACCCGAAATTTGGTGCCGGTTTATGGCATTTTGCTAACTACATTGATCGTTATGCCGTCGACGGATATGGCCCGGCGCTGAGTACCTTAGACCAGATCAAACTGGCTGGCAGTGTAGAAGACTTATCTTATGTAGATGTGCCCTATCCCTTTACGGAAGGTGTTACCGTTGCCCAGGTAAAAGAAGCACTAGACCAGGCCGGTCTTAAAGCGATTGGCGTGACGCCTGAAATCTATCTGCGCCGCTTTTCACGCGGTGCCTTTACCAACCCCGATCCCGCACTGCGCCAGCAGGCCTTCGATCTGATGCATGAAGCCGCCACAGTAGTCCGTGAGTTAGGGGCTAATTATGTGAAAATCTGGCCGGGACAAGATGGATGGGATTACCCCTTCCAGGTTGACCATAAAAATCTTTGGAAACTGGCGGTTGATGGCATGCGCGAACTGGCCAGTGCCAATCCTGATGTCAAATTCGCCATCGAATACAAACCGCGTGAACCGCGTGTAAAAATGACCTGGGATTCTGCTGCTCGCACCTTGCTGGGGATTGAAGATATTGGACTCGCTAACGTCGGGGTACTGCTGGACTTTGGCCATGCGCTCTTTGCCGGGGAATCACCAGCGGACTCAGCCCAGCTGATTATCGATCGTGGCAGACTGTTTGGGATGGACGTCAACGATAACTTACGTGGCTGGGATGACGATCTCGTCGTCGGCACAGTACACATGACGGAAATTTTTGAGTTCTTCTATGTACTCAAAATCAATAATTGGGATGGCGTGTGGCAGCTGGATCAGTTCCCCTTCCGTGAGGACCATGTTGAAGCCGCCAATCTGTCGATTCGTTTCCTTAAGCATATTTATCGTGCTCTGGATAAGTTGGATATCGCCGCATTGCAAGCGGCGCAAAGTGAACAAAATCCACTAAAAGCCCAGAAAATCATTCAAAATGCGCTGTTAAGCAGTATTGAAGACTAACTTGTCGTGCCCGGCAATAATGTGCTGGGCAACTTCTTAGCTTTTGCGCTTCACCATCAAAATCAATAAACACTACTTATCCGTAAACCTGCGAAAAACTTGAAGCGTTGCGACTGGAACAACGTAAAGTGGTTGAGTTGGGTACCCTCTTAGTGAGACACCAAGCCGTAAGCGATAACCTGGTGTTTATGTTTTATCTCAAGATCATGATTTACAACATCTTTGTCGAGAATTGACCACCCTTTAGTGTTTTGTCTGGCGTTACATTCTTCATATTGCGTTCAGTGAACCGCTGGTCAGCGATAAACGACTCCGTGGCTTACTGATGCGCTTTGATTAAAACCTTGCTGTATGTTGTAACTTAAAAAGGCAATAAGCAAAGAGATCAATGGTAGAGAGATTTGCACCCGGTAGCATTTCGGATCTCTTATCGAGGACCTTTGCCCTCATTTTGTGATCCGGATGAAGGAATCGATTTTTACCGCGTTGACTAATTTCTCACCTCATCTGAAAGTAATGATAAGCACCCAGGGACTCAGCGAACAAATCACCAGCACTATGTGTTGATTTGCATTTATTTGCACCCGGGTGCATACAAGTACTATCCACCCTACAGAGATATAAATATGAATATAATCAAAGCAATAATAATCGCCTGTGGTTTGCTAAGTGTGTTTGCTGTGCAAGCCAAAACGTATATGGTGGGCGTTGCTCTGGCTAATCTGGACCTTAATTTTGTTTCAATCCTTCGCAGTCAAATGGAAACACAGTTGAAAGAAAAAGGACTGAATAGCCAGTTTGCCGATGCGAAAGGAGATGTTTCACTACAAATCCAACAGGTTGATGATTTTATTAATCAGGGTGCCAACGCGATTATCGTGAACCCGGTGGACACGCAGGGTGTTATGCCTGTGATTGCTGCAGCGAAAAAAGCCAACATCCCGCTGATATTCGTCAACCGTAAACCTGAAGTGGCCCTGAGCGGTAAGATGGCTTACGTTGGCTCCGACTCTGCGTTAAGCGGGAAAATGGAGATTGAAGCGCTGGCAAAACGCATGAACAATCAAGGTAATATCGCCATCCTGATGGGGGCTCTCTCCACAGAAGAAGCACGCCAGCGCACTAAAGCCGTTGAGGACTATGTCAGTGCTCATCCGGGGCTTAAAGTTATTCAGAAGCAGACTGCCAACTGGCAGCGCAATGAAGCCGTCGATAAAACCCTCTCCTGGTTGCAGGATGGCAACACCATCAACGCCATTGTTGCTAATAATGACGAGATGGCAATTGGTGCGATTATGGCACTGGATCAGTTGAAGAAGAGCGATGTCTTAGTGGCTGGCATTGATGGCACACCGGATGGTTTGCAGTTCATCAAGAATGGCAAAATGGCGGTGACCATCTTCCAGGATGCAAAGGGTCAGGCTATTGGAGCAGTCAATGTGGCAAGCGATATGCTGGCCGGCAACAAAACCGAAGCCTATAACTGGGTGCCCTATCAGACCGTAACGCGTGAAAATTACCAGGCGTTCACTGACAAGAATCAAAAATGATGTCTAAGGCGGCCCATCGGGCCGCCGAAGATGACGGATATTGAAGGTACCATTTCAGCAATAGTCAGCTCTGTCTTGAAGCTTGAACAGGACTTGCCTAAAGAGAACGTTTTATTTAAGGCGGCGGCCGATAATTTTCATAAAGTAAGATCCTGTGATGCATTCAGTCAGGTCTTGCAGAGCACCTTCAACCAGCAATGCTTAAAAGGCAACGCTCAGTACGAATTTTGTTGCTTCCATTGCAGTAGCATCTCGCTATGTTGAGCTAAAAATGGAGGTTAACATGGTAAAACCGTCTTCGCCCTGGTGGTGGGATCTTTCCACTCGGGAATTTAGTGAACTCGATATGGCAAACATGGTGGCTGTCTTACCGATTGGGGCCGTTGAGCAGCATGGTCCGCATCTGCCGGTACGCGTGGATGCCGCCATTAATGCGGGCATTATTCAACGCGCCGTTGAACTCATGCCCGACAACCTGCCAATGTTGGTGTTACCCGCCCTGCCAATTGGCAAATCAGACGAACACCTGGCTTATCCTGGTACGCTTTCACTGCCTTACGAAGTGCTAGGGAAAGTATGGTTTGAAGTGGCAAAAAGCGCCTGGCGCGCCGGCATTCGGAAGCTTATTTTTTGGAATTCACACGGTGGGCAACCACAATTAATGGAAATCGTTTGTCGTCAGTTGCGCATCGAACTGGGGATGTTTGCCGTTGGCGCCAGTTGGTTCCGTACAATTGATGCGTCAGATCTGTATAGCGAAAAAGAGATGCAGCACGGCATTCATGGCGGAGAGTCAGAGACCAGTATGATGCTGCATTTGCACCCCGACTTAGTTCAAATGGTCTATGCCGATGATTTCGTCTCGACATCAGTCGCGTTAGAAGCCAGCGGAGGGATTCTTACCCCCGAAGGTGGCATAGGATTTGGCTGGATGGCACAAGATCTTCATCTGTCAGGTACCACGGGTAATGCTGCCGCTGCCGATGCGGAACGAGGCAATATTGCCACCGACCGTGCCGCGCAAGCACTGATCACATTGGTTCGTGAGGTACAAGCGTTCGATCTCGACTTCCTTAAAGCTGAAACCGCCTACCGTCCCAGGCAGGTCTAAGCATTTGTCAGGGGCAACCTGAGGGTTGCCCTCACCGCTAACGTAATGCCGACATCATTCCTTTCAGTGTTTCCGCAAAAACGCTACCAATTGCGCTTGTTCCGCGATCGTGACCGATTAGCATCAGCGTCTGGGTATGCTGCGCAAGCTCACGTACCGGAATGTAAATCAACCTACCGCTGCGTTGATCCGATTCGATATCAATCGGTGTCAGGAACGTCAGAGTCTGATCCATCATTGCCGACTGCCGCATCACCTCGATGGAGTTAGTTTCAATCACTGTTTGTAGATTGATCGATGCCCGCGCGAAAACCTCGTTGAGGTAAGGTCTGATAACCATTGATTTATCAGCGATCACCACGGGATAAGGCAGACAGTCGCTGAGACGTAAACTGGCTTTTTCTGCCAGCGGATGCCCGGTACCCACCACCGCCCCCAACCGCACCGCCACACTGGCGAGTTTGCGATGCACGGGTTGTAATTCAAAATCAAACCCAATCCCCAAATCTGCTTCACCATTTGCGACGGCATTGGTGATGTTCTCCCCCGTAGTGAGTTGCTGGAGATGCAGTTTCACGCGGGGATTAGCACGGCGAAACTCCGCTGCCGTGAGGGGAATGAGATTGGCGGCCAGCCCGCTCATCATCGCTACCGTGACTTCACCGCGGCGCAGACCTTTTAGTTCTTCAATCTTCATCTGCGCTATCTCAATTTCTTTAAAACTTTGACGCACATGATGAATCAAGGCTTCGCCCGCTGCGGTTAACACCATCTTACGTGGCAATCGCTGAAACAGCGGTGTGCCCAACTCCTCCTCCAGGGCAATCAGTTGGCGATTAATGGCCGAGGCCGAAATATGCAAACGCTCAGCGGCTTTGCGGATAGAACCGCTACGAGCAATCTGGTCGATATAAATAAACAAACGGTGCTGAAGCATGCGTTCCCCTGCGTTGCCTTTAAGTCATCGGTAAGTGCGAAAAATGATGCTTTTAAGATAATGCTCTTCCGGTGATTAATACAACAAAACCACACCAGGAGAACACATGATGGCAGACGTATCCCGCAGAAAATTTGCGAAATTAGTGGCTGGCGCGCTGTTGTTACCGGCTCTGGCTCCCATGCTGTCGCGTAGCGCAATGGCTGCGAATAACACCATAAAAATTGCCCTGCTGTTGCCAGGCTCTGTTGCCGATGGTGGCTGGAGTTCACTGGCATTTGCTGGATTACAGAGCCTGAAAAAGGCCGGTTTTAGCGTTGCCTACAGTGAAAGCGTACCGCAAGCTCAAATGGAACAAGTGATCCGAGGTTACGCTGACGATGGTTACACCCTGATCATTGGACACAGCTTCGAATACGGTTCCGCCTTTGCCGAGATTGCGCCGGAATACCCCGCAACCTATTTCTTCGCCTCAACGTTCAAACCTGGTGAGAAATCACCTGATAACGTTGAGTACGTGAACCTCGCGTATTTGCAAGGCGCTTATGCCGCCGGGGCTCTGGCAGCATTGATCTCTGATAAAGGCAAAGCCGTGGGCTTTGTCGGCGGCGGGGACAATCCAACGCAGCAAGCCATGATGCGGGCGTTCATCCAGGCAGCAGAGAAAACACGCCCTGGCATCAAAGGTATGGGTGTGGTCACTGGCGACTATGACAACGCCGCCAAAGGTCGAGAAGCTGCCACCACCATGATTGGTAATGGCGCTGATGTGATTTGGCATGCCGCTGATGTGACCGGGTTAGGCGCAATGCAAGGCGCTGCCGCGGGAAAAGTGAAAGCCATCGGATGTTATGTCGATCAGCGTGATGTCGCACCGGATTATGTCGCGTGCAGCTTCCGTCAGAACCTCGACTGGATGGTTGAACAAGTCGGAGAGTCGGTCGCCAATAAAACCTTCAAAGGGGGTGATGAGTGGCATCCAACGGTGGGTAAAGCCTGGTCGGTGGTCAGCGGCAATGAACATTACAACAGCAAACTTGTCAGCGCGGATGTATGGGCTAAATTCCAGACCATTTGGCAGCAGCTCGACAGTGGCGCGTTGAAACCAACTGTTTAACCGGCGGGAACTTGTTATGACAGCAACAGCACCTGTTCGCGTGGCACTCAATAACATCACCAAACGCTTTGCTCGCGTAGTGGCCAACGATGGCGTTTCACTCAGCATCAAAGCCGGTGAAATCCACGCCTTGTTGGGTGAAAACGGTGCAGGTAAAAGCACCTTGATGCAGATTCTGTATGGCCTGTATCAGGCAGATGAGGGCGAGATTGTCGTGGATGGATTACCCCGGCGTTTTCGCGATCCGAGTGATGCCATCCACTGCGGCATCGGTATGGTTCACCAGGAATTCATGCTGGTACAGCCAATGACCGTGGTCGAGAACGTGGTGCTGGGGCTGAAAGAGAACCGCAGTGGCGTGCTTAATCTGCAAGCTGCTGCGCAACGGTTACAGGCGCTCTCTGACAAGCACGGTCTGGCGATTGATCCCTGGGCGAACGTGCACCATTTGCCCATTGGCGTGCAACAGCGCGTTGAGATCCTCAAATTATTGTACCGCGATGCCCAGGTACTGATTCTTGATGAACCCACTGCAGTGCTTACGCCACAAGAAAAAGAAGGCCTGTTTGCCACGTTAAAATCACTGTGCGCTGAGGGGCGTTCCGTGGTGATCGTGACGCATAAATTGTATGAAATCATGGCAATAGCCCATCATGTTTCGGTGATGCGGGGTGGCAGGATGATCGATTCGGTCGATATCAATGACACTTCAGAGCGGGATTTGGCCCGCCGCATGGTGGGCCGTGATGTGGTACTTCGCGTGGAAAAATCCCCCTGCCAGCCGGGTAAAACGGTGTTGCATATCGACAATATTGCGGTCCGGGATGCCAGCGGTCAGCAAAAAATCTGGCGCGTCTCTTTGCAAGTTGCAGCCGGTGAAATTCTGGGTATTGCGGGGGTTGAAGGTAACGGCCAGTCCGAGCTTGCTGAAGCGTTACTCAATCTGCGCAAGCTGGAGGCCGGGCGCATTTTGTTGAATGGGGCCGATATCAGCGAGGATTCCCCGGCAGTCCGTCGTCATAAAGGGGTGGGATTTATCCCCGCCGATCGACGTGGCGTCGGTTCAGTGACAGCGTTATCAATCACTGACAATGCATTGTTAGGTCGTCAACACCGTTTCACTCGCGCAGGCGGCTGGTTGCTGGACCGACAGCACATCAGCCAGCATGCCCGCGATATTATTGCGCGTTTCGCCGTGCGCACGCCCGATGCTGATTTCGAAGCTGGAAAACTCTCTGGCGGCAATTTGCAGAAGCTCATACTCGGTCGTGAAGTGGCGAGCGATCCCTGCTTACTCGTGGTTGAGCAACCGACACGTGGATTGGATGTCGGCGCGATTGAGAGCGTGTGGCAAGGCTTAATTGCGGCGCGCGATCGCGGTTGCGCCATTTTGATGATTTCGGCGGAGTTAGAGGAAATTCTCAACCTGTCCGATCGTATCGCCGTGATGTATAGCGGACAAATCGCGGGCGAACTGCCTGCACATGAAGCCACAGCAGAAAAGCTCGGTGAGCTTATGGCGGGCGCCCATCTGCAAAAAGGAGGCGAACGTGAAGAAGCTGCTTGAGAGACGCCTCGCCCCCGCTGAATCCACTGGCGCGCTGTTGCTGACCAGCATCTGTGGCATTGCCGCTGCCTTCGCCATCGCGGGATTATTATTTATCCCCTTTGGCGGCAACCCACTATCCGCCTATGGTTTTCTGTTTAATGAAGCGTTCGGTTCTCTGCGTAGTGTTGGTCTGAGCATAGTCCAGGCCACACCGCTCATGCTCATCGCGCTGGCCACCATCGTGGTATGGCGAGCGGGACTGGGCTATATCGGCTTTGAAGGTTGCTTTTTGTTGGGTGCTGCCGCAGCCAGTTGGATCGCCCTTTCTGGCACACCGCAGGGTTTTCCGTGGGCCATTCCCTCTTTGATTTATTGGCCGATGGTTTTACTGGCCGCGTTTCTCGCGGGTGCCATCTGGGCCGGATGGGTAGGCGCACTCCGCGTCAAATTCGGTGGCAACGATGTCCTGATTTCGTTGATGGCGAATTATGTTGCGTTGTTTATCGTGCAGTACCTCGTTTCCGGACCCATGCGCGCGCCGGGTGATCTTCCGCAGACGCCACGTTTACCCGCCGATAGCTGGTTGCCGTTTGTCATGAGTGGCATGCGTGCGCATTGGGGAATCGCCATCGCTTTGGTCGCTAGCCTGTTTGTTTTCTGGCTGTTGCGGGCCACCCCGGCAGGCTTTGAAATAAAAATCGCTGGCCTGAATCCACGAGCTGCACGCTACAGCGGTGTTGATGTTAACCGCCGTCAGATGGGAGCCGTGTTGCTTGGCGGTGGATTAGCGGCATTAGCCGGTTTATGTGCCGTGCTTGGCGTGCAGCATCGTTTAATGGATGGCATTTCAGGCGGTGTGGGTTTTATCGGCGTGGTGGTTGCCTTGTTAGCGCGTCTGAATCCACTGCTGGTGATCCCTACCGCGATTTTATACGGCGGCCTTGAAGTGGGCGGCAGTGCCATGCAGCGCCAAACCGGTTTACCCACATCGGTGGTGTTGATCCTGCAAAGTCTGGTGGTGTTATTGATCCTGGCTGGCGATCTGCTGCGCTACTACCGCATTAACTTACCGTGTTTACGCAGAGGCAACCGCACGCTTGCAGAGGAACAATCATGAATTTGCTGGCTAATCTCGATACCGCATTCTTTATCAGTTGGCTTGCCGCAGCAGTTCGCCTTGCCGGACCCGTGTTACTTGCAGCACTGGGAGAAATCTACGCTGAACGTTCCGGCGTGCTGAATATTGGCATTGAGGGCACTATCTTACTTGGCGCGCTGGCCAGTTACATGATGGCGGTTGAAAGTGGATCCACGGCGCTGGGTTTTATCGCGGGTGGCGTTGGCGGCTTGATCGTTGGCTGCGTGCTGGCCGCGCTCTATCTGCGCGCACATGCCAGCCAGGTCGTGGTCGGTATTGTATTTAATATTCTCGCTGCCGGGCTTGCTTCGTGGATCTATGCCCTGGTGATGGGCAATGGCTCGTCGCCAACCATTCCCATGCTGGAGCCCTGGCATATACCGGTGCTCTCATCGATCCCCGTCGTTGGACCGATTCTGTTCCAGCAGCCGCTGCCCCTTTACCTCACGCTGATTCTGGCCGTATTGGCACATTATTGTCTTTTCCATACGCGCTTTGGTCTTTCGCTGCGCGCCGTTGGAGAAAACCCGCGAGCTGCGCATGCTGCCGGCCTGAACGTGCTGAAAATCCGTACCTGGGGCGTGATGTTTTCCTGTGTTGGAGCGGGTTTAGCCGGCGGCTATCTGGTCACCGCGCAAATCGGCCTGTTTCGCGACAATATTGTCAGTGGTCAAGGGTTTATCGCGCTTGCCATCGTGATTTTTGGCCGCTGGAGCCCACTAAAAGCCCTGCTCGCAGCCTTTATCTTTGGTGCGGCTGATGCATTGCAACTCTCATTACAGCTGTTTGAAAACACGCTGCCACCGCAGGTGCTGCTCGCACTGCCTTATCTGCTCACGATTCTGGCAATGTCAGGTGTCGTGGGACGCACATTACAACCCGGCGCACTGACGCAGCCTTATCGAAGGGAATAAATATGAAAACGTTTCGTTTCAATAATCTGAAGGATGTTCAGGCTTTCCGTATTAGTCCGGACAGCACCAATTACTTCGCCATCCTGTGCGATAAAACCCTCGATGGTATTGAGAATATCTTTGTTGTAGAGATCTTTAACGTCGGCGGCGCGACGCCTCCTAATGAACATGCCACTGCCCATGAGTTTTTCTATGTTCTTCATGGTGAAGGCGTGGCTCGCTGTAATGATGACGAGCTGGTGATCAGGAAAGGTGATTCGCTGTTGTTACACCCTGGTAATGATCATGCCATTCGCAATACAGGAAGCGAAAAGCTGTATACGCTGACGGTCATGACGCCAAACGAAGGCTTTTCCGAGCTGATTCGCAGCGGTGACCCTGTCACATTAGACAGTGAAGATTTGCGTATTCTGACAGGAGCCTGAAATGGGGTTAAACGTATTGGGCAGCAGCCGATTTAACCAATGGCGCGTCTCAAAAGAACGCATTGATACACGTCGTCCATCGCAAGCTTCACGCCCGGTCGAGCTCAGCACTGGCGATCGATCGGTGATTTTTGATTTACAACACACCGCGATCGTTGTGATTGATATGCAGAACGATTTTTGCCATCCCAATGGCTGGCTCGGCCACATTGGTGTGGATGTCACGCCTGCACGCGCGCCCATTGCCCCGCTACAAAATTTACTGCCGGTTCTGCGTCAAGCCGAGGTGCCGGTGATCTGGCTTAACTGGGGTAATCGACCCGATAAGCTCAATCTCAGCCCGGCACTGTTGCATGTTTATAACCCCAATGGCGATGGCGTTGGCTTAGGTGATCCTCTCCCCCTTTCCGGTGCGCCTGTGCTGGAAGCCGGGAGCTGGGCGGCTGAAATTGTCGAAGAGTTAACGCCTGACTCACGCGATATCCGCATCAACAAATATCGTATGTCCGGCTTTCATGACAGCGAACTTGACAGCATCCTGCGTAACCTTGGTGTGACAACACTGCTGTTTGCTGGCGTGAATCTCGATCAATGTGTGCTGTGCACCCTCCAGGACGCTAACTTTCGAGGTTATGACTGCCTGCTTCTTGAGGACTGCAGCGCAACCACGTCACCCTCTTATTGCCGCGACGCCACGCTGTACAACGTGCAACAGTGCTTCGGTTTTGTCGTTCAGGGATCGCAATTAAAACAGCAATTGGAGTGTGATTGATGAGTTATTTATTGTCCGATGGCTGGATTATCACCATGAACTCCCAGCGTGAAATTCTGGAACAGGCAAGTTTGGTGATTGAAGGCCATCATATCCGTGCCATCGGAACACGCGAGACGCTCAGCCTGCAATATCCGGAGGCGGAGGTTATCGATTGCCGTCAGCGCATTATTATTCCGGGTATGGTCAACACGCACACGCACCTGTTTCAGACGCTATTAAAGGGGTTGGGCGACGACATGGTGCTGAAAAAATGGTTTACCTGTATGACCGGACCGAGCGCTGTCGCGTTAACGGAAGAGGATGTTTATGCCGCAGCCCTGCACGGCTGCATGGAATCTCTGCGTTCAGGCGTCACTTCGCTGGTCGATTTTATGTATGCCCATCCCCGGCCGGGTTTGACCGCAAAAGTCATTGAAGCTTTTGAGGTCAGTGGTATTCGCGGTCATGTATGCCGTGGATTCCTGACCACTGGCGCTGAACATGGCATCCCTGAAGCACTTATCGAAACGCCGGAAGCCGCGCTGGCAGACGCGCGTGATGTTATTCATCGTTTCCATAAGGCCAACGGCCGCGTCAAAGTAGGCCTGGCGCCCAGCATGATTTGGGCTCTGGATGAGAAAGTGCTGCGCGGCACCCGTGAGTTAGCCAATGAGACCGGCGTACTGATTACAACGCATGTCGCGGAAACCGATTTTGAAATTGAACAAGCCAAACTGCGTTTTCAGGGAACCGACACCGAATTTCTGAGTGATATCGGTTTCCTCGGCCCGGATGTGTTGGCCGTGCACTGTGTGCAGTGCAGTTCTCGTGATATCCGCGCGCTAAAACATCACGACACACGCGTCTCGCACAACCCATGCAGTAATTTATATCTTGCGTCAGGGGTGCCTCCCATACCAGAAATGCTGGCGGCAGGATTGACGGTAGGACTCGGCTCTGACGGCCCTGCCAGCAGCAATAATCATAACCTTTTCCAGGCAATGAAAGTGGCTGCACTCCTGCAAAAAGGGGTACACCGCGATCCTACCATTATGACCGCAGAGAAGGTGCTGGAGATGGCCACTATTGATGGTGCACGAGCCATTGGTCTTGATCATCTGGTCGGTTCATTGGAAGTCGGTAAACGCGCGGATGTGGTCATTGTTGACACCTCACACCCGGCGATGACGCCCATCCACCACCCGGTCTCGTCACTGGTTTATTCCGCATTGGGCCATGAAGTCAGTGATGTGTTTGTTGACGGTGCCTGGTTGCTGAGAAATGGCGAATTTACTCAGATCAACCAGCAAGCCGTGATGGCGCGTTCACAACGTGCGGCACAATCCCTGGCCGCACGAACCGGCAATGATATGCCTCGAGGCTGGCGTTCAATGGCGTTTTAATGGTGTTAATTCAGGCGTTGCCGAAACCAGGCAGCCAACCTAACCAACTGAGTAACCAGGCACCGATATTTAGTACACCGAAAATCATGACCAGCACGATCGAGAGCATAGATCGCGGCATCCCGGCAAAACGCCGTTGTGCCTTCCAGGCCAGCATCGCCGGGATAATGACCGCCCAAAGGGTAGCAAACAATCCCGCGAAGCCAATTGCGGCGACAAAACCATGCGGCCAGAGCAGTGATGCAATCAACGGGGGCAGAAAGGTCAGACAGGCTGTTTTCAGACGTGCCAGCGGAGTGTTGCCCCAGCCTAGACGATCGGCAATGAAGTCAAACAGCCCCGCCGTCACGCCTAGAAAAGAGGCGATTACGGCAAAATGTGAAAAGACGGACATCATCAATGCCAGTGCACTGACATGGAGGTGATCGCTCAACGCCGCCATCAGGGCGGCGATATCACCGCCCTGCTGTACGATTCCGGGGAATGCGGCCCTCGGCAGATTACCCATGGTGCTGGTCAACCAGAACAGGTAGAGAGCGAGCGACATTAAGGTACCAAGCACCAGCGCTTGCGTGATTGAACGTTTGTTACCATCGTAATAACTCACCAGCCCGGTGATATTGCCGTGATAACCAAAAGACGCCAGGCAAAACGGTAATACGCCCAGTGCATAAGGCCAATAATGCTCTCCCGCTGGCGCGACGCTGAATAACGAAGGCAAGCTGACCTGTGTCAGCAAACCACCAAAGAGCAGGATCAGCAGCAGGATTTTCGCCATTACGCAGAACGTCATTAAGCGACTCACGCCTGTCGTACCCAGCCACACCACGGCGGCCACGGCGAGCGTGAGTGCGATTTTTGCGCCGGCGGTGGAGAGCGGCAGCCCTGCCAGGTTGAGCGAGTGCTGATAAACCGGCCCGCTGGCGGAGATATAGGCATAAGTCAGGATGCCCCAGCACAAAGAGAATACTGAGACCGTTAAGCGTTGCCCAACCGCGACCCAGTAGATCTTTCGTTAAGGTGTCATAACCCGAACCCTGCGGATAGTGCAGGCTGGTGCGCATAAACAGCAAACCTGATAGCAACATCGCGCCCCACGTCACCAGCAACAGCAGCAGTGCCCAGCTAAACCACGCACCGGCCATCACAATCGGCAAGGTGAACATGCCCGCACCCACCACCGTACCGCAAATAATCATTGCCCCCCACCAAACGGAGGGTTGGCGCTGGCTTAAGGTTGAGTCCGTCATTATCAGAATCCCTGAAAGATCAAAGGCGGCGATATTACACGGAAAGTGTCACGAGGGAGAGGCAACGGTATCAGGTCGTGACGCGCTGAGTGTCAGCGTAGGGTGACAGCGTCACTCGTGAGTGGAGTGTTAAGACCTTTTATTGATGAATTCATCAAAACATTGGTAGGTGCTGGTATCAAACAATGAGAGGGTCTCAACCTCATCCATCGGTATTACAGAGAAAAGGAAAAAGAGTGGATATGAGAGTGCCGTATTATACGTTAACCACGAATAGTAGTCTTTGATGCCATAGGTGGACACAAACAGATGGGGAATTGAAAAGATGAGGCTGACAACGACCAGGAACAGGTAAATAAATAGAATCAGGCAAAATCCCTGAATGACAAACTTGCAGCCATGCATGGCAACATAAAAATACGATGTCCAGCCATCGGTTCTGGCATGGCGTATGCGGGATTGATAATGATTTTCTGTAAACCAAAAGCCACAGACCAATACCACCATAATCACCAGCGGACCCATCGTTAATCCTTAACGTTTTGCGGCCAATTCCTTCATACGGGCCTGCATGGAATCGCGGACCTGCGGATTATTCATGTTTAACAACGCATTACCATTAGCATCAGTGATAATTTTACTGTCATTAGACTGCTCAATATCCTGCTGGTTGATTGATTGCATCAATCGTCCTGGCATGCTGAGAAAAAGCTCCAGAATCTTTGGCATATGATCTCCTGACTTCGCGAAGTTTAAACCGCCAACGGGCATCAACCGCTTAAACATGATGCCTCTTTAACGTAGAAACTCAACCTTTCCTGAAATTTTGACATTTAAAAGTGGGCAACATTCAATCTACCTCTGAAAGAGGAACCCTCTCTGGATGCAAAACATACCCACCCGCTTTCAATGAACTGAGTATTTATACAGCACTTAGCGGTGAATCGCCAACGATAAATCAAGCTCACGTGATGGCTTAAACACTCAGTCACGGGCGCACCAGGGTGCGCCCGTGTTTCCGTCATTGATAAAACGCAGGGCGTGGTGGCATGGTAATCGGCACAATCTCACCGTTGTTTTGCGCGGCAACACAGGCATCGGCGGCAACCGCCGCAGCATAACCATCCCAGGCAGACGGGCCCGTCATGTTGTCAGACAACACGCTGTTAATGAAATCCTGCAATTCCACATCGTAGGCATCGATGAAGCGTTTTTTCCAGTCGGTCAGAATGCCTGTGGAGAGTTTAGCCGCACTTCGTGTCTGAACGGACATCGGCTCAGGCAAGCTCGCAATCCCGGTCTCACCCACCACTTCACACTGGATATCATAGCCATAGGCACAGTTGACGAAAATTTCGACGTCAATGCGTACGCCCTTCGCCGTTTCCAGCAACACTATCTGCGGGTCTTTCAGATGCGATGAGGCTTTACGCGTTTTACGCGGATAAATCACCTGTGCACTGACGTAATCGTCTTTCAACAACCAACGCAGAACATCCAGTTCATGGATCAGGGTGTCAGTGATCGCCATGTCCGTGGTGTAGTTATCACCCACTTCCGGGTTACGGTGTGCGCAGTGCAACATTAAGGGTTCGCCAATGTCTCCGCTATCAATAACGCTTTTCAATGCACGATAGCCGCTATCGTACGGGCGCATGAAGCCAACCTGCACGCGCTTTTTACCACTCGCGATCTCCGCCTCGACAATGTTCATACAACCCTGCGACGTTACCGCTAGCGGCTTTTCACAAAATACCGCTTTCCCGGCTTTAATCGCTGCCAGCACAAACTCTTCATGCGTTGGGCCCCATGATGTCACCAGAATCGCCTGTACATCAGGAGCATTAATCAGGTCATGTGCATTGTCATAGATCTCGGCTTTGAGTGCGAGATCGGTCAGGATCTGCTCGCAGTTAGCACGGTTGATGTCATTCAGTGCAACCACGCGAGCATTTTGCAGCACCTGGCTGCAACGACGAATGTGTTCGCGCCCGATTGCGCCAGTGCCAATTACACCAATATTCAGCGTCATGGTTTGTTCCTTCGTTCTTCTATACGAGTAAAATTAATGGTTCAGAAAATCAATGCTGGTACGAATCTCACGCGCGATATCCGCTTCGCTCCACGCTTCCATCACTGACGAGAAGGGTTCAAACGCGTAAGTACCGGTGTAACCTCTCTCTTCCAGGCGCTGGACTTGTCGTTTCGATTGCAACAGGTCCTCAGCGCTGAGCATGATGCGTTCTTCATCAGTCAATTCTGCAGTTGGACGTGTATCCGTCACGCCAGACAGGTGAACCAATCCGATGCGGTTAACGTCAACGCCACCGGCGAAGTCCTGTTCTGCGCCTTCATACAAATGATGATGGAAGGTATCGAGCACGATCTTGAATGGCACATCCGCCTGTTTGATCAACTGTTGTGCCAGTGCCGCCGAACGCAGCGAACTCTGCGGGAAGCCCAACGGTTCCACCAGCCCTTCAATGCCGTATTCGGCGAACAGCGGCGCGAGCGTTTTTAAAGCGGCAACCGTTTGTTCACTGGAGACCACCGTTCCGTCATTGAGTGGGCACAACACCAGCGCTTTCGCCCCGGTTTCACGTGCGTCCTTTAATAAACCCCGTGTTTTTTCCAATATCTCATCGGATAACTGGTTAAACGGATACACCGCATTGATTGTTTCGATGGTCAGCGCATGTTGATTTGCCAATTCACGAACTTTCGCGCCCCCTAAACCATCCGTCACACTGCCACTCTTCATATCATTACGAATCTCGACCTTATTTATCCCCAAATCTTTCACCAAGGTGAAAAACTGAGTAACAGTTAAGTTCGGCGCAATTTTTCGATTAATACAAAAACGGTCGCGGCTTATTTTCTGGGTCATGTTATTTCCTGAAATGATTATCAGCGTATTGTGTTTTGGTTATTCTGTTTTGCTGCGGTGTTTAGCGTGTTTTGATAGTAATTTATCTTCTGGATTTGTACTGCGTCATCCTTGAGTGATTTACATCAAGCTCGCGCATCCATCTCTAAGGCTTGCCGTCATACAGCGCGAAGAAGTAATGTTCGACCTGTTCCAGACTGCGCCCTCGCGTTTCCGGAATGGTGCGCAGCACAAACATCGATCCACCAATACCGATGATCGCGAAGGTGAGGAAAGCGCCTGCAAGACCAAAGGCAGCCAGCAATATTGGAAATGCCATAGAGATAGCAAAGTTGGCCATCCACAGTGCGAATACCGCGCCGCCCATGCAGATACCTCGCATGCGCGCGGGGAAGATCTCCGAAAGCAGCAGCCAGGTCACCGGGGAGAGCGCGCCTTGCTGGAAACACAGGAACATCAGCATGCCAGTCAATACCAGATACGCACGCAACAGATTGACCTCTCCGCCTGCAAGATACTCCGGCATAAAGAAGCACACAGCGGCAATAAAGAACAGGCAAGCGGTGCAGCCCATCTGCCCCACCAGCACCAGCGGACGGCGGCCGATTTTACCTATCATCCAGATCCCGACCAGGGTCATCACCACAGAAATGACACCATTCGCTATGGTGGCAAACAGCGCAGCATCATTACTCAGCCCTGTCGCAGTCAGCATGGTCGGCGCGTAGTACATAATGGTGTTAACGCCGGTCAGCTGCTGGATGGCAGCGATACCAATACCTAACAGAAACACCTTACGTAGCCAGGGCGTGCGCAGATCGCGCAGCCGACCTTTACCTTTCTGCCGGTTTTCTTCAATGGTCTCTTCAATCTCTTCTAACTCCCACTCAACATCCTCTGCTGCACGGGTCTTCTCCAACACCTGCCTGGCTTCGCGGACATTGCCTCGCATCACAAGCCAGCGCGGGCTTTCTGGCATGAAAATCATACCCAACCACAACAGCACGGCGGGAACAGTCGAGAGTGCCAGCATCCAGCGCCAGGTATGCTCACCACCCCAGATTTCATTGAAGGTCGCATTCGAGACATACGCCAGCAGTTGACCCGATACAATCATCAACTCCTGTAAAGTCACCAGTTGGCCGCGTTTATTGGCTGGCGCGATTTCAGCGATATAGACCGGTACGGTCGCCGCAGCACCGCCCACAGCAATGCCGAGGAAAAGTCGTGACATAATCATCGACACCACATCCGGAGCAAATGCTGAACCGACTGCGCCAAGGGCAAAAATAAACGCCAGAGTGATGATGATTTTGCGTCGGCCCATGGCATCGGCGAAATGCCCAGCCAGCAAAGCGCCGAATGCGGCTCCAAACAGTAACGAGCTGGTCACCAGACCCGTGGTGAATGGCGTTAATTGCAGGTCGCTGCGCATAAATAACAGCGCACCCGATACCACCCCAGTATCGTAGCCAAATAATAATCCGCCGAGGGTTGCCACCAGCGCAATAATCTTCACAAAAGGCTCAGTTCGCGTCACGCTATTGGGGCCTGACGCGGTATTTGTCGAGATATACAGTTCTTTTTCCATAACCTCTCCTGGTAAAAAACGCATTTGGAAATACAGCAGAACAAAACAGAAATGACGCTATCGGTATTTTTGTTTCATGTTAATTTTTATTTGAAATTGATTTTCCGAAATGTGATATCAAGCATTCTGGATATTTTATTTTGATGGTTAAACATCAAAAGCGTGACTTAATTAAAGGTGCGAGGAAAAGAAGGTTTCAAATAACCCTGAACTGAGGAGGGAGGGTAATATTGAATAATAGTGGCGCTAATGCCTTAAAGGTCAGAGCGGTGAAATAAGAAAAACCTTACGCCAGGGAATATTGGCGTAAGGTAAACGCAATCAGAATTGCCAGCTTACACCAGCGTTATAGCGCCAGCCTTGAGTACCGTTACCGTCAAGCTCCTGACGATACTCTGCCTCAGCATACAATGAGAGATTCCCTTTAAGCGTGGCCGTGCCACCCATGCCGACGTCCCACATCTGACCGAACTTTCCGCTGTCGAAACTGACGTTATCCGCGCTGCCGTTTATACCCGCTCGCGTGGTGGCCGCCCCGCCCCAACCGCGTGTGTAGCTGGTCCGCAGATAAGGCGTGTATTGCTGCCCAGCGGTATCTTGCCAGGTGCGATCCAAACGCGCGCCCACGCGGCCAATGGTTTGATCGTAATTGCCCCAGCTGACGCGGGTGTTATCACGATCCACCAGATCATCCATGTTGAGCTGCAAGTAGACTAATTGCGCCTGCGGTTCCAGACGAATTCCATTGCCCAACTGCCACGGGTAGCCCGTTTCCAGTGACGCGCCCCAGCCGTTACCCTTGAGTTTGCCCACCTCTTTTTGCCGTGCAATATCAGTATCACCACGGTGCCAGTCGAATGACAGCGCCCCATCCACATAGAAGCCACTGTCACGCAGCCAGGTGCCGTAGAGCGACAGGGTATCGCTGTCGAAGCTGGTCGAGCTGTAACCATCCGCTGCATCGGGGCGAATCCGGACATTACCTCGCGTGTAGGCCACGCCGGCTCGCAAACTGTCGCTGGCTCCCTGCAGATGAATCAAATTGCCGCCCAGTTGCACTGCACTGTAATCAAGGTCGAAGTCGTAGCCGTTCTGGCTCAGGCTGCGATCTGTCTTGTAGGTGAGATTTGAACCAAGATAACGGATAAACATCTCGCCACCGTTGCCCGTGCTGCTATCAGGATCCTGGCGCAATTCCCCCAACCGCTTATGCAGGTCGTCTATGACCGCCATGTTGTAGTAGGCCAGTCCGACAGGCGCAGAGATATAAGACGGCATTTGTGGCGTCAGTTGTGGACGTAGTGCATGGCCATCTGCATCACTGACAAAGTTGCTGGCGAGACGAAAATCCTGCCCGGTCCCGTTTGAACTATTGTAAAGGCCATATTGATAAGGGCCCGCTGCCACATAACCCTTTGCCAGCGCGAAGCTGCTCGCACTGGCAATGCCTGTCACCTGCGCCAGTGCAATGCCGTTATCAGGCGTAATCACCGCCAGATGGTTCGCCATCGGGTTAACATCCAGCAAAGTGGTGCCGCTGGTGTTGCCATTTACGTGCACACTGTCACTTGTACCGCTGTCAATCTGAGTGTTCAGCTTCACATGACCACCAGGCGAATTGAGGTCGCCATCAATGGTCAGCGTGTTGCCGGGCACGCCATTACCATTGGTAAGGTCGAGCGTACCGGCATTATTCACCACCAGCGAACCATCAGTTGCGCCACTCAGCAGGGGATTGACGCCATTGCCCGCATACAACGTTGAACCTTCACCGATATTAATGGTGCTGTGCGCCAGTTTCAGGTTCTCGGTCAACGTCCATTGGGTGTTATTGAAGTTGATGGTGCTCCAGCCTCCGCCAAGGTTGGTGCCTTTGCTCAAATCATCGGCGCTAAATGACCCGCCACGCGCATTGATGTCATTAAAATAGAGTGTGCTGCCAGCGCCATTCTGTGTCGTGATATGCCGGGTATTTGCCAGATCAACTTTCTCCACCAGCGCCTGGTTATTACCGTTCCCCATGGTCACGCTACCATCAAGCGTACCGCCGGACACTTGCACGATGTCATTACCCGCACCCGTATTCACATCCCCCACCACGCTACCCGATATCAGTGCAATGCGGTCATTCGTCGCGCCGCCAGCCACCACCTCAATATCCGGAAAAGTTGCGCTAATTTGCCCTTGGTTGATAAAGAGCGTTTGCCCGCCGCGCAGATCAATCACAGGCGAGACTTTACTGTTTGAGACGATATTGCCACGGTTAATCACCTCGCTGGCGGTGTGAGTGACAATCGCCGAGCCACCACTCAAGTCATACACGCCGATGAAGCCTTCGTTGATCACTTTGCCGGTGGTGTTGGCTTGAACGCCGGTGGTATTGGCACCCGAAAGGAAAATGTAGTAATTAGGACCCAGGGTTAAATCGTTGTGGGTGACAGAACCATCTTCATTGGCAAACAGATAGCCGATGCCGGGCGCGTTGGTCTGGCTGTTACTGCTGACATTGAGATAAACATGGTCGTCATAACCGAACGAAGTTGCCGAGCGGATGCCATTACCGCCATTGACGTCCAGTCGCACATAATTCAGGGCAATATTGCTGGTTTCTGCGCGGTTATTAATAAGATTGCGGGTGCCACTCAATACCACATGATCGGCACTAAACCCGGCTGCACCGTTGTCAATCAGTACCGTATCTGCGTTACCGCTGGACCAGATCGTGCTGCTGTAGTTGTTGTACTGATCGCCTTCACCATCACCAATAATGTTAAGCGAACCGCCATTGCCAACACGAATGGCAGCGGTCCCTTCGGAATAGAGTTGTCCGCTGCTTTGACGATATGTCGAAGCCCCTGACGAGGCGTCCAACGCCACGCCCTTATACGCGGAAATCGAACCACTGTTGATCAGCAGGCCGCCATCCGTCAATGCAACCGCGCGGCTGTTGTTGCCATTGACGATGAGGGTGCCCTGGTTACTGATATAGCCGCCGTCGCCTGCACTCAAAAACGAGATGTTCTCAGCATCCGTCGTCAGATTGGTGCTGTTACTGATGCTGCTAAAGCCTTCAAGCGCCTGATAACCAATTTGATTGGCAGCATGGAATGCAATTTGACTGCCTTCACCAATCACTACCGAACCGCCATTGCCCGCCTGCGCGCCTACCGCATGTTCACCGTACAAATTGATGGTGCCATTTTGGTAGAAGTAAGCGGCGTCCCCAAAAGCCACGCCACCCACGGAAGGCTGTTCCGCGCTGGCATTGCCAGCGGAGACATTGATCGTGCCGTTGTTGGTCGCACGAGCGCCAACCGAATAGGTGTAACCCTCTGTGTAAAGCCCGCTGCTCCCATTAGTGATCGACACCGTGCCATTGTTGGTGGCATTCCCGCCGAGTGAGCCAATCCCCACCGTGTTGCTGCCTTCCAGTGTGATATCGCCGTTATTGATCATCTGCCCAGAACTACTGGCAATAAAACCAATCTGCCGATCCTGCGAGCCATAGATATTGGCATTGTTAGTCAGCAGCGTGTTGGTGAAAGGCAGCGTTGTTGAGTTGGTAATATTGCCGTTGAGGTCGGTACGATTGCCTTGTACCTGCGCCACGATGCTATGTATGCCATTCATATTGACGGTGGTTGCAGCGTCAATGGTGCCCTGCGCCGCGCCCTCAATACGCAAACCAATGCCATTTTCGCCGAGATTAAAGATGGCATTGCCGGTGCTAACCGTGGTGTTATCGCCACTGCCAAGGACGGCGGTGGAAAGGTTGCCGTTTGAAGTTAACGTCATGCCACTGCCATCAAAGCTCGCGCCATCCTGCACACGAAAGATGGATGCGTTATCTCCCGTTACGTCGTAGTGGCCATTCTCGGGCAGTAAGATTTTTGCGTTCGGCCCCATAGCGAGAAAGGTGATTTGATCGGCACCGCTATTACCCGTGGGTAAAGCCGTCTGCGATACATTCGCCGTGGCATTGCCTTCCGCGCGTATCCCAATCGCGCCAGCTCCGTTTAAGGTGATCGGTCCGCTGATCTCCGCCGAAGCGACGCCGCTATCGATACCGTTCACCCATACTGCGGTGTTACGTGTTCCTTCCGTGACATTTGCTTTGCCAGCAATATTGATTGGGCCATCAGACCAGCCGTGCGCCAAACCACCGTCATTCGCCGTCACCAACAGGCCAGTACCGTTATCGCCATTCAGGTTAATCACTCCGGCATTGCCCACCTGACCGCCGCTGCCAGAGTCCATCACCTCCAGCCCAGTGCCGCGACCATTGACATCAATGACGCCATTATTACGCGTGACGGCATCCGCGCCGCCAGTCACGCTCATCGCCGCGCCGCTTTGTACACCCGAACCCATGATGATGTGGCCGTTGTTAACTGCGCTGTTGCTACCCAACTGAAGGATACCGTTGGCGCTCTCCAGCATAATGTCAGACGTTGCGTCACCCGGATGGTTTTGCGGCGTACGACCAAGGTAGATGGTGCCATTGTTGGTGAAGGTGCTCGCAGCGCCGCTCAGTGTCACCGCAGTGGCACTGCCGTTGTCGCCGACAAGATTGATAGTGCCGTTATTCACCCCTTCGCTGTTATCTAACTGGATGGCTGATCCCGCGCTATTGATAATGCCGTTGTTAATAAAGCGACTACCGCTGGCGTTAACAGCTAACCCATTGACGCCAGGCGTGCTGTTATCAATGCCACTCCCCTCGGCGTTATTAAAGAAACCACTATTAATGACACCGTTGTTGATGCCGCTGCTGCCATGGGTTAATACCAGTGCATCATTATCGGTGATTCCGCTACCGGTACTGGCTAACTTGCCGTTAATGGTTGCGGTGGCACCATTGTCCGCGCGCATCGCTCCGCCGTTGGCATTCGCCACCTCAAGGGTTTTTCCTGCCTCAATGGTGGCGTATGCATTAGCACCATCAGCACTGAGCACCACGCGTTCACCTATCGGCAGGAAGGCTTCATCTTCATCCGGGGTATTCACTCCCCACACCACTTGCCCGCTGCTGAGCGTGACCGCTTTATTAAATTCGTTATTGTAGTCAGAGGAACTGATCTGGCCATTTTGCAGTTGCTCAATCAGCCAGTCGTTGTAGTTTTGCAGGTCGCTCAATGACGTCACGTTGAAGTCGGTAGTGTCGCCATACAGGCTGGTCACACTGAATGCGCCGTTATATGCCACCAGATTGTCCACATTCAGGCCCCAGCGCGACACGGCAGGAATCTGCGTCGCGGTGAATGTGATACGGTTATCCGAATCCCAGTTCATGTTGCCTTTATTGCTGGCAGTGAATAAGCGGCTCTGTTTAGCCGCCATCTCCCAACCATTTGCCACCGTGCTGGCTCCATCCGTGCCTAATTGCACGTTGATAGTGCCATTACTCACTGAGGCAACACGCGAATCAATGTACTGCTGATTCTTTACCTCTTCGAAATTGGTGACCAGGGTGCTGCTATCGACCGGGGCGAGATTGCTCAACGCGGCTGTGTTGTAAGTCTGAAAATTGCTGTAAGAGCGGTGATCCTCATTAGGCACTGAGATCGTGAAATCCTGCGCCCCCAGACTCAACCTCTCTTTACCTAATAAGTTGTTGTCTGTCACCAACCGGCCTTGATCCTGTAACTCGCCAATGGATACCTGCAATTCGCCACTTTTACCCGGCGTAAATTGCGGCAACCCCGTTAGCGATTGTGTGCTGCCGTTGCACACGCAAAATACCCCCACTTTGTTGTCATTTTTCGCAGGGTCAAAAGGTTGAATAACGGCAGCATTCGTTTGCATCGCAGGAATCATAATGCCTTGTGCAGCCAGCAAACTGATAACCAGCGGTTTTAATTTAAATGACATCCTTTCCTCCAGAGAGAAAATAATATTTTCACGCGGCAAAATAGCGCCAGGCATGACGGTTGTTTAATAAGCGAGAGAGCAGGAATGGAAAACGCATTATGTAGAGTTATCTCAGCATTTCGTAAAGGAAACGTCTATCTGGAGTTAAGGAGAACGGAGGGGATTAAGTGAAATTAAGAATTAACCCTTTAAAATCAGCAGATAGCATGGCTTTGATTAATGCTCGCCTCTTCTTTTATATCAGTGCATTAGATTTAAATTAAGATCCAACATTTACTGCTATTATTAAAAAACAGTCATTTAATTATTTATAATTTGAGATGTAGATAAAACGTCACCATCAATGAAGTAGATCCATTCTATTTTGAATTTTCATCTCATAAAGATTAATAAGCGCAGCGAGGCAATCAGAAAAAATTATATTGTTTAAGCCTGCCTGGTGGTTGTTTTCTGAAGAAGCGAATTGAAGTGAACCGGAGATGTCGCGCCATCGTAAATTTGTGATCGTTCGCGCAATAAACCAACAGACATCCTTGTATGGTAGTCTAATATTATAAACCTGCAGGATTTTGGCTATGGCATCTTCCACTTTTACTCAGACCCAAACGGCACAGGGAAATCACACCTCACTCATTCGTCGTGTCGCCAGTGCTTCGGCGATTGGCACCGCCGCAGAATATTATGATTTCTTTGCCTATGGCACGGCTGCAGTGCTGTTTTTTGGCCACCTGTTCTTCCCCAGCCACGACCCCTTAATTAGCACCCTCGCTGCATTTGCGACTTATGCCGTTGGCTTCCTCGCTCGTCCGATTGGCGGCATTGTGTTTGGCCATATTGGCGACAAAGTGGGACGTAAAAAAGCGCTGGTGGCCACCATCCTGATAGTCGGTCTCGGTACTTTTTGTATTGGCCTGCTGCCAACCTATGAAAAGATCGGCATCTGGGCACCGGTGTTATTGATAGCCATTCGCCTGTTGCAAGGTTTTGGCGTGGGCGGCGAACAAGCTGGCGCGGTCCTGATGACCGCAGAATATTCGCAAGCGTCACGTCGTGGTTTTTTTGCCAGCTGGGTTCAAATCGGTGCTCCGGTTGGGTTCCTGCTGCCGCTGGCACTGTTCGCCATTCTTAATGCCTCCCTGACCGCGGAACAAATGATGGATTGGGGCTGGCGCGTACCTTTCTTACTGAGTGCACTGCTGGTCATCGTGGGGTTGTTTATTCGTTTACGCATCGACGAATCGCCAGTGTTCGCCGCCATCCGCGAAACCAAGGCCGCCGAATCGCGTCCGTTAAAAGAAGTGATTCGCGGTAATCCGAAATTAGTCATCAATGGTGTGGCGGCTAAATTAATCGAAGCCTGCGCCTTTGCCCTCTTCACGGTGATTATCCTGGCCTGGGGCAAAGCTAACAATCTCGACGCCGGCATACTGATGAACAGCATGATTGTGGCAGTGATTCTGGAGATTTTTGCCATTCCGCTGATGGGGGCGTTATCCGATAAGATCGGACGCAAACCGGTATACATGATGGGTGCACTGCTCATTGTTATTTCCATTGTGCCCTTCTTTTATGCCCTGTCCCAAAACAGCTACTGGCTCACGCAAATGGCGATGATTGTCGCGCTGACGCTGGGCCACAGTATGTGCTACGCCCCACAGGCGTCCTGGTTCCCGGAACTGTTCCCGACGCATATTCGCTGCAGCGGCATTGCAGTGATTTGGCAGGTGGGATCGTTAATTGGCAGTGGCGTGCTTGGCTTAGTTGCGGTGAAAATCCTGCAGGCCACCGATGGACACTGGTATGGCCTGGCGCTGTATGTTGCGGTACTGGGGGTGATTTCCGTTGTAGGCTTGCTGCGATTGCCTGAAACGGCTCCAGGCCGACGTGATGGCGAATATCACACCTGGGAACAACATTGATTAACGATGGGCGCGCGAAGGTGCGCCCATATGCTTTATTAAGATATACAATGCCATTTAAAGCATTTGCCAGTTCCCCTTCTTGCAATAGCATGACTTTTCTCTTTTTTATCCTCACAGCTGAATCGCTAGCCCATGCGCAAACTGCATCAACGTTGCCTCTCGTTAAATGATTTCGAGAAATATGCCCAAAAGCGTCTGCCCCATCCGCTGTTCGCTTATGTGTCCGGTGGTGTTGAGGACAACATCGCGCTCCATCACACTCAGCAATCCTATGCTCATTACGGCCTGATACCGGAAAACATGGTCGATGTGTCGCAACGTAATACTGAGGTAGATCTGTTTGGTCATCGCTATGCGGCACCAGTGGGTATTGCGCCGATGGGCATCTCCGCCATCACCGGTTTTCAGGGGGATATTGCTTTAGCGCGGGCGGCGGCGAGCAAGAACGTGCCCTTTATTATGAGCGGTTCCTCGTTGATTCGGTTGGAGGACGTGGCCGCGGCTAATCCGGCGATGTGGTTCCAGGCCTATTTGCCTAAGACGCTGGAAGAGATTGATGCGTTGGTGGATCGCGTCAAGCGTGCGCGCATATCCGTGCTGGTCGTGACGGTGGATACGCCGGTCAAAGCCAACCGGGAAAACAACGTGCGCGCCGGATTTTCCACGCCATTCCGCCCCAGTCTGGCATTGGCGTGGCAAGGCGTCACCCATCCCCGCTGGCTTTACGGCACGCTGTTGAAAACCTTACTGACCTCGGGCATGCCCTATTTCGAGAACAATAACGCAGTGCGTGGCGCCCCGCTGTTTTCCAAAAATGCCGTGCGTGACTTCAGTGGGCGCAGCCATCTCACCTGGCAGCATATCGAACATATTCGTCAGCGCTGGACGGGCGCGATGGTGATTAAAGGAATTCTGAGTCGCAATGATGCATTGCGCTGTAAATCCATTGGCATCGACGGCATTGTGGTCTCGAATCACGGCGGTCGTCAGTTGGATACGGTGATCCCGCCGATTTATGTCCTGCCCGAGATTGTCACCGCTGCGGGAAATATGACGGTGATGATGGACAGCGGTATCCGGCGTGGCACCGACGTCATCAAAGCATTGGCGCTGGGGGCAAAGGCCTGCTTTGTTGGCAGGCCTTTTAACTATGCAAGTGCGGTAGGCGGCTCATCGGGGGTTGAGTGGGCCATTGATCTCATCGCCAATGAAGTCAGTCGCGATCTGGGTATGCTGGGTGCACCCTCGCTCAGTGACCTCAGTGAAAAGCATTTACGGCTGATTAAGTGACAGCGTCACACCCTGCAACTCGTCGACGAGATTTGGTCCCAGCTTCGGTTCCAGGGCGATCGCCTGTCACATCTAACCTTCTGCCGCTAAGGTTTACGCGGCAGCGAAACGCACAGCAATCCAAACACAATCAATACAACACCGGCAAAACTGCTCCAGCGGAAAGCTTCACCGAACATTGGCAATGTAATAGCTGCCAGCCACACCAGCACATAACTCAGACTCAGCAACGGATAGAGGCGGTTAAGCTGCATATGGCGCAGCGCCAGCATCCAGCACAACATCGATAATGCGTACGCACTAAGTCCCAGACCGAGCAGGATCAGCGGCTGCAGATGCTGCCAGAATTGCGGGCTAAGGATCGCAGTCAATGGCGGAAAATTTAGCATCGCGGCGCGCAGCACCAATTGCGCCAGCGACACCAGCAGCACGCTGCACAGCGCGAGGATCACCCCTTTCATAAGTGGCTCCCCATCAGCGCGACCCCGGCAACAATCGCCAGCGTTCCGAACCATTGTTGCAAGGTGTATGTCTCACGCCAGATCAACTTAGCTGCGATGGCCACCAACACGAAGTTGAGACTCAGCATTGGATAGGCCACGCTGACCGGCACCACACGCAATACCAGCAGCCATAGCAACATTGCCACGCCGAGCAAAAAGAGGCTCAGCGCAATCCATAGCATGAGCTGCTTCTTGCCGTGGCGCATCCCCAGATACGCCGCCTGCTTTTGACAAAGCTGGGCGGCGCAGCTCAACAAACTGACCAGAAGAATAAGCAACAGGTTCATGGTGTCGCGTTATAACCGTAATAGACCAGTCGACCTTGACGATAAACGTCATCCGGCGTGGGCATTGCAGGGTCAGGCCCGTTCTCGCCCGAGTTGAGCATCATCACCACGGACACTTTGCCATGGCGACGATGTTCGCGCAGCCAATCAGCAAAAGCTGCGCCATCAACATAGCGCGTTTGCGCATCGGGATAGCTAAGACCGTATTGCAGTTCGCCTTTGGCATCATAGAAAGTGATATCACTGCGCTCGGTTTCCCATGCCATCGCAGCCGCAATGCCAGGATTGTCAGCCAGCAAATAACGGCTGTCTGCCAGTTGATGATGCACAGCCTGTACAAAACTCTGCGGCTGTTTGGAATCACGAACCTTCTGCGGTATCGCGAAGCCGATCAGTAGCGCCAGCGTTAAGGGACAAAGTGCCGCCAGTTGCCAACGGCAGGCACCCGGTTTGAGACTGAACCACCCCATAATGCCCCAGCCGACAAAGGCCAGTACGCCACAGATTAACGGCAGTATTTCATCATGGGTATAAACGGGCTTGTGCGCCAATCCCCATGGTGCAATCACCACCAACAGGACTAAGGTGGTTATGGCGCCAAACAGCAGGTTGATCCAGCCATTAACTTTAAACACCTTCACTAACTGTGCAGAGCCACTGTGCGCGTAATGCGCCATCAACAGTGCTAAAGGTGCAAAGCACGGCAGAATGTAGGTCGGCAGTTTCCCTTTAGCGATGCTAAAGAACAACAGTGGCAAGATCACCCAACTTAACAGGTAAACGGCTCCCGCATGTTGACTGCGCTGGCGCCATGCGCCCATCAGTGAGCCCGGCAGCAGCGCCAGCCACGGCAGGCATCCCGCCAGCAACACCGGCAGGTAATACCAGAAGGGTGCTTTGTGCTGTGCATCTTTCTCTGCAAAGCGCTGAATATGCTCAACCCAGAAGAAGTAATGCCAGAAATCCCCTTCCTGACGATAAATGGCCAGCGCCCACGGCGCACTGAGCAGTGCGGCAACGATGATCGTCAAAGGTCCCCAGCGCAATAACTCACCGAAGCGTTTTTGCCAAATAGCCCAGGGCACTATCGCCAATACCGGCACCGCCAGCGCGAGGAAGCCTTTGGTCATAAAACCCATCGCGCAGGCTGCGCCCAGCAGCACATAGCCGCACAGACGCTGTTGCGTCGTAGAAGCTTGCGCCACCAGCCAATAGCTGCACATCGCGGCAACCATCCACAACAGCAGAATAGGATCCAGCACCGCGTAAGTGCCAATGCCATACACCAGAAGCGAAGTGAGAAAAATGATGCTGCCGGTCAGAGCGATTTTCCGGCTGGCAAACATCTGATGACCCAGCCAGTAAATCAATACTGCACTGAGTGTGGTGCAAAAAATCGAACCGGCGCGTACACCGAAGTTGGTATGACCAAACAAGAGCTGGCCGATATTGTTGACCCAATAACCCGCGATGGGCTTTTCGAAATAACGCAAATCAAAGAAGTGCGGTACCACCCAATTGCCATTAACCAGCATTTCACGGCTGATTTCAGCGTAGCGGGTTTCATCCGGCTGCCATAAGGCGCGGAATTCGATCGGGATAAGATAATAAAGCGCGAAAAGCGCCAGGAGCAGCGCCGTTTTGGTGCCTGTACGCATCCGTGGTTCCTATAAAGTTTCCTGTTAACGTTTAGCTCTGGCAGCCCAGCCAGCCTTCGCGTCCGGGTATATGTCCACGTACCAGATTGCCCTGCGGGAGTGTGCTGAGATCGTCAGGCAACAACTCGCTCAGAGGACAGAAATGAATGCCTTGTTGCTCCGCGCGGGTTAATAACTCGCCAAATGCCCGAGAACCAATAATGCCTTCGACTTCAGCATGAATGGTATACACCGGCGACCCTTCGGCTGCGAGCATCTGCTCAAGAATGAAATCGTTGTAGTCAGCGGCGCTGACCGACTGTCCTACGACTTCATCCCAGGTTGGCAATGTTACGGGGATTTGCACCGTGCCTAAGCTGCCATCACGCAGGCGAGGCAAGAAGGGTCCAGTACCACGACAATCACTATTGTAGCTGAAACCGAAGGTCTGCTTAGCGGCAACAACGCGCCCATCCGCTCGCCATCCGGCCACAGCAGAACAAGTGACAGCGTCACCGATAATCGCTTCCAGTGCGGCTTTCCCACGCGAAATCTGTTCCAGCAACTTCTCCTCTGGCCACACGCCTGCCCAGGTTTGCCAGGCAAAGTGATCCCAGGCGTGCAGACCGACTTCATGATGATCGGCTGTGGCGCTGATGATCTCCTCCAGACCGCGGCCAATCTCACGTCCTGGCCAGGCGGTGCCAGCCAATAAGATATCCCAGCCGTACAGGGAAGCTGCACGCGAGCGCAGCATTTTCCATAAGAAGCGCGGTTTCATCAGGCGCCACAAGTGGCGCCCCATGTTATCCGGCCCAACGCTAAAGAAGAAACTGGCCTGCAACTGATGCAGGCTAAACTGCTCTAGCAGCGCCGGAACGCCGAGTTTGGTTCCACGCCAGGTATCAACATCTACGCGCAAACCAATTTTCTTCATGGCTTATCCTGCAGCTCAACGGTGCGCAGGAAGAAATCCAGCGTGTTATCGATCGTGGTATCCATCTCAATAGTCGGCGTCCAGTCCAGCAAGCGACGCGCATTTTTGATTGACGGCTTACGATGCTCGACGTCCTGATAACCTTTACCGTAGTAGCTGCTGCTCTCTACTTCGCGGAAACCGGCGAACGGCGGGAATTGGTTGCGCAGCGGATGACGTTCAAAGCTTGCCAGCAGGCGTTCCGCCAACTCTTTGATGCTCGCCTCGTTTTCCGGGTTACCGATGTTGACGATCTGACCGTCACAGTTGTTGTTCTTGTTCTCAATGATGCGGAACAAAGCTTCAATACCATCACGAATGTCAGTGAAGCAGCGCTTCTGTGCACCACCATCGATTAACTTGATCGGTGAACCTTCCACCAGATTAAGGATCAATTGCGTGATCGCACGGGAACTGCCGATACGCGCGGCATTGAGGTTATCAAGACGCGGGCCCATCCAGTTGAATGGACGGAACAGCGTGAAACGCAGCCCTTCTTTTTCGCCATAAGCCCAAATCACACGATCCAGCAGCTGTTTGGAGACCGAATAGATCCAGCGCTGTTTGTTGATAGGTCCCACCACCAGGTTGGAGTGATCTTCATCGAAGTATTTATCGGTGCACATACCGTACACTTCTGACGTGGAAGGGAAAATGATGCGTTTTTTGTATTTTACGCAATCACGGATGATCTTGAGGTTCTCTTCGAAATCGAGCTCAAACACGCGCAGCGGGTTACGGGTGTATTCAATCGGGGTAGCAATCGCCACCAGTGGCAACACCACATCACATTTTTTGATGTGATATTCGATCCACTCTGAGTGAATGCTGATATCACCTTCAACAAAATGGAAGCGCGGCTGATCGAGGAAACGGCTGATAGCATCTGACCCGATATCCAGACCGTAAACTTCGAAGTTATCATCTTGCAGTAAACGTTCGGTTAAGTGGTTACCGATGAACCCGTTCACTCCCAGAATCAGCACGCGTGTGCGACGTTTTACTGCCGCCACAGGCTGAGAGTACAACAGCGCGCCCGGCACCATCCCCAGACTCTGCGCCAACTGGCTGCCGTTCATATAGACGCCATTATCACTTTGTCCGGTCACCACTTCCAGTGCACCTTCCCCGCAAGCAATCAGGAAAGGCTCAACGGAAATCACTGTGCCTGGCTTAGCTTTTGCCGCATCAGCATGTACGCGCCCTTTCCACACGACAAACTTCACGGTTCCCGCGAAAGCAAATGCGCCCGGCCATGGATCGGTGACCGCACGAACCAGGTTGTTGATTGACTGTGCAGACTGCTCCCACAGAATGCGGCCGTCTTCTGGCGTACGGCGGCCGACCACGGTCGCCTGAGTGTGATCCTGAGGAATCGCCACAATCTCGCCACGCTTCATGGCCGGCAGTGCCTGTTCCAGCAATTGCGATGCACTGGTCGTCAGTTTGCGATGCAGAGTTAACGCGTTGTCTTGCTCCTCAATCGCGACACGCTGCTGTGCCACGATATCGCCCGCATCTGCGCGTTTCACCATGCGATGCAGGGTCACTCCGGTTTCAGTCTCGCCATTCACTAACGCCCAGTTGAGTGGCGCGCGTCCGCGATATTTAGGCAACAGTGAACCGTGCAGGTTGAAGGCGCCCAGACGCGCGCTGCTGAGGATGCTGTCATTGAGCAGATTACGATAGTAGAAGGAGAAAATGTAATCCGGTGCCATGGATTTAATGCGGTCGACCCACAGCGGATGGTTGGCATCTTCCGGCGCATACACCGGGATACCCTGCTCAGCCGCCAAACGGGCGACAGAACCAAAGAAGTGGTTCTCATTAGCAGAATCAGCATGGGTGAAGATCGCGCTGATTTCGAAACCCGCATTTAACAGCGCAGTAATACCTGCACAGCCCATATCGTGATAGGCGAAGACGATAGTTTTCATTGCTCAATTTCCTGTACAGAGGAGACATCTTTCTGCGAGTTAATAACACGTTGAATGAAGTAGCGCGGACGAGCGCGTACGTCGTTGTAAATTCGGCCGATGTATTCGCCGAGCAGGCCCATACCGATAAACTGCGCGCCGACAAAAATAAACAGCACCGCAAACAGCATGAACACCCCGTCTCCGGCCCAGTCGGCACCGAGGAACAGGCGCAATACAATCAGCACCAGTGAGAAGGCAAAACCGGCCAACGCAATCAGACTGCCGACAATACTCAGCAGGCGCAGTGGCGTAGTGGTCAGGCAAGTCACCAGGTCGTACATCAGATTGATCAGCTTCATAAAGCTGTATTTCGAATCACCAAATTCGCGCTCGGCATGGGCCACAGGCAGTTCAATCGTGCGGCGCGCAAAGGTGTTGGCCAGGATAGGAATAAAGGTGCTGCGCTCGTGACAGTTGAGCATGGCATCAACAATGTGACGGCGATAAGCACGTAACATACAGCCATAGTCACCCATCGCTTTCCCGGTGACGCGTTGAATCAGCTGGTTAATGGTGCGTGAAGCACGGCGGCGGAACCAACTGTCCTGACGATTTTGACGCACGGTACCGACCACGTCATAACCCTGCTGAGCGGCTTGCACCAGATTGGGGATCTCTTCGGGTGGATTCTGCAAATCCGCATCCAGTGTGATAATTAGATCGCCTGATACATGGCTAAAACCCGCCATGATTGCCGAGTGCTGTCCATAGTTGCGGTTCAGCAATACGCCGACCACATGGCTTCCGGGCATGTCAGCGGCATCGGCGATCATCTCACCTGAGCGATCGCTGCTGCCGTCATCCACCAGCAAAATCTCATAGTCAAGATTCAGCACAGCACATGCTGCATCGGTGCGACGCACCAACTCTGGCAGGCTTTCCTCTTCGTTGTAAACCGGGATCACCACGGAGACTTTACGAATGATTTTTTCTTCGAGCATGTCAATCAAACTCCAGCGATATGACGTAATGCACCGATCACGCGGCTAACGTCGTCATCGCTCATATCTGGGAACAGCGGTATTGAACAAATGCGGTCGCTATTCCATTCCGTGTTTGGCAAGGAAAGCTGTGGGTAGCGTTCGCGATAATATTTGTGGGTATGTGCCGCGCGGAAATGCAAACCGGTGCCGATGTCATGAGCCTTCAGCGTTTCCATTAAAGCATCGCGGCTGAGTCCACACTGCGCTTCATCAACGCGAATGATGAACAAATGCCAGGCGTGTTGATGCGCCCAGGTGGGTTGGGACAATGGCAGGAATGGCGTATCAGCCAGTTCTTTTAAATAGCGTTGGGCAATCTCTGCACGGCGAGCATTGATGGCGGGCAGTTTGTTCAACTGAACCAGAGCAATGGCAGCGCTAATGTCAGGTAAATTGTATTTGAACCCAGGCATAATCACTTCAGCCTGCGGTTTACGGCCATGCGTGTGACGGTCATAAGCATCAACACCCAGGCCGTGGAATTTCAGGCTGCGCATGCGATCGGCCAACTCAGCATCATCGGTAACAATCAAGCCACCTTCCGCGCAGGTCATGTTTTTAATGGCATGGAAAGAAAAAATAGCCGTGCCCTTATTACCGACATGCTGACCTTTGTAATAACAACCTGCAGAGTGCGCCGCATCTTCGATCACTGCGATGCCATGGCGTTCAGCAATGGAGCGAATGGCATCAATGTCCGCAGGAGCACCGGCGTAATGCACCGGAATGATGGCACGCGTCTTTGGCGTGATGGCCGCTTCAATTTGCTCAGGCGTGACCATCAGCGTATCGCGATCAACATCAATCATCACTGGCGTTGCACCCAGCAGCGTAATGATGTTGATGGTGGATACCCACGTCAGTGAAGGTGTAATCACCTCATCACCAGGCTGGATGTTTAACGCGAGGAGGGTGACGTGCATGCCTGCCGTGGCGGAACTGACAGCAATCGCATGTTGATTGCCGGTTAACTGGCAAAAGGCTTGTTCCAACGCCGCATTTTTCGGGCCGGTGGTGATCCAACCTGATTCAAAAACCTCTTTTACTGCCGCTAACTCTTCCTCGCCCAAAGCGGGGCGCGAGAATGGAAGAAAAGTCATAAGTTTACCTTAACGTTTGACACCTAAAATTGCCTGCAATAGGGCCACTTGCAGTGTGCAGTGATTCAGATCCATAACAATATTCAGTAACTTGCTGTTTAAACTTAGATTACGAGGAAAAGTTTAGATAGCACTAAGTGTTAATTTTTTAACCAACAGCAAAAAAACTTAAGCACACCTGTCTTATTGCCTGCAGAACAAAATACGGATGAAAACTTAACTGAACATTAAATGGGTGACGCACAAGCGGCATTTTCTCTTAGATGTTGAGGATTGGTAGAAGATGTGCGCTCAACCGTTTTGTCTCGCTATTTAGGCGTCACCAAAGTTTCATCAAGATGACCAAATACCTGAAACACATCGTTTGCTGGTTTTTTGAGCGGCAAAAATTGAAGCGTTAAGATGAAGAAAAAATGACAATGAAACAGTCTGTTAGCAAAGTGGCAGCACTGTTCTTAAGGTTAAGCTAAGCTTCAAACCATACTCTATGTCGGGTTATTGGCGTTTAAACGAATGGAGGGGATCAAGATGAACACTGGAGCTGACAGGCTGGCGCAGGCTGCCCTGCGTCGCCATCATATTGGGGTGAAAACCAAAGGGTTGCGCTTTCGCGGAGATCTTTACGTCTTCCGCTACAATGCAGGTCACTATGACGTGTTTCTCAATAATGACCGTGTGATGTCCCTGGCTACCAGCAACGTGCAGGAAGCCATCCAGATGTTCAAACAGCAGTCATGATGCATTGGCTGCTGTTAGCTCTGTGAGCAGTGCGCCTTTCGCTATACGCATCCAACATCACCACAGACTCCGTCTTACTCCCACCACTCTGCACCGCCTGTTTACCCGCTGAAGAGTTTTAGGCACTCATCCTTCCAATGGTGAAGCGGTACCGGGTAAGTCGCGAACGGCATATGTTCCTCATTGCCTGAACACCGATCGAGAAACGCGATGAAAAACGCCGTAATTCCCCGCAGATACTCGCCTCCTTCGCGCTTCAGGCGTAGGTTTCTTTTCGATGAAACTGGTAAGGAAAAAGAGGTCAACATGGAGTGGATACTGTGGTTGCTGGCTACGGTGATAGCCTTAAGCATCGGTAGCTTTATTAATGTCGTTATTCATCGCGTGCCACTGCAGATTTTACAGCCAGGCAATGGCGTGGATTTACGGCAACCGGCTTCACACTGTCCGGTTTGCAAAAAGTGTTTGCGCTGGCGAGACAATATCCCGGTCGTGAGTTGGCTGTTACTACGCGGTCGGTGTCATTTTTGCCGTTGTGCTATCAGCCTGCGCTATCCGTTAACAGAAACTGCTTGTGCAACAATCAGCCTATTATTTGTCGCGCTCCTCCCGGTTGATAAATCACTGCTCGCCCTACTTGTGCTGTTTTGGCTGCTGCTGACCGTCGCGATTATCGATTACGAGCATTATTTGTTGCCAGATGTCATCACTCTGCCATTGCTTTGGCTTGGGCTATTATTAAAGGCCGTCGAATGGCTACCAGGCTCACTCCGTGATGCCGTCTTTGGTGCGGTGATGGGTTACAGCGCGCTCTGGCTAATCCGCTATATATATCAATATTTTAGCGGGAGACTGGCATTGGGTTTGGGAGACGCAAAGTTAGTAGCAGCATTAGGCACGTGGTTGGGTTGGGCACTTTTACCCTATGTGCTGTTACTGGCTTGTAGCGGGGCAATTTGTGCGCTGTTTATCGCCAAAATGGGCTGGCAACGTGACCTTCATCAACCCCTTGCTTTTGGTCCCTGGATTGCTCTGGCGGGCATAAGTCTTTTTATTAACACGATTATTTAATAACCACTTCATCTGCTGGCGCTAAAATAGCCGGCCAATTAGTGGCCAACGCCCTGATTCCTATATGAAAAGAATAAACAAATCTAAACAAAATAAATCATTGTGATGTACGTCAAAAGGCTCTATATTGGCCGCGTTTTTTAAACCACTGATACTTTTTTGTTCAACTAGTCAATCGGCCAGCCATCACGAGCCCCGGTTGAAGGAGAGATATGATGACGGATAAAGTCCGTATTGATAATTTTGGTGCCAACGCATTCAATGGAAACAACGACGCATTCTTGGCCCGTCAGGCTGAGTTTGAATCAAACGTCAGGAGCTACCCGCGCAAGTTGCCTTTAGCGATTGCCAAAGCCAACGGCGTGTGGATCACAGATGTCGAGAATAAACAATATCTTGACTGCCTGGCTGGCGCAGGGACGCTGGCACTTGGTCATAACCATCCTGATGTTCTGCAGAGCATCCAAAATGTCATTACCAGCGGCTTGCCGTTACATACTCTTGATCTGACGACACCTCTGAAAGATCAATTCTCAGAATCTCTGCTCTCGCTGCTGCCTGGCCAGGGTAAAGAATATTGCCTGCAGTTCACCGGTCCTTCCGGTGCGGATGCGGTTGAAGCAGCACTGAAGCTGGCGAAGAAAGTCACGGGCCGTAGCGGCGTGATCAGCTTCTCTGGTGGTTACCATGGTATGACTCATGGCGCGCTGGCGGTGACCGGCAACCTGTCACCGAAAGAAGCCGTTAACGGCATGATGCCAGAAGTGCAGTTCATGCCTTACCCGCATCTGTACCGTTGCCCACTGGGTCTCGGCGGTGAAGCGGGCGTGAAAGCCCTGACTTACTACTTCGAAAACCTGATCAACGACGTGGAAAGCGGCGTGCGCAAGCCTGCAGCTGTTATCCTGGAAGCCGTTCAGGGTGAAGGCGGTGTGAACCCTGCTCCGGTCGAGTGGCTGCAGCGCATCCGTAAAGTGACTCAGGAACACGGCATTCTGCTGATTCTTGATGAAGTTCAGGCTGGCTTTGCCCGTACCGGCAAATTCTTTGCCTTCGAACACGCAGGCATTGAGCCAGATATCATCGTGATGTCTAAAGCAGTAGGTGGTGGCCTGCCACTGGCTGTTCTGGGTATCAAAAAGCAGTTCGACGCCTGGTCTCCAGGTCACCACACCGGTACTTTCCGCGGCAACCAGCTGGCGATGGCAACCGGTCTGGCCACCCTGAAAGTCCTGACCGAGCAGAACATCGCCGGTAAAGTGGCTGAACAAGGTGAATGGCTGAAAGCACAGCTGGCTGAGATGCAGAAGCGCTTCCCGGTTATCGGCCACATCCGCGGTCTGGGCATGATGATCGGTATCGAGATCGTTAAACCAAACGAAGCGGCTGACCATATGGGTAGCCTGCCGGCTGATGGTGAACTCTCTGCACTGCTGCAGAAGAAGTGCTTCGAAGCAGGTCTGATTCTGGAGCGTGGCGGTCGTCACGGTGCAGTACTGCGTCTGTTGCCGTCACTGCTGATCACCAACGAAGAGCTGGCGATTTTCCTGGATAAATTTGAGCAGGCGCTGATTGGCGCTGGCGTCAAACCTGTTTGATTGGAAGAGTAAATGTCTGAAGTAAACCCGATTCTGGCCGCCTCTGCACAGAGCATTGAGGCGTACCAGCAGGCGATTGCCCAGAGCAGCGCCGCGGTTGTGCAGTGGCTGCAACAGCCTGAGATGTATCAAGGCAAAAGCGTTGCCGAACTGCGCGAGCGTATCACGCTCGACTTCAATCCAAACGGCCTGGGTAACCAGGCCGCGATTGAACGCGCGATTGAGTATTTCCTGAAAGACAGCCTGTCAGTGCACCACCCACAGTGTGTGGCGCACCTGCACTGCCCTAGCCTGGTGGTTAGCCAGGCTGCAGAAGTGTTGATCAACGCCACCAACCAGAGCATGGACTCATGGGATCAGAGCCCTTCTGCCACCATCATTGAGGTCAAACTGATCGAATGGTTGCGCGCACAGGTGGGTTACCCAGCAGGCGATGCTGGCGTGTTCACCAGTGGTGGCACCCAAAGCAACCTGATGGGTTTGATGCTGGCGCGTGATGCGTTCTATCAGCGTCAAGGTCATTCAGTGCAGTTGGACGGCATCACTGGCGATCTGCGTAAGATCAAAGTGTTGTGTTCTGAGAACGCGCACTTCTCGGTACAGAAAAACATGGCGCTGCTTGGCCACGGCTACAATTCTGTGGTGCAGGTGAAGTCTGATCAGTTCGCACGTATGGACGTCAAAGACCTGAAAGCCAAACTGGCGCAGGCCGAAGCCAATGGCGAGCAGATTCTGGCGATTGTCGCGACTGCTGGCACTACCGATGCGGGTGCGATTGATCCACTGCGCGAAATCGCGGGCATCGCAGCTGAGCACAACATTTGGATGCATGTCGATGCAGCCTGGGGTGGTGCACTGCTGCTGTCTGAAAAATATGGTGACTACCTGGACGGCCTGGAGTTAGTGGATTCGGTGACTCTCGACTTCCACAAACAGTATTTCCAGACCATCAGCTGTGGCGCATTCCTGTTGAAAGACGAACGTCACTACGAGCTGATGCGTTATCAGGCGGCTTACCTGAACTCTGAGTTCGATGAAGAAGCCGGTGTTCCTAACCTGGTATCCAAATCTCTGCAGACCACGCGTCGTTTCGATGCATTGAAACTGTGGATGGGTCTGGAAGCGCTGGGTCAGAAACAGTATGCCGCGATCATCGATCACGGTGTGACGCTGGCACAGGAAGTGGCGAAGTTTGTTGCTTCAGAACCACGCCTTGAGTTGGTGATGCAGCCACAACTGGCAAGCGTGCTGTTCCGCTATCGTCCAGAGCAACTGACCGATATCGCGCAGATTGCTCTGTTCAACCAGCGTATCGGCGATGCGCTGCTGGATTCAGGCCGTGCTAACGTTGGCGTAACTGAAAATCAGGGCATTACCTGCCTGAAACTGACGTTGCTGAACCCGACCGTGACGCTGGAAGACATCAAAGTCTTGCTGGCGCTGGTTGAGAAAACCGCGAATCAGTTACTGAACGCGTAATTTCGACCTATGCGATCAAGCCGATAACTGGCAACGGTTATCGGCTTTTTTATTGCCTGCCATCTTTAACTATAAATATCCAGCACCCCATTTCCAGGATGATTTTGATAACATATTGATCGGTCGAATAATTCCCTTCTTGTCACTTAATAGCCATATATCCTTGTGTAAACTCTCTCTATTCCTGACTGGTATAAACGCCTTCATTCTGCGCTGCCATTCACCGGACATTGATGACAGGAGTGTTGCTGATGCAGGTTTGCACCATGGATTACAAGAAGCTGTCGCGAGATGGTAAAACGTTGCCACTCGAATGCTATGGCATTGGTACTTTTGACGTATTATCGGGAATTGAACGTTACATAAATAATCCCGACTGCTCAGATAAAGAAAAAGCGGCTATTCCGCCTGTCACATATTGGATAGTTGATCGTCCAGAGGGGAGTTTTTTAAACCGCCTACGTGCTGAGGCAATAGATATGGCACATTTATATCGCAATCATCATGCGGAATGGTTTGCTCTCTATAACAGTCAAACCATGAACGATTATGTTTTTGTAAACGGCAATCGTCGTGGCAGTTTTCGTTTGCACCCGCTGAATACTGACGGCTCTGGGGTTTCATGGGGCTGCATTACACTTTATCGTGCCAATGAATTCCACAGCCTGAGGCGTACGCTACTCAGTCGGCCTAAATTCAAGGTTCCCGGTGGCAATGGGTTGCTTGCCTATGGGCGAATTGATGTGCGCGGTGTTCCTGATTACTCAAAGTGTGAAATCAAATGAAAATACTGATTTTCTTTATCATCCTTATTGCCGGCATCGTGTTGATCCCCGATGGACTCATTAGCCATTTAGTCAGCGTATCCGGTGATGGTGAAACAGCGATGGACAAATACGATTTCACCCTACTTCTGATCAAGGCTGCTATTTCTGCAATCATTGCCCTGGCAGTATTGCAGATTGTTCGCCGGGCGCGCTGATTCAACAGACACACCTCCCTGTGCGGCACGCTGAACTACTGAGGAATTCGCGCGATCACCTTGATTTCAAAATCGAACCCCGCCAACCAGTTTACCCCCACTGCCGTCCAGTTTGGGTACGGCGGCTCACCGAAATGCCGTAAACGCACCTCATTCACGATGGCAAATTGGTTTTCAGGATCGGTATGGAAACTGGTGACATCCACCACATCATCCATAGTGCATCCCGCCGCTTTCAGCACGGCTTGCAGGTTTTCAAACGCCAGATTGACCTGACGTGCAAAATCAGGTTCCGCAGAACCGTCATCCCGACTTCCTACCTGGCCCGAGACAAATAACAGGTCCCCGGAACGTATTGCGGCAGAATATTGATTAATTTCATACAGCGCCTGACGTCCCGCTGGAAAAATGGCATCACGTTTGTTCATAATCGCTCTCCTGATGGAAAAAAGGGTGAAACCGGGTAGCTAAGCCGGTTATCGCTTTAACATACGCCGCGTATGTATTAATATGGATAACATACGCAGCGTATGTCAATGCAAATTTTTGGAGTTGCTATGGCAGCCAAACGAAGAACAGAACAGGTAGAAGAAACGCGGGCAAAATTGATTGGGGCTGCTCGAAGGGCCTTCGCGGAGAAAGGCTATAGCGCCGCATCAATGGATGATCTGACCGCTGAAGCAGGGCTGACGCGGGGGGCGCTTTATCACAATTTCGGCGATAAAAAGGGCCTATTACAAGCCGTTATCGACCAGATCGACGCAGAGATTTTGGTACAGATGCGTGCCGCTGGGCAGCAGTTTGAATCAAAGTGGCATGCCTTTCTGGCGGAAGCGATTACCTACATTGAGATGTCCCTGGAGCCAGAGGTGCAACGCATCATGCTGCTTGATGGTCCCGCTGTGCTCGGCGATCCTTCACAGTGGCCCAATCAAACTGCCTGTCTGCGCACCACGGCAGACATGCTCTCTGCGCTGATTGCAGAAGGCACAGTGAAGCCAATGGATACTGAAGCGGCGGCTCATCTGGTGAACGGTGCCGCCTTGAATGCCGCGTTGTGGATTGCCGCCTCCAGCGAGCCGGTGGCTGCGCTTCCGCGCGCGGTTGATGCGTTTCGCGTATTGATGTCCGGACTGCTGGTTAACCCGCCTGCGGCTGCGCATTAAGTTCGCGCACATAGTCGAGGAAGGCTTGTAACGGTGCGGGGATCAAACGACGATCGTTATAGTAAAGCCACAGTCCGGAAAAACTCTGCCACCAATCGCTCAGTATTGGTTGCAGGCTGCCATTGTCCAGCGCGGGTTTGATCCAATCTTCAAACAAATACACCACGCCTGCGCCGGATATCGCGGCCGCGACGGTGAGATCCATAGCCGCGCCGATGCTGCATATCAATGGCCCTTTCGGCTGTAAACGCACCACCTCTTCGCCCTTTTCAAACTCCCAATCAGCAATCACGCCAGTGGCATAGCGGCCATATAAACAACGATGATGTAGCAGCTCACGTGGATGTTGAGGGGTACCAAATTGAGTCAGGTAGGCGGATGACGCCGCAGCGGCAAAGCGTTGCACGCGTGGGCCAATCGGCAGCGCCACCATATCCTGCTCCAGATGATCGTCGTAACGAATCCCCGCATCACAACCGTCACGGAAGATATCCTGCACATTGCTTTCCGCTACCACTTCCAACTGAATATCGGGGTAACGCGCCAGAAAACCGGGCACGATGGAGGGCAAAACCAGTCGGGCTGCGCTAACCGGCACATTGAGCCGCAACGTGCCGCCTGGTGTGCTGCGAAAATGATTAAGCGAATCGAGTGCCGCATCCACTTCATTCATGGCTGGCATTAGGCGCGTCATTAACGCCCTGCCTGCTTCAGTGAGTGCGACGGTACGCGTGGTGCGATTGAACAGCCGGACACCCAACTGCTCCTCCGCTCGCCTTACGGCATCGCTTAAACGTGAAGGATTGCTTCCTGTCATGCGGGCCGCCTCACGGAACCCACCCGCTTTTGCCACCGCCACCACTGCATGCAGCAGTGCAATATCCAATGCCATTGTTCGCTATTCCGTACACTGTGTCCTGATTTAACCGGATAGTTGCACAGCCATGTGTCGATTACAATCTGTACACACATCGACGAAGGAGGTTTTCCATGTCTCACAACGCAAATACCTATACTTTGGGTGATCGTCAGGTTAAACGCCTCGGTTATGGCGCTATGCAGCTGGCGGGCAAAGGCGTATTCGGGCCGCCAGCCGATGAGAATCGGGCATTGCAGGTGCTACGTGATGCCGTCGCTGCGGGCGTAAATCATATCGATACCAGCGACTTTTACGGCCCGCACATTACCAATCAACTGATAAAAAAAGCCCTGCATCCTTATTCCGATGACCTGGTGATCGTCACCAAAGTCGGAGCCCGCCGCGATGCGAAAGGAGGCTGGTTGCCCGCTTTCTCGCCCGATGAGTTGACGCTGGCGGTGGAAGATAACCTGCGTAATCTGGGTCTGGAGGTGATGGAAGTCGTGAACCTGCGCTCGATGCTCGACGTGCATGCACCGGCTGAAGGCTCACTGGAACCGCAGGTCGAAGCGATGATCAAGCTTAAAGAGCGCGGTCTGGTTAAGCATATCGGTCTGAGCAACGTGACGGCCAAGCAAGTATCCGATGCGCAGAAAATGACGCCGATCGCCTGTGTGCAGAACCTTTACAACCTGGCGAATCGTCAGGATGAAGCGCTGGTCGATCAACTTGCTGCACAGGGCATTCCTTATGTGCCGTTCTTCCCATTGGGTGGTTTCTCCCCGCTGCAATCCGGGCAGCTCACCGCAGTGGCCGAGGAGTTGAATGCCACTACATTGCAGGTCGCACTGGCCTGGTTACTTCAACGTTCGCCGAACATTCTGTTGATTCCCGGCACATCATCACCAGAACATCTCCAGCAGAATCTCGCCAGTGGCGATCTTGTGTTGAGTCACGATGTCGTGCAGCGTTTAAACAGCATCGCTTAGTCCTGCAAGGGTGCGGCCTGCGGGCCGCCCATCACCTTTTTAACAGCGGACCGGCCTATGAACGCGCGATAACCCCGCTCTCCACCAAACAAGCCTTCAGCACGCCAAATGCATCCTGACACTGACGCTCATCCACGCAGGCATAGCCCAGCAGCAAACCGCGCCGCTCCTGTTGATGCATATAATATTGCGATAAGGGCCTGACCTTCACGCCGCGTCGCAGCGCCAGAGCGGTAATCGCCACATCATCACATCCCGCAGGCAGGTTAATCACCAGATGCAAACCCGCCTCATGATTGACGCGAGGCATAAAATCAGCGCCAAGATAGCGCTCAATCAGACCGGCTAAGAAGCGACGACGCTGACTGTAGAGTTTGCGCATGCGACGAATGTGCGCCATGTAATGCCCTTTCTGAATAAACTCCGCCAGCGCCCGCTGCACCAGCAGATGCCCGCCACGATAGAGTTCCGCCGCCGCAACGCGCAGGGGTTGAGCCAGCGCTTTTGGCACCACCAGATAACCCAGTCGCAGTGCCGGATAGAGCGTTTTGCTGAACGTGCCCATGTAAATCACCGGCGCATCGGGCTCAAAACCTTGCAGCGAAGGAAAAGGCTGCCCCGCGAAGCGAAACTCACTGTCGTAGTCATCCTCTACCAACCAGGTTTTATGTTTGCTGGCCAAATCCAGCAACTGCTTACGTCTTTCAAGGCTGAGATGCACGCCCAATGGATATTGGTGTGACGGTGTCACAAATATCACTTTGGGCGCCCGACTGCGGGGCGGTAAGTCAGGAATAATGCCCTGATCGTCGACCGGCATGGCCTGAATCTTCAGCCCATTGATTCGTAAAAGATTACGCGTTCCCCAGTAGCCGGGCTCTTCAATCCACGCGGTATCCCCCGGATCGCAGAGCACGCGCGTGACCAGATCAACCGCCTGATGGATGCCTTCGGTGATGATGATTTGATCCGCATCCGCACGCACCGAACGGGCCACGCTGAGATAGTCCGCCAGCGCCTGTCGCAATTGCGGGCAGCCGCCATTGCTGCTGTAAATCAACCGATCGATATCGGGCTCGCGATTCAATCGCGCCTGAATCTGACTAAAGAGTTTGTGCGGGAACTGCGTGACATCCGGCGCGCCTGGCACAAACGCGCCCCATTGATAAGGGGAGGCGTTGGCATGGCCCAACAGCGATGCACCGCGTTTAGAAATCGCCGCCGTTTTCGCGCTGAGCGGCAGCGTCAGGTCATCGCCGCGCGGGCTGTTTAAACAGCCTTCAGGCAGCGTTTCGGCGATCCAGGTTCCGCTGCCGGTGCGCGCGGTAACATAGCCCTGTGACATCAAATTTTCATAAACGTTAAGTACGGTATTACGTGACACCGATAATTCCCGTGCCATATCGCGCGTGGCCGGTAATCGCGTGGCGCGTGGAAAAATCCCCTCAGCAATCGCCGCCTGCATACACGCCAACAGGCGCTGCTGCAACGTCCCTTCCGGCATAAACTGCAAACGTTCTAATACATGATCGGCGTACAAACTCCGCAATTGGCTCCATCCTTTTCTGTAAAAGTGGCTCTGGCAACAAACCTTAGTGCAGGGATAAATAAGCGTGTTTGTCGTGATTTGTAAAGACGCTTATCGCTAAGGAAAGGTTATGGAAGGTAAAAACAGCCAGCTGCAGCAACGCAAAGATGACGCACTCCCACGTGGCACCGGTAATCTTTGCAAGTGGTATGTCGATCAGGCAGAGAATGCGACGCTGCGTGACGTTGAAGGCAATAGCTGGATCGATTTCGCCGGTGGTATCGCGGTGCTCAACACCGGCCACCGTCATCCGCGCATTGTGAAAGCCATCGCGGAACAGTTAGAAAAATTCACCCATACCGCGTTCCAGGTGACGCCTTACGAGAGCTATGTCGGCCTGGCAGAGCGCATCAACAGAGTGGTGCCCATCGCCGGTAAAGCCAAAACTGCCTTTTTCTCAACCGGTGCTGAAGCGGTAGAGAATGCCGTTAAAGTTGCGCGCGCCGCCACACGCCGTCACGGCATTATCACTTTCGGTAACGCGTTCCATGGCCGTACCTTTATGACGATGGCGATGACCGGCAAAGTGGCTCCCTATAAGCGTGACTTTGGCCCAATGCCCGCCTCCGTGTGGCACGCTCGCTATCCCAACAGCGTGACCGGCATTAGCGTTGATGATGCGATGGCAAGCCTGCAGGACATTTTCACTCAGGACATTGCGCCGCAAGACGTGGCGGCCATTGTGCTGGAACCTGTGCAAGGTGAAGGCGGCTTCCACATTGCCCCTGCTGAATTCCTGGTTCGCCTGCGCCAGCTGGCTGATCAACACGGCATTCTGCTGATTGCCGACGAAGTGCAAACCGGCTTTGGTCGCACCGGCAAGCTGTTTGCCATGGACCATTACGCCGTCAAACCTGACCTGATCACCATGGCGAAAAGCCTGGCGGGCGGCATGCCGCTGTCTGCGGTGAGTGGTCGCGCAGAGATCATGGATGCGCCAGGCCCAGGTGGTTTGGGTGGCACTTACGCCGGAAACCCGCTGGCCATTGCCGCCGCGCATGCGGTGCTGGATATTATTGCCGAGGAACAACTGTGTGACCGCTCAGTGAAGCTGGGTGCAAAACTGGTCGAATTCCTCAATGAGGCACGTCGTCACTGCTCCGCGATCACCGATATTCGCGCATTGGGTTCAATGGTCGCGGTGGAATTTGCCGAGGCGCAGACCGCTCAGGCCATCCAGCAACACGCCATGGCGCGCGGTTTACTGTTGTTGACCTGTGGTCCACAAGGCAACGTGATTCGCTTCCTCTATCCGCTCACTATTCCGGATGCGCAATTCAGCCAGGCGCTGGAGATTCTCAGCAACGTGCTGAGCGCACATCAGGATTCATAGGCCCTCAGCTTATCCAGCCCGCGTGCGGGCTGGCTATTCACCTGCTGCAGCCAGGCTGTGCGACGTTACAGCCCGAGAGACAATCTGGAGAAAACAATGAGTTCACAGAATGCCGATGCGCTCGCGCAAGGCTTAAAGCCGCGTCATGTCCGCATGTTATCCATTGCCGGGGTGATTGGTGCCGGTCTGTTTGTCGGTTCCGGTCACGCCATCGCTGAAGCGGGGCCCGCCGTGTTACTGGCCTACATCGCAGCCGGTGCGCTAGTGGTGCTGATTATGCGCATGTTAGCGGAAATGGCCGTTGCCTCACCGGACTCCGGCTCTTTCTCCACCTATGCAGATAAATCACTGGGGCGCTGGGCTGGATTCACCATTGGCTGGCTCTACTGGTGGTTTTGGGTGTTGGTCATTCCGCTTGAGGCCAATGCTGCTGGCACGATATTGCACAGTTGGTTCCCGCAGATTGCCGTGTGGGAATATACTCTGGCGATCACCACGTTCCTGACGGTCAGCAACCTGTTCAGCGTAAAAAATTACGGTGAGTTCGAATTCTGGTTTGCTTTGTTGAAAGTAGTCGCCATTGTCGCCTTCCTGATTGTCGGCAGTCTGGCTATCTTTGGCCTGATGCCGGGTAGCAGCACACAAGGCATTTCTCACCTCTATGACACGCACGGCTTTATGCCAAACGGTATCGGTGCCGTACTGGCCGCCATACTGACCACCATGTTCTCCTTTATGGGAACGGAAATCGTCACCATCGCGGCAGCGGAATCACGTGAACCGAAAAAGCAGATTACGCAGGCCACCAACTCCGTCATCTGGCGTATTGCGTTGTTTTACCTGCTGTCGATATTCATCGTGATTGCACTGGTGCCGTGGAATACCCCATCGCTGATGAAAGCCGGTTCGTATCAAACGGCAATGGAGATGATGAATATTCCTTACGCACGTCAAATCGTCGATGTGGTGGTGTTGATCGCGGTGTGCAGCTGTCTTAACTCTGCGCTCTATACGGCTTCTCGCATGCTGTATTCGCTTTCCCGTCGTCAGGATGCCCCTGCCGCTGCATCAAAAACCACACGCAGTGGTACCCCCTGGGTTGCAGTCATCGCCTCAACTGCCGCTGCATTTCTCGCGGTGATTGCCAATTATCTGGCACCCGCAGCGGTATTTGAGTTCCTGCTGGCCAGTTCAGGGGCTATTGCTTTGCTGGTTTATCTGGTGATAGCGGCTTCGCATCTGGTGTTGCGCAAAAAGCGCGAGGCGCGGGGTGAGACCTTAAGTTATCGCATGTGGCTGTTCCCAGGCTTAACCTGGGCGACCATGGTGTTTATCGTGGGTGTACTGATCTCAATGTTGTTTATGCCGGCGCATCGCTCAGAAATCATCGCCACCGGTTTACTCACCTTAGCGGTATTGATCACCAGCCGCATCGTGCATCGTAAACGCGCTTTGCGCGAGCGCGAGGCGTTAGTGGCAGTGCGTTCATAACGCCAGAGATTTCCGGGCAAGGATGCCCGGAAGCCTTACTCATATTGCACATCGATACTGATCGACTCTTCCGGCACGTTAATCACCACAACGCATTTATTCCACACCGGCTTGCCTTCGGTCATATCGTGCTCAACGAAGTAGTGTTGGAAATCTTTCAATGCTTCAGTTAAATCGCCAATCGCCTGTGCATCCGGTTCAAACCAGTCTGGCTCGCCGTTTTCATCCAGATAATCGAACTGGTATTCACCGCCCTCGTCATCGGCAAACAGTTCAGCTTTTACGATTAATTCGCGCGCACCTTGCGGTCCACAGCTGAAAACAATCATCGCGATGCGGCGGTAAAGGTCTTCATATGTCATGGCAGTGTATTCCTGTTTTTAGTGAGATCCGTGGGCAGCGTTGGTCATGGATGGCATAACAACGTTACCGAGGGCTCTTATTGACTTTAAAGCTGATGAGAAGAGAATGAGGCTCTTCGAACAGTAAATTGAAAAAAATGGAGTTTATCATAGCCTGTTCCGCGCGTTTTCCCCGTATGACTCCCGTGAAAAAAATGGCCACGCTATTGGCTGCACTGCTTTTAGCCAGCTGCAGTTCCGAGCCGCCTAAATCACTGGTCACCCCATTCCCGACAGTGACGCCGAAACCGCATCCTGTTCAGCCCGCTGTCAGCGCAGAACCGGTGCGAGGTGTGTGGCTCACCACGGTGTCGCGTCTTGACTGGCCCCCCATAGCCTCAGTAAATGCCAGCCCGGCAAATCGCATTAGCCAGCAACAAAAGGCGCTGACCGATAAGCTGGATAAACTCAAAAGTCTCGGCATTAATACCGTCTTTTTCCAGGTGAAACCGGACGGCACTGCGCTGTGGCGCTCTAAAATTTTGCCCTGGTCAGATATGATGACCGGAAAGATTGGGGAAGATCCCGGTTACGATCCGCTACAGTTTATGCTGGATGAAGCGCACAAACGCGGTATCAAAGTGCATGCGTGGTTTAACCCTTATCGCGTTTCCACCAACGTGAAACCCTCGACGGTGGCAGAACTCAACAGCACACTCTCCCTGCATCCAGCCAGCGTTTTTGTGCTCCATCGAGACTGGATTCGCACCGCCGGTGACCGCTTTGTGTTAGATCCGGGTATTCCCGATGCCCGTGACTGGATCACCAGCATCGTGGCGGAGGTCGTTGCGCATTACGATATCGATGGCGTGCAGTTTGATGACTATTTCTACGCGGAATCGCCCGGCTCAACGCTGAATGACAGCGCGACATTTCGCCAGTATGGTCAGGGCTATGCCTCAAAAGCGGACTGGCGACGCCACAATACTCAACAGCTGATTGAGCAAGTCTCTCGCACCATTAAACAGCTAAAACCGCATGTCGAATTTGGTGTCAGCCCTGCCGGCGTTTGGCGCAACCTGTCACACGATCCTGCGGGATCAGACACGCGCGGCGCGGCGGCTTACGATGAAGCCTACGCGGATACTCGTAAATGGGTGCAGATGGGCCTGCTGGATTACATCGCGCCGCAGATTTACTGGCCATTTTCACGCCAGGCTGCACGTTACGATGTGCTCGCTAACTGGTGGGCCAACGTGGTGAAACCCACGCATACCAAGCTCTATATCGGTGTGGCGCTGTATAAAGTCGGCGAAACCTCCAAAATGGAACCAGACTGGACCATTAATGGCGGTGTACCGGAACTGAAAAAACAGCTCGACCTCAATGACTCTGTGCCACAAATTAACGGCACTATTCTGTTCCGCGAAAACTACCTTAATCAACCGCAAACACAGCAGGCGGTAAATTATTTACGCAGCCGTTGGGGAAGTTGATTTTCGAGCAACGCGCTACCGTCTATTCCGGTATACCTCATCCAACTTACTTTGATGAAAAATACGCCAGCAACGTCCGTTGCTGGCTTCTCTTCAGATATACGGCTCTGTTGCACTATTTAAAGGAATACTCCATTCGTTGCCATTCACCCGGACTTTCAAATAACGCCGGGTACGCCATTTTCCCGGTTCGTACTCTTCAGGCTGACCAGTGATAACCGTTCCATTTAACAGCAACTCCTTATCGTTGTTGTAGCCAAACCCCACCTTTTCATTGCCAATCCAGTGCTGTTCGAAAGCCACCACAGGGGCTGCATCAAACTTTTGCGCATCGGCTTCTGAACAGGCGGTATAGCTTTTACGGAAGATAAAACATAATCCCGCCTTGTACCGATCCTTGCCGTTCGTTTCCACCTGCGCGGTGGCAAAACCGGTGAATTGCGCCAATTTAACGTAAAGCTTAGTGCGAGTGGCACCACCTTCAATGTGCACTTTGGTCACCGGACATGAGCCTTCGCCATACCAGCTGCCAATGGTATTGGCACTATTGCGCGCCTGAAGGTAAATATTGGCCACCCCTTCCGGGGTTCGTCCAGAGTGCTGAGTTTGCGTGGCGCTTTGCGATAATATTTGCGATGTGCCCACCACACGTACGTGAATCTGCGTGCCTTCATCGGAGAAATTAAATTCGCCAATATAAAACCATTTCTCTTTATCGCTGCGGTTATCCATGTGGTGTTGAGAGGTAATGTAATCGTAGTTTAGCGATCCCTGAATGATGGCACCCCAATCCGATATTTCCATCAGCCCGCGATCACCTTCTGCCAGCAGTGACCAGGGTTCAATACCTGTGGTGCTGTAATCAAACCCGGCGCTTTGATTATGAATACTTTTTTGAATGATCAACGCGCGACAATAACCTAATTTTAGCGGGTTAGTCGTCGATTCAATTGCCAGCCCCTCAATCACCCACTGGCCATTGGTTAAATCTCCGGCAAATTCTGAATGTTCAATCCAGCCGTTACGAATAAAAGATTGGGTGCAGCGCGGTAAATCCAAAACTGGCTTCAGGGTATTTTCTTGCAAATTGAAGTTGGATAATTCTATGGCCGTACTGTGGTCCCAGGCACCTGCTTCACGGTCAGACCAGCGCGCATACACAATGCTGTCCTGACACCCTCTGGAATAAAACTGATCAATCTTACAATCCAGCGTATCAATAAGATCCAACGCTCGCCCGCCCAGATAGCGAAACTCCATACTGCTCACGCGTAGAAACTGCCCGCCGGTTATAATGTTGGCGTAAAAACCGACTTTATTAAATGCCGTACCGCCGTCTCCGCCGCTATTAGAGCTCATGCCTTTCACCACAATGCCCGATATCTCTGCATAGCGCGCATTCACTTTAAAAAAATGAAGTCCTCTGGGCTGGGTATTCCAGTTAAATACCAACGTGGTCGTCGGGAAGTAGCCAAAGTTGACGTTGGCACCCGAGACTTTAAAACGGTTAATTTCTGTTTTTGAGATGTCAAAAGTGGACATGCTAAACACCCCAGCCGTAAAGCGGATGCCGGCTGCGGGCAGCACGCGCTGCGACCAGTTATACATGCGTTTTACGGCTGCAATACAATCGGTCTTGCCATCGGCAATCGCACCAAAATCCAGCACGGTGACAGTGCTGTAGTCCTGTATGACACGCTTCCAGCGCTTTTTGCCGGCAGTGATAAAAACAATTCCGCCATCATCTTCACTGGTGCTATCAGTGGCGTCATAAACAAACACCCCCCCGCCCATTTTGCTGCCTTTGGTGTACTCCAGCACCGAAGCGATTTCCCCGGCGGATGTCGGTTCAGTAGCCCGTAATTCATCAATGGTTTTTAACTGCACAACGGTACCGGTTGAGGCGTTGACGGCATTTTGCGGTGAGGTGTTATTGGACGTATTTACCATGGTGGACCCCTTAAATATTAAGAGAAAATAACGGCACCCATGGAGTATAAGTAGCTGATAGTTAATATGTTGATGCGGACCAGTGTAAATAGAGGCGTTTACTATCCCATTGATAGATGAGATACAACAAGACCATGATTGCTGAAAGAAAGCGCAGCGGTATGGCGAAATTTTACAGAATAATCGTAGGAATATTATTACTTATCGCGGCCGCAAAAAATGACCACCTGACGTAAGATTTCGGTCGAATACCTTAAGCCGGTAACTGTTTCATTTTCTTATTTATGAAGGTTAAGTGAAGCTAAAGCGGCGCCAGCAAGCCCCGACTTGCTGGCACATCATCCTAAAATGTGGCATTAACCCCGACGTTCCAGGTCACCTGATGGTAATCGCTGTTACTGGCGACGGTGGACACCCCAGCAAAGGCATTGACCGTATCGCCCAACGGCACATTGGCCCCCACCGCCACGTCAAGCCAGTTCTTATCCCCGGCTTCCACCGTCCGTTCAAACGAGGTTTGGGTGGATTTCAAACCCGCACGCACGGTGGCATCCGTGTCACCAAACTGATGGTAATAGCTCACCTGCGCCCAGGGATTGATCACCCACTCCCGGCTATCAATACGCCAGCCGACTGAACCTATCTGCGAATGAAGTGTTTGGTCCGAATAACGCATTGAAGTACTGGTATTGCCATTTTCCTGATAGCCACCCACGCGACCATAATCCAACGCATAGCTGGCTACCGGACCGGTCGTAATATGGTTCCCCAAGGGTAAATCCCAGCCGGTTTGTACCCGCATGCCCATTAATTTACCGCTGCTGCTGCCTTGCTCAGTCCGGGTGGCTGGGCCGATGTTGATGTTGCGCTCAATACTATCGAAATCGAGATCGGCATAGTGGAGATCGGCGTTGATCCATCCTTGATCGAACAAAGTAAGCTGACTGTAGAGTGCCACCAGATTACCGCGCAGCTTATAGTCATAGTTTGAGGAAGGATTCATGCGCTGATTGCTGTTTGAGAACAGCAAACCGGTTTGCCAGTTATCGGTCAGCTGATAGCCGATCCCCAACGTCAGATTGGTGGTGTTTGCATCACCGTTGCTCCAGGCATCACCTTGATAATCGACGTGTTGCCCTGCGTAACCGCCAAACACCGTGAACTGACCCGCGCTGGCCGGTTGCTGTCGCTGCTGTTGCAAATGCCCATCCAGCGTATTGTGCATGTCTTGCGCCATCAGCGTCGTGGATTGCGACAGAGCCGCCACCTGCGCCGGGGCATCGAGGATAGACTGAATATAATCCGCCAGCATGGCGTGGACGGCCGGACTGGGATGCAAGCGATCGGCAAACAGATAATCTTGTGCGGTGCTAAAACCGGCATCAGAAGAGTGGCATTCATCTGCTGAGGTGCCTACCGGACAGGCAATACCGATGGTGTTGGTCAAACCATAACGTCCCGGGTTGGCGACCACCTCGCTAAACAGTCCAGCGATATCCACCCGGACGATATTGCCCTTCAACGCGGCCAGCTGGGCTTCTTCCTGCTGATTGTAGCCATCAGAGAGAGCAGTGACCTGAGTGCTGAGCGTTTGCCAGGCGTCGTAAAGCTGCTGAGCCAGCGCATCACGCACTGCGGGGATGCCCGAAATTTGTCCGGCGGCAACCGTGAAGGCATCTTTCACCGCCTGTTGACGGGCAGCAACATCCGGTGTTGCCGCGTTATCGAGCGACTGAAAAGCCGCGACCATGGCTGATGTTCCAAACGTTCGCAACACGAGTTGCACCATGTAGGGCGTCAGCCCCAATTGCGGAACGTTCGGCACGATAACCGCACCGGCCCCCGCATCCAGTAGTGTTTTGACCTGAGAAGCCGCAGAAATTGCACTGTTGCTGATGGTTTCACGTGCGGTCAGCGGATTGGTGACCGCGGCGGCAATGTCGTTCGCGCCGACCCAGTGAATATACAAGCCGTTGCTGTCAGCGCGCCCTCCCGTAGATTGCAGATAAGCCGCCAACTGATCCTGCGTATTCAAATCAGGATCCAGTGCAGGTACTGCCACAGCACCACCTTGTGCATAGTTGCTGCCACCCAACGTTGAAGGCTGCAGATTTTCGCCCAGGTGCGCAGCCAAAATTTCATCGTAGAGCGGATGCTGCGCGCCGTCGGCGGTAAAACGCCCAATATTGCCACCGTCGCTCAGGCTATCGCCAAAGACGGTTAAGCTGTCCCACGCCTTAGCGTAGGGTGTTGCCATCAAAGTACTTAAGGTCGCTATCGCGACAAGGGAGAGTGCGGATTGACGTTTTATCATCATCTACTCCGTGATGAGCCAGACAGAAAAAGTCTGGCGATTCAAAGGTCAGTCTTGCGCAATAACATCGCAGCTACGCAAGCCAGCAAGGTCGCATCAAAGATGCAAAAGAAGCTAAAGAGATAACAAGGACGTTTAAGGTGTAGCCAGTTATGGAAGGTAATACCAGTTTGCGCACAGAAGATTACGGCAGGCATTTTTGAGATTTTAACCTCGCTCACAGTAATTCTCTGATTTAGCGAATCTTTTTTGATAGAGCGGCCAGGCGAGGTTTCGGCATAGAAGTATTAGGATTTGAAGCTTTAACCTTTCCTCTCATTTTGTGATCTATATTGTAGTACAATCCATTTTCACTGTACTACAATGATTCCGACATCATTATTTAATTCTGCGCCAGTTTTTAGTCATACCAACAATAAAAACAATCACTCCATCTTATTTACCTGCATGCCTGGCGGGCAGTATGGCTGCTGCCTGAAAAAGGCCAAACCGATGACGAGGTCGTTATGATGAGCAACGATTTATATGCCTCTACCCTTAAACAATTGAACAGTAAAATTATCCCTTTTATCGTTATCTGTTATTTCGTTGCCAATCTCGATAAGACCAATATCTCTATCGCGGCACTTCAGATGAATGCCGATCTCGGTCTCACAACCAGCATGTATGGCTTGGGCGTCGGGATGTTTTATATCTCTTATATTCTTTTCGAAATTCCCAGCAATGTGATCATGACCAAAGTGGGCGCGCGTCGCTGGATAGCGCGCATTATGATCACCTGGGGCATCGTCAGCACCGGCATGGCACTGGTGCACACCGCCAATCAACTCTATGTGATGCGTTTTTTATTAGGTATGGCCGAGGCGGGTTTTGCACCTGGTATTATTTATTACATTGCATGCTGGTTTCCCAAAAGCAATCGCGCTCGTGCCATGTCGTTTTTCTACATGGGTTCAGTCAGCGCATCCATTATTGGTTTGCCAGTTTCGGGTGCGATATTAAACATGCATGGAATCGCAGATATTGCGGGTTGGCGTTGGTTGTTTGCTTTGGAAGGCATTCCCGCGCTGATTCTCGGTTGCCTGGTGTTATGGCGCCTGCCCGACTCGCCTGAGCAGGCTCCGTGGTTAAACTCGCAACAAAAATCCTGGCTGCGTGACCGTCTGCAGCAAGACAATGCTGACGTGGCGATCGGAAAGAATCATTCCTGGTTAAGTGCGCTGAAAGATAAAACGGTACTGCTGCTAAGCCTGGTGTGGTTTCTGCAGGCATTTGGATCCATTGGCATCACCCTGTTTATGCCGCTGATTATCAAAAGCATGGCGGCAGAACAGAGCGATTTCGTGATCAGCCTGCTCTCGGCAGTGCCTTTCATCATGGCGTGCTTATTCATGTATCTGAACGGCCGTCACTCTGACAGAACACGCGAGCGCAGTTGGCATTTAGGCTTGCCATTGATTCTTTCTGGGCTGGCATTGGCCACAGCGATCTTCACAGCAAATCTCTGGGTGGCCTATCTGCTGCTGGTACTGACAGTGGGTTTCAACTTTGCGCTGACGCCGATTTTCTGGGCGGTCACGACCGAAAAACTCGCGGGCGTGGCGGCCGCTGCCTCTATCGCCTTTATCAATACGGTCGCCAACTTTGTCGGTTTGGGATTGCCACCCGTATTGGGAAAACTCAAGGATATGACCCATAGTTATCATTCAGGTTTACTGGTGGTGGCGCTGGCCCTGATCGCGGGGGGTGTGATTGGCATTATCGTCTCGCGACCACCAAATGATCGGTTGAAAACCCTTGCCTATCCGCAGTCTGGCAAGTGAAACGCTTTTTCATGCATTTTAGTTAAATGTTCTGGAAACCGCGCCGATAATTAAGCTACCTTTACCAAAGCGGACCGCAAGCGGTCCGTTTATTTCAACATCAGGCAGCGATAACTCAATACCCCCAGCCTGCGTGCGCGCAGAGAAACACATTCGCAAGATAGAGTGTTCGGCTGTGGAAATTCAGCGGAGCGGCAAAAGCTGCACGCATTATGTTCAATGACATAATATCGCCTGAGGTCACACATGTTTGGGGTGAAGAAATCCAGCCTTTCTCTGCCATTTTATAAAAGTGGCGATGTACTCAAAGATATCAATGCAATCAAACTACATGTGGCATGGATTGAGTTTTCGCCCAGCGGTGAAATCCTCAGCGCCAACCCGCAATTTCTTGAGGTAACCGGCTACAACCTGCATGAGATTCAGGGACAACATCATCGCATTTTCTGCAGCCCGGCTTACAGTCAGTCATCGGAGTACTTTGCTTTTTGGCAGACGCTGGCCTCAGGTGAATCCGTCACCGGCATCTTTGAGCGCTTTAATAAACAACGCCAACGTTTCTACCTGAGCGCAACGTACTTCCCGGTGAGCGATGACAAGGGCAAAGTTTATAAGGTGATTAAAGTCGCCAGTGATATCACTGCCCGCCATGAAGAACTCGAGCACAAAGAGGCGGTGATCACCGGACTCGACCGCTCCATGGCCGTCATTGAATTCACCCCCGATGGCCTTATTCTGACAGCCAACGCGAACTTCCTGACACACATGGGTTACGAGCTGAAAACGATTGTCGGTCAGCATCATCGCTTGTTCTGTTTCGATAACTTTTACCGTGAGAATCCCGAGTTCTGGCGCAAAATCGCTAAGGGACAACACTTTGTCGGGCGCTTTGAGCGGAAGACCGCCGCAGGCGAACGTATCTGGCTGGAGGCGAGCTACAATCCGGTGTTTGATGCCGACGGCAAAGTGTACAAAGTGATCAAAATTGCTTCCGATATCACCACGCGGGTTGAAGCGGCAAAACGGGTCGCTGATATTGCCCTCACCACCTCAGAACAAACTTCGCAAATAACCGATAACGCCAACGAAGTGCTGGATGAAACCATCCGCAACTCCGGTCTGGTGGCCGTGCAGGTCAATGCCGCAACCGATATTGGCACACAGTTAAATGCCTCGGCCAAAAGCATCAACGAAGTGGTGGAAACCATCAATCTGATTGCCTCACAAACCAATATCCTGGCGTTAAATGCCGCGATTGAAGCCGCGCGCGCGGGTGAAGCGGGTCGTGGATTTAGTGTGGTAGCGGATGAAGTGCGGCGTCTGGCGGCGTCCACCTCCAGCGCAACCAAAAAGATTACTCAGGTCGTGGAGCACAACGCCATGCTGATTCATCAAATGGAGCAGCAGTTAAGCGAAGTGAAACAGTTCGTGGTGACTGAGCAAGATAAAATCAGCGTGCTATCGCGCAGCCTGCGTGAAATAAACAGTGGTGTGCATGAGTTTGTGAATGTCATTCATCGACTGGATGTTTAGGTGATCACCCATTAGCGATGACCAGGCGGCCTGAAGGCCGCCTTTCACTTTTAACCGCGCATGGCGTAACCGATGCCACGATCGCTCAGTATCTAACAGGCTTTTACATCATCTGCGGTTCGCGAATCGCATTGCCTTTGGCAAAGCGCGCCAGACTGTAAGGTTCAGCATCCGTAAACAGCGGTTGGTTATTCACCATCTGCGCGCACAATAAGCCCGCTCCAGGACCGATGCCGAAACCATGGCCACTGAAGCCAGAGGCGATAAACAGGCCCGGTACCGTATCCATCTCATCAATCACGGGCACCAAATCAGGCGTGGTGTCGATCCAGCCTCCCCAGGCATGATCCACTTTGATCCCGGCAAGTTCCGGGTAAAACTGAACCAGCAGTTGCATCGCTTCCTGCACAATCGACGGATCGCCGGCGGGATCGAGTACACGGATCTTTTCAAATGGCGATAAGCTCTGATTTGACCAGGAGCCAGCGGCTTCCGGACCATTAAAGAAAGAACCGTTGATACGCACTTTGAGTTTTTTGGCAATTTTGCTGCGATACATCGGATAAAATTTGGTGGCATAGCGGATATTTTGCGGCGCCAGATCGATCTGCCCACGTCCGGAGAGTGCCACGGTGTAACTGCCATCCTGACGACGGCGAATGCATAATCCGCCGATACTCAGACACCCTTTAATCACTTCCGGCGCCACCGTGGTTTTAAACGCTGTACCCAAAATATTGGCGCTCGGCAGTTCAACACCGTACTGTTTGCAGAAACGTGAACTCCAGGCACCACCACAGCAGATCACCCGGTTCGCTTTCACTAAGCCGCGCACGGTCCAGACACCGGTGACGCGCCCGCCACTGATGTCCAATCCACGCACCGCGCAGTGTTGATGCACCGAAGCCCCCAGATTTTTCGCGCCCGTGGCGATTGCCGGGGCGGCCATGGAGGGTTCAGCACGCGCATCGCTCGGTGACCACACGCCGCCCACCCATTGGGCCTGTTCGCCAATGCGCTCGCGCGTCTCTCTGCCCGTCAATAAATGGCTGACAAACCCGATTTGTTTCGCCTGCTTGCCCCAGGCTTCCCAGCGCGCCACATCTGCTTCACTCAGCGTGCCGTAGGTGATTCCCTGGCGGCTAAAGCCAAGATCGAGTCCGATTTCACCGCTCAACGCTTCCCAACGCTGCAAACTGCGTATCGCCATCGGCAGCTCATACAGATCGCGATTCTGCTGGCGGACCCAGCCCCAGTTGCGTCCCGACTGCTCACCGCCAATCACGCCTTTTTCAAACAGCGCCACGGAAACGCCCTGCTTTGCCAGTTCATAACTGACGGAAGTGCCGATAATCCCGCCGCCGATGACGATGACATCCACCGCGCTGGGGAAAGTTTCACTGTCTGCTACGGTATTCACGTTGATGCGCATGATGTTCAATCCTGACCTTTATAAATGTTGCTCAGAGGAAATATGCATGATCCACAACACAGTGGCGTCACTGGACGTCGGGTTAAAAATGTTGTGCGGTAGATGGCTCTGGAATTGAAAACTGTCACCGGGTGTCAAAAGCACGGTGTCACCGTCAATCTCCAGCGTGAGTTCACCCGCCATCACTAAACCTGCTTTTTCCCCCTTCCCCATTAACATCTCAGCAGACTGCACGCCTGCCGGGATATTGATAAACATAAACTGCAAATCATGGTCGCCCGAGGGGGAAAGCATCTGTTTTGAAATTCCCTGTTTACCCACGTTAAAGTGCGGGCGTTCCGCGGCGCGCCGGACATAATGCTCAGCACCATGAGTGTGAGCTTCGGCCTCTTCCAAAAAGGCCGAAAGGGGGACTTTTAAGACCAGACGCAGTTGTTCCAGCACACGCACCGTCGGATTCGTCAGATTGCGTTCGATCTGACTGATCGCGCCAGCGGAAACATTCGCCAGCAGCGCCAGCTCAGTGATGGTCATATTCCGCGCCTTGCGCACACGTTTGACGCGGGAGCCGATATCCGCTTCCTGAGCGCCGAATTCCCCTTTCATGCTCGATTCTTTTTTCATCTGCTGAATTCCATTCGCAATCATGTCAGCTGAGCTTAAGGGTGTCATCAATCAGGGCATGCCCCATTTGGTTTTAATCGTCTGCAACGTGCCATCCTCTTTCATACTGGTTAACGCGCTGTTGATCTGCGCCATTAACGCATCGTTGCCTTTCTTCAGGCCAAACGCCATTGGGGAAACATGCTCCGGTTTATAGCCGTCCACGACATGCATGCCTTTTAGTCCACCCGCTTTTTCCTGCGCTTTTAATATCGGATAGTCATTTAATCCGGCCGCCACGCGACCCAGTGACAAATCTCGCGTCATATCCGCAGGGCTGTCGTAGACCTTCACTTCTTTCGCAATGCCGATGGCCATCAGGCTTTGGGTATAATCGGTGCCGGCCATGGTGCCCACCACTTCACCCTTAAGATCCTGCCAGGAGTTATAAGCTTTTTTATTGTCATCCCGCACGATCAATCCCGCGCCAAAAGCCGTCACCGGTTGTGAGAACGTAATGCGTTTTGCGCGCTCTTCAGTCGGCGTCATTCCCGCCACTATCATGTCAATCTTTCCGGCGATAACAGATTGTATCAGCGTGGAAAAAGGGATTGCGCTGTATTGGATGTCCAAATGCTCACGTTTAGCCACTTCTGCGGCCACATCCGGCATAAAACCCTCAATCTTGCCCGTTTGGGTATTGAGGAAGGTAGTGGGTGCACTCGATGGCGGTGAACCCGCGGTTAACACCGCTGCACTGGCATTGAAACTCAACGCAGCCGTAAGGCCGAGGATCATCAACGGGGAACGAATAGCAGACATGACTCACTCCTGGGTGCAATGAAAGGGATAAGCTCTTTTTCACTATAATGAAAATTGCACACCAGCTGTCAACGATTTATTTAATGAAAATGCGCCAACTCACAAAATAACAATAAAGCCTTTGATTTGACTAAATATCACACCTATAGCTTGTTCGTATGAGCGTAATAAGTAAATGCTATCTCTGTCATGAGAGTAATGATTGACAGCGATTTGCTATCAACGATATTCATTATAATGAATTTATCGCCTGATTTTAGGGTGACACTACAAGCCAGGAGAACAAAATGGACTGGAGCAGCATCCACCAGTATCTGCCCTTTTTATTGAAAGGGGCTGAAATGACGATCTATATCACCCTTTTGTCTCTGATAATCAGTACGCCATTGGGGTTGATTTTTGCCGCAGCCAAAATGTGTCCGTGGAAAATCATTTCATGGCCGATCGCCACCATCATTAACATCACGCGTGGTCTGCCGATGATTGTGGTGCTGTTTTATATCTACTTTGTCTTCCCGGATATTGGCATCACCCTCACTTCGTTTCAGGCCAGTGTCATTGGTATCGCCTTTTGCTTTTCCACTTATATCGCTGAAATATTTCGGTCCGGCATTGAATCGGTTGATCGCGGGCAGCTTGAAGCCGCGCGATCAATGGGTATGAGTTATGGCAAAGCCATGCGCCGCGTGGTGCTGCCTCAGGCTTTCCATGTTGCCTTACCTCCGTTCAGCAATACGCTCGTAATGATGCTCAAGGACTCTGCGCTGGCTTCGACCATTGCGGTGACGGAAATGACACGTCAGGGTCAACTGATTGCCGCCTCGACATTTGATAACACCACGGTGTATACGCTGGTGGCGCTGTTATATCTGGTGCTTTGCCTGCCGCTGCTGGCACTCACCAAAAAGCTGGAAAAACGTCAAATTAAAGGGGCTTGAGATGATTGAAATTCATGAAGTACACAAAAAATTCGGCCCCATTGAGGTGCTGAAAGGCGTGAGTTTCAAAGTCAGCGAAGGCGAAGTGGTTTGCCTGATTGGCCCTTCGGGTTCAGGTAAATCAACCATTCTGCGTTGCATCAACGGCCTTGAAACTTATGAAGGCGGCGACATTACCGTGCTCGGCCAGCGCGTCAACAATAAGCATAAGAGCATTAACGATCTGCGGCGTCAGATTGGCATGGTGTTTCAGCGTTTCAACCTCTTCCCGCATCGCAGCGTGCTGGAAAACGTGATGGAGGGTCCGATTCACGTCAACGGTGAATCCCGCAACGTAGCGGAAAAGCGCGCCAAAAACTTTCTGGCAATGGTGGGGCTGGCTGAGAAAATCAACGCATGGCCAGCCCAGTTATCCGGCGGACAGCAACAGCGCGTGGCGATTGCCCGCACGCTGGCCCTACAGCCCAAAGCGATTTTATTTGATGAGCCCACCTCCGCACTTGATCCCGAATTAGTGGGTGAAGTGCTGCAGGTCATGCGCAATCTCGCCCGTGAAGGGATGACCATGATCGTGGTCACCCATGAGATGCAGTTCGCTCGTGAAGTGGCCGATCGCGTCTGCTTCCTGCACAGCGGACAGATTGTAGAACAAGGTCCCGCTGACAACCTCCTGTTGCGGCCGCAAGAAGCGCGCACGCAAGATTTCCTGCGTCGTGTCTTAGGCAATACCGTGGCGCAGCCCTGTTCATGCTGCCAAACGCTGAGTTGAGCGATGATGCCCTTATTTATGCAAGGTGCAGTCAGGCGTTCTGCAGGAACCGACTCAGGTGAGTGACCGGGGCGTTATGAAGGTCACCCACACACCTGCAGCCTGATGTATCCCGGTCATCCAAAAGTTTCTGCCAAAGCCGTGCGAATAATCATTCAAATATGTTATTTGCACGGCAATAAGTCCCCTCAGGTTTTACTGCAATCCCTTAATCTGAATTGAGTTTATTCCCCAATGCACTTTGCCGTTGTGGTGAGTGCTATTTGTCACTGCTTACAGGAAAAAGAACTGATGAAAGTGCAAAAAATTGAACAGCCAGCCTTAATTGAAACAATGGAACCCTGGGGCAGCGTGGAAGGCTTACCGGGCAGCGGCACTATTGCGCTTTCCGGTATCCAGAAAGTGATTCCCGGTAAAGAAGATATCGATACCGGTATATTTGAATGTGCAGCAGGTTCCTATCGTCGCTCAGTTAAACAGGCTGAAATTATGCATTTTCTTAACGGCACAGGTTCATTTACCCCTGATGGCGAAGCAACCCTGAATTTTAAACCGGGTGATTCCTTTTTCTTCGAAGCCAATACTGAAGGGACCTGGGTCATTGAAAACACGATGCGCAAACTGTATGTCATTTTTGATGCCAGCTAATTGGCTTCTGCTTATTAAGAGGGCGCGTTAATTCGCGCCTTTTTTATCTCCTTGCTGTGACATTCCGGTGCATATTGTTTCTCCTTGCACCAGCAAAACTCAGATCTCCTGCTTATTACTGCCCAGAAACGTCAATTAGATCAGGCATAAAAATAATGGCACGCGCCTTGCTATGCAATTGGTAGAGATGTTGGACCAATTAAGGCAGCGCTATGCAATCCCCTTTTGAGCTTCAACCGATAACGACACCGCGCAGTGACACGCTGATTCTTGATGCACTCACGCGTTTTATGGCGCAATCCGGCGCGCAACCGGGGAGTCGCTTACCGCCTGAACGCGAGCTGGCGGAGAAACTCGGAGTGAGCCGCAACACCGTGCGTGAGGCGTTAAAACGCTGGGAGGCACTGGGCATCATTTTGCGAAAGAAAGGCAGCGGCACGTTTTTGCAGGCAGATGTCGGCATCAACGACAGCTTCCTCTCGCTGCGATTCAAAAACGACTCCGCCAATATGCTGCACGCACTGGAGGTCCGTCGCATTATCGAATCCGAATCCTGTGTGCTCGCTGCACAGCGTGCAAGCGCCGAAGACCTGCTGGAAATCGAACAGCGATTGATAGAAATGGAGCGCGTGCATCTGGCGGTCGGCTCGGCCGGTGCCGAAGACTGGGCGTTTCACACCAGCATTTACCGCGCTTCAGGCAACCCTCTTCTGCTGCAAATGCTGAACGGCATTTACGACAGCATGCACGCCTTTTTTGAATCACCACCGGAGCAGGCACTGTTTGCCGACTCCTTCCCGTTACACCGCGATCTCTTCAATGCCATTTCTCGGCGTGATGGCGAAGCCGCGCGCGCCATTTGCCATCAGATTCTCGATATCACTGAACGCGACATGAAGGATGTCATCAATGCCAAACGATAAACCGTTCTCGCAACAAACGCTTTTGTCTCATGATTTACGCTATGAAAAAGGCGCGGTCACTCCGCCAATCTACCAATCATCGCTGTTTACCTTCAGTGATTACGACAGCATGATTGCCCGCTTCCGCGGCGAAAGCGATCAACCACTCTATTCACGCGTCGATAATCCCACGGTTCGAGCACTGCAGGAAAAAGTGGCCGCACTGGAAGGGGGCGAGGCTTGCCTGGCGTTTGGCAGCGGTATGGCCGCCATCAGCAATGCCATCCTCAGCGTACTGCAACCCGGCGCAAAAGTGGTGTGCGTCAATCACGTCTATCCCGATACTTATCGCTTCCTGCGCGGCTTCTGCCAGCGTTTCGGTATCACCACCGAGTTCGTCGATGGTGATGATGAAGCCGCGATTCGCGCTGCACTGCCGGGCGCCAGCCTGCTCTATCTGGAAAGTCCGGTGAGTTGGGTGATGAGCGAGTTAGATCTGAATAAATTGGCCACGCTGGCAGGGGATGCCGGCGCAGTGACGATTATCGATAACAGTTGGGCGTCACCGATTTTCCAACAGCCTTTGCTGTGCGGCATCGATATCGTGGTACATTCGGCTTCGAAATACATCAGCGGACACAGTGATGTCGTGGCCGGTCTGGTGATTGCCAGTCAGCAACACATTGGCAATATCGCACGCCACATCAGCCCCTTCCTCGGCGGCAAACTGTCGGCGCATGAAGCGTCACTGCTGATGCGCGGCCTGCGCACGCTGCCGCTGCGCATGAAACAACATCACCAAAGCGGCATGGAACTGGCGCAAAAGTTGAGTGCCCATCCACAGATTACGGCAGTGTGTCATCCCGGCTTGTCCCCCAAATCCTGGTCATCGCTGCGCGGTTACAGTGGCCTGTTTGCGTTTGAAGTGACCGAACACATCGATATCCCCGCCTTCTGCAACGCCTTGCACTATTTCCATATGGGTGTGAGTTGGGGCGGTTTTGAGAGCCTGGTGATGCCTGCCATTTCGGTCATCAATCAAGCCAGCGAATTTAACTCGGCCGTTGATTTCGGCGTTTCGCCACGTCTGATCCGCATCTCAATCGGGCTGGAAGAAACCGAAGATCTTTGGAACGACCTGCAACAGGCGCTTGCCACCGCAACCCGCGCATAATCACTCCCAGGAGAAGCTGCAATGACGACTCGTTTTGCTATTAACGCACTGGTTTTAGCCATTGGATTGGGTTCAGCACTCAGCAGTATGGCGGCAAAATTAACCGTGGTGGAAGTGATTACCAGCCCGCCCCGCACTGAACTGCTGCAGAAGATGCTGACCGAATACAAAACCCAGCATCCCGGCACGGAAATTGAGTTGATCTCGCTGCCGTGGGGTCAGGCGTTTGAGAAATTAGGCACCATGTTGCAAAGCGGACAAGTGCCCGATGTCGTGGAAATGCCGGACACCTGGCAAGGGCTATATGCCAGCAACAACATGCTGGAAGATTTAGAACCGCGCCTGAAGAACTGGGATGGCACCGCCCAATTAACGGATAAAACGCTGGCGATGGCGCGTGCCGCCAATGGCAAAGCGACGATGATCCCTTACGGCTTCTACCTGCGCGCCCTGTTCTGGAATAAGAAACTGTTTCAGCAGGCCGGATTGAGCGAGCCACCCAAAACCATGGATGAGTTTGCCAGTGATGCTAAACGCATCAGCCAGTTGGGCAACGGCATCAGCGGTTATTGTATGCGCGGCGGCGTCGGCGGCACCAATGCCTGGATGATGTTTATGGCGGCGATGAACGGCTCAGCGGAATTCTTTGATAAATCCGGCAACAGCACTCTTACTCAGCCTGGCGCGATCAAAGGGGCGCAATTGCTGGTCGACATGTACAAACAAGGCGGCGCGCCTAAAGACAGTGTGAACTGGGGCTTTAATGAAATCGTCTCCGGTTTCTACTCCGGTAAATGCGCCATGCTCGATCAGGATCCCGATGCACTCATTGCGATTAAAAACAGCATGGCCGCCGATGATTTCGCCGTTGCGCCGATGCCTGTCGGACCATCAGGTAAAGCCTTCCCCACCATTGGCTATACCGGCTGGGCGATGTTCAAACAGGGTAAACAAAAAGATCTCGCCTGGCCGCTGATCACCTTCCTGAGCAATAAGACCAACAACCTCGCATGGGCAAAATTTGTCGGCACCCTGCCAATTTATAAGGGTGCCGAGCAGGATCCTTTCTATCAAACCCCGCAGTTTGCCGGCTGGTTTAAAGAGTTGAACGATCCGAACTACGTGCCATTAACCATGCCCACACATTTAAAAGGTTGGGGTTACTTCAACTCAGTGATTGTAAAAGAGAGCAGCCAGGAGACGTTGCTAGGAGAAAACGATACCGAAGACATGGTGAAGGACTGGGCTAAGTACCTGACGAAAGAACAGAAAAGCTGGCTCGCCACGCAGTAATCACCGATCGCGCGGAGAACAATGATGATGCTAGAGACTTCACTTGATGCCCGCTCACCGCGCCCGCGCTACACGCGCTGGCTGCGGTTGGCTGAGCCGTGGTTTTATCTTTCGCCGGGACTGCTGCTGATCGCCTTGTTTATTTTTGTGCCGATGGCGATAGGCATTTCCTACGCGTTTCAGAGCATGAACCTGCTCAATCCGATGGATAGCGGTTGGATTGGCTGGGATAACTTTGCCGAGATGTTTGACGATCGGCGCTTTTTTAAAGCGCTCGGTCACACGCTGAACTGGACGCTCAGCTCACTGCTGTTGCAGTTTTTCTTCGGTTTGGCGTTGGCGCTGCTGCTTAACCGCGAGTTTCGATTTCGTCGCTGGGTGCAGGCGCTGGTCTTTCTGCCCTGGGCGGTGCCCGCCTTTCTTTCCGGCCTGACCTGGTCCTGGCTGCTTAACCCGGTGGTTGGCCCGTTGCCACAGTGGCTCAGCGACCTCGGATTACTGAGCGAGCCTTACAATATCTTGTCCGATCCTCAGCTTGCCATGTGGGGGCCCATCATTGCTAACGTCTGGTTTGGCATCCCGTTTTTTGCCATTACCTTACTGGCCGCTCTGCAATCCATCCCGAAAGATCTGTATGAAGCGGCTTCGATTGACGGTGCCAGCGGCTGGCAACAATTCTGTCGCGTTACGCTGCCCTTCCTGGCACCGATGATCGCCATTACCGTCATGCTGCGTACCATCTGGATTGCCAACTTCGCCGACCTGATCGTGGTAATGACCGACGGTGGCCCCGCCGGATCCACCTCGATTTTATCCAGCTACATCTTCACCACCGCCTATCGCAAACTCGATTTTGGCTATGCCTCGGCAATGGCGGTGTTTCTGTTACTGCTGATGACCTGCTACGCGCTGGTTCTGCTGCGCATTCGTCATCGACTGTTGAAATAAGGAGGCGAAATGAAACTGTTACCGATGATTGGCCACCGCGTGAGCATTGCACTCTACCTGCTGTTTGCCCTGTTTCCGCTCTACTGGATCATTAAGATTTCCGTTACGCCGGATCAACTGCTGTTCAGCCAGGGCGTAACACTGTTGCCCGGCGGCTTCACCTTAGGCCACTTTCAAAAAGTGCTGACCGACAGTGATTTCCCCACCTTCTTCAGCAATAGCCTGATCGTCTCTTTCAGCACCGCATTCCTGACCACGCTGATTGCTGCCGGTGCCGGCTATGCATTTTCGCGTTTTCACTTTCGCGGCAAGATGGTGATGGCGGCGCTGCTGTTGTTCACGCAGATGTTCCCGCTGGTGATGATCATCGCCCCGATTTATCGCGTCATGGCTCCGCTCGGCCTGACCAACAGTCTGTTGGGTCTGGTGCTGATTTACACCGCCTTTAACGTCCCATTTGCCACCTTTTTGATGCAGTCATTCTTTGATGCCATTCCAAAAGATCTGGAAGAGTCGGCGATGCTGGAAGGCTGCACGCGTTTTCAGGCGCTGTATCGGGTGCTGGTCCCGCTGACGTTACCCGGAATGGCCGCGACGCTCGGCTTTGTGTTTACCGCGGCATGGAGCGAACTGCTGTTCTCGCTAATGCTGATCAACAAAAACGAAGTGATGACCTTCCCGGTGGGATTACTCAGCTTCGTTTCCAAATTTGCCGTTTCATGGGGTGAAATGATGGCCGCAGCCGTAATGGCGCTAATTCCTGCCTGTCTGTTCTTCGCCTTTATTCAACGATATCTGGTTCAGGGTCTGACCGCTGGCGCGGTTAAGGGGTAAACATGGCAGAAATTACACTGGCGCAGATCGACAAACGCTACGGCAATGTTGAAGTCCTGCGCGATATTAACCTCACCATTAACGATGGTGAATTCGTGGTGCTGGTCGGGCCGTCTGGCTGTGGCAAATCCACCTTGCTGCGCACCATTGCCGGGCTTGAACTGGCGAGCAGCGGCGATCTCCGCATCGGAAAACGACTGATGAATGATGTCGCCCCGAAAGATCGTGATATCTCGATGGTGTTTCAGAGTTACGCGCTTTATCCGCATCTGACCGTAGCGCGCAATATGGGCTTTAGCCTCGAAATCCAGAAACGTCCGCGTGCGGAGATTGAGGAGAAAGTGAAGCGTGCCGCGGATATCCTTAATCTTTCACACCTGCTGGATCGTCGACCAAAAGAACTGTCGGGCGGACAGCGACAACGTGTGGCGATGGGACGTGCGATCGTGCGCCAGCCGCAGGTGTTTCTATTTGATGAACCGCTCTCCAATCTGGATGCACAACTGCGCGGCAAGATGCGCGTCGAGATTAAACGCCTGCATCAGCAGATGAACAACACCATCGTGTATGTCACGCACGATCAGGTTGAAGCGATGACGCTGGCAGACCGGATTGTGGTGCTGAACCACGGGGTGATCCAGCAGGTGGGGACGCCATTGGAGCTGTATGACACTCCGGCCAATAAGTTTGTCGCCAGCTTTATCGGTTCACCGTCCATGAACTTTATCAATGGCGTTGTCACGACAAACGGCGTACGCATCGGCGACAGCGCGCTGTTGCCCGCTAACCCGGCATGGGCCAATCAGCCTGAAGGTCGTGAAGTCATTTATGGCATCAGACCTGAAAACATCGCACTGGCTTCAGCAGGTACTCCACACGCGCTGCCAATGGAGGTTTCTCTCGTCGAGCCCACCGGTTTATCCGAGCTGATCCACGGCAGCTTATTCGGGCATGAGGTGATGCTGTTTACCACCCAACGTTCCGGGGCCGCAGCGGGCGATATTATCGCCGTTGAAGTGGACTATGCGCGTGCGATGCTGTTCGATGCTGCCTCACAAAAGCGCTTGTAATCGCCGCCGTGTTGCTTTAGTGGCAACGCTGCGTTGCCGGGATACCTTTACCCGCTCATGTGCGCGGGTGATAGCCTTGAGGCGAAAACATTCGCCAACGAAACAGGGTTAAGGAGCGTTATGAGCATTATCAATCCCGCCGGTTTAAAGGCGCGCAGCTATTATAATCACGTCAAAATTCGTCCCGGTACGCCGGTTTTCCCGACCGGGCAAGTCGCGTGGGATGAAGAGGGAAACGTGGTCGGCATTGGAAACATGCAACAGCAGGTCGAGCAGGTATATGCCAATATCGATCGTTTGCTGGAGGGGTTGGGTGCAGAGCGCGACTGGATTGTGCGCACCACCACCTATGTCACCGACCTGGCACTGGTGCCGCACATTCATCCGGTGCGCCAGCGTTTCTTTGAAGGGCTAGAGTTGCCTGCCAGCACGCTGTTTCAAATCTCTGCACTCGCCGAGCCGGAATTATTGCTGGAAATTGATGTGGTGATAATGGTGCCTTGAGAGTAACGGGAGGTGGTAAACCTCCCGTTCATTGGTTACAGCGTAGCGAGTTGATGAAACCCGCGATCGTGATACACCATCGGTTGCGCATCCGTGTTCGGATGCACCACTTCGGTCACTTCGCCAAGAAAGATGGCATGCGTATGCCAGTCAACGGTATTAACCAACTTGCAGCTAAAGGCCACCAGCGCGTCCGCCGCCACTGGCGAACCTTCAGCATCCTGCTGCCATTCACCCGTTGCAAAACGTTCCGCGCGGCGCGCTGCCGTACTGAAAATATCCACTAATCCCAGCGCATCAGCCGCCAATACGTTGACGCAAAAATGGCCGCTGCGCTGAATGAGTTCAAACATCGAGGCATGACGATTGACGCACACCAACAACGTGGGGGGTTCAGCGCTGACGGATGTCACCGCCGTGGCGATCATCCCGCCCGGCTGTTGTTGATCAGCGCTGGTAATCAGGCAAACGCCCGCTGCCAGCTGGCGCATACCGCCGCGATAAGCATCAGCAATACCCGGCATCAGAAGTGAATCCGTCATTGTGCACCTGCTGCAGATTGACCGACGATGCGGCCTTCAATCGGATGATGGGGATCGACCGGCCCAAGGCTGGTGCCTTTACCCGGTGACACCAGACGGTCGCAGAACACTTCATCTTCTTCGGACCACGGACAATCCAGCGCGGCAACGCCCTCACGCCACTGTTCAAACGTGCGCGGTCCCACCAGCGTGCTGGTCACGAGTTTATTGCGCATGACCCATTGTTGCGCGAAATGCGCAGGTTGACGGCCGGTGCGTTCGGCATAGGTTGCTAACTCACTGGCCATCTGCAACGACTCCGGACGCCATTCGGCTTCCAGCATGCGCGGATCGGCGCGCCCGGCACGGCTGGTGCTGTCCGGGGCTTCGCCTACCCTATATTTTCCGGTAAGAATGCCGCGCGCCAGCGGGCTGTAACACACGGTGCCGACGCCAAAATAGGCAGCTGAAGGCAGAATCTCCACCTCAGCCTCGCGGTTGGCGAGGTTGTACAGCGGCTGAGTGGCAATCGGCCCGGTAATACCTGCTTCATGCGCCAGGCGCACGGTTTCCGCCAGGCGCCAGGCTTTGAAATTTGATACAGCAAAGTAGCCGATCTTCCCTTCACGGATCAGGTCGGCAAAGGCCAGTACCATCTCCTCCAGTGGCGCGGCGAAATCGGCTTTATGCATGTAAAGCACGTCGATGTAATCGGTGCCAAGACGCGTCAGTGACCCGTGCACGGCCTCGCGAATCCATTTGCGCGACATGCCGCGCTGATTCGGCCCCTCTCCCATCGGATTGCCCACTTTCGTCGCCAGCACCCAACGATGACGATCGGCCGCGAGGGCACGTCCGACTATACGTTCGGATTCGCCTTTGTTATACATATCGGCGGTATCGATGAAGTTGACCCCGCTGGCACTGGCATCGGCGATAATGCGCTGAGCTGTGGCTTCATCGGTGGCCCCACCAAACATCATGGAACCCAGGCAGATTTCGGACACTTTTAGCCCGCTACGCCCGAGATAACGGTATTGCATGCAAACATCCTCATTAGAGAGTGGTGTTCATTGAGGTGCGGCCCTGGAGCCGCCCATTTATGCGGGAATCACCGCCGTGGTGGCGATCTCAACCAGAAACTCCGGTCGTACCATCTCCAGCTTGACGCAGAAACGCGCGGGTAAAATCGCCGGGAAATAGCTGACGTAGATTTCATTGAACTTGTGGTAATCCTCCAGATTGCGCAGGAAGATCTGATTCATCACCACGTGATCCATGCTGCTGCCTGCCGACTCCAGTACCACTTTGATACTGTCGAGCACGCGGCGTGTTTGCACTTCAATATCGCCCACGCCCACCAGGCCACCATCAATGGGATCGGTCGACAACATGCCGGCCACATACACGTGATTGCCTGCTTTCACGCCCCAGTTCAGGTGGTTAAGGCCTGTGGCGGTTTTGCCGATAATCCAGCCTTCGGGATTGATTGCCTGATTCATCTGTCACTCCTGTTAGTTAAAAATGGATTAACGTCCGTTGCCGCGCAGGAACGGACGCCCTAAATCACCCGGCGCGGCGCCCGCTTTGCCCATCATGATCCAGGCGATGAGCGCAACGGCAAACGGCATCGCCATCAGCAACGATGGCGCAATGTTGACGCCCAAATACTGCCCCTGGAACTGCAGGGCTTCGAGCAGACCCAGCACCATCGCGACCAGCAGCACGCGCAGCGGCATCCAGCGCGCAAAGAGGGTAATGGCGATGGCCAGATAGCCGCGACCGGCGGTCATGTTGTCAACGAAGGTGCCACCGGACGCCACGATGCACAGATACGCACCGCCCAGCCCCGCCATCAGCCCGGTAAACAAGGTCGCGCTGAAACGGATACGCAATACCGAATGCCCGGCAGCATCAGCGGCCAGCGCATTTTCCCCGACAGCACGCAGTAACAAGCCCGTGCGGCTAAAGCGCAAAACGCCCCACAGCACCACGGCCACCAGCACCGCGAGATAAAACACCGGGCTTTGGGAAAACAGCGCGCGTCCTACCAGCGGCAGATCGGACAATCCCGGCAGTTTCAGCATAGATACCGCACGCATCGAACCTGCTGGCGGTGCACCGCTCAGCCACAACTGACGCATCAGCGAAGTCGCACCAATGGCAAACAGGTTGAAACCAATGCCCATCACGATTTGGTTAGCACGCGCGACCACCGTGCCCAATGCCAGCAGCAGCGCCGCCACACACCCACCGAACATGCCCACGCCCAGCGCCAGCACGGGCGATCCGCTCCACATCAGCCCGAGCGCGGAACTTGCCGCGCCAAACAGCATTAATCCTTCCAGCCCGATGGTGAACACACCCGCGCGCTCAGAGAGGGTTTCCCCCAATGCTGCCAGCAACACAGGCACACACAGCCTCAACCCCCCAGCCAGAAACAGCGCCAGAGTTACAGTGTTGAATTCCATACCGGCCTCCCTTTCACCAGCATCACGCCACTTAACACCGCCAGAATCAGAATCGGCATACCCCCCAGCACATCCGCCAGCGCGGCCGGAATCGAGAAGGTACTTTGCAACGCCAGCGCCGCACTGTTAATTGCACCGAAATAGAGGGAGACGATCACCGCCCCAATCGGCTGTAATCCAGCGAGAAATGACACCGCCAGCCCTTCAAAACCCAGCCCGGATGAGAAACCATCAATCAGGCGATACTGCACGCCGAGCACTTCAAAGGTGCCCGCCAGCCCACTGACCGCACCGGAAATCGCCATGCTGGAGAGCACGGTTTTGGCGGCAGACTGCCCCTGTAATTTCACAAAGCGAGGACTCTGTCCGCTGGCCCGCAGCTTGAGACCAAACGCGGTATGATTGAGCATGACCCACACCCCCAGCGCGATCAGCAGTGCGAGAAAGACGCCAGCGTGCAATCGCGCGCCCTCAATCAATGGCTGAAACACCCCATCAGCAGGAATTTGCGCGGACATATTGAAGTTGGAGCCCAGCGGACGCAGCGGGCCCTGAACCAGATATTTCAGCGTGTAGATGGCGATAAAATTCATCATTAGTGTGACGATAATTTCATCCACGCCGCGCCACACTTTCAGCAGCGCAGGAATCGCGCCCCAGAAGGCTCCACACAGTGCACCGCTCAGGATGGCGAAGGGAAGCAGCGCGGGCCCCAGATCACCGAAGGCGAGGAATGGCAGCATGGCACCAATCGCCCCCATCTGCAGTTGCCCTTCACCGCCGAGGTTGAACATGCCTCCCCGAATGGCGATTAATGCGCCCAGCGCGACCAGCAGGCGCGGCGTCATAAACACCAGCGTGTCGGAGAGCGCACGCACCGAACCGAAAGCGCCGTCAAAGGCGGTGCTTATCGCCCCTTGCATCGGCACGCCCAGCGCGGTGATTAAAGCCAGCCCCAGAATCAGGGACCCGATAAAAGCACTCAACGTGACCCACAGCGATCGTGAAGCGCTCAGCTGCGCTAATGCCCGACGCAATCCGGCGCGGGTCTCGGTTAAGGCGCTTAATGATTCAGACATGGACTTCTCCTGCACCTTGTAAAGACAGACTACGACCCGATGTCATCAGCGTGCCGATGCGTTCAATATTCATTGCTTCACCCGTGACTTCGCCTGTTATCCGCCCACCGTTCATCACCACAATGCGATCCGAAACGCGAATCAGCTCCTCGATATTGGAGGAGATAATCAGCACCGAGGTACCCGCATCGGCGGCATCGGCCAGCCGCATCAGCACGGCTTCGGCGGCGGCCAAATCCAGCCCGCGCGTGGGTTGATACACCACGATGATCGAGGCGTCCTGCGCCATGGCGCGCGCAACGACGATTTTTTGCTGATTACCGCCCGATAACGATCGGGCCGGGCTGGCGTGTGAATGCGTACGAATGTCGGACTGGTCGATCATCTCGCAGGCGCGCTGCGCAATCGCTGAGTGATCGAGCAGCCCGAAGCGGCGATAGTGTCCCTGCATAATGTCGGGATAGAGCAGATTGTGTGATACCGGTAGATCGAGGGATAACCCTTCGTGATGGCGGTCTTGTGGCACCAGCGCCAGCGTGACCTGTGCATCACTGCGCTGAATTTCACCGCTGTCCGGAACAGACTCACCGGCCAGTAGCGCAAACAGTTCGCTTTGACCATTGCCTTCCACACCCGCTACGCCCACCACCTCGCGCGCCGCTAACCTTAGGTTAATGTCATGCAAACCCGGCGAGCCGCTGCCCGGGCGCACATTCACCCCTTGAATTTTCAGCTGTTCTCCACCCGCGAGACGCTGCGCGCCCAATCGTGTACCGCTGCTAACAGTGCGGCCCACAATTTTCTCGACCAGCTGTTCTGCGCTGCACGCCGCCGTCAGCCCGCTGCCGTTGGTTTTACCGCGACGCAACACCGTATAGCGATCGGCGTGTGCCAGCACTTCATCGACATTGTGCGTGACCACCGCCACCGCCGTGCCTCTATCGCTGATGCGGCGCAACGTGGCGTAAAGTGCGCGGATTTCAACCGGAGTGAGAATGGTGGAGGGCTCATCCAGCAGTAACACGCGCGTGTCATTCACCAGCGCCTTAAGGATTTCCACGCGCTGCTGTAATGCCAGCGGTAAATGACCCACAATCGCGTTAGGGTCGAGATCGACGCCATAACGCTGCATGAAATCGCGAACCCCTGCGTGACGCCGTAACGTTTTTCGCTGTGCACCGCGCGCCACCAGCGCCAGATTCTCGGCCACGCTAAACGGAGCCACCAGCTTGAAGTGCTGATGCACCATACCAATACCATTGGCGATGGCGTCAGCCGGTCGCCGATGAATCACCTGCCGTCCGCCCATCAGTACCCCGCCTGCGCTGGGTTCGTGCACGCCGTACAGAATGTTCATCAACGTGGATTTGCCCGCTCCGTTCTCCCCCAACAGCGCATGGATCTCACCAGGAAACAGCGACAGTGACACGTTTTCCAGCGCCACGAAGCCGTTGGGATAGCGCTTCGAAACATGATCGAGTTCGATTAGCGGGCTGCTCATGCCTTACTCCTCAATCTTCACTTTGCCGGACTTCAGATCGGCGATGACCTGGAACACTTTGTCCTGCACGGATTTGTCGACGTGCGCAAAGGGCGTCGATAACGTCCACCCATTGGTGGAGAGGTTCTCGGTGATGATGCGGTTGCCTAATTGGTGATCGGCATAATGCTTGCCGATATCCGCGTAGGATTTATCAAAGTTCATCACCGTTGAGGTCATGATGGAGTTCGGGAAGGATTTGGATTGATCGGTGTAGGAACCGATGGTCAACACGCCCTCCTCATCTGCCGCCTGCTGGATGCCCGCGTCAGCGGTATCTGCAGAAGGAATGACAAAGTCAGCGCCGCGTGCGATGGCGCCAGTGGCGATCTCTTTGGCACGCGCGACATCGGTAAACGAACCGACATAAGCAGAATCCACCTGCACTTTCGGGTTCACATAGGCAGCGCCTTTCTTGATGAACTGCACGGTGCGTTCAGCGGACGGAATCGGTTCGCCGCTGATCACCGCGATGTGCCCGTTTTTGCTGGCGCTGGCGGCTAACGCGCCCAGCACAAAGCCGTACTCATCCCAATCCACTGACCACGCCGAGTAGTTTGGCAAGTTGGAGGTGGAACCTTCATAGGAATACAACACGAACTGCGTGTTCGGGAACGAAGGGGCAACTTCTTTGATGGCCGCGGAATAACCCGAAGAGTGCGCGATAATTAACTTCACGCCATCCGAGGCCAGCTGACGTAACACCGACGGTGCGGCTTCATAGGTGGTGTGCTCAAGATAGCTGGGCGCAAATCCCTCTTTCGTCGCCATCGACTTAAACGCGGCATACCCGGCCATATCCCACGAGCCCTGCGTAACGGTTTGTGTAAACAGCGCCGCCACGCGCGGTTTGCTCTCATCCGCCTGAATGGCACTGCTCGCCAATACCGCAGCCACAGCAACAGCCATCATCATCTTTATTCTCATCATTTGACTCCCGGTAAAGTGATTTACGTTTTGGCAGGGGAATTCCCCTACGAAGCGGTCATGGATTTTTGATAGGCACGGGCATGGGTATTCACGCCGTGGTGCTCCAGCACTTCCAGTACGTCGGTGCCGACAATGCGCAGGTCATCGATAAAGTCCGGCACGATCACCGTCACACCATCCAGTTGCGCACCCTTCACAATCGCCGCCAACTTGTTGCCGATGGTTTCCGCTGAACCCACCAGCGCGGCACGTGTCATGGAGTTACGCTGTTCCCCCTGTGAAACAAAGCGCTGCGCCATGGTGTTCTGTTTAAAGCTCTTGTCACCGGAGTATTCACGCGTCTGGTTATCGAGCGCGATGGTGTCGACACCGGCGTCATACAGCGCCACACGTTCACGCGCTTCTGCATCGGTGGCGCCCGGGATGATGGTGAACAAGCCGTAGGTTTTGAAATCCGGCTTGCCTTGCTGCAATGCCAGCTCTTTGGCACGCAGCCCGGTTTTGATGAAGTCATCGTGGTCAGAACCCAGCATGAAACTGCCGGTGCAGTGCTCCATGGTGAACAGGAAACCGCGATCCGACGCGCCTGCGCAGATAATCGGCGGCGGCGAAACCGGTTTAGGATTCGACATGCAGTCGGTCAATTGATAATGCTTGCCCTGATGATCAACACGATCCTCCGTCCACAAACGCTTCAGCACCGTCAACCACTCAGCGGCCAACTCATAGCGCTCGGCATGGTCGAGATCCATCCACAACCCCATCTGCCCCTGATCGGTAGGATTCGAGCCAGATACGATGTTGAGGCCAAAACGTCCTTTGGAGATTTGATCCAACACGGCGCTCATTTTGGCGACCACCGCAGGGTGAAACACCATGGTGTGCACCGTGCCCCAAACACCAATCCGGCTGGTGGCTTCGGCCAGGCCCGCCATGGTGGTTAAACTTTCCAGCGTGACGTCCCAGTGTTGCGAGGGACCGCCGTAACCGCGCCACTTCGCCATCGACAGGGCAAAATCAAACCCCAACTGCTCCGCCAGAATTGTCACTTGTTTGTTGTAGTCGTAAGTGGCAGGCAACTGCGGGCTGGTTGTTGAGGTGATCCAACCGCCGTTACCTACCGGCAGAAAGACACCGAACTCCACATTGCGTTGATCAGAATGGCTCATGTGACACTCCTTCATTCATTACGCTGACGCGTGAATGCCCGCGAGAAACTCGAGCGTAATTTGGTTGAATAATGACGTTTCGCTTTCGGAGAAGCTGTGACCACCCTGCGGCACAATTTTCAGCTCTGCGCCGGGGATGTGTTGCGCCAGAAAGCGTGACTGATAAGGCGGCGTGAGGATGTCATCCTCTGCACACAACACCAGCGTTGGCGTTTGAATGGCTGCCAGGTGCGCGGTGGCGTCATGCGCCATAATGGCGTCAATACGGCTGAGCACCACATCACGCGCGGGAAAACGGGTTGCTGAGGCCAGCAATCCCGGCGACAGGGTCTCCGCATGGGTTTTGATATGCTCAGGCGGATACAGGAACAGCGCACTACCGTGCACATACTCTTCCATGGTGCTGCCGAGCAGCAACGCACGGCGCATACGGAAGCACCAGTTAAAATGCATATCTGATTTTGCCCAGCTGGCATATTGCACCATGCCGGAGAGCAAGCCAGGCTGACGCGCGGCCAGCAGCTGGCCAATCGCGCCACCGGTGGAATGACCAATCAACGCAGGTCGCTCCAGCTTCAGCGCAGCAATCAGCGCCAGCAAATCCTCCACCAGCGTGTCAATACTGTAAGGCCCAGCGGGATGATCTGAGCTGCCTGCACCGCGTTGATCGTAAGTCACCACGGTGTAGTGCTGCGCAAAGGCTGCGAGTTGCGGCTGCCAGTACGCGGCGGTGCCGCCGAGTCCTGACACAAAAATAAGCGCCGGACCTGTTCCCTCGATGTCGTAATGCGTTCGAATTCCGTTAGTCATGATGTCCGGCATGGTTTTCCCCTGGTTGGCGACAAGCATTCACTTCTGATGTGTAAACTCTGCGATGGAAAATAAATACCACGCTATTTCGGGCTATCAGTAATACCGAATGCAGCACGCCGCGTTGCCACTTTTAGAACACAAAAAACCAACTCATTAACCCGGTCAATTTCCTCATTTTTTAATTTATGGATAAGAGATGGTTATGACGAAAACGGCGAAAATCACGGAAGAAATCATGATTAATTAAATTCCCGGCACACATGTTTTAGAAATTGATGAGCAGCAAAAGAGAGTGTGCGATCGCGATGGACACATATTTCAATGTTGGCTGATTCCATCGCCTCATTATCGATGGGAATAGCGCGCAACATATTTTGTTCGATCTCGCGGGCAGCGATCTGCTTTGGACCGATGGTCAGAGTGCGCCCGGCAATCGCCATGGCTTTGGTGAGTTCGAGGTTATTGGTATTGACGATGGAGTGCGGATGCAGATGCAGGCTGCGCGTCACTTTATCGAAGGTTTGCCGCATACCAAAACTGGAAACCGGCAAGGCAATCGGATAAAAACAAATATCCTCCAGGCTTAAAGATTGATGTTGTGCCAGTGGATGACCGGGTGAAACCAGGCACTGAATGGGTGCAGCACAGCGTTTAATCACTTCTATTCCAGGGCGGTCACCCATATTAAACACAATACCGATATCAATTTCGTCTCGAATTATCGCTTCAATAGTGCGATCGGATGATTCGCTGTTAATGGAAAACTGTATTGCCGGATAGTTTTCATTAAAGTCCGTCATAATGCGCGGTAGAATGGCCTGCACCACTGCTTCAATGACCCATATTTTCACTTCACCTTCACGCAAGCCTTTTAAATTTTTTATCGACTCATGAATACGGTCGAGATCGCGACACATCTTGCGTGTGAAACCCTCAAGCAATGTGCCCGCTGGCGTTAAACGAATCCCCGTATTGGTGCGTTCCAGCAACATCACGCCGAGCGTGTGCTCCAGCAGAGCAATCTGCCGACTGATCGCGGATGGCGCTACGTGCAAGCGATCTGCGGCGCGACGTATCGATCCTGTCGCAGCGACTTCATTGAAATATTTATAGGTATTCAGGTTCACAGCCTTCTCCAGCAAGTCACGGCATTGATCGCTGGTGAAGATGCAAGAGTTATTCCAGGCGCTGGCGGGCGGGGGAAACGCAACGATACGATTGATGAAGTGCTGTCATTGTCGAAGCCTGAGTGGAATCCGCCAGATCCGTTTCTGACGATGGGCATGAACTTCACGCTACGCCGTGGCATGCATAATGCGGGGTTAGAGGCGTAAAATGGATAAGCTGCATTCCACGTGAATGCAGCCTTTAATCAAAGGCCTAACGCTTTCATCTTACGCCACAGGGTTGTGGTACTGATTCCCAGTAGCTTCGCCGCTAGCGCACGATTTTTATTACTCTGCTTAAAAGCTTGTCGAATTCTTGAGGCTTCATCCAGTTCATGCTCGGTTTCATCCCCCATCAATGACATGCGTGCCGAATCCTGCAATGCCAGTAAAAGCATGGGCATATCCACTTGTTCGCCTTGCGCCATCACAGCAAGCCGCTCGACGATATTGCTGAGTTGACGAATATTTCCGGGCCAGTCCAGTTGGCAAAGATGAGTTAACGCGGCCGAGTTGAGACGAATACTCGGCAGTTTTTGTGACTGGATGATAAATGCGATCAGCTCTGGGATGTCCAGTCGTCGTTTTCGCAAGGGTGGCAAGAATAAAGGCAACACGCAGATACGATAGTAAAAATCCTCACGAAAACGGCCCTGACGTATTAACGCGGGTAGGTCCTTGTTACTGGCGGTAATAATGCGGATATCTACCGGCGTGACTTTGCTATCGCCAATGCGCATGACTTTACGTTCCTGAATGGTACGTAAAAGCTTTAATTGAATTTCAGGAGAGGTTTCGCTGATTTCATCTAAAAATATTGTCCCGGTGTGAGCCATTTCAAACATCCCGGCTTTACCTTCACTTAATGCCCCGGTGAACGCCCCCTTCACATAACCAAATAACTCGCTCTCCAACACACCGGGGGCAAAGGCAGCGCAATTGATAGCCACAAAAGGGGCACCTGCGCGTTTTGACGCATTATGTATACCTTGGGCAAACAACTCTTTACCGCTGCCAGTTTCACCCTCAATCATTACCGTGCTGTCTGTAGCGGCAAAACGCAACGCCAGTTGTTTCACTTGCTGCAGCGCCGTACTATTCCCAATGATGTCTGTAAACGTTTTCTCAGCAATGTGCGCCCGGGCGCTCAGCCGTCGCATTTTTTGTTCCAGGGTTTTAATTTCTTGCTGTTTTTGTAATGTACATACGGCACCGACGACTTGCTCGTCCAGGATGATCGGCGCAATATTCACCGTTAACGGCATATGTCCTGCTTCGACCAACACGCCATTTAATGCACTACCGCCTTCAAACACCAGCTGCACGTTATTCAGTAAGGTGCTATCTTGCAATGCTTGTCCGGGAAGAAGCGGCAATAACATCTCCCGAGCGACGGCATTCATATTGGTCACAATGCCGGAGCGGTCAATACTGAATATACCTTCGGATACACAGTTGAAGATGGTATCAATCATGGTATATCGGCTCTCCAACTCAATGCGCTTTTCAGCCCTTTCTTGCTCAATCCTCAATTGATGCAACGCTTCGTTGACGGCCTCTAGCGCCGAGTCTTCATCGGCATAAGACATCACATAATGTAAGCCGTGACTCGTCACACTTTGCTGCAATGACAAACCACCAATAGCAACTTTAAAACCTTCAGCGACCAGCCGTTGAATACTACGTTCGGTTTCCTGCGGTGTATCAAAGGGATCAATAGCGCATACCCGGACATCTTGCATAAAGGGGCGCGATTTGTTCAGTATTTCCTGATATCCCTCAGAAGTGGCGAGAAATACCACTTTATCCGCGATTTTGCGTGCATGAGTCCATGCATTGAAGCAATCAAAGAAAGTATGTCGCACCTCTACCACCGGCACGTTGAAATGCGTACGGAGTAGCTCTGCGGTTTTCCCACGGCTAATCAACACGCTCGCCCCCTGCTCAATCAGCCCCCGCGCCGTTTCAACAGCCGTTTGCTGTGAAGCTTCCGCGATAATGATGGGCAGCGTTTTACCTTCGACAATTGACGTCAGGGTAGTTGTTAATCGGCTTGAAGGTGAGATAACGGCGATGCTCTGCATAGGCCAAACTCTTGATGATTGCATATCATTGCAGAGTATTTCATGCACCTTTCATTGCAATCCCTATGAGATCGATATGCGATCCAGGTCAACATAATTAAAACCTAATAATCACAATTATTTAACGCTGCATCCTACTGAATCTTATCAATAAAAATTATCAACTTGCATTTTTCCTTATGATTCCTCTTCTTCTGGCACGTTCCTTGCCCCTATTCCCTTACTGACCACGAAAAGGAATGTTGTATGGATTTAGTCTTTATTGGTTTTGGTGAAGCCGCATGGCAGATAGCAAGTGGTTTGCATAGCTCGGGCGCAAAATTGGAGATGGCAGCCTATGATGTGCAATCCAATCATCCACTTCTCGGGCCGCAGATTCAGCAACGCGCACAAGATACGAAAGTGACGCTCCTGGCCTCATCGGAGGATGTCAGTCGCACCAATGCGCGTTTTATTCTCTGCCTGACAAGCGCGACAAGCGCTTTGCCTATCGCGCAGCAACTCATCCCACGCCTGCACGCTGACCAGGTTTATGTTGATATGAACTCGTCCGCACCCACCGTTAAGCAAGATATTGCTGCTCTCGCAAAGCAGCACGGCATTCGCTTTTGTGATGCTGCAGTAATGGGCACCGTTCCGGGCAATCAACATCGTGTCCCTATGCTGCTCGCCGGCGAGGGTGCTGACAGCTTTCACGAAACGTTCAGTGTCTATGGCATGCGACTTAGCATTCTGAATGGAGAAGCAGGAGCAGCCTCTGCTATCAAAATGCTGAAGAGTGTTGTGATGAAAGGCTTACCGCAGCTCTTCATTGAAGCTTTTCAGGGTGCAGAGAAGTTTGGCGTAGTGGATACCCTCGCTGCATCACTGGCTGAATCGTTGGAGGGTAAAACTATTCAGCAACTCGCCAACACCTTCACTGCCCGTACTTTCATTCATGCCGCCCGCCGCAGTGCCGAAATGCGAGATGCTTTAGCCACGTTACAAGGGGTTGGCGTTAATAGTGAAATGACTGAAGCCACGCAACGAAAGCTAGATTGGCTGGCTAAAGATGACTGGAAAAGCCTTCTCGGCGCAAACGGCAGCGATATGCCCTATCAGGACGCGATACGAATGCTGGTGAAACATACAAATGGAGATAATCATGACAGCTTATAAAGCCTTACCCGACCTTATTCCTCAATCATTGCTGGATCGTGCTCGCGCACTTAGCCCGGCGTTATTATGTGATGGCATGCAAAGCCTGGGCATTCCACGCAACGGCTGCATGGATGCCGGTCTCAACCCACTTGATGATCGCAAGGTCATGGTCGGCACGGCCTGCACGGTAGACACCGAGGACGGCGATAATTTCCCGATCCATGTCGCGATTTATCAGTCACAGCCTGGCTATGTGCTGGTCATTGCCGGTAAAAATTATCCTGAACGCGCCTATATTGGCGATCTACTGGTGGGTGCCGCACAAGCCGTTGGCTTGAGTGGCGTGGTGATGGATGGATATGTGCGCGATAAGACCGGACTTGCAGAATTGGCCATCCCCGTTTATGCACGTGGCATCATGCAGCGCAGCCCCATCAAACGCGGTCCCGGAAAAATCAACACGGTCGTTCAATGCGCCGGCGTTGAAGTGGTTCCCGGTGATCTGATTGTGGGTGATTGCGATGGTGTAACGGTTATTCCTCGTGATCAGGTGGAAGCCGTTTTAGCTATCGCAGAAAAAAAAGCCGCGTATGAAGATGAGAGACGCGCTGCTATTCATGAATATGCACGTTGTCGGGAAGATAATTTGCCGCTACCACCCCTCGCCCCCTCATGGGTAACGGACTTGCTGGCAGAACAAAAGTAACCCTGAAACATCGTACCCTACACATTATAAAAAATGAAAATATGGAGACGCTTAGATGGTAACGATTCTAGGCTACGTGCTGATCGCAGCATTTCTTATCCTTGTGATAAAACAAAAACTCTCACCCTTCACTGGATTAATTGTGGTTTCACTCTGCGTGGGCATTGTGCTTTGCCTGAGCAGCGGAATCCCTTTAGATAAACTGCTCACCTGGATGAAAGAAGGATTATTCTACTCTCAGAATGAGAGTGGAAAAATCTCATTGGGGACAGTCAATCCGACAATAATGATTCTATTTGCCGTTCTTTATTTCAGCTTAATGATGAACGTCGGCTTGTTTGATCCGCTTTGTACTTATCTCATTCGTAAAGCTAATGGTGATCCGCTGAAGATTATCCTGGTCACTGCCTTTACCTCTTCAGTCGTTACCTTAGATGGGGATGGCACCACGACTATTCTTATCATCACCACGGCTTTTATACCCCTATTTAAACAAATGGGTATGAAACTCTCTAATCTTGCCATGTTAATTATTTTGCCTTGTGGACTGGGCAACTGCCTACCCTGGGGCGGCCCTCTGGCGCGTGCAGCGGCAGTGCTTCATCTTGAGGTCAATACTCTTTTCGTCGCCATACTGCCCATACTGGGAGTTTCATTTATTTACGTATTCTTCATGGCCTATGTTATGGGTACAAAAGAGCGTAAACGTTTAGGTTATGAAAAAGGCAAAAAAGCCATTGTCACACCTCAACAAATTGATGACATGGTTAACGTCATTAAGAATCATGACAAAGAACTAAAACGTCCCAAACTGTTTTTATTTAACTTAATACTCACGGTTGTTTTGTTGGTGATATTAATCATGGGATGGGCAAGTGGTGCAATGGTCTTCCTTGTCGGTACTGCATTGGCTTTAACAGTCAACTATTCGGCAGCCGATCAGCGCACACGTATTATTGAAAACGGCGGTGATGCCGTCGCCGTCTCATCATTAATCATCGCTGCTGGATGTTTTCTCGGAATATTTAATGGCAGCGGAATGTCTGCCGCTGTCGCACAACATATGGCGAGTCTGATTCCAGAGTCAATGGGAAGTCATACTGCACTATTGTTCTCATTTATTGGTGCGATTGCTTGTTATGCATTGCCAGTAGATGCCTATTATTTTGGCATTTTGCCGGTTGTGGCACCGATTGCGCAGTCGTTTGGCATCACTCCCACTGAAATTGGCGTCGCCTCTTTTATGGGACAAGCATTGCGTTATGCCAGTCCAACAGTCCCATGGCTTTTCCTGTTGATGAGCCGCACCGAGATGAGTTTTGGTGACTATCAAAAAACATTCTTTAAATGGTCAATTCCAATGTTCTTTATCTTTATTGGGATGGCCATTGTAACCGGGCAGTTACCGTTGGGAATTTAAAACACTGGGGTCGCTATCCGTAGCGACCCCAAAAATGCAGACCTTCTTCAGCGGTCAGAACCCTCATATCACCTCCGTGTTATAGCGCCATCTCTGCGCATCGTGGCCATTGTGCTCTTTACGGTAAGCCGCTTAAATTAATAATTATTCTTAAATTCAAGGCAGTAAAGGCAACCCCGTCATCCCCTTCACTTCCTTAAGCACAAACATACTCTGCATCTCTTTAATTCCCGGCAATCGCCGAATAACCGACATCGCAAAGTCCGCATAGGCATCCATATCTGCCGATACCACCTGCAATAAGAAGTCTGCATCGCCGCCAATACTGTAGCAGGAGACCACATTTTCCAGCGCGGTCACTTCTGCTTCAAATTTACGTGCTTCGGCTTCGCTATGACTGTCGATGCTGACACGCACGAACACCATCACATTCAGGCCAATCTTGCGCCGGTTAAGCACGGCGCGATAGCCCTGAATTACCTCATCTTCTTCCAGCTTGCGCACTTTGCGCCAGGTGGGCGATGCCGACAACCCAATCGCATCAGCAAGATCCTGATTCGTCACGCGCGCATCCTGCTGTAAATGTTCCAGTATTTGGATGTCTGTCTTGCTTAAACTCATTTAAGGTTAATCCTTTCCATTGATAGCGTTAAACAGGAATATTTATCCTTAATTCATGCTTTTTTCCATAAACTCCGCAAGCACTTTTCTTACTGCCTGCCGCATAATTTTCACCTCAGCCACCATGGCGCTTTATCTCAGTCGCTTACGGAGTTACCCATGCAATTCGATCCTCACCAACATCGCTGCACCCTCATCATCGACAACCAGTTACCGACCGGGCTGGCGCTGAATGCAGCCAGCGTCATCGGTATCAGCTTTGGCAAGTTGGTTGATCATATCGTCGGCCCGGATTTGCAGAGTGAAGATGGATTCAACTATCCCGGTGTGATTTATGCTCCCCTACCCGTGCTGCTGGCGGAAGGTGGCTATCTGCGTGAACTGCAAAAGGTAAGCAACGCGGACCCAGAGATCTTCGCCATGCCGTTTAGTGCGCTGGCGCAGTCTTGTAAAACCTACGAGGAGTATGGCGAGCGAATTGCCAGCGCCCACAGTGACCATATTGAGCTGGTTGCGATTGGTCTGATTGGCCCCAAAAAGAAAATTACTGGTTTGACGGGGAATCTTAAACTGTTCCGCTAGATTTCCCGTTGAGCGGCAAACCATGCGGGCGGTTGCCCCACATAACGGGTGAAGGCCACACTAAACGCACTGGCGGAACGATAGCCGACGCGTTCTGCGACATCCGCTACCGCCATATTTTTGCCGCGCAGTAAATTTTTGGCCAAAGCCATGCGCCAGGTGAGCAGATAGACCATCGGCGCTACACCCACTGCTGCGCGGAAACGCACAAAGAATGCCGAACGGGATAACGCGGAAACTTTGGCTAATTGCGCCACAGTCCAGGGATGCGCCGGGTTGGCGTGAATGTCGCGGATGGCCGCCGCCAGGCGTTCGTCGGCTAAACCGCTCATCACGCCAGGGCAAGCATTGCAAATTGGCATTGAACGCAGCGCCTCGATCAGCAGCAATTCCAGCAAGCGTTCCAGTACCACATGGCGAGCAGGACGCTGCGCACGACACTCATCCATCACCAGTTGTACCAGCGTGGTTAACCGTGACTCACCGCGAATATGAATAAATTGGGGTAACAGCGAGACGATTAATCCCGCGTCTGGCGCACCAAACTGACAATAACCTATCAGCGTTTGAACTTCGGCAGGCTGTTGCTGATCGCCGATCCAGAATTCACCGGGGCTGAGCATTTCCGGCAATGTTTCAGGTGCATCGTCTTCGGGTGGCTCGGCACTGCTCATACAGAATTCCCACGCTGCCGGGATCAGGACAAAATCGCCCTGCTCAAGCGGGATCGGTTCATGCCCTTTCATCTTCAACTGACTGCGCCCAGCCAACACCAGGCAGTAAAATGGCTGTCCGGTTTCACTGCGATTTACGCGCCAGCGGCCATTGGCGCGTGCACGTTTTGAGAAGGCCGCCTGAGGTTGCAGCAGTGACACTATCTCAGCAAGGGGATCGATCATTATGGACTCCTGCGAATGAAATGTGGACTTTGCATTGTAGTGAGTCCATCTCACTGACTCTATAGTGAGCCTCTACCCAATGCAATGCAGGAGTGAAAAATGAAAACGATCCTCATCACCGGCTGTTCTTCTGGCTTCGGACACGCCACCGCGCTCTATTTCCTGGAACGCGGCTGGAAGGTGATTGCCACTATGCGTCATCCTCGCCCGGCGCTATTCCCGGCTTCGGAAAATTTACGTTTATTGCCGCTGGACGTTTCTAATGCAGAAAGCATCAATCGGGCAATCGCGGACGCAGGCGAAATCGACGTGCTGGTGAACAACGCCGGGATTGGTGTGCTGACTTCACTGGAAGGCACGCCGATGTCCACCGTACGCGAAGTGTTTGAGACTAACACGCTGGGCACTATCGCCATGACGCAGGCGGTGCTGCCTCAGTTCCGCGCCAAACGCAGCGGTACGGTGATCAACGTGACGTCCACCGTGACGCTGAAATCCCTGCCGCTGCTGGCGGTGTATACGGGTAGCAAAGCCGCCGTCAACGCGTTTACGGAATCACTGGCGCTGGAGTTGCAGCCGTTTAATGTTAATGTGCGGCTGGTGTTGCCAGGCCTGGCGCCCACCACCGATTTCGGCAAGAATGCCATGCCGCGCATGGAGGAAACCTTCCTCGACGCCTATCAGCCTATGCTGGATGGCATTATGGCGGGCATGCACCAACCGCAGCCTACCACCAAAGCCGACGATGTCGCCGCCGCGATATGGCAAGCAGCCACAGATCCCAACGCACCAATGCGCATTCCCGCCGGGGAAGATGCGGTGGCATTGGCCCGCGAGAGCGTTTGAGCATAAAACCTGGTTAATAGCTTACGGCTTGTCAGTTAAGCGACGGGTGATAACGCAGTCTGGTGCGGTTCAGAGGGGTTCTGACCCGCACTCCGGCATTCTCACCCACACGAAAATAACTGCCATTTTTAACAGTGGCAGCATTTGCAAAACGGCTCTTAACTGACGAGCATGCAGCAAATAGCCTGGTTCATTCCAGAGTTAGCGGTTATGGTGTTTGACTCACCCGTTAGCCCTGAAGAATGTTCGATGCAGATTCATTGTCTGGCCCAGATGCCAACTTTTTATGATCAAGTGACCCGCATGTTGCATCATGAATGGAGCGAATTGCCTAACTGGCGTGACGAGCAAGTGATTCGCCAGCGCCTCGAATCACGCAATGCCGCTGATGCCCAAACGATGACGCTGTTTGCCGCCACGCATGAAGGCGAATTAATGGCCACCGCCAGCATCATCCATTACGAATTGAGTGACATCCCCGAGCGTGAATTTTGGCTGGGTGAAGTGATCACCGCTCGCGAGCATCGCGGTAAAGGGTTGGCCAGTGCATTAGTGACCCGGCTGATTGCCGAAGCGCGAGCAAAATCGATCCCTGCACTTTGGCTGTATACGCCCGACCAACAGGCCTTGTATCGCCGCTTTGGCTGGCAGGATGTGGAACAGCGAAACATTGCCGATGAGGACGTCACGGTGATGGTGTTGAAACTGGAATAAGGAGCAATCGATGTTGATACGCAAAAATTACCCGGAACTGGGGGAAGTGAAAGCGCCTTATGTGCACGCAGTAAAGCATGGCGACACCTTATATGTCTCAGGCTTAACGGCTTTCGCCACGCCCGCGCAGCAAGGCGATATTGCCTCACAGGCTGAGGCTATCTTTCAGCAGCTACACCTGATTGTGGCTTCCGAAAATACCTCACTGAGCAATCTGATTAAAGTGACCATTTTCATCACCTCCTTTGCCCAAATTAATGATCTGCGGGCCGTACTCTTTAAGCATTATGGCCATCATCTTCCCGCCAGTTCGCTGGTGCAAATTAGCCAGCTGTTTTCACCGGATCTGAAGGTCGAGATTGAGGCGATTATCGCACTGTAACCTGTGCAAGCTGCTGCAATTCGGCTACGCCATCGCGAGCAATCCATGTTTGCAGCGGCGCGAACAGCGGCTGCGGGAGCGCTTCAGGTGCAAACCACTGCCAGCCTTCGCACTTCTCCGGTTCCATCAACTGCGGTTCACCTTGAGGATGATGTGCCACCAGCAGCAAGGTGATGTAGTGTTTGTTAGCCTCAGGGAACACATCACTGGTGAACGCGCCGTTTTGCAATTCAGTCAGCGTTAATCCCGTTTCTTCAAGCACTTCACGTCGCGCGCAGTCATCCGGAGATTCGCCAAATTCCAGGTGTCCGCCAGGTGCCGACCAGTCCCCTGCACCGTGGCTGCCCTTGCGGCGGCCCAGCAGCAGTTTTCCTTCACGGAAAATCAATACGCCTACACCGACTTGTGGTGACATAAAAACTCCTGGTTGTGTTAATCGCCCGCAATGGTACGCGTTGCCTTAAACCTTCTGCAAGCCATGGGCAGAGTTATCGCTGAGGTTTGAAGCGTACTGCCATCATCATCAAAACCACAACCCCAACGCTCATGATGGCCCATGCGCTATTAAGTGAGTCGGCGCGATCGCGAACGATGCCCGCAATCAATGGCATCAACGCTGCCAGCAAATAGCCACCGCCTTGCACAAAGGATAACAAGCCCGCCGCCTCTTCCGGGGAGTGCGCGTGATCAAGCGTCACGATCAATGAAAGCGGGAACAACGCACCAATCCCCAATCCGAGTAGCACGGTGGGCAACCACGCCAGCGCGCCGCCCAGCCACAGCAGGCTGATTAATCCCAGCAGCAGGAGGGTCAGCACCAGCAGCAGTGGAGGCCGACGATCGTGGAAGCGATGGATCAAGCCAGACACAATAAAGCCTGCCACCACCTCGGTTAACGTCAGCGCACCGAGCACATAGCCGCTGTGCTGCGGTGTCCAGCCATGCTGCATGTAAAACGGTGGCAGCCACGCCAATACCAGCGTGTAAGCCCCCGTGCCAATCCCGAAGAACACCATGAGCAACCCATTACGGTTAGTTTGTACGGGTTTGGCACGCTGATCCTTCGCAGCAGGAACGCTGCGGCGCAACATGATTAGCCACAGCAGTACCGCAACGATCGCGGGGACAACCGGCAGTGCCAGTGCCATGCCCAGCCCCTGCGCATCCGCCAACGGGGCGGCCGTTGCAGCCGCTAACGCTGCACCCGCCATGATCCCGGTGGTAAACAGTGCCATTAACGTGCCGGCCTGCGCAGCAAAGTGCCGTTTAATCAGCGCCGGCATCAATGCCTGAATTAACCCAATCCCTGTACCCGCCACCAGCGCACTGGCAAGTAGCACCTCGACATTAGGAACAGCACCGCGAAGCAGGCAAGCCAATGCCAGCAGAATCAAACCTGCGGCGATCCCGCGAACCTCTCCGACAAAACGAAGCAACCATGGCCCCGCCAGGGCTGACACGCCCATCATCACCACCGGCAAGGTAGTGAGCAAACTGAGTTGGGTAGCGTTGAGGTGTGATTCGCGTTGCAGTAGCGGAAACAGCGGTCCAATGGCCGCCATAATCGGTCGTAAATTCAGGGCGATGATGAAAACCAGTAAGGCAAACATGCCTAAAGCAGGTAAGGTACGAGTCATGTTGCATCTCCATGTGCGTCAAAAGTATCTTAACGTTAAGATACTTTGCGGCCTTTCGATAGAGGGGTGCGCACAAAGCACCACATTCGAGAGGAAAAATGACCGACCACGTTGATTATGTTATCGAGCAGTGGGCCAATGCGATGCCGGAGTTGGATGCCTCCTCAATGGCGATATTTGGCCGCATGCTGCGCATTATGAAACACCTCGCCACCCGGCGCGCTGAGGCACTGGCTTCCTTTCACTTTCGCGAGGGAGAATTTGATGTGCTCGCCACGTTGCGCCGTGCGGGTGCACCTTATTGCCTCTCACCCACCCAACTCTACAAATCGCTGTTAATCACTTCCGGCGCGATGACCAATCGGCTTAATCGCCTTGAAGAGGTGGGATCCATTGAGCGCGTGGCCGATCCTGATGATAAACGCAGCATGCTGGTTGCCTTAACCGATGCCGGTCGTGAAAAGATTGAGCAAGCCCTGCTGGTTCATACTGCGACCCAACGTGATCTGCTGGCGGCGTTGAGTCTTGATCAACAACAGCAACTGCAGACGTTACTCAGCCAGCTAATGCAGACATCAGAAGCCCAGCGGTAAGTATTTCGTCCGTGGATGTGTCAAAATATGAATTAATTCAGTGCGCTTTCCGCTATGTTAGCGCTTCTGCTTTGCCTTCTGATGGAATAAATGATGAGCACCAAATACGCCCCCTCGCAGATTTTTCTTCACTGGCTGACCTTCTTGCTGGTCGTCACAGCCTATTGCACCATGGAATTTCGCGGGTTAGCGACGCGGGGATCCTGGCAGGGCTTTGCTATGATTATTGGCCATTTCAGCGCAGGGAGTTGTGTGCTGGTGCTGATGCTCTCTCGTATCATTCTGCGTTTTCGCCATCGCAGCCCAGCGATTGTACCGAAACCATCACACTGGCAGACTGGCCTGGCGCACCTGATGCATCTGGCGATCTACCTGTTCTTTATTGTGTTGCCGACACTCGGCATTTTGTCGCGCTTTTATATGGGCCGCACCTGGTGGATTTTCGGTATTCCTATGCCGGTGAGCGGCGACCCCGATCCTGACTTTGCTGACAGCATTGCGGACTGGCATGAAACGCTCGCGCCTTACGGTTACTGGCTGATTGGCATTCATGCGGTCGCGGCACTCGCCCATCACTATCTGTTCAAAGACAACACATTACTGCGCATGATGCCATCGCGCCGCTCGCGTTAGTCCTCTCTTTTGCGCCCGGTTATGGCACTGGCCGGGCGTCCAAAAAAGCGCTGAAACGCTACGCTGAAATTGCGCGGATGTTGATAACCTACCTGCCATGCCGCCTGTGCCACCTGAAATCCCTGTTCCAGCAAGCGATGAGCGTGCTCCATGCGCATCTGCAACAACATCGCGCCCGGCGTGCAGTGAAAATGCTGCTGAAACCCTCTTTTCAACTGGTAGTCACTTAACCCTGCGGCCAGCGCCAGCGCACTCAGCGAGAAAGCATCCGCCAGATGATTGCGCATCCAGTCGCGTGCCTGTTCCAGCCGTTCAATTATCTGTGGATGCAACTTGTGAAGCGTTTCCGTGGGTTGAAGCTGATGACGATGCAATGCCAGCAAGCTGAGCGCCTGAATTTCCAGTCGCAACGGATCTTGATGCGCTTGATTGAGTTGCGCAGCGGTAGCATGACCGAATCGGCAAAACAGATGGCGTTTGAGCTGTGGCTGTAGCAATCCTGCTGCCGCTATTTCACCAAAATAGTGGCGTACATTCGCGGCACTGAGGATCAGGCGCACCTGCTGCACCCGCTCACCTGCGCGATACAAGCGCTCGCCCTGGCTGGACTGAAAACTGGTGACGGTCAAATGCCCGGCGCTGAAGGCTATTTCACGTCCGCTGATTTCCCGAAAGCGGGATTCTCCCCGCAGACCAAAGGTCAGCACCAGCTGTGGCTGCTCGTGAGTGGGCCGTGAAGACTCACAGAGCGCCTCAACGGGCCAGTAATCGGATTGCACCATGCGCATATCTTGTGACAGTTGATGCTGGCGCACATACATCTCGCCGGGTTTCTGCATCCTTTCTCCTCCCGCAGAGTTAAATCACCGTCTTGCAGACAAATGAGAATAAATTGCATTTACGCGAAAGGCTAGTCTGATGTTCACGTTACCCGCTCAGGAGATTGCCATGCGTTACCCGCTAACTACCCTCGATCAACTGCTGGCTCAGCATGCCCTCAACGGCGCTGTGGCAATAGCATTTGAACATCGCTTGTTTGATTTTCTGGCGTTACCTGCCACGGCTGCGCAAGTCGCTCAACACTACGACTGGCAACCACAGCAGGCATATCATCTGTTACGTCTGTTATGGAGTACGGAATTACTGTCGCATGAAGCTGACTGCTTTGTACTGGCGCCGAATGTGCATGCCTGGCTGTGTCACGGCAGTCGCCGCTATATTGGTGACGCCTGGCGCTATCGTCATCAGGTGTTACAGCAGTTTGCTCAACGTTTGCCACAACTGCTGACCCAGGCGGAACCCGGCTGGCAGGATCCCTTGCAAATCGATACCGCGTGGGCGGATGCCGCCTTGCACCAAATCGCCCAGGAACAGCGCGCGCTGAGCGCGGACACCGCCTGCGCAATCGCTGATACCCTGGCTGATTTTCAGCGTCCGGCGCTGTTACTGGATATGGGGGGCGGACCGGGTCTAATCAGCATTGCGTTAGCCCAACGCTTCCCACAGCTTTCGGTGATCGTGTTTGACCTGCCCCAAACTGCCACCATCGCGCAGCGCAATATCGAAAAAGCCAGCCTAAGCGATCGCTGTTGCGCTCTGGCGACGTTTCCGAAAGAGCGGCAGGTGGACATCATCTGGAGTTCATCGTTTCTCTATTTTATGGCGGACAGACAGGCGATGCTGCGCGAGTGGTTCACGCGTTTAAAGCCAGGCGGATTGCTGATCAGCGCCCATGCAGAAATCCCAGTAAATCCAGAGGAAGCACGGCAAGTGCTGCCATTCTTTACCCCATTAATGATGAGAGGTTACAACGTCACAAATGAAGGGGTATTGTGCGAGGAATTACAGCAGGCAGGATTTGCTATTGAGCGCGTCCAGCGGATGCAACCGTTTCCGATGTCGCCGCTCGATGTCATCCTGGCGCGAAAACCTAAAACGTTAAGCTAAAGCTGTCGTCCAGCAGTGCAACAATCTCGCTATCCGGTAAGCCGTTTTCCAGCGTCAGGCTGATCCAGTGCTCTTTGTTCATGTGATAGGCCGGATAGACACCGTGCTGCTGGCGCAGGGAACCGGTAATTTCAGGACGGGTTTTGATATTCATCACCTGAACCATCGGACCGTCGGCCAAACCGAGTTTATGGCTCTCAAGCGGAAACACCAGTGCAAACCATTTACGGTGGCGTGGGTGCCGCAGAACCGCGTATTCACTGTGTTTTTTCCACGGATAGTCAGGTTCTATCTGGTACGTTTGGCTGATGTGGTCGAACAGTTGCTGACGATTCATGGTGGTTCCCGATGTGTGGAAGATATTGCCGGCCTTGCCCCAATAGCACAAGGCCGCACCTTACGTTATAAGGCGCGGCCTGTTGTGACAAGCTCTTCAACTCAGACGACTATCTCAACTCAACTGAAAACGTCCCACCGTTTGCGCCAGTTGTGCCGCCTGGTCTTCCAGCGAACTGGCGGCGGCAGACATCTGTTGCACCAGCGCGGCGTTTTGCTGCGTGGTGCCGTCCATTTCATTCACCGCGATGGTGACCTGGCTGATACCGCGCGCCTGTTCATCGGATGCCACCACAATCTCACCGATGATAGTGCGCACTGAGTTCACTGCCTGGGTCATCTCCTGCATGGTCTTACCGGCGTCCTGCACCAGTTGCACACCGCTGCCAACTCGCTGGCTCGACTCTTCTATCAGCGCCGCAATCTCTTTCACCGCGTTGGCACTGCGCTGCGCCAGATTACGCACTTCAGAAGCCACCACAGCAAAACCACGCCCCTGCTCACCGGCACGCGCCGCTTCCACCGCCGCATTGAGCGCGAGAATGTTGGTCTGGAAAGCGATGCTGTTGATGATGGCGGTGATATCGCCGATCTTCTTCGCGCTATCGTCGATCTGCGCCATGGTTTGTACCACTTCACCCACCAGCGATTCACCCCGGCTGGCGATCTGCGTGGCGTTTTCCGTCAACGCCGTTGCCTGATGCGCATTGTTGGCGTTGTGTTTCACCGTGGCGGTGATCTGCTCCATACTGGCGGCCGTTTGTTCCAGTGCCGCCGCCTGTTCTTCCGTGCGTGAAGCCAGATTCAGGTTGCCGCTGGCAATTTCGCCTGCGCCTTGCCGAACGGAGGAACTGGCATCCTGGATCTGGCCGACAATCTCGCGCAGTTGGTTTTGCATGGTATGCAGTGCATAAAACAGGCTGCTGTTATCACGCCCTTTCAACGTGATGACGTTATCCAGTTTGCCATCCGCCACCGCCAGCGCAATGGTCGCGGCTTCAAGCGGTTCGCCACCAATCGGCTTCAGTACTTTACGGCTGAATAACAGGCCCAGCAGTGCACAGACCACCAGAATACTGATGACCATCAGGATCACGGCGTTGACCAGTTGATGATGCGCCGCCGCCATCACTTTGCTGACCGGCGCAACCACCCCGAGATACCATTTCTGATCGCTATTGCCGATCACCACCGGCTGCCAGGTGACCAATGCATCTTCACCCAGTAACGCGTCATGTTGTTCCATGACGTCTGAACTGTAGTGATGGGTATCGCCTTTCCACGCTTTGCTGGTTTGGTTTTTATCCGGGTAAGACACCACATTGCCCGCGCTGGATAACAGCATGGCGTAGCCCACGCCTTCCCAGGGTTTGATTTTATTCACCCTTTCCTGCAACGAGGCCAGCGAAATATCTGAAGTCACAACACCCCACAATTTCCCCTGGCTGAGAATCGGCGCCGCCACGGACGTCAGCAGTGTTGGAACACCGTTATAGGCATAGCTGTAGGGTTCAATCAGGGTGTCTTTTTGACTTTTCTGTGGTAGCAGATAGTAGTCACCCTGGCCCGGTGTAAAGATCGACGTCAGTGGGTGCATCTTGAAATTGCCTGACTGATCGCGATCAACGAAGAAGGCATAACGGCCCTTCGGCGCAGCACCCGGCTGGGTAGCGAACTCGGCGTCGCGGCCATCGAAGGCGTTTTCTTCAAAGATCACTGAAATCGACAGGTAGTCAGGATTATCGCGCAGTGCCGACTCCATGACTTTATCGGCAACCTTACGATCCTGGATCCCTGCCGCTGGCAGCGCAATCAGGCTGTGCCCGAGGTTATGTGCCACGTCTCGTGCATAGCTGAGTTCCTGCTGGATTTGCAGCGCCTGGGTATGGGCAATTTGCTGCAGGTAGTTTTCAGCCAATGACTTCTGCTCGTTGCTGGACTGCCAGCTCAAGACGCCGATGGTCACGGCAAAACCGAGGGTGATGGTTAAGGCGCCCGTCAGCAGCATCTGCGTGCGGGTGCTCATTGTTTTCTTTGATGATGCAAGTTTGGCCATTATGGCGCTCCTGGAGTTGACACTTTTTCGGTTAAAAATGAACCACTCCCTGTGCACCTACATCCCTCTGTAGAGACTATCGGCGCGCGGCGCAGGAACTTGATGGGTGAGCAGGTCGGAGCAGAGCGTAATGAGAGGCTGATTCGCCGTGGGTTGTGTGGCACGGGCGGCCCTCAGGCCGCCCGCCGGTGCATCAGGAAGCACCTTTACGTCATGAACATCCAGGTAACGACAAGCACCGTTATTTAAAGCTTTCGCTCGCGGCTTTGGCGATGGCGATTTCATTTGGGTTAGCAGAGCCGCTGACACCCACGGCACCAATGGTATTGTTTTGCCACACCACCGGTGAACCACCGCCCAGCGGGATGACGCCCGGCAAGGTGGCAATAGCCGGTTCTTTACCGTTGGCGCGATCCATGTATTTGTCTGTTGGCGTGCGATACAACGCCGCCGCACGGCCTTTCAGAATCGAAGAATCGATGCAGCCGACAGGCGCATTGTCCATGCGGTTAAACGCCAGCAGTTGGCCTGACTGATCCAACACAGCAATGCAGACGTTGGCGTTCAGCGCATGCGCTTTTTCCTGCGCGGCCGCGATCAGCTTCTGCGCATCACCCTGCGAGAGAATGGTTTGCGTCAGGGTGGCCTGTGCGGCAGCAGAACCGAACAGTGCGGCGCTCAATAGCGCAAGGGATAAAGCCTTTTTCATTGAAGTCACTCCTTAAAGGGTCGTACCGTGATGAATGCGGGCGACCTCAACGTCGCCCATAAAAGTTATTTCCGGCGGCGCAGCACAAGGATCAACGCCGCAACCACCACCAGTAGCGCAACCCCACCACCGATGATGCTTAGCACATGTGCGTATCGCACCAGCCAGCTGCCGCTTTCGCCTTTCAGCGTTTGTTCCACATCAGCCGGAGTGATGACATGCTGCGGGTTGCCAAAGTTGGTGGAGACATAGTTCGCGACTTTAGTGAGTTCGGCCTGACTAAACTGGGTGCGAAACTCCGGCATAAAGGCGTGATCGTTGCCGGTCTGGCGATCCACGCCTTCCGCGATGGTCATGATCAGGTTGGCGGGATCGTCCGACAGCACCGCTGAAGATCCCACTAGCGCGGGATAGAAGCGCTGAGCATCGTGGGTTCCGCGTCCGTCACTGGCATGGCAAGTGGCGCAGGCACCGTTGTACAGTTGTGCCCCGCTCATGGCATCGCCTGAGACATAGTCCGTGATCTCATTTTTCATGCCGGTTTCGATGGCTGACAGCGGCGTGGCCTGCGGTGCAACAGAAGGCGCTTTACGATCAGCGCCGCCGATCGCAGGCACCTGCTTCAGATAATGTGCCATTGCCTCCAGATCGCTTTGCTGCATTTTCGAGAACGAGTTCTGAACCGCTGTACCCATCTCACCTGCGGCAATCGCTTTACCGTGTAGCGCGCCAGTGCGCAGATAAGTAACTATCTCCGCTTTGCTCCAGTCACCGATACCTGCTTGTGTATCTGGCGTGATATTCGGTGCTGTCCAGCTGCCAACCTTGCCGCCGGAGAGGAAACGATCGCCCTGTTCCGCCATCATGCCGTTACGTGGCGTATGGCAGGTGGAACAGTGCGCCAGCGTACGGACCAAATACTCGCCCCGTTCTGCACTCCCTGCTGCCGCATTGCTGCCCGGCACGGCCTTGCTATCCAGGAACAGCAGATTCCACATCGCCATCACCGGACGGAAGGAGAACGGGAATGGCAGATCGGTTTCGGGGGCCGGATGATCATCGGCGGGCACGCCCAGCATCAGATAGGAGTAAAGCGCGTGGATATCCTCATCTGACAGCCCGGCGAAGGAGGTGTAAGGCATAGCGGGATAGAGATAATGATTACCCGGTGCTTTGCCTTTGCGCATCACGTCGGTGAAATCCGCCAGGCTATAGTTGCCAATCCCGGCAGTTTTCGACGGCGTGATATTGGAGCCGTAAATCATCCCCATGGGTGACTGAATCGTGTAACCGCCCGAGAAGGGTTTACCACTGTGTGGATCGCGATGGCAGGCCGAGCAGTCACCGGCGGTGGCCAGATATTCCCCTCGCTTGACCAGATCCGGCGAAGCATCCTGTGCCTGCACAGCACCGGCCAGCAACAGGCTTGCTGCAGCCAGATGTCTGATAGGTTTGCGCATCATCAGATCTCCCTCGCGATGGTATCGGCCATACGCAGCGCCAGGGCGATGCCGGTCAGCGTGGGATTCACCGTCGCAGAGGTGGGCATCACGCCAGTGGTGGCGAGGAACAGATTGGGATGATCCCAGCTACGGCAATGCGCATCGACCACCGAATCTCGCGGGTTATCCCCCATGATGGTGGTGCCCATGATGTGATACTGATTACGCCAGCCAGTCGGTGCTTCAATGACTTCACCGTTAAAGGCCTGCAGGAAGTTAGCAAAATCCTTGTAAGCCTGAGGGCGCATACCGCGCACATAATCATCAAGATGGTAATTGACGTTGAGCATCGGCAGTCCAATCGAATCTTTGCGATCGTAATTTGGCGTCACGCGGTTGGTGGGACTCGGCAGCGTTTCGCTCATGGTACTGATATTCATGATGCGCGAAGCGCGGTCACGAATCGCATCATCCAGCGCTTGACCCATCATGCCCTGTTTTAGCAGCGGCACCGTGACATCGACGTTGGGCACCAGGTTACGCAGCGAATAGCGGATCGCCGAGTGCTGTGCGCGTGTGGCTTCATCACGACGATTGGCGATGGTGCCGTGCTGCACCGAACCACGCCCGGTCCACAGCGGTTCATCGGCAAGGAAAGTCAGGCTCAGACCAGTGTGATCCATCAGGTTACGACCGACCTGATCGGAACTGTTGGCCACATCGTTCATTAGCAGCAGCTTTGGCGTTTCCAGCCCGTGCGCAGCGATGATGAAGGTTTTCGCGGTGAGGCGCGTGTCTTTGCCATCGGGCTGACGATAATGCAGCGCGACGATCTTGTTACCTGCGCCTTTCTCCAGCTTCCAGGCTACACACTCGGTGCGCAGCTGCACGCCCAGCGCCACCGCTTTATCGACATGCATATCACCAGAATACATCGCGCCAATCGGACAGATCGGCTCACAGTTGTTGTTACCCGCGCAAGCCGGACGACCATCATAAGGCCGTGACACACGCGCGTGCGGCTCATGAATCACCTGATAACCCATCGGGCCCAGTTTTGACTGCATGCGCTGCACCATATACGGCTTGGCTTCCGGCGGCAGCGGATATTCCGCTGATCGTGGTGGATAGTGACCGCGTCCTTGCCCACTTTGATCTTCATCGGCGGTCCCTACCACGCCCACTTCACGCTCGGCTTTGACATACCAGGGTTCCAGCTCGCTGTATTCAAACGGCCAGTCGCGGCCAACGCCGTACACACTTTTCAGCTTGAAATCATTGGGCAGAAGGCGCCAGCAGGCCGATGCCCAGTGGCGCGTACTGCCGCCGGCTACGCGTAAATAGCTGGTGACATACTCGAAATCGTCATCCCCTTTGGCATCGATATACCCTTCGGTATAAGAGTTTGGTGCCCACGGCAGATTCGGATAAGGCGTGCACCAGTTACGTTTACTGGCACCGTTTCGGTAGTTTTCCACCACTTTCCAGCGCGGAATATAAGGCCCTGCTTCCAGCATAATCACCGACTTGCCCGCTTTCGCCAGCTGATAAGCGGCGTTGGCGCCCAGCGCACCGGAGCCGACGATCACCACGTCAGCATCAAATTCACTCATGATGTACCTGCTCGATTCTTGTTATAGGGTATTGTGCTGCGCCAGCATCGCCTCGGCTTCCACGAGGGTTTTGGCTTTGCCCTGCACCATCAGTAACCAGGGTGCATCAGGCTGTTTAATCTGCTTTGCGGCGACGGGCGATTGATCGCCCCATTCGCGGATCAAGCCGGGCATCGGTGGCGCGATCACGCCCGGTGGCACTTCGGCCCAGTAATCACCGCCCGCCCGCGCATAGCTGGGACGAATGGTGTGGTCACGCGTCGGTTCATACATCAGCGCCGACAGGAAGGTGACGAAGTGCGCGTCATCCACGGCTTTGGTGGTGGAGGGATGGCCGGTGTAACCGAGATACCACGGCGAAATAATCGTCAACGCCGTTTTGACATCGGCATCATCAAGCTGCGCGACGATCTGCTCACGATCTTCGCTGTGCAACGCATTGAGGCGCGTCATCAGGCGCGCTAACTGAGCCGGGAATCCTGCATCCTGCTCACACAGCAGCGTCCATAATCGTTCAGTGATGCCGATATCGAGGCCACGGCGTCCGGTTAACAGTTCACTGGCGCGCAAAAGCAATGCCTGAGAGGCATCGGCAGGTGCGGCTAACAGCGGTTGCAACGGGATAGAAACGATGACCGGTGTGGCCATCATCAGCTGTAAAAAACGTCTTCTTTCCATGGCTAACCTGCTTTCAGCGCGGACAGCGCGCCCTGCGCCGCTTCCGCATCCACATTGCCATCTGGCGTGCTGACACCAATAGCGCCCACCACCACGCCGTTCACTTTCACCGGCTCACCGCCTGGCAGCGGTACCACCACCGGATTACCGAGCATGCCGACATTTCCGGCAGCGATTTTCTGCTGAAAGTTGGACGTCGGCACCCCAAAGGCGGCGGCCGAGTGCGCTTTCTTCGGCGCGAGTTCGCTGTTCGCCAGCGTGGCGCCATCCAGACGCTCATAGGCGATCAGCTGACCAAAAGGATCGACCACGGCAATCGCGCCGCCGATGTGATGGCTACCGATAATCTGTTCGGCTTTCGCTACCAGCTGTTGCGCCTGGTGATGGGTTAATACGGCAACCTGGTTAACGGGTTCGGCGGCCTGGCTCGCGGCACAGAAAAGTCCACCGCACAGCAGCACTGTCGGGAGTTTTTTCATGGATGTTGTCCTGAAATATTAAGGTTGAAGGAGAAACTCAGTGGCGTGCTAGACGTTGCTGAATCAGATGATCGAGGCTCCATTTACCGCCGCCGTTCAGACACAGCATCAGGAAACCGGCAGCGCAGGAGATATTTTTTAACCACACCATCAGGTGTGCGTGGCTGTATCCCTGATAGAACAGGAATCCCGCCAAAACCGAGAACACCGCCATAAAAATGGCGGTGAATCGCGTCAAAAAACCAAAGGCAATTGCCAGACCGCCGCCCACTTCCAGCAAGATCACCAGCGGCAGGAAAAAGGCCGGTACACCGCTGTCCGCCATGGTTTGCAGGTTGTCTGCGTAATGGGTGATTTTGTCGAGACCGGAAGCGAAGAACAGACCCACCGCCATAACGCGGCCGAGCACAGCGAGGAGATCTTTCGTATGAGTCATGATGTAACCGTTCTATTATCTAGTTGTTAATGAACCAAACGGTACACTCTATAACTTTAGTTACATTTATCATTTCGTGCGGCTAAAAAACGCCCGGCGCATGAGTTGTGCAACTTTGCAGCGCACTTTGCTCAATTCAACGACGATAAAATAACTGCAAGGTATCAGGGTGCTGAGGATGATTTTTGAAGTGGATCACACTATTTATGCGGCCTTTTAACTGGTGATATGCGGTAGAGCGCTCCGCTAACTCTACGTTTTTAACGGTTTTTTTAAGTAAAAATCCTAAAGCGTGTAGCAAAGCACAACTCCAGCCATGTGCGATCTGTTTGTTAACAAAAAAAAAACATTGTGCGGTTTGGCGTTTCAACTCGCGTCACTCGTTGTTATTCCCGATAGGAATGAATTAATAACCTTCGCAGAATATTTTTTATCGGTTGTCGATGCCAGGATGACGTAAACCCTATCGGAGAACCGACATGACTTATCGCTTTCTCGTGACCACAACGAGCCTCGGCCAGGGAGGCCGTCAACTGCTCGCTGAAGCAGGCTGTGTGGTCGATTATCTGGATGACGCCAATAACGTTGCGGAAGTTGAACTGCGTATGAGCAGCGTGGCGTATGACGCCGTCATATCGCGCACCGTTGAATTGAACGCGAAAGCCATCAACGCCTGTCCGACGCTGAAAATCATCTGCAAACACGGCGTTGGCGTCACCAATATTGATGTGTCAGCGGCTACCGAACGCGGTATACCGGTGCTGACCACGCCAGCGACCAATGCCCAGTCTGTTGCCGAGTTGACGCTGGCACTGATGCTAAATTGCGCGCGGCGTCTGCCCTATTTCCAGCAGGAAGTCGCTGCCGGACGCTGGACCCGCAGCGGCGATGGCGAAGAGCTACAGGGCAAAACCCTGGGTCTGGTCGGCTTCGGCGAAATCGGCCGACGCGTGGCACGGTTCGCGCGTGTGATTGGGATGCAGGTCGCATTTTTCGATCCTGCCGCCCCGGCTGATGGCGACTTTGAAGGTGCGCAGCGCTGTGCTTCGCTGGACGATTTACTGCCGCTGGCGGATGTATTGAGCCTGCACTGTCCGGTCACGCCCAAAACCCGCCTGATGATCAACGCGCAACGTCTGGCGCAGTTGCCCGCTCACGCCACGCTGATCAATACCGCGCGCGGCGAATTGATTGATGAGGATGCGCTGGCTGCCGCGCTACAAAGCGGACAACTGCGTGCCGCAGCGCTGGACACGGTGACAATTGAGCCGCTGGCTGCCGACCATCCGTTCCGCGCGCTCAGCAATCTGATCGTGACTCCGCATATTGGCGGTTCCACCCCGCAGGCACTGGATGCCGTTGCACAAAGTGCAGCACGCCAATGTCTGGCATTTCTTGATAACCAACAGATCAACCCATCCGCCTGCGTCAATCCGCAGGTGTTAAACCGGAGTTAACCTATGACCATCCATAAAGACTGGCCGATTGGCTATTTCATTGGTGAGCGCGGTGCGCCAATTGATGCGGGCGTGATTGATGCCTTCCGTGCACTGCCCGTGCCAAACATTGGCGACTCCATGGGACGCAGTGTCGGTGCGCTGGGCTTACAGGCGTATCACAACGATGCCAATCTGGTGCTCTGCGGCCCGGCGATCACCGTGAAAGTCCGTCCAGGCGATAACCTGATGATCCATAAAGCGATCGAAATGGCGCAGCCAGGCGATGTGATCGTTGTTGATGGGTCGGGGGATCTGACCCAGGCGTTAATCGGCGGCTTGATGCGCACCTCTGCCATCACCAAAAAGATTGCCGGTTTCGTGATTGATGGTGCCGTGCGCGATCTGAATGAATGGGCAGAAGGCGGTATTGCCTGCTGGGCACGCGGCAACACTTTGCGCGGCCCTTCCAAAGAAGGTCCAGGTGAAGTGAATACCCCGGTGCACTGTGCGGGACTGGTGGTGTCGCCGGGCGATTTGCTCGTGGCTGATGCCGACGGCGTGATTGCTATCCCGCAGGATGAGCTGAGTGTGCTGCTGCCTCGCGTGCAGCAACATGCACAGCGTGAGGAGAAGATCCGCGCCAGCAACGTAGCAGGCAACAACGATCCTGAGCGCTTCAACGCCATTCTGCGCGCGAAAGGCTGCCCGGTATAACGCTATAGCCTGAATCACCTGTGTTATCGGGCGCGGCCATCCGGCCAGCCCTTAACAAACCATTATAAAAACAACGGAGTACCCTACCGTGCTGAAAAAAATTTCGCTGAGCGAGTCGATCCCCCCGCCGATGACCTGGCGTGACAACTTCACACCAGAAGAAGGTAAGGCATTTGGTGCGCAACTCTCTGCGCGTCTGGAACGCTTACCTGCCGCCCGCCCGCTGTGGCTGATTATCTTTGCGCTGGCATTGGGAGGCTGGTTTGAAGTGTATGACGTGTTCCTGACCGCCTATATCGGTCCCGGCATGGTTCGCGAGGGGATCTTTTCTCACGGTAGCCATAACTTTTTTGATCCCCATAGTCTTGGTGCGTTTGTCGCGGCGATGTTCCTCGGGGTTTTCCTCGGCACCTTGCTGATCGCCAATCTGGCTGACCGCATCGGGCGCAAAAAGGTGTTTATTATCGCCTTGCTGGTTTACGCGGTGGCCAGTGGCATTATGGCGTTTCAGCACCATCCGTTTTCCATTGTATTCTGGCGCATTGTGTCGGGTATTGGCGTCGGCGCCGAGCTGGTCACCATTGATGCCTATGTCTCCGAATTTATTCCGGCACGCCTGCGCGGCCGATCCTATGCGTTTGTGCAGGCCATCCAGTACACCTCGATCCCGACCATCGCTTTTCTTTCATGGCAGTTGGTCCCACAGGAAATTCTCGGCCTGAGCGGCTGGCGTTGGGTGGTGTTATTTGGCTGCATCGGCGCGGTGCTGGTGTGGATCCTGCGTATGGGATTACCCGAAAGCCCACGCTGGCTGGTTGAGCAAAGCCGCTACAAAGAAGCGGAAGACGTGGTACGCCGACTCGAAGCGCGTGTGGCCAAATCCACCGGTTCCGCGCTGCCTGCGATTGACAGCCATCTGTTGCAGCCTACTGAATCAAAACCGGCTGCAAAAAACGAAATGTGGCGTCCGCCGTACCGTCGTCGCACCATCATGCTGCTGGTGTTCAACTTCTTCCAGTCGATTGGCTATTACGGTTTTGCCAGTTGGATCCCGACACTGCTGGCAGCCAAAGGTGTGACCTTTACCCACAGTTTGCTCTATTCCTTCCTGATTGCTTTTGCCAGCCCGTTGGGGCCACTGGTGGCAATGACCTTTGCCGATCGCATTGAGCGTAAGTGGCTGGTGAGTGGCTCCGCGCTGGCCATTGCCCTCGTCGGCACGGTATTTTCCTGGCAGTCGCAACCGGTGATGCTGGTGACCTTGGGACTGCTGCTGTCGCTGGCCAGTACCTGTATGACGTTTTCTTACCGCGCCTATCAGGCTGAACTGTTTCCGACGCGTTTCCGCGCTAAAGCGATTGGATTGGTCTATTCGGTGAGTCGTATCAGCGGCATGCTGTCGGGCTTTACCATTGCCTGGGTGCTGAGTGAGATGGGGGTGAGTTCAGTGTTTGCCGTGATTTCCGGTGCGATGGCGATTGTGGTGTTTACCATCGGTGTATTTGGTCCGCGTACGCTGAATCGTCGTCTGGAAGAGGTGAATCCCTAAGGACTGATGACCAAAGAGATGTGATGCCAGGATGTATATAGCGGGATTAGGCAGCAGCCTAATCCCGTTTTCAATGGTGGTTATTTCTGTTCAGGCAGCGCGTACGCCAGCACATAATCGCCCACCGGCGTCTCCATATAGTGATGCCCGGCGGCAACAATCACCAGATACTCACGCCCATTTTGCGTGTAGATCATCGGGTTGGCCTGGCCCCCTGCGGGCAGTTCTGTGCTCCACACTTCCTTACCGGTTTTCATGTCGATGGCGCGAATTAAGTCATCGGTAGCGGCCGCGACAAAGATCAGCCCGCTGGATGTCACTACTGAACCGCCATTATTCGGCGTACCAATATTAATCGGCAATCCGGTTGGCAGGCCAAACGGACCATTACGACGTGCGGTGCCCAGTGGACGATCCCAGACGGTGCGTCCATCACGCAGATCGATGGCACGTATACCACCATACGGCGGCTCTTTATACAGCATTCCTGTGTACGGCAAGCGCCAGCCCGCATTCACGTTCACCGCGTAAGGCACACCGATTTGTGGATCGCCTGCCCCTTCCGCATGGCCGGTATCGTGTGGGTTATACGGAATTTCATCACGAGGTTTCCAGCCCAACGCATCGGCTTTGGCGCGCGGCACCAGAATGTTGTAGTTCGGCATATCGTTGTAGTTAGCAATGATGATGCCACGCGTCGGATCCACCGCCACGCTGCCCCAGTCAGAACCGCCGTTATAACCCGGATACTCTATCGAATGACGATCGGCTTCCGGCGGCGTGTACTGCCCTTTATAACTGGCTTGCTGGAACTGAATGCGGCACACCAGCTGATCCACCGGTGTTAAGCCCCACATGTCCTGCGGAGTGAGGTCCGGTTTACTCAGGTGATGGAACAACGAATAAGGCTAAGTTGGCGAACACTGGTCCGGTTCTACACCGCCGCCGGGCACCGGACGTTCCTCCACACCAAACAGCGATTTACCGGTGCGGCGATCCAGCACATAAATTTCACCCTGTTTGGTCGGCATGATAATTGCCGGCGTTTTACCGCCGTTTTTATCCGGATAATCCACCAACGTCGGCTGAGAACCGGGATCATAATCCCAGACATCTTTATGCGCGGTCTGGAAAGTACAGGCCGGTAAACCGGTATCGATATTCAATGCAGTCAATGAGACTGAATACTTATTCTCGGCAGGCGAGCGCGTACCGCTCCAATAGTCACCCGATGAGTTTCCGATCGGCAAATACACCAATCCTAATTTGTCATCACCGGTGAACGAGGTCCAGACGTCGGGTGAACCGCGTTTGTACGCATTGGGTCCTTTCTTCGGTGTGGCGGTATCCGGATCGGCAGCATCCCACGCCCACTTCAGTGCGCCCGTGCGCACGTCATAAGCTTTGATCACGCCTGGCGGGCCGAATGCGCGCTGGCCATCGATCGTCTGATGTCCCACCACCAGAGTGTCACGCATCACTACCGGCGCTGAGTTGATGGCCACATAGCCATCGTAGATTTCTCCCATATCTTCAGCGAGATTAACCGTGCCCTGATTGCCGAAACTGCGTGCCCACAAATACCAGTGCGAACCAGCCTGCACCGCTGATGCGCTTCATGAATATCAGTACAGCAGGGATGATCAGCCCTATGCCGGCCAGCACGTAGTACCAATTTCCGCCTAATGCCACGAGCCAGCCCCCTCCTGCGGCCAGGATAATCCCCAGCAACAGCAGAATAAGGGCAAATAATTTATTCCAGAACGAAAGTCTGGGTATTGGGTTTGCGATGTTCAAAATAATGTCCTTTGCCATAAACGATTGCAGGATTGTGTATTTTTTAAACTCCGCGATTAACTTTAGAATATTTCGAGGGTTATGCCGGGGTATTTGGCAAATATGCTAAATAAGCGGCACTTTTTATCCGCTTATATTCCTTATAGTTTCTGTGATAAATAGTTTACTGAGGTGGGGGCAAACACCCTTATCCTATCCCGATCAATTTTTGTCTGTGCATTTCCGCGACAAAATCCTGCTGTTTTTGATCTGGCGCAAGATCGCTATCTCACCATCCTGTCAGCTTATTCCTTACAGGGCGCATGACGCCAAATAACAAGAGGAATGCAGCATGACAGGTAAATTAGGCTTAGCGGGATTGTTACTGGTTTGGCTGGTGTATGTGGCGTGGATGGTGAGCTATTACTCTGGAACATTTTCACTCTTCACACATTAATCAACTCTCCATCACTTCTACAACGATAGTCACTTCATTTTCCCTGATGGCGGCGCTCAGGTCGCCATCTGGCACACACACCCTTTCCCGGCTCACCTAAAATTTCAGCCTGAAATCGCCACCTATTTTGCCTTCTCATGCGGCTTACATTCGTTTGTGGGCTGAGTGAACTGGCGTTTGAGCCGATTAAGCAGTATGATTCAACTCATCATGTGAGCCGAATAAGGTGGCTTTATGGCTCAGTCAATGAGCCTAATCGCCTGACTGTTTGGCTCACTGGCAAATGAGATGAGGCATGATATGTGGATATGGCAGCAGCCTGAATGGCCAACATTTCACTGGCAGGAGGAAAAACTTCTGCCGCGATTACGCTATCTGCAGCAGCAACGCGGTATTTTGCTGGGACGGGCGAGCATATCGGATAACGCCGATACGCAAACGCTGAATACGCTACTCGCCAATATTCTGTCTTCCTCCGCTATCGAAGATGAGCGCGTCAACGCCGAGTCAGTAAGATCTTCCCTTGCGCGGCGTTTAGGCGTTTCGCTGGAGCAGCCTTATCCCGTATCCGAACGTTCCGAAGGATTGGCCACCATGATGATGGATGCCATCACCCAGCGCGATGAGCCTCTCACGTTTGAGCGGCTGTGTCTGTGGCATCAGTGGCTTTTCCCGGCGAGTGAATGGACGATTAAGCGTTTAAACGTGGGCGGTTTGCGCGGTGAAGAACCGATGCAGGTCGTATCCGGACGCATCGATCGTCCAACTGTCCATTTTGAAGCGCCACCGCGTGACGGGCTTGAACGGCAGCTTGATCAGTTTATTCGCTGGTTTAATCAGAGCCATGACGAGGTCCAGCTCGATCCATTGCTGCGCGCCGCCATTTGCCATCTGTGGTTTGTCACGCTGCATCCCTTTGATGATGGCAACGGCCGTATTACGCGTGCACTGACGGATTTGGCGCTGGCGCAAGCAGACAGCCAAAGCATCCGGCTATATGCCATGTCGTCATCGATTCTGACCCGGCGCGCGGATTATTATCGGATTTTACAAGAGACACAGCGTGGCGATTTGGACATCACTGCCTGGATGCTGTGGTTCCTCGACGTGCTCAATGACAGCCTGGAAGAGGCACTGGCATCGGTCACGCGCATACAAAACAAAGCGAAATTCTGGCTGATTCACCATAATGCCCAATTGAACGCTGAGCAAAATCGCGTATTGAATCGCTTGCTGGATGGCGGTGAACAGGGATTTGAGGACGGCATTAGCGCCAGCCAATACCAAAAAGTGGCCAAGGTCAGTAAGGCGACGGCGACGCGCCATTTGACGGAATTACTGGAGAAAGGTTGTCTGGAGAAATTGCCGGGCGGTGGGCGCAGCACGCGTTATCAGATCAAGCTGTAGAGGATCAATGAGGCATCGGGAGCGACCTTCTCGCCGCTCCCAGTTTTCAGCTTTCAGCACTCAGCACTCAGCACTCAGCTTTCAGCTTTCAGCTTTCAGCTTGCAACTCTCAGCTCTCAGCTCTCAGCTTGCAACTCTCAGCTCTTAGCTCTCAGCTCTCAGCTCTCAGCTTTCAGCTCTCAGCTTTCAACTCTCAGCTCTCAGCTCTCAGCTCTCAGCTCTCAGCTCTCAGCTCTCAGCAAAGTATCAGGCAGCTTTAACTGCGCGCACTTTCTTTTCGGGTTTACCGATGTCTGCTTCCGCAGAAGCTTCAGATTCCGCAGAGGTTTCCGATTCCGCAGACGCCTCAGTCTCGACTTCGGCTGCCGCTTCTTCCTTTACCGCATCCGGTAATTTGCTGGTACGCAGGATATGCTGCACCGCATCCTTCTGTTCAGCCAGTAACATGCCTAACGCTTCAGCTTGTGCCTCATCCAGTTCAGGCTGATGCTGCTGCAGCCAGTCGGTGAAGGCGTCCGCCATATCGAGCATTTTGTCCCAGGCATCCGCGTCTTTTTTATTGGCAAACGTCATTTTTTCTTCACCCTTTCTGACAACAACATATTTGGTTTCGACTGCCATGATGCACCTCGGTTAACTGTATTTATATACAGTATATTCTAAGCAAACTTTTTTGAGCAAACGATTTATGCTCATTAAGCCAGTAATTCTTCCAGGAACGTCGCCAGCGCTTTGCGCGGATCGTCCTCTTCTGAAACGATCATTTCGATACCCCACTGCCCCAACACTTCTTTCGCCACCGGATTATTGCGGTTGGTAAACAGGTAGGATTTCGGCCGTGCGGTCGCTAATCCCGTGCGGCCCCACATTTTCGTCAGGCGGTAGAATAACAGACGAATGTTAAAGTCACTGATGCTGTAACCGACAAACAACACCGAGTTGCCCATCACGTCATGCGTCAGTTTGATATCCAGCGGCGAATCGAAATAGAGGCGCTCGAAGTAGCTGCTTTCATCCAGCACGATGGAGGTATCATCGTCAAAATCACCATGAAGTTTAATGATATGACGCTTGTCTTCGGTCAATGACACCAAATCTGCCGCATTCGCCACTTTGCTGTACGGCACATTGTGAGCTTCGTGCGCCATCTCCAGCCAGCGATCGTAATTGGTGGTATAGATACGCGAGAAATTGCCCTGCGTGATCATGGTGTGAATTTCAGAACTGCGCACGTCAATATCCGGGCGATGCCATTCACGATCCATCCAGCTGCGTAACGGGCCAAGCGAACCTTTCCGCTGCTTGTAATATTCCGCCAGAGAGAGGTGCGTGCCGTACGTATTGAAGATCTTTGGGTCGTAACCCAGTTCTTTTGCCAGATGCGCAATCAGCTCATGCCATTCCGGCAGACCAAGATTGCGTGAAATACCCGCGCCCGCAAACAGGATCAGTTTGCCTGCATCGTAAGCGCGTTTGAGTTCCGGTTTCATGCCAGTCCCCGTGAAGTTTTTAGAAAGGTGGCGAAACGATCCAGTGCCAGTCTGCGCATGGATATTTCGTTTTTAAAATCACCCATTTCAGCGAAAGTCTGCGAATGCCCTTCCGGTATGAATACGCAGTCCCATTGAAATTCGCGCGGACCGGCTGGAGCAGGCGCAATGGTACCGCGCAATTGCCCCTCAAACTGGTACATTTTACGGCCATCACAATAGCCCAGTACCGTTTTGGCTGTCACGCTGGGGGTCTCCAGACCGCTGACCAGTTTCGTGAAGCGCTCGGCGTTCAAACGGCTCCAGAAAATGCGCGTTAATCCGGCAGGCAACCCATTCAGCCCATCCAGATACAGGCCCGTATGTTCAACAAACAGCGGACGACCGATGATGGAAAAGGCTTTAGTCAGTTTGTCGCGGACCAGCTCAACTTCATTTTCTGTCTGAATTTCTTCAATGCGACGGGCGATGGGAATGACTTCGACGCCGACCGGCTCCAGGATGGTGCGCACTTCGGCAAGCTTTAACTCATTGGCAGATAGAAAGCGTATTTTCATTGCAACCAGTCGTTTTAAAGTGGATTTCACAATCGGGCCAGGCTGAATACGTGTCCAGCGCTTGTTGTTTTGCCTCTGGCTAAGCAGCGACCTTACGACACTTAGGTTTCATTCTAACGTGCTGACCTGTCATAGGGTAGGCACAATCGCGGTAAACAGAAAATGCGCTGCGCGTGTTACACGTTTTTTTTCGCCAGGCGACCAGATGGCAATCAACCGACTTAAGTCACATCATTCCACCAAAATTCACCGCAAAAAAACGCACATTCGACTTAGCATAGGTCAAATCGCAATGCAGCTTAGACAAGTGTAAATAAGCTGAAAACAGATATGACAGCCGTCACGCTTTTCCTTAATATACCTGACTGAAAACATTAAATAATTAAGACTATAAAACTGAGAATAGCTAATGATCTCTTATTTCAGTTCAGTATTTTCAAGGATTTGTAATCTGCCGTTTATATTGAAAGGTGATAGCCTGGAAAAGAAACTGCGCTTAACCTTAATGATCGCCGGGACATCCAGCATTCTTGCCGGGATTTATATGGTGTTGTTTAACGCTATCAGGGGTCACCATGACATTGCCTGGTTATATGGTGCCAGCACGACACTCGGCGTTTACATCACTTGTGCCGCTTTTTGCAGTGGGTTAAAACGCAACCTTTACATCATCGTGCATGCGCTACTACTCAGTATTATTCTGCTACTATTATTGGATAATTATCATACAATTGGTAAGCGATCTGAATATAATTATCTAATGGCTTTAACCATTGGTTCTGCTCTGGTGCTACGACAGCAATCTGGCTATCTCAGTAAAGTCTTTCCTCTCTTTTGTCTGGCATTTTATCTGTTGTTTATCACCACAGGCTTAACCTGGCAAGATGGCGCTTTTCAGCTCAGCATTCCTGAAGAACCTGGCTTCTATATGGTTAATTGCAGTGTGCCGATTATCGCACTGTTGTTAACCGTGTTCACGTCACGCGGTGATTATTCAGAAACCGATCTGATTAAGCGTGAACTTTCAAATGCCATTGAGAAGAATCAGCTGGAACTCTACTATCAGCCACAAGTCGATATAGATAAAAAGCTGATAGGCTTCGAAGCGTTACTTCGCTGGAAACATCCCGTGAAAGGTTTCATCTCACCAGAGGTCTTTATTCCTGTGGCGGAGAAAAGTGGTCTGATTATTGAGATTGGTAGATGGGTGATGGAAAAAACCCTGCAGCAAATGTCTGATTGGGATCGCTCGTATCATCTTAGCCATCTAAAGTTTTCGATAAACATCAGCCCATTACAATTGATGCATCGGGATTTCACTCAGGATACCTTGCTGACGCTCTCACATTATAAGATCAGTCCGGAAAGGTTAAAATTTGAAATTACTGAAACGACGTTTATTTACGATCAAAAAAGAATTAGCGGCGTTATTGAGCACTTTAGTCAGTTAGGCATTCAATGGGCAATTGATGATTTTGGCGTAGGCTATTCCTCTCTCAAATCGATCAGTGATTTCGCAATTGATGATATCAAAATCGACAAATCACTAATCATGCATATTTTTGATAATGAATCTGCAGCGATTGTAGTGCACAAGACGATTGAGTTATCACGCGAGATGGGATTAAACGTGCTGGCTGAAGGCATTGAGAGTGAGGAGTATTTCGACTATCTCCGTGAAAAAGGCTGCAACCTGTTTCAGGGATATCACTTCGCCCGCCCACTGCCTGCGGGAGAGGCTGCGCTTTGGATACGTAAAGCCACAACGTAAGAGACTTGTGCAATGGCGGCGGCTGAGCCGCCATTGTACGCAGGATTAAAATATCGCTTTGGCGATGATTAACGCCAGTCCCAACGTAACGAACTGCATCGAAACCATCCATTTGGTTTGTTTGTTCAGCGCCTGGTACAGATCGCCCCTGATCGCCAATACATCCGCCTTGGTCGCGTAATTTTCCTTTACTGACGCAACATCGCCTTTCACTTCTCGAACCTCCGACCGCACTTCCCCTATTTCTAATTTGACCTCAACGATTTCCGTCCTGACTTCTGCCATATCCTGCTTAGTGGCATAATTCGATTTAATAACAGCAACATCTGTGGCGATAATGGCCACTGTCTCTTCCAGCTTCCTGATTCTTGACTCCATGAAAATTTCTCCCAATCTCGGCTGCTTAATTTTTCTGCACTGTACGGATTGCGCGTGGCAGGCATTAAGATGACTTCTTATATTTTCAACTAACATGTTAACCCCAATCTTTTTAAACGTTGATTGGGTAATGCAGGTTAAGCCAGACCCATTCAAAATCCTTTTTACTCTTTTTCAACCTCACATTCCCTCAGGAAACGTCAATATGACACTTTACCGACAGGCTAAACAATACCGTTCCTTGTAAGAGAAGATAAAAAAACCATCTGAAGCGATTAATTAAATGCAAGGCGAGTTTAATTCACGATCAAAAAATCGAAATTCACCGTTTAAATCATGCGAAACATAAATAAAAGAATGAATGAATTCACAATTACGCTGAAAAGCAAAAAACTCACAACCATCAAGCTGTGAGTTTTCTCTCAATTAACAAAAAAATTATTTACTGATAAACAATGCCAGGTGGATTGACCTGTGACGCTTCCACGCCCTCCTCCTGTTCTCCCCAGCGAGCCAGCACCTGTTGATATTGCCCGCTGGCTATTGCGCCATTTATCGCCTGCTGTAACGCCAAATCCAGACCATTGCCTTTTTTGGTGGTCACCGCGACCCACGCACGGAAAGGTCCGTGTCCGACAATTTTAGTTTGCCCGCGTGACGCCACTTTCCATGCCGCCATCGCTTGCGGACCAAAAGAGGCGTCCGCTCGTCCGGAAAGCAACGCCAGCGTCGCTGAAGCATCATCATTGAGGTAAATCGGCTGAACCGGCGCCAACCCCTGCGCGCGGTTCTTCGCATCCCAACTCAGCAAAATTTTCTCCTGATTGGTACCCGAACCGACAATGATGCGTTTACCCGCCACATCCTCGCGCCCGTTGATCGCCGTAATCGCACTGTCTGCTTTGACGGCAAACGCATGGTTATCGGCACGATAGGTGGCGAAATCGAACTTTTGTTTCCGTTCTTCCGTCACCGCAATGTTGAACATCGCCACATCATAACGCCCTGCGGTGATGCCCAGCGGCCAGTCTTCCCAGGCGGCAGGCACCAGTTTGAGTTTTAAGCCCAAACTGTCGGCCAGTAAGCGGGCAAAATCAGGGTCACTACCAATCAGCGTTTTGTTATCTGATGCCCACAAGCCGATTGGCGGTGAATTGGATGCCGTGGTCGCCACCGTCAAATATCCCGGCGTCACAAAATGAAAACCCGTCGGAATTTTGGCAATGGCTTGCGGGTTAGCCGGAATATGGATTGGCGTTTCGTTGTTTTTGGCATCCAGTGTTTCTGCTGCCAACAGCGGTGAACTGAATAACCATGCGGCAAGCGCGCTGACAATCACTCTTTCCATCATAGGACTCGCGCCAAAAATCGTTTGGTGCGCTCATGGCGCGGCTGATTGAGCACCTGATGCGTGCTACCTTGCTCGACGATGCGGCCATCCACCATAAACACCACCCGATCAGCCACTTCGCGCGCAAAGCCAATCTCGTGCGTCACAATCACCAGGGTGGTACCGGAGCGCGCCAGCTTTTTAATCACGTCCAGCACTTCGCCCACCAGCTCGGGATCGAGCGCTGATGTCGGCTCATCGAACAGCATCACGCGCGGATTCAGCATCAATGCACGCGCAATCGCGATACGTTGCTGCTGCCCACCCGAAAGATGACGCGGCCAGGCATCGGCTTTATGGCGCAATCCCACGATATCCAGCAATTCTCCCGCCCGCTCAATCGCCTCGCGTCGTGATAATTGACGATGGGCAATCGGTGCCTCGATCAGGTTCTCCAGTACCGTCAGATGCGGGAACAAATTGAAGTTCTGAAACACGTAGCCAACGTTGATGCGCTGACGCAAAATCGCCTTCTCTTTCAGCTCATACAGCTTGTCACCGCGACGCTGGTAGCCAATGTAATCACCGTCGATTTGAATGAAACCCTCGTCCACGCGCTCAAGATGATTAATGGTGCGCAGCAGGGTGGATTTCCCTGACCCCGACGGACCAAGAATCACCGTTACCGATCCCGGTTCCAGCTCCAGCGATACATCTTCCAGCGCTTTGTGTTTACCAAACGATTTGCTGACGCCGGTGATGCTGATGGCACCTGTGGTATGCAGATGACGATAATCAATGGCTTCGGACATGGGACAGCTCCTCATTAGCGGTAGCAGAGCGATTGCGCCATTGACGCCAGCGCGACGGTTGCGGTTCACGCGTGACACTACGTGCCAGCCAACGTTCAACGCTGTGCTGCAGCAGTGACAATACGGTGGTGATAATCAGATACCAGGCCGCGCCCACCATTAACAGCGGAATCACCTGCTGAGTGCGGTTGTAGATCATCTGGATGGTGTAAAACAGCTCCGGCATTGCCAGCACGTACACCATCGAAGTGCCCTTGGCGAGGCTGATGATTTCGTTAAACGTGGTAGGAATGATGGCGCGTAGTGCTTGCGGCAGAATGATGCGGAAGGTTCGACGGGACGAAGATAATCCCAGTGCGGACGCGGCTTCAAATTGACCGTGATCGACGCCCAAAAAGCCACCGCGAATAATCTCCGCACTGTAGGCGCTCTGCACTAGCGTCAGTCCAATCACCGCTGCCGGGAATTGCCCCAGCACGTTGATGGTCTGGAAATGCCCCCACGACAGTGCCGTAAAGGGCACGCCGAGCGACAGCGTGTCGTAGAGATAGGAGAAGTTATACAAAATGATCAGCACCACAATCAGCGGCAGCGAGCGGAATAGCCAGATGTAGCCAAACGCCAGCGTGCTCAATAACCATGATGAAGAGAGTCGCGCCAGTGCCAGCAGGCCGCCAAAAATCAGGCTCAGTACGGTGCCGAATAAGGTCAGCAATAACGTTTGCCCGAGCCCCGTAAGGATCACCGGGTCAAAGAACCAGCGAGCAAACACACGCCATTCCCAACGGGGATTAAAGGCCACCGAATCAACCACGCTGGCCAGAATAAACAGCGCGACAACCGCCCCGATGATCCTTCCTGGATAGCGTGCGGGCACCACGGTTAAATGTTGTTCCTGACTCATCTCAACTCCTTAGCTGGCTTGCGCCACGCTGTGCACATCAATCACCTTGAGGAAACGTAAGCGCCCGTCATGAGGTGGCTGGCTGTAGATTTCCATATCTTCCAGCAGCGCAAACTGCGGCTGATAGCCATGGCCGATATACAGCTGTACGGCTTCCGGCTGACGAAATCCGGTGGTCAGGAACACTCGCTGGTAACCGGCGCGTAACGCACGGCGCTCCAGCTCCTGTAAAATCAGCAGCGCCAGTCCCTGACGACGCAGATCGCTGCGCGTCCAGATACGTTTAAACTCGGCAGTCACGGCGTCATAGGGTTTATAGGCACCCATGGCGATGATCTCGCCGTCACGTTCCAGCACGATAAACAGCCCACGCGGCGGCAAGTACCATTCGGTCAGCTCAACTTCATTGGCACTTTTGAAGAAATCGCCGTAACGTGCGGCGTATTCACCAAACAGGCCGGTAATGATGGGCTGTAACTCCTCGGCCTCGGGATGCACCTCGCGGAAAAATTGCTGACTCATGCCGCCTCCTTAATCGCCGAGTCCGGCCGGGTTGATTTCAGAGTGATCGAGACGCTCCACACCTTCACCCCAGCGGTTCAGCACCTTGTCGTAATCGCCGTTCTTGATCACGCCATTGAGTGCCGTGTTAATCGACTGCACCAGACCGTTATCTTTTTTCACCGTCACTGCGATGTGTGCCGCTTTCGGCCAACCCCCATCCACGCTGCCCACCAGTTTGGTTTGATGGGTTAACGCGGCTTTCCATGCGCCAATCACGTTAGGCCCAAAGTAGGCATCGGCGCGGCCGGACTGCAGCGCGAGCGTTTGTGCAGCATCATCTTTGGTGTACACCGGCGTGAAAGGCTTCAGTCCTTTAGCCTGATTCTCCTTATCCCACGCCAGTAAGATGGCTTCCTGGTTGGTGCCGGAACCCACAATGATGCGCAGCCCGGCGATGTCTTCGGCTTTGTTCAATGACTTAATCTGGCTGCTGGACTTAACGTAGAAACCCAGAGAATCTTTGCGGTAGGTGGCGAAATCGAAGCGCTCTTTGCGCTCTTTGGTCACGGTAACGTTAGAGATTGCCGCGTCATATTTGCCAGATGCCACACCGAGCGGCCAGTCTTCCCATGAGGTTGGCACGACATTCAGCTTCAACCCCAGGCTATCGGCCACCAGACGAGCGATATCCACTTCGCTGCCAAGCAAAGTTTTGTTGTCATCGCTGAACACGGTTAACGGCGGAGAATTCTGCGCGGCCACTGCCACGGTAAATGAACCCGGCACGGCAAACTTATGTCCGGCAGGAATTTGCGCCACCGCAGCGGGATTCGCCACGGTGTTCACTGGCGTTTTATTGGCTTCGATGCTGATCTGCTGACCGTTCACTGCCACGTCTTCAGCCAAAGCCGCACTGCTTAAACTCAGCAGCATCAGCGCAATAAGGGATTTCTTCTGCATAGCGTTTTTCTCTTTAATTTATTGTTGTGTGAACTGATTTACGGGATCTTTTAGACCGAAACTGGCACGCAGCGTGGTGCCTGGGTATTCGCTGCGGGTTAAACCGCGCGCTTGCAGGATGGGAATGACGCGATCGACAAAGCGTTCGAAGGTATCCGGCGTGCCGCCCTGGATGATGAAGCCATCGGTGGCTTCGGTTTCAAACCACAGCTGTAAGCCATCCGCCACCTCATCTGGCGTGCCAAAGAACAGCGGACGCGGCGTGGCAGCTTCCAGTGCGGCCTGACGCAGCGTATGGCCGTGCTCTCGCGCCTTACGTTTGATTTCATCAGTGGTACTGCGGAAGCTGTTTTGGCCGATATCGCCAATATTCGGGAAAGGCTCATCCAGCGGGTACTGCGAGAAATCATGGTGATCGAAGAAGCGACCGAGATAGTTCAATGCATCTTTAATGGAAACCAAAGCGGCTGTGGTTTGGTACTGATGCTCAACGTCTTCGGCATCATCGCCAACGATCACGCCAACGCCCTGGAAGATATGCAGATCCTGCGGTTCACGCCCGTTGGCTACCAGCTGCTTTTTCACATCCTTGTAGAAAGCCTGCGCTTCTTCTCGCGTTGGTTGATGGGTAAAAATGGCATCAGCGTGACGCGCTGCCAGCTTTTTACCATCCTCTGACGCCCCCGCCTGAAAGACGATCGGACGTCCCTGTGGCGTGCGTTCGATGTTCAGTGGCCCCTGCACCTGGAAGAAATCACCGTGGTGATTGATAGTATGAAGTTTGGCCGCATCGAAGAACTGACCGCTCTCTTTGTTACGCACAAAAGCATCGCTTTCCCACGAATCCCAGAGCCCTTTCACCACCTGCAAATACTCGTCGGCGATGCGATAGCGCAGCGCGTGCTCCGGGTGCTGCTGGCGAGAAAAGTTTTTCGCCGATCCTTCCAATGGCGAAGTCACCACGTTCCAGCCCGCACGCCCGCCACTGAGGTGATCGAGGCTGGCAAACTGACGCGCGACGGTGAAAGGTTCGCTGTAGGAAGTGGAGACCGTTCCCACTAATCCTAAATGTTCGGTCACGCCAGCAAGCGCGGAAAGCAACGTCAGCGGTTCGAAGCGATTGAGAAAATGGGGAATGGATTTTTCATTGATAAACAAACCATCGGCGACAAACAGAAAATCCAGCTTGCCGGCTTCCGCCTTGCGCGCGATGTGTTTTGCATAGTCAAAATTGATGCTGGCATTGGCCTGCGCCGCTGGATGACGCCAGGCGGACATATTGCCAGATGCGCCATGTAGAATAGTGCCGAGTCGCAGTTGTCTTGCAGTCATAGTGTTCTCTCTTTTCCATGGCATAGCCTGACGGCGACGGTTTCGTCGCCATGCAGAGCGGGGAATATTGGGTTAAGTGGGCTAACTCAGAACGGTGTCACGACATCGTGCATTAAGATGTTGCAAGGCCTGCTGCGCCAGTTGGGTGAAGTAGTGCGCGGCAGGGGCAATCAGTGCTTCGTCTGGATTGAAGCCGCCGTGATGCAGACCAAATTCACTGGCACTGCCAATGCTGACAAACGCGCCGGGGACCTGCTGTAAGTAATAAGCAAAATCTTCGCCACCGAGATGCAGTTCTGCGGTTTGCACGCGATACCCCACCTGCTGTGCAATCTCACTGGCAAACTGCGCCCAGCGGGCATCGTTTTCTAACACCGGCGGGCCCGGATGCCAGCTGAACGTCGCCGTAGCACCGTTCGCCGCCGCAATGTGCTCGACAATGTGTCGTGCGCGCTGTTCCAGCTGCGCCCGCACCTGTTTGTCATGGGTGCGCACCGTGCCGCCAAACTCGGCATCCCCCGGTAAAGCAGTCCCGGACTGACCGGCTTCAATGCGGGTCACGCTCAGCACCAGACTATCCAGGGTATTAAAACTACGGCTGGTCAGTGATTGCAGCGCCTGAATGATCTGACTGGCGACGAGGATGGTGTCCGTGCCCTTATCAGGGTTGGCAACACGCACCACAAACTTGTCAGCATTGGCGTAAAACGCCCCGCCGCGCGTGGCGAAAACCCCCGTCGGTAAACCCGGTTCGTTGTGCATACCGAAGATCGCCTGCACATCCTGCAGCACACCAGCATTGATCAACTTGCGCGCACCGGTAGCATTCTCTTCGGCAGGCTGGAACAGAATACGGATACGTCCCGGCAGTTGATCTTCCAGGGCATGGAGTTGCAATGCCGCGCCCAGCATGACCGCGCTGTGCACGTCATGGCCGCAGGCATGCATGACACCCGCATTACGCGAACGGTATGCGAGGCCGGTGGCTTCATGAATCGGCAGAGCATCAATATCAGCTCGCAACGCGATCAGCGTTTCACCCTGACCCACTTCAACCACCAACCCGGTTTCCAGCGGATAATCGAGCAACCGCAAGCCAGCGTCTTGTAACCAGCGGCGCAAACGCGCCGTGGTTTCTACCTCATACCCAGACAGCTCAGGCCAGCTGTGCAGCTCGCGTCGCCAGTCAATCAGTTGCTGTTCGATTGTGTGAGTCATGGTTATCTCCAGATTACGCCGCAACCAGTCGATGCGTTGCCAGCAGTTCGAGAGATTTCACTCGCGCCTGCTCCTCAGCAATCGGGGTATCAATCACGAACTCTTCAATGCCAAAATTCTGGTGCAAAGCATCCAGTTTGGCGTGCACCTGCGCGGCAGTGCCTTTCAGTAAAGAAGGCGTGCGCGGCTCAATGACATAATCGGTATAACCGCCCTGGCGCACGTAGCGTTCCGCTTGCTCAACGCTGCCGACATTAACGCTCGGGCCATCTTTCACACTGACGTGATAGACGCGCAAATTATCTACCAGCAAATCAGCTTCAGCCGGTGAATCGGCGACCACCACCTGCACGGCCACCAGCGCCTGCTTGCCGTTGCTGTACTGGCGATAGCCATTAAGCACCTGCTCCATCAACAGTGGATCGCCGTTGTGATGTGCAGCAAACACCAGCTGCCAGCCCAATTCTGCTGCCAGCCGGGCACTTTGCTCGCTGGCACCCAGCAGGAATCGGTTGGCCGGACGTGGCGGCTGCGGCGTGGCACGCAGGATCTCTTCATCACCCACTGGCGGAACATCCAGCCAGCTATCCAGCAGTGAAAGTTGTTCAGCAAAGCTGCCCTTCTCATCCTGGTGAATGCCCTGCTGCAAGGCGCGGGTTGAGAGCGGCAATCCGCCTGGCGCTTTACCCACACCGAGATCGATGCGACCTGGCGCGAGCGAGGCAAGCAGGTTGAAATTTTCGGCGACTTTATAAGGACTGTAGTGTTGCAACATGACACCACCCGATCCGACGCGAATATGCTGCGTCTGACCAATGATCCACGCGATCAACAGTTCAGGAGAGGGACTCGCCAGGCGGTCAGTATTGTGATGTTCCGCCAGCCAGAAACGGTGATAGCCCCAGGCTTCAGCCTGCTGCGCCAGCTGTAATGTGCGATGCAGGGCATGCGATGCGCTCTCTCCATCGGCAATCGGCGATTTATCTAACAAGCTCAGTCGATATGACATACGCCAAATCCTTTTTCTCAGTGATTATGGCGAGCAGTGTGTGATGGCGGCGGGTAACGGGTAAAACATAATATTGTCGTATGCATTTTTAATTAATGCATATCAGGGGTGAGCGAAATATTAATGGATGAATAAATGATGTAAAACAGAAGGTTGAGCGTCAATCTGCGATATCGATAACCATGAGTCAGGCGTAATAAACTAATCGGGAAAGGTTTGCAATATTGGATATAAGCCTGAGGAAATACATTCTCCGTTATTATATTAAACAGCAAAACGCACCGGAATAAATACCGGTGCGTTTATAAGGGATTTATTATTTTATCTGTGCCAACGCCGCGTCAATTCGCTGAGCGATCGCTTCTTCTCCCTGCGCGGTAAACACAGTCTGAAGTTCCGCCAGTTGTGATTTGTCGAAGCCCACATTGATGCTGATACGCAGATGCGATTGTAGTTGCGACTCAACCCCGCTCATTGCCGCTAATGCGCCCACGGTGGCTAATTCACGACTTTTCCAGTCCAGATTGTCACGCGCGAAAATGTCGCCAAACAGATGCGCTTTGAGGAACTGATCGATGGCGGGAGCGAAGTCAAACAGTGGCCCTTTCACCGGGTTGCCTACCAGCGCCGTCTGATTGCGCGTGCCGGCGGCGAGCATGTTTTCTGGCGTTGGAACCGGCCCAGCCTCATTGCCTGGCTGGTCATTTTTGCCCTGTAGGCGGCGGGCATCAATCACTTTCATCAACTCTCCCAGCGCGTTGAGGCTGCGAGGGAAGCCCGCATAAGCATAAAGTTGCACCAGCACCTCACGACACTGGCTGACGGTCAGACCCGCATCTAATCCCTGATTCAGCGCATCATTGAGTTTGGCTATGTTTCCCGTCGCAGCGTAGGCCGCGATCACCGCAATACTCTTCTGTTGCTGACTCAGCGGATGCGTCTGTTTTTGCAGGAGCGCGGCATACCTTTTCTGCTCTGGCTCGGAGGGTTCTTCGGCCAGGCTCACTGAAGAGGCGAGCGCAGCGCACATCATTAACGAGGCATTGATGCTTTTCATCATCCTTCACTCCTTACAGAGAGATCTTCAATCCGTATTGTTCATCGCTAACTTTCTCCAGCCACTCAACGACCTTGCCGTTTTCAGCTTCAGCAATAGCAATGTGTGACATGCTGTTTTCCGGCGCAGCGCCATGCCAGTGTTTTACGCCTGCCGGGATCCACACAATATCGCCAGGACGAATATCACGGGCTTCACCGCCCCACTCCTGCACGCGGCCCAGACCGGCTGTCACAATCAGCGTTTGCCCAAGCGGATGGGTATGCCACGCCGTGCGCGCGGAGGGTTCGAAGGTCACCGTCGCGCCGCCAATACGTGCAGGCTCACTGCCCTGAAACGGCGCATCAATACGCACGGTGCCGGTAAAATATTCGGCATTGCCTTTAACTGAGGGTTTTTCACCACTTTGCCAAACAGTGATCATGGATGTGTTCTCCTTTGCAGAAACGGCTGAGACAGATAACGCCAGGATGAGTGCAGCAGCAATTCTCATTATGCGGGCTCCCTGCTTCAGTTTGGGTGATGACCACCGGGGTAGTGGCGGCCACATTCATTGCTGTTAAAAAGTGTAAGACCACGGGGATTGATTGATAAGGTGGCCAAATCAGGATGGGTTTATGAACAAAATTCACCAATAATCAGAGGATAATGGCCTCCACTTTTACGCCTCCTTTTTAATCCTCAGATAATCGCTGTGCGAGCAGACTGAGCATCGCGGGCGTATCAACATCCTTAAGACAGCCCAGATCGGTTAATTTAACTGGCGTCACGGGATGGCGGCTGAGCAATGCGCGAGCGCCATTGTCACCCTCTAACTGAATCAACTCTGCGTAAAAGGGTTTTTGAAACCCCACTGGATGACCGGGCATCCCCTGCACTTCGCTACGCACCAAAGGGGACGTCTGCAATGCGCGCGCCACCGCCAGATAGCTGGATGTGGTCAGTAACGGCATATCGCCCAGTACAATCAACCAACCATCATAATCAGATGTGGCTGCAACGCCTGCGGCAATTGAGTGCCCTAATCCGTTACTTGCCACTGTTATCAGCTTTGCCCGACTGGCCAGCAAATGAATGTCCCGATCTTCAGGCCGGGACACCACATACACATCCATTTCGGTTGCGATTGCCTGCTCAAGCGTATGCTGCAGCACAGGCTTATCTTGTAACAACGCGCGCAATTTATGCCCGCCGTTCAACTTTCTGAAACGTTGGCTTAAACCCGCTGCCATGATCAGTATGGCGAACTTCATGGATGCACAGCGCTCACGTCATGTGCAGAGGCAACCTCGGCACTGCGCACACCGTTTTTATAGCGAACGATATCCGCCATGATTGACAGCGCGATTTCAGCAGGGGTTTTGCTGCCAATATCGATCCCCACAGGGGCATGGATTCTGCTGATCTGCCGGGGCTCCAATTCACCAATCCGCACCAGACGTTCTTTACGGCGCTGACTATTATTCATCGATCCCATCGCACCAATGTAAAAAGCCGGCAGATTGACCGCCTCCATCATCGTGAGATCGTCAATACGGGGATCGTGGGTCAGTGAAAGGATCGCCGTAGCGGGATGGCAACCCTCTCGTTCCAGATAGGCGGCCGGGAATTGCCTGATCAATGTGATGCCATTATCGAGATCGCCCGCCATGTTAAGCAGCACTTCCTCACGGTGTTCACACACCAGCGTTTCGAAACCCAGTGCCAGCGCGAAATTCGCGCAAAACAACGCAACGTTCGAGAGGCCTGCAATAATCACTCTGGGCGGAGCCGAGAGGGTGAGCACCACTTCGGCCCCCTTGATCTGAGCAAAGGTGTGACTGGCATAATCGCCGGGTTTAACCGCATGGCAGGCGTTGGGTATGACCAGTCTCTTCTCAAGCGAATGGGCACTGACCATCGCCTGATGCATGCGCTGCAGATAGTCGATGGCCACACTGTCGGGCAGCAACTTTTCCACCAGGATATCCAGCACACCACCGCAAGGCAGCGCGCGATCGGGTGCAAAGCCGCCCTCACCGTAACGCACTATCTGGCTCGCCGCGGAGAATACCGCCTCGCTAATGCGCGCGATAAAGCTCTCTTCCACACATCCACCCGACAGTGAACCGCAGTAACAACCATCTTCTCTGATCACCATCATCGCGCCAGGCGGCCGCGGCGATGAGCCATAAGTGCTGAGCACCGTACACAGCCACACGGGAGATTCCTCTGCCCACGTCAGCGCAGTACGGATAACCTGCACATCAAGATTGTGCATGGGATTCTCCCGTTTGGCATTTCATCGTCTTATCAAAAGTCGCAAGTTTCATGGCTAACGCATCTGCAAAATAATCACGTTACTGCTGGCCGGATCGGTTTTACCCCGCAGCTCACTGACCGCTTTTGCATCCACTTTATCCCCCTGATTTCCCCATGAAGTACGGATAAAATTCAGCACCTCAGCAGCCTGCTGATCGGTCAACTGTTTCCGATAAGGCGGCATGCGGTAAGCATCTGGCACGCCATCGGCGACAATACGCGCGGAACCATTCAACACCACATTGATGGCCGAAGCGGAATCCACTTGCATCGAGGTTGCACCCGCCAGCGGTGGGATCCACGGTGCCTGACCGCGTCCATCGGCACCATGACAGCTGCTGCATCGCGCCGTATAAATCTGACGACCAGAGAGGTTGTCTGCGAGGGTGCTTTCCGTTGTTTGATACTGCCAATGGCTGCCTGCATTATGACTGCCTGCAGGCAGCGCTTTTAGGTAGTGCGCAATCGCACGCAGATCGTCATCATTCATAAACTGCGTCGAGTTATTGAAGGCGTCAGCCATTGATCCAAACACCACCGCATGCTGGTTACGCCCCTGCTTCAGGAACGTCACCACATCCTGTTCACTCCAGCGGCTGATGCCGGTATTCGCATCATTACGCAGACTCGGCGCGTACCAGCCATCTAATAATGCCCCCGCCAGGTAATCTGGGCTGCTGGCATCCAGCGCCTTTTCATTAAATGCCAGACCGCGCGGCGTATGGCAGCTACCACAGTGCCCCGGACCTTCAACCAGATACGCACCACGATTCCACAGAGCATCATGTCCTTCCTGTGACTGATAAGGTCCGCCGCGTGAAAAGGCCGCGCTCCAAAATGCCAGCGGCCAGCGCATATTCAACGGCCAGGGAATCTCAGAGGCAATGTTCTGGCGAGATACCGGTTTAACACCCTGCTTCATAAACGCATAAAGCGCGGCGATATCGTCATCGGAGAGTTTCTGATATGAAGGAAACGGCATGGCGGGATAGAGCCGATGACCATCCTGCGCGACACCATGGCGGACAGCACGATCAAAATCAGCCAGGGTGTAGCGGCCAATACCGGTATCGTTATCTGGCGTGATATTCGTGGTAAAAATTTTGCCCACCGGCGTGGCCATCGCCAGTCCGCCGCTGAATGGCGGCGCATCAGGTGTGCTATGGCAAGCGACACAATCGCTAAGACGGGCAACATATTCGCCTTTGCGCACCATGTCCGCTGACGCCATAGTCTGCTTCATGGGTTGATGATCAAAATGTGAAGCAGGCGTACGCATGAGCCAAAGCGATACCAGCACAGCCACGCAAACGACGACCGCTGATATCAGCCCAAACTTTTTTAGTTTCATGGTTATTCCCGTCAGCTGAAGGTATAGCGAGAGAGAGGCATGGCGCGAATGCGCTCGCCAGTTAGTCGGGAAACCGCATTCGCCACAGCGGGCGGCACCGCAGGGAGCGGCGGTTCACCGATGCCGCCCATTTTTGCGCCGCTCTCCACGATGCGTACGTGCACTTGCGCCATACGTGATGGCGGCAAGATGGGATACATATCGTAGTTGCGCGCCACTGGCTGCCCTTTCTCGTACACACTCTCTTCCAGCAGAACCTGTGATAACCCCAGCGCCACAGCGCCGTTAACCTGTGCTTCGACTATCGCCGGATTCACAATGCTGCCGGGATCTATGGCTTCCCATATCTGATGCACGGTGACCTGACCGTTTTCGATGGACACTTCAGCAATGGCAGCCGCTTCAGTGCCAAACGGCGAAGCCATCGCCACACCGCGTGCACGACGTGTACCGTCTGCCGCCGTGTAGGGGCCTGCCTGCCAGCCCCCTGAAAGCTCTGCCACCGCATTCAGCAAAGTGGTTAAACGATCATTGCCCTGTAGCAAATGCAGACGCAAAGCAAAGGGATCGAGTTTGCTGTGATCGGCAATTTCGTCGAGGAAACACTCATAGAGAAAATCATTCATCGAGTTGCCCACGGATCGCCAGTAACCGAGTTTGACTGGCCCCTTTTTATAAATCTGAGCGATGCGCACGTTGGGAATCGTGTAGGATTTTCCTGCCAGTCCCTCCACTGCCGTGGGGTCCAGTTTGCTGCCGTGTTTACCGGCTATGCCTTCGGTAGGCCCCTCGCATATGCTGATGGCCTCCAGCGCAACCGGGTAGCCTTGCGCATCCAGTCCGGCCTGAAAGCGCACGGCGGCCATAGGCCGATGGGTATCACGCAAGAACTCTTCTTCACGGCTCCAAATCAGTTTGACTGGACGCCCTACCGCTTTAGCCAGTTGAATCGCCTGCGGATAGACCATTGCGGTGTCATAAACAAAGTGGCGGCCAAAAAATCCACCGAGTAGCGGCGAGTGAATGATGATGTTTTCCGCTGCCAGTCCGGTGCGCTTAGCGATATCCGCCTGAAACATCTCCGGTGCCTGATTAGGGATCCACAGTTCCAGCGTGCCATCGTTATTAAAGCGCGCGAGTGCTGACGGCGGCTCCAGCTGAGCGTGATTAAGATATTGGCTGTGGTAAGTCGCGCTTACTGTCGTTTTCGCCGTTGACATGCCCTGGTCGAAATCCCCTTTCACTTCCGCATCCTCACCGTTACCAGGTTCCTGAGCCAGTGCTGTGGCAAAGGCCTCAGTGGAAAAATCCGCCGGCATGTAATTCGCATCGGGTGTCTGCGGCTCTTGCCAGGACACCTGTAGCGTTTCGGCTGCACGTTTGGCCTGCCACCAGCGTTCAGCAACCACGCCAACCGCACCCGGCAGCACGTGCACGGAATGCACGCCTTTCATGGCTTTTACCTGATCCAAATTACGGATGTCACCCGCTGTCAGGCCCAGTCGTGGCGCATGCTGAACGGCCGCATGCAGCATGTCATCAACGCGGCAATCAATGGTGTAAATGGCCTGTCCGGTGGATTTTTCATGCATATCCAGACGCTGAACCGGCTTACCGATCCAACGAAACTGAGCGGGATCTTTAAGTTTTGCCGTTTCAGGCGCAGGCACCGGCAAATCGCGCGCACGCTCAGCCAGTTCACCGTAGGTCAGCGAGCGACCAGAAGCGGCGTGAATGACGCGTCCCGGTTCAGTATGCAGCTCATCAACCGGCACAGAGAGCGCAGTCGACGCTGCCTGCAGTAACATCTGTCGTGCCAGTGCACCCAACCGACGCATGGTGGTATAGCTGGATCGAACAGACTGGCTCCCCCCAGTGATGCGCATTCCACTGTCCATCACCTTGTATTGCGAACCGGCGGGTGCATTCTCAACCACAAAAGTGGCGGGATCGGCATCCAGTTCCTCCCCGACGATTTGCGCCATGGCGGTAAAAATCCCCTGTCCACCTTCGACAAAAGGCGAAAGGAATTTGATCGAGCTATCGGGGCGAATTTCCAGGAAAGCTGGCACACGCGTGCCAGGAGGCAGCACAACATCGGCAGATTGCGCCCGTCCTTCGCCAATGGGTAAACCCACACCCAGCACAAACGCACCGGCCAGGCTGCTGCTGGCCAGCAAAAAGCGGCGGCGTGAGAGATTAGCGGGCTGCTCTCCCAGTGTTTCGTCAGTGTCTTCAAAGCGAATCATGCCTTCGCCTCCATGCCAGCAACTTCATGAATCGCCGCACGGATGGCGTTATAGGTTCCGCAACGGCACAGGTTGACCATTGCAGCGGCAATCTCTTCCTCAGAAGGCTGTGCATTAGATTGCAACAGTGCCCTTGCCGCCATCACCTGGCCCGACTGGCAATAGCCACATTGGGGTACCTGATATTTGATCCACGCTTCCACCAGTCGCTTGCCTAAGTCATCAGTTTCGATGGCTTCGATGGTGGTGATCTGTTTACCCACGGCTTTCTCCACTGGCGTAACGCAGGAACGAACAACCTGACCGTCGATCATCACTGAACATGCGCCGCATTGCGCCAGGCCGCAGCCATACTTGGTGCCTGTCATGGCCAAATCGTCACGGATCACCCACAGTAATGGGGTATCCGCGTCAGCATCAGTCTGGTAAGTCTTATTGTTAATATGCAGTTCCATCGGTATGCGCTCCCATTGGTAATACCACGCTCACAAAAGGCGAATCGAAGGGGGTAATTTTTTATCCTTACAAATAATAGTGAAAAGCAGAATAGCCGCCAGTTGAATGCCCCTATGAGATAAATTCACCAATGAGTGAGCGTCACGGGTTACGCGGAACCATGAAGCATGGCCCGCATGCGGGGTTGCGGATGCAGCGGACAGTAAAGGAAACTAAGCGAATCGAAAGGCGACGCATTTTTTGTGAAAAAGTCGCCTCAGTACGGGGGTCGGAATGATTTCGATGCCATGGTCAATATTTAAACAATGCGTCGACCTGCAAATACTTAACCCTGATAGCGCACTGCTTCAATCAATTTAGAGAACGCTGCGGTGTGTTGTTTGCGGCTTGGATAATATAAATAGTAACCACTAAAGGGTTCGCACCAGTCAATCAGTACACACTGCAGCAAGCCTTCGTCAATATATTTCCGCACGGAATCCTCAGGCGCATACACAATCCCCATTCCGCTAAGTGCTGCTTCAATACGCGAACTGAGGTTATTGAAAATAAGCTGACCTTCAACTTTTACGCGAATCTCTTTTTTATCTTTGGTGAATTCCCAACTATATAATCCACCCAATGTTGGCAAGCGCATATTGATACAGTTGTGATGCTGCAACTCGTAAGGTGTTTCCGGAATGCCGTGATTTTTGAAATATTCGGGGGTGGCAACCACCAGCATTCTCCAGTTTGGGCCGATGCGCACCGCCACCATATCTTTTTCCACCTGTTCGCCTAATCTCACCCCTGCATCAAAACGGCCGCTAACAATGTCAGTCAGCGTGTTATCAACTGAGAGTTCAATGTTCACTTCAGGGTATTCCTGAAGATACGGCTTAATTAAAGGCCAAAGCGTGGAGTGCAGCGCATGTTCACCGGCAGTAATCCGGATATTCCCCGAGGTGCGCGTCTGGTGCTCAGTCAGTGCCACCAGCGCTTTTTCAATATCGGACATTAAAGGCGCGATATTTTGGATAAGTTGTTCACCGGCTTCGGTGGGTGCCACGCTGCGGGTGGTGCGCGTCAACAGACGCGTCTGAAGCCGCTCTTCCAGCCCGCGCATCGCATGGCTCAATGCGGATTGAGAGACACCCAATTTGGCAGCGGCACGGGTAAAACTGCGTTCTCGCGCGACCATCACCAGATACACCAGATCGCTGAAGTTTTCTCTTAGCATCGCCTACTCACATCTCTGTCCGGGTCTATTTAAACTATCACAAACAAGCTGAAACATATGTGGCTATCTCACATATCGCTGCTTACTGAAGGCTTCCACTTTGAAGTCGATCACTCTATAGCATCCAGACTACCGAATTATTCACTCTATGAGGCATTATTCATGAACAACGATCATAAAGCCTATCTGATTCCCTATGCTAATAATCTGTATCTTGTAATGTTACTCTTCATTCAGCCGCAAGAGATGTCGTTCACCGGCGAGATAGATTCGAAAGCACAACATAACGTTTTTATAGCTTATCCGCTCCATTAATCAGAGCGCCGTGCATTCTATTGCTTTCAATTATTTCGCCATCAGTCTGCTTTAACATAGAACGGGTGAAATTATGGATCGCTATGAAGAAATTGTTTATGAATTGGCCGACTGGATTAAAGATAACATTCACGCTCCGTTAAAAATAGAACAGGTTGCGGAGCGAGCAGGTTACTCCAAATGGCATCTGCAAAGAATGTTTCATCGAATCATGCACGTCAGTCTTGGCCACTATATTCGTGATCGAAAGCTGGAATCTGCGGCCAAAGATTTGCTACGTAGCCACGAGCCAGTTATCGATATTTCTGTGAAGTATGGTTATGACTCACAGCAATCATTTACCCGATCATTTGTACGCAAATATAACCTGCCACCCGCCAGATTTCGTCGATTAAATACGCAACACCTCACTATACCAATATAATTTCACTTACAAGGGATCTCAGTAATGCCGATTAAATGGGCGCTAAAACCCAGTGCGCTATTCTGTTCTTTTATTGCATTGACGCTTTCAGGTTGTGATAACTCGACTGGCAGTGAAACGCCAGCGAAAAATGCGCCCCAGGTTAACGTTGTTACGCTACATACCCAATCCCTGCCGGTTACCACCGAACTTCCCGGTCGCACTTCAGCCTTTCGCGTGGCAGAAGTGCGTCCGCAGGTTTCAGGTTTGGTATTACAACTTACCTTTATCGAAGGGAGTGACGTTGCCGCCGGACAAAAACTTTATCAAATCGATCCCGCTCCTTTTCAGGCGGCGTATGACAATGCACATGCCGCACTAGCGGAATCCGAAGCTAATGCCCGTATGGCACAAGCCACATTGCAGCGTTATCGCCCCTTAGCCGGCACGCAATATATCAGCCGTCAGGTTCTGGATCAGGCGGAAGCCACCGCCGCTCAGACGCGCGCCAATGTGGAGTCGGCAAAGGCCGCGCTCAACAGTGCACGCATCAACCTCAACTGGAGCAGCATTACGGCTCCCATTGCAGGGCGCGTTGGCCGCTCTTCCGTTACCGAAGGTGCACTGGTGCAAAATGGCCAGACAGATGCGCTGGCAACCGTACAGCAACTCGATCCTTTGTACCTCGATGTCACTCAATCCAGCCAGGATTATCTCCGTCTGCAACAGGAGCTGGCTTCCGGACAGTTGCAGCAAAACTACGGCAAAGCGCTGGTGCACGTGATCCTGACCGATGGCTCCGTCTACCCGCAACAGGGCACCCTGGCCTTCTCTGATGTCACCGTGGATCAAACCACGGGCTCAATCACCCTGCGCGCCATCGTACCCAATCCGCAGCACGCCCTACTGCCGGGCATGTTTGTACGCGCCCGACTCGACGAGGGCACCAATCCGCAGGCCATTTTGATCCCACAACAGGCCGTGACACGTACGCCACGAGGCGATGCCACCACCATGGTGGTAAGCACTGACAATAAAGTGGAGGTTCGCACACTGACTGTTTCACAAACCGAGGGCGATCAGTGGCTGGTGACGGGCGGCGTTCAGTCTGGTGAACGCGTGATTGTCTCAGGTATTCAGCGCGCTGAGCCCGGCCAAAGTGTCGTGCCGGTCGATATCACTGCCAACGCGACTGCACAAGGAACGACTAACTGATGTCCAAATTCTTTATCAATCGCCCAATTTTTGCCTGGGTGCTGGCGATTATTGTCATGCTGGCAGGGGCTATTTCCATCATGCGGCTGTCGGTGGAGCAATACCCTGATGTCGCTCCGACCGCTATTCAGATTCGCGTGACTTATCCCGGCGCCGATGCCACCACACTGCAAAATACCGTCACCCAGGTGATTGAGCAGAATATGAGTGGACTGGATGGGCTGATGTATATGTCCTCAACCAGCGATTCATCCGGCACGCTGGAACTGAAACTCTCCTTTGAAAATGGCACCGATGCGGACATCGCTCAGGTGCAGGTGCAGAACAAACTGCAGCTGGCGACACCGCTACTGCCGCAAGAGGTCCAGCAACAGGGGATTACCGTCCGTAAATCCTCCAGCACCTTCTTCCTGGTGCCGGCATTTGTCGACGAAACCGGCAAAATGAGCATGGAAGACATCGCCGATTACGTCGGCTCGAATATCAAGGATCCCCTCAGCCGTATCAGCGGTGTCGGTGATTCCACGCTGTTCGGCTCGCAATACGCGATGCGCATCTGGCTCGATCCCAATAAGCTGAATAACTACCAGCTGACGCCGGTGGATGTGATGAGCATGATCGAATCACAAAACGCGCAGATTGCCGCCGGTCAGTTAGGTGGCGCGCCGCCGGTAAAAGGCCAGCAGCTGAATGCCTCTATCATCGCGCAGACACGACTCACCTCACCCGAAGAGTTCGGGAATATTCTATTGAAGGTGAATGCGGATGGATCGCAGGTGCGGCTACATGATGTGGCGCGTATTGAGCGCGGCGGCGAGAACTATAATTTTGTGGTGAAAGTGAACGGCAAACCAGCCTCTGCGCTGGGGATTCAGCTGGCCACCGGCGCCAACGCGCTGGACACCGCCAAAGCCATTCGAGCCAAAATCGCGCAGCTTCAACCCTACTTCCCTCAGGGCATGAAGGTCGTGTATCCGTATGACACCACGCCGTTTATCAACATCTCGATTCATGAAGTCGTGAAGACACTCGCCGAAGCCATCATCCTGGTGTTCCTGGTGATGTATCTGTTCCTGCAAAGTTTCCGCGCTACGCTGATCCCAACCATTGCTGTACCGGTGGTGTTACTGGGCACCTTTGGCATTCTCAGCATGTTTGGCTATTCGATTAACACGCTGACCATGTTCGGCATGGTGCTGGCAATCGGGCTATTGGTCGATGATGCCATCGTGGTGGTGGAAAACGTTGAGCGCGTGATGGCGGAGGAAGGTCTGAAGCCTAAGGCAGCCACACGTAAATCGATGAAGCAGATTCAGGGTGCGCTGGTCGGCATTGCACTGGTGCTCTCCGCCGTGTTTGTCCCGATGGCCTTTTTCGGCGGCAGTACTGGCGTTATCTATCGCCAGTTCTCGGTCACCATTGTTTCTGCCATGGCGCTCTCGGTGCTGGTGGCATTAATTCTCACTCCGGCGTTATGCGTCACCATCCTTAAACCGGTTAAGCCGGGTCAACACGGCCATCAGCGCGGATTTTTCGGCTGGTTCAACCGAAAGTTTGATCAAAGTGCGGAACATTACACCTCTTCCGTGGGCCGCATGGTGCATAAGTCAGGCCGCTACCTGCTGATTTACGGCGTGATTGTGGTGGGGATGGCGGTGCTGTTTATGCGCCTGCCAACTTCATTTTTACCGGCTGAAGATCAGGGCGTTTTCGCCACGCAGGTCATTCTGCCCGCGGGTGCGACGCAGGAACGCACACAAAAGGTGCTCGACCAGATCAATGACTATTACCTGACACAAGAAAAAGCCAACGTTGAAAACGTGCTTACCGTGAACGGTTTCGGCTTTGCCGGACGCGGCCAGAATGTTGGCATTGCGTTTATCGGCCTGAAGGACTGGGAACAACGCGCCGGTGCGGAAAATAAAGTTGATGCCATTGTCAGCCGCGCTACGCAGGCTTTCTCCAGCATCGTCGATGGCACGGTAGTCGCGTTCAACCTGCCGCCGATTATTGCGCTGGGTAATGCCACAGGTTTTGATTTTGAACTGATTGACCAGGCGAACCTCGGTCATGACAAACTGATTGAAGCTCGCAATAAGCTGCTTGATCTGGCGCGTCAGCATCCTGATGTACTGACCGCTGTGCGCCCGAATGGCATGGAAGATAATCCCCAATACAAAATCAATATCGATCAGGAAAAAGCCACTGCGCTTGGCGTGACGCTGGACGATATTAACACCACGCTGAGTGCCGCATGGGGTGGCAGCTACGTGAATGATTTTATCGATCACGGCAGGGTGAAAAAAGTCTACGTGATGAGCGATGCACCCTATCGCATGATGCCGAAAGACATGGGCGATTGGTACGTGCGCGCCAGCAACGGGAAAATGGTGCCCTTCTCCAGCTTCTCCACTGCGCAATGGGTTTACGGTTCACCGCGCCTGGAGCGTTACAACGGTTTATCGTCAGTAGAAATCCTCGGACAGCCCGCGCCGGGCCGCAGCTCCGGTGAAGCCATGGCGCTGATGGAGCAACTCGCTGCTCAATTGCCAGACGGCATCGGCTATGACTGGACAGGCATGTCTTATCAGGAACGTCTCTCTGGCGATCAGGCTCCGGCACTGTATGCGTTGTCATTGATCGTCGTTTTCCTGTGTCTGGCCGCACTGTATGAGAGTTGGTCGATTCCTTTCTCGGTGATGCTGGTGGTGCCGCTGGGCGTAGTCGGTGCGCTGGCGGCAACGACGCTCAGAGGATTAAGCAATGATGTCTACTTTGTCGTTGGCCTGCTTACCACCATCGGTCTGGCGGCAAAGAACGCCATCCTTATCGTGGAATTCGCCAAAGACCTGACGGAGAAAGAGGGTAAAGGCATCATCGAAGCCACCCTTGAAGCCTCACGCATGCGCTTACGTCCGATTTTGATGACGTCGCTGGCCTTTATCCTCGGCGTGATGCCGCTGGCGATCAGTACCGGCGCGGGTTCGGGTGCGCAAAACGCGGTAGGCACTGGGGTCATTGGCGGCATGGTCGCCGCGACGCTACTGGCGATCTATTTTGTGCCGGTGTTCTTTGTGGTGGTGCGTAGCCGTTTTGCGGGTAAGCGAGATGACGAGGAAGATGAAGCCTAATCCTACAGCCAAAGGTTAATTCCAGGCGGTTGATTATTTCCCGTGGCGGTGTGATTGCCACGGGAAAGCGCTCCAACTAAATATTCTTATCGAAGAACGGATCCAGTTGGCTCATCGCCTGATCGACATAACGCGGCACCCAATAGGTTTCGATATGCGTGGCGCCCTCAATCAGATAAAGCCTTTTGTTGGTGGTTCCCGTTGCTTTGCTAAAGGCACTTTGCGTCATATACAGCGAATCTGCTTTGCTCCCGGCCATCATTAACAATGGTTGATTGATCTGAGGGGTTTATTAATGAATTGAACTAATAAACCCTAGCTGATTACGGGCTCTAATCAGTTCAATCTTCTCACGTTATGCTTTCATAAATTCACGAAAGGGTAATCTCATGCAAACAGTAAAACTTAATAACGGTCTCGATATGCCTCTGCTGGGCTTTGGTGTATTTCAGATGTCGGATGCCGCCGAATGTGAACGCGCAGTGATTGATGCCATCAAAACCGGTTATCGCCTGATCGACACTGCTGCCTCTTATCAAAACGAAACGCAGGTTGGGAATGCGATAAAGCAAAGCGGTATCGCGCGCGATGCGCTGTTTGTCACCACCAAATTGTGGCTACAAGATACTCATTATGAAGGCGCAAAAGCACAGTTCGAGCGCTCATTAAACCGGCTGCAGATGGACTACGTCGATCTTTATCTGATCCACCAGCCTTACGGCGATGTACATGGCGCGTGGCGTGCGATGGAAGAACTTTACGAAGCGGGCAAGATTAAAGCCATTGGTGTCAGCAACTTCCAGCCCGATCGTTTGGCCGACCTCATCGCATTTAATAAAGTTGTGCCCGCCGTGAATCAGATTGAAGTCAATCCCTTCCATCAGCAGCTTCATGCTGTGCCATGGATGAAGAGCCGAAACATCCAGCCTGAAGCATGGGCACCTTTTGCCGAAGGTAAAAACGGTTTGTTCCAGCATCCGGTTCTGACAGCAATAGGCGAAAAACATGGCAAAAGTGTGGGTCAGGTGGTGTTGCGTTGGATCTTCCAGCGTGGCGTAGTCTCTCTCGCGAAATCAGTGCGTAAGGCGCGCATGGAGGAAAATATTAACGTGCTCGATTTCGAGTTAAGCAGCGATGAAATGAACCGTATTACCGCGCTGGATACCGCAACCAGCGCCTTCTTCTCGCATCGCGATCCGGCCATGGTGGAGTGGCTGACTGGCCGTAAGCTCGATGTTTAAATGCTTGCTTCCACACATAAAGGAGTGACCAATGCAAACACGATATCTTGGAAACACTAAGCTTGAAGTCTCTGCGATTGGCCTGGGTTGTATGGGCCTGAGTCATGGCTACGGCCCTGCACTCAGTCAACAGCATGCCATTGAACTGATTCGTAGCGCCTACGAAAAGGGCGTAACCTTTTTTGATACTGCGGAAGTTTATGGTCCTTACCTCAATGAAGAGGTGGTGGGCGAAGCGTTAGCCCCCTATCGCGACAAAGTCGTGATTGCCACCAAGTTTGGCTTCACCTTTGGCGATGATAATAAGCAGCAGATTTTAAACAGCCGGCCAGACCATATTCGCCAGGCAATTGAAGGCTCGCTAAAGCGCCTGAGAACCGATGTGATTGACCTCTATTATCAGCATCGCGTTGATCCTGAGGTGCCGATTGAAGATGTCGCGGGAACGATTAAAGATCTGATTGCGGAAGGGAAAGTTAAACATTTCGGCCTTTCTGAAGCCGGTCCCGAGACCATTAAGCGTGCGCACGCCGTACAACCGGTGACCGCGCTGCAAAGTGAATATTCAATGTGGTGGCGTGAGCCTGAAGAAAAAATCCTTCCTCTGCTGGAAGAATTAGGCATTGGTTTTGTGCCCTTTTCTCCACTCGGTAAGGGTTTTCTTACCGGCACCATCGATGCACAGATGACGTTCGGCGACGATGACTTCCGCAGCAAAGTGCCACGATTTGCGGCCGAGGCCAGGGAAGCCAACCAGCAATTAGTCACGCTGGTACAAAGTATCGCAACTGAAAATGGCGTAACGCCTGCGCAGATTGCGCTGGCCTGGTTACTGGCACAGAAACCCTGGATCGTTCCTATTCCTGGTACAACGAAATTGCATCGGTTGGAAGAAAATTTAGGTGCGTCGCAAATAGCGTTAAACGCCCATGAAATACAAAAAATCACCACAGCTATTCAGGCTATAGATGTGGTTGGCGAGCGTTATCCAGAATCCCTGCGGGCGCGGGTCGGTAGATAAATGACGGGGGTGAACCTGGTTTCACCCCGTCATGTTTTCAACTTGAGATCAGGTTAAGGTTGGTAAACAGTATGGCTATACCAGACATCAACCTCTCCTGCCCTCAACTTTTACTCAACGTATAAGTAAACACCCTTCCGTTTTTAGTTTGCACGGTAAGGGTCTTGCCTGCGGTGGTATCCAGCGTGCGAGCTTCGCTGTACTTCCACATCATAAGACGTTGCCCCTCAGGGTAAGGGGATTCAGAGTCAGGCGGCCCAAACATATTAATCAACTCGGCTCTGGTGGTTTTACCGGTCTGTATTTTCTGAATGCTCGCGGTATCGAAATTATGCCCAACGGAACTTGAGCAGGCTGAAAGCATAAACATGATGGCCGGGATAAAATATGCTCTCATTGAATTACCCTTAAGATGCGTACATTAAATATAAAACCTCTGCATTATAGAGAGTTAAATCCCTTTTGGAGCGGCGAAGAATCTTAATTATTTCCCACACGTCCATTCATTTTATTTTTTTCGCAAAAGCTTAGTGCAATTCCTTGGTTCAACTCACGCGTGCGGCATTTGATGATGAAATCCGCCCGCCGGGCTATTGAATCATAAGGAATTCACCATGAGTAAGCATTTTCACTTGCAGGCATTGAGCTTAGCCCTGCTGACAGGGATATTTAGCGCACACGCGGCGGACACTCCGGTCAAGGGTGGCACGCTGGTGTATCTTGAACAGCAACCGCATACCAATCTCTATCCACCCGCCGGTGGTTTCTATCCCAACGGCGGCATTCTCAATCAGATCACCGATAAACTGACGTGGCAAAATCCGAAAACGTTGCAGGTCGAGCCCTGGGTGGCCGAAAGCTGGAGCAGTAACGCCGATAAAACTGAATACACCTTTAAAATTCGGCCGGGCGTCACGTTCTCCGATGGCACCCCATTAGATGCCAACGCGGTAGCCAAAAACTTTGATACTTACGGCCTCGGCAATAAAGCCCTGCGCCTGCCGGTTTCGGAAGTGATTAATAATTACGACCACAGCGAAGTTATCGATCCCCTGACGGTGAAATTCTATTTCAAAAAACCTTCTCCGGGATTTTTGCAGGGCACCGCGACCATCGGTTCCGGTTTAGTTTCACTCAGTACCTTGCAACGCAGCCTCGATCAACTGGGTGACGCGCGCCATATTATTGGCTCAGGTCCGTTTGTGGTCAGTGATGAAAAACTCGGGCGAGAAGTCGACCTTACTGCGCGTAAAGATTATCAGTGGGGCCCGAAAAATATCGCTCAGCAAGGCCCGGCCAATCTCGATGGCATCAAAATTATCGTCACGCCAGAAGACAGCGTGCGCATTGGCGCGTTGCTGGCGGGCCAGGCAGACTTCATCCGCCAGGTGCAGGCCTATGATGAGAAACAAGCACAACAGCAAAACTTCCCGATTTACGCCGCACCGACGCGTGGAATCAATGACAGCATTAGCTTCCGCCCCGATAACCCGCTGGTAAGCGATGTGAACGTGCGGCAGGCTCTGCTGCATGCGACAAACGCCCAACAGGTGGTACAAACGCTGTTCTCACCCAACTATCCGCAAGCCACCTCTGTCATTGCCAATTCAGCCGCAGGTTATGTCAACCTCGCCGACAAGCTGAAATACGATCCCTTGCTGGCAAAACAACTGCTGGATAAAGCGGGCTGGAAGGTCGGCAGTGACGGTATCCGTGAGAAAGACGGCAAGAAGCTTGCCCTGACAATCTACGAATCACTGCCACAGCCGCAAAACAAAGAAGTGCTGCAGTTGGTGGCACAGCAATGGCGTCAGGTTGGTGTGGCGCTGGCGGTCAAAGCCGGTGATGCGGGCAGCCGCACGCTGGACAATCTCGATCCATTAAAAACGCCATTGACCGTATCGGAAGTGGGTCGTGCCGATCCGGATGTGGTGAAAAGCCAGTTCTACCCCACTAACCGTGATGCGCTGCTGCAAAAAGGCGGCTCCAGCGACAAGGTGCAAAACTTCCGCGACGACAAGCTCAATAAGCTGCTGGTGGATATCTCTGCGGAAGTCGATCCCGCTAAGCGTCTGGCTCTGACCGGTGATGCCCAACGCTATCTGCTCGATCAGGCTTACGTGATCCCTATCTTCGAAGAGCCGCAGGTGTTCGCGGGTGCCCCCTGGTTCAAAGGCGTCAGCTTTGAAGCGGTCGGACGCCCTTCATTCTACGGTGCGTGGGTGGAAAAACACTAAGGCAGGCTAATGATGCAACGTTCTCTGCTGCGAAGAGTGGGTCAAAGCGTGCTGGTATTGTGGGCCGCGTTTACCCTGTCGTTCTTGCTGCTGCAGGTGCTACCGGGCGATGCGGTGCTGATCAAATTTCAGAACCCGGATCTGGGCTTGAGCCCGGATCAGATCGCGGAGATGCGGCTGGCCTATGGCGCGGATAACCCCCTGTGGCAGCAATATTTTCATACGCTAATGGCGATACTGCACGGTGATTTTGGCTATTCGGTGCAGGCCGGCGTGTCAGTAGGCGATCTGTTGATCAGCAACCTGCCCGCCACCCTGCAGCTGGCCGTGCTGGGTTTTGCGCTCGCCACGCTGCTGGCCTTTACGCTGGCGGCGCTGTCTCGGCTACCCGCGCTGCGCATGCTGCGTTCGTTGCTGCAATCCGTTCCTGCCCTGTTTATCTCGCTGCCGACCTTCTGGCTCGGCATCGCGTTGATACAGCTGTTCTCCTTCCAGCTGCGCTGGATACCGGTGATCAACCCGTCGCCGTTGCAGGGTTTAATCCTGCCAGTGATCACGGTGGCGATCCCGATTTCCGCGCCGCTGGCACAAATTCTGTTGCGCAGTATTGATCAAATCTCGACGCAGCCGTTTGTAGCGGTGGCGCGAGCTAAAGGCGCCAGCGCCAGTCGCGTGCTGTGGCGACACGTGATGCGTAATGCGCTGCTGCCGGTGCTCAACGTGGCGGGTCTGCTATTGGGCGAATTGATCGCTGGCGCGCTGATTACCGAAACCGTATTTGGTCTTAGCGGTATCGGCCAGCTGACGCAGCAAGCGGTCAATAATCAGGATGTCGCCGTGCTGCAAGCAGTGGTGATGATCTCTGCGCTGACCTTTGTACTGATTAATCTGCTGGTTGATGTGCTAATGCCTCTGTTTGATCCCCGTCTACAACCTATCGCCGGAGGAAACCGATGAGCCTCGTCGATTACGCCACCGCCCGCCAGCGCGGCGCTACCCCACGCACGCAACGCAGCTGGCAGATTCAGCCCGGACTCTGGCTGGCCTGGGCAGTGATGCTGCTGGCCTTGCTGGCCGCGTTCGCGCCAGGATTATTGACCCATTACCACCCGACGCAAGGCTTGCCCGGCGCGCAACGTTTAGCGCCGCAGGCCGCTTACTGGCTCGGGACCGATCAACTCGGCCGCGATCTGTTTACCCGTATTGTCTACGGTGCGTCACAGTCACTGGCCACCGCCTTTGCCGCCGTGGCGATGGGTCTGATTGGCGGCACAACACTTGGCGTATTGGCAGGCGCGGTAGGCGGGCGTACGGAAAACACCCTGATGCGCCTGGTTGACGTGCTGCTGTCGATCCCTTCATTACTGCTTTCGCTCAGCGTACTTATTCTGCTGGGGTTTGGCACGGTGCATGCCGCGCTGGCCGTGGGGATTGCCTCTATCGCTAATTTTGCTCGCCTGGCGCGTGGCGAAGTGGTACGCGTGCGGCGCAGCGAATATGTTGAAGCGGCCTACGGCAGCGGCGGCAGTTTTTGGTCGGTGCTGTGGCGACACATCTTGCCCAACTCGCTGACGGCGGTGATCGCCTTTGCCGCGCTACAGTTTGGTCAGGCGATTCTGGCGCTTTCCACGCTAAGTTTCCTCGGCTATGGCACGCCGCCTCCCACACCAGAATGGGGTTTACTGATCGCCGAGGGGCGCAACTATCTGGCTACGGCCTGGTGGCTGACCACTTTCCCCGGCATCGTGGTGGTGGCAGTGGTGCTGGCCGCGAATCGCATTAGCCAGCAGATCGCCGGAGGTGGCGCATGAGTGCATTACTCGCAATAGAAAATCTTTCCCTCAGCTATCAACAGCGCGGGCAGTGGCGTGAAGTGGTGCACAACGTGAGCTTCAGCTTGCAGGCAGGGGAAATGGTGGCCTTAGTGGGCGAGTCCGGCTCCGGTAAAACCACCACCGCACAAGCGATCATTGGCCTGCTGGCGGAAAATGGTCGCCGCGACAGCGGAAAAATCGTGTTAAACGGCACTGACATTGCCGACTGGTCGGCCAAACGTATGGACAGCCTGCGCGGCGTCAGTATCAGTCTGGTGCCGCAGGATCCCGGCAACTCACTGAATCCGGTGAAAACCATCGGCGATCAGGTGGGTGAGATGCTGCAACTGCATCAGAAAATCAGCCAGTCTGAGCGCCAGCAGCGCGTACTGGAACTGCTGGAAAAGGTTGGCCTGAGCCATCCACAACAGCGACTGGCGCAGTATCCGCATCAGCTTTCTGGTGGGATGAAACAACGCGTGTTGATTGCCATCGCCCTCGCCTTACGCCCGCAAATTATCATTGCGGATGAGCCCACCAGCGCACTGGATGTCACAGTGCAGAAGCGCATTCTGGATCTGCTGGATGTACTGCGGCGTGAATCCGGCACCGCTGTGCTGTTCGTCACGCACGATCTGGCGCTGGCGGCAGAACGCGCTGACCGATTGCTGGTCTTCCGTCACGGCGAGATTCAGGAACAGGGGCCAGCCGCTCAGCTGTTTAATGCGCCACACCATCCTTACACGCGTCAGCTGCTGCAAGATGCTGCGCCTGGCCACAGTGCGCTAACGATTCCTGCTGAAGCAAAATTTTCAACACCCGCGATCCAGCTTTCCGCCATCAACAAGCAATTTTCGCTCGGCAAACAGCAGCAGTTACCGGTCGCCAAACAGGTTAGCCTGACGGTGCCACGCGGCACCACGCACGCGCTGGTCGGTGAATCCGGCTCGGGTAAAACCACGCTGGCGCGCATTCTGCTGGGATTTGAACAGGCCGACAGCGGACGTGTCATCATCGACGGCATTGATACCAGTGCACTGCGCGGCGAAGCGCTTCGCCAGCTCAGACGCAAAATCCAGTTCGTTTACCAGAATCCGTTTGCATCTTTAGACCCGCGCCAGACGCTGTTTGCCATTATTGAAGAGCCGCTGCGCAATTTTGAAAAGCTCAGTGCCGACGTGCGCCGCCAGCGTGTTGAAGCCGTGGCTCAGCGAGTGGCACTGCCACTGGAATTGCTGACACGGAAACCGCGCGAACTTTCCGGTGGTCAACGCCAGCGCGTGGCAATTGCCCGAGCACTGATCCTGCAACCGGCAATACTGGTGCTGGATGAAGCCACTTCGGCACTGGATGTCACCGTACAGGCGCAGATCCTGCAGTTGTTGCAACAGCTGCAACAGGAGCTGGGCTTGACCTATCTGTTTATCACCCACGATCTCGCCACGGTGCGCCGCATCGCGCACAGCGTGACGGTGCTGCGTGCGGGGGAAGTGGTCGAGCAAGGTGACACGGTCACCCTATTTAACGCGCCCCAGCATACTTATACCCGTTCACTGATTGACGCTATCCCCGCTATCCGTCCGCTGATTAAGGAGTCTGCATGACGCGTAAACGCATTGGCTTTTTCACCCGCCTGCTGGATGAGGTCTCGGCGCAAGAGCGCTATCGCCTCGCCACAGAACAGATCCAGCACGCCGAGCGTTTGGGTTTCGATAGCGCCTGGATCGCTCAGCATCATTTTCATGAGAAGGAAGGCGGCCTGCCTGCACCGCTGGTTTTCCTCGCACACGTGGCCGCGCACACCCGCACAATTCGTCTTGGTACCGGCATTATTACGCTGGCGATGGAGAACGAGCTCCGTGTGGCGGAGGATGCGGCCGTACTGGATCTGCTCAGCAACCAGCGGCTGGAAATCGGATTAGGATCGGGCGGCACCAAAACCTCTTTCCTGCCCTTTGGCTTAACTATCGATCAGCGCGCCAGCGTATTTGCCGATCAACTGCACACGCTGCTCAGCGCCTGGCGCGGCGATACCCTCGCGCACCCGGATAATCATCTTTATCCGCCCGCCCCAACGCTGGCACAGCGCGTGTGGATCGCCACTTTCTCGGTTGAAGGTGCCGCACGAGCCGGAGCCGCTGGCCATGGATTGATGTTGTCACGCACGCAACCGCGTCCGCCAGGTCAGCCTGACTTGCCGCTGGAGGCGATACAAAATCCGATGATCGATGCCTATCTTGCCGCGCTACCGGCCGATATCGCACCGCGCATTCTCGCCTCGCGCACCGCATTCGTTGCCGATTCGAATGCGTATGCGCGGCGCCTGGCGGAACCGGGATTGCAGCGCCAGGCTGAGCAATTTCAGGCTGCTGGGCACGTCATCACTGGGCATACGCTGGAAAGCCATGCGCGCCAGCTTGATGCGCACTTTGGCGATGCGCCTACCGTTTTGGCGTCATTGCGCGCGGACTCCACCTTGCAACGTGTCACCGATATCACCTTCCAGGTGCACTCGATCGATCCGCCACACGCCGACATTCTGCGTTCCATTGAATTAATCGCTGACCATATCGCCCCGGCGCTACGCGCTCTGGAACAGGCTTAACAGGAGAAGATGATGTCTCAATCCATTGATTTACTGGCCGCCTTAGCGGATATCGACCCCGCATCGGAACTCGCATTAGCACGTCGCGAGCGACACGCTGCCACTCAGCACACGCAAGGGAGTTACGATGTACTGTTTGGTGAAGATGATGCGGATCTCCCACTGCCATGGCGGTTTGCCTTAGCCGCACAGGTTGCCGACTGGCACGGTGCTACCCGCTTACAGGCGCATTATCAGCAGCAAGTGACGAATAAGGCACATGACGCGCGTTTCGCGGCCGGTCACGCCTTTGCCGAACTGCTCAGCCTGCACCCAGTGGATGCAGCACCCAAACACATTCAAAACCTGCAAAGCGCTGGCTGGTCGCCGCATGGCATCGTCACCCTCGCACAATTAATTGCCTTTGTGAGCTTTCAGAGTCGTTTACTGACCGGCTTACGCCTGCTCAATGGCGAACAGAGTGACACGCAAGCACACGCCGTAGCAGGCAAGTGGCACGATGCGCCGTTAACGTTAAGCGGCCAAACTGCCCTCACCGCCTTTACCCAGCAAGAATTAGGCTGGGAACCCTGGCTGGCAGCCAAACCACTCAACGAATTTACCGCCGATGAACAGGCTACGCTGAAGAAAAACGGCCATAGCGACTCCGACTATTTCCGCCTGCTGGCACGTCATCTGCCGCTGCTGGAACAGCGCACGCTGACCGACAAAGGCATCTTTTACACCGCTGGCGGATTGCCGCGCGCTGAACGTGAACTGGCAGCAACGGTGGTGAGTAAAGTGAATGGCTGCATCTTTTGCGCTTCTGTCCATGCGCGTAAAGCCAGTCAATTGTCAAAAGATGATGCGGCAGTGCAAAAGCTGCTGAATGTGGCACCGGGCGCAGAACTGGCTCACGGCCAGTCACCACGCTGGGCCGCGATCATTGACCTGGTCGCCACACTATCAATCACGCCTGCTGCCGCTAGCCTCGAACAGGTTCAGACGTTACGCGGTCACGGCGTCACCACGCTGGAACTGCTTGATGTGATCCAGTCCGCCGCTTTCTTTGCCTGGGCAAACCGTTTGATGTTGACGCTGGGCGAGCCTTTTTTACCTGCACAAGCACAAGGATGACCATGACCGGGCAAACCCATTCAACGCAGCGTTTTCACATCACCCTGACCGGCAAAGGCGCCCATGCCGCGCGCCCGCATGAAGGCATTGATGTGATTGTGATCGGCAGTCATATCGTTTCAGCGCTGTATGCGCTCCCCAATCGTCATCGCCAATGGACGCTTGGCATTACACGTTTAACGGCCGGTAATAGCTGGAATGTGCTACCTCAGACGGCAGAAATCGAAGGCATCGTTCGCAGTAATGATAAGTACACCGATACACACATCACCACCCTGATTGCCGGCATTGCCGCCGGTTTTGGTGCGGAGACGCACGTCAACTGGCAGCCACTGTCAGCATCCGAACCGGACGCGCTAGCATGGGCGCAGTGACAATGAGAGCAAGGAGGAAAGCGATGGCAATTTCAGTACCGATTCCCTGTCTTGATCATGTGGTCATCAACGTGGCCGATCGGTTAGATGAGGCGAGTGCGCTGTTTCGCCGGTTAGGGTTTCAGCTCACAGAACGCGGCCATCATTCGCTCGGATCCAGTAACCATCTGGCCGTGTTTGGTGATAACTATCTTGAGCTGCTTGGCTTTGAGGCCGGACGTGCCAGTTTACGCCAGGACGTGTGGCAGTCGCCGATTGGCCTGAGTGGTTTAGTGTGGAAGACCGACGATGCCGATGCGGTATGGCGTTATCTTGAGGGCCAGGACATTGATGGCAATCAACCTGCCCACTTCTTCCGTCCGGTGCAGTTACCGGATGGCAACGAAGAACAAGCTCGTTTCCGCACAGTGCCATTACGGCCTGCGCTGGTGCCGAATGGCCGCAGTTTCTTTTGCCAGCACGAGACACCGCACGCGGTGTGGCAGGAAGCATGGCGTCAGCATCCCAACGGCGTGATCGATATTGTCGAATTTGTGGTGGTGGCGCAGGATCCAGCGGCGGCGGCACAACCCTACAGTCGGCTGTTTGGGGCTAATGCGCTCACCGCCTGCCAGGAAGGCGCATTCGTATTGAAAGCCGGCGTGGCAACGATACGCTTCGCTGCTGCTGGCTATGTCACGCAACGCTTCGCCGGCTTACCACTCGATTACAACGGCAGTGCACGCATGGCGGCGTTAAGCTTGCGCAGTACGGATCTGCGCAAGGTGAAAGCCAGCTTGTTACTGGGCGATATCCCGTTCCTGGAAGAGGAGTCAGCGCTTATCGTCAGCGCTGAACATGCCTTTGGCGTGGCGCTGCGGTTTCAGCAGTGAGCTTAAGCCACGTGCATGGCCCCGCCGCGCCTTTTAAACACTGCTCTTCAGCTGTGCTCGTGCGGTGTAAAAACGGCGATACGACAAATATGCGGCAATGATGGTCGAGAGGCTGGCGGTGCCGATGAGCATAAAGGTCACCATAATCTGGTATTTAATCGCTTTCACCGGATCGATCCCGGCAAAAATCAATCCTGACATCATGCCGGGAAGACTCACCAGTCCCACGGTTTTTGCGGCATCGACCGTCGGGATCATTGCCGCACGGATGCTGTCGCGAATCAGCCGCCCCGAGGCGAGCTTCACCGAAGCGCCTAAACTCAGCATCTCCAGAATCTTCTGCCGATTATCGCTAAACCTCTGATTGAGGTTGGTGTAACACAGACCCACTGCCACCATCGCGTTGCCCGCGATCATGCCGGAAATGGGGATCACCTGCATCGGGATAAACTCAATGGCGCCGCTCAATAACAAAATAGTGAGGGTGAGCGACGTGCCGGTGGTGATCGCCACAAATGAGATCGCTAGCGCATGGTCGATGTTGCGGCTGCGTTTGCGTGCATTCAGCGCCGCATTCACGCAGATGAATAGCACCATTAAGATGGTCAGCCAGCGGTTGTTAAGGTCAAAAATCGACTTCAACACATAGCCCACAATCACCAGCTGCACGATGGCGCGGCACACGCTCCAGAGGATGTCCTTACCCATGCCGAGCTTCTCTTTCTGACTGATTAGCAGTGCGATCACCACCAGCATCAGTGAAAGCAGCAGCGAGCTGTCGGTAATATTATGCTGGCTCATGTACGGCTCCATTCTCCGGTGTTTCCAGTCGCAATACTTTTTCGGCGTGCTGGATTTCATTGACATCATGGCTAATCCACACCACAGCCAGGCGTTGGTGATCCACCCGCTGGCGAATCATTGCCTGTATCGCGGTTTTATTTTCCTCATCCAGCGCGCTGGTCACTTCATCCAGCAACAGCACCTGCGGCAGAAATTGCAGATTACGCAGCAGTCCAACGCGTTGTTTTTCGCCTCCGGAGAGTTGCTCCACCGGCTTATCCAACATATCTGCATTAAGGTGCACGCTCTCCAGCGAGGCGATTAGCTTTTCACGCACCGGTTTTTGCTGACGAATCAGCCAGGGCAACGCCAGGTTGTCGTAGACCGTCTCACCAAACAGCTGTGGCGTCTGGAAACAGTAGGAGACCTGCTGGCGATAGTGCTCGGGTTTGCATTGAGCGATATCGCGATTCTCAAAGCGAATCACGCCGGCTGTCGGGGCCAGCAACGAGGCTAAAATTTTCAACAGCGTGCTTTTACCGCTGCCTGAGGGGCCGGTCAGCAGCAGAAAATCACCCGCATGAAGTTGCAGTGAAACAGGTGCCAGCAGCGTTCGGCCTTGCATGGCATAGGTGATCCCTTGCACATCAAGCAGGGGAATTTCGGTGGTCATGATCGCTTCCAGATGTCAGTGAGGATTTTCAGGGCTTATGACTTCTACGCGCCCCAGGACGGGTCAACGCGTTGCTGATTTCATACAACTTGCTCATGCTATTCATGGTGGCGACCGGCGTCGTGGCGGCCAGCCCTAACACCAGGATCTCCAGACAGATCATCGGCGTAGCATGCACCGGCATTTTATCCGCCTCACGGCTGCGCGGGATCTCAATCGTCACATCGGATCGCTGAGCAAAATGACTGTCGGTGGCGCCTGTCAGGACAATGATTTTCATCCCCAGTCGTTGTGCTTCGGCCATTGTCACCAATCCTTCCGGATGCGCACTGCTCTGCACCAGCATAATCAGGACATCAGCATGGCGCATCTCCGCAATCTGTTCGCTGAGTGCAATGCCGGTGCGATTAAGCACATAGCATGCGGTACCGTTACGTTTAAAGAGTCGTGCAGTGTAATCGGCAAGAATGGCTGAAGCACCGATGCCAAAGATCGCCACCCGTTCTGCATGCTGCAACAGATCGATGGCTTGCTGAATCGCCTTTCTGTTCGCCGTGGACGACAGCATATCGCAACTGATGCGATAGCTATCCAGCACGAAATCCACACTCCCTTTGGCATCCTGCGACAAGGCATTGACTGTCGAGGCCACACGCGCCGGCGATCGTTGTGTGACGCCCAGATACTCCCCCATCACAATTTTCAGATCGCGATAGCCGGAGAAACCCAACGCCTGAATGGCACGGATCACTGTGGCATCCGAGGTCTGGGTATCAATAGCGATACCCAGCGCGGTTTTATCCAGTACCACACTGCGATGCTGATGGATGTAATTCGCCACTTTGAACAGGCGTGGCGTGAGCTGATGTTTACAGGCGTGAAAGCGTTCGCCGTAGAGATCGTAAGGGCGTTTACTGGTTTTCGGTGCGGAATCGCTCACGGGAACAAACACCTTTTAAATGAGTAGGTTGGATGATGCTTCGCGACGTTATCGCGATAAAGTTCTGCGAGGATAATCCAGAATTTGAACGGAATCAAAGCCACGCCGTCCCTTCTCACCGCTAAATTTCCTTAATGGCAAAGGTATTATTAGAATGAAAATTAAGAATACCTTAATTTAATTAAATTAATCATCATCCGTTTATCGAAGGATCGTTAGGGTTAACGTCGCCGCCGCCCGGGTGAAATGTAGTGGATGATGAATATACATCCTGAAACTACACCATCTACTACATATATGCAATAAATCCATATAAAACAATGGATTTAAAAACTACATTTAATCTCAATATTGCATTGAATAGTGGTTTTGTGCCAACGCACTTTCCAGTGAAATAGAAAATAAATAGCCTGAATTGATAGCGACACAGCAATATTTTGTTGTAAATGGAAATCAATCTCATTACCATCCGCTCTTCTGAATATTTCCCTTTTTGATGCGGATTTAACTTAATGAAGTATCTTTGCTTATTTTCACCAGCGGTAAAATATACGCTCTCTGGCTCTCAGGTATTACTGGCTTCCACCCTGCTGTGCAGTTACTCAGCCAGCGGCGCGGATCAAACCTTGACCGTTACAGCCGCCCCGGAGACCACTTCCAGCAGCTATAACCAGGACGATGCCGCGGCGACACTGCGCACCTCAACGCCACGCAACGAAACACCGCAGTCGATCAGCGTGGTGACGCCACAAGTGATGAAGGATTATCAGGTAACCAGCCTGAATGATGCGGTGAAGTTCGTCAGTGGAGTGACTCAAGGCAATACGCTGGGGGGGACAGAAGATGGTTTTGTCAAGCGTGGTTTCGGCTCCAACACCGACGGTTCAATCTTCATCGATGGCGTGCGCAGTAACCAGGGATTGACCATGGATGCCAGCATCGATCATGTCGAGGTGCTGAAGGGATCCTCATCGCTGCTGTACGGCATTCTGAATCCTGGCGGCATCATCAATCTGGTGAGTAAAAAGCCGCAATACGAGTGGAACACCCATATCAGCGGTGAATCCAGCAGCTACGGCGGTGGCACTGGCATGGTGGATATCACCGGGCCGCTCGGTAACGGCTTTGCCTTCCGCATGGTGGCAGAGCGTCAGCGCGAGGATTACTGGCGTAATTTTGGCGTTAACGAACATACCCTGCTGGCGCCGTCATTAAGCTGGTACGGCGATCGCGCGTCCTTCAACATCAGCTACGTCGAGTATAAATACGATGTGCCTTACGACCGTGGCACGGCGTTTCTTAGCGGGAAACCCGTCGATATTCCTTACAACCGTCGTCTCGACGACAATGCTAACCATGCCTGGGGCAAAAACAAACGCCTGAACGTCTCTTACGGTTATAACCTCAATGATGTCTGGGATACGCACCTTAACTATGGCTGGATGCAGCGCCGTTATGACAGTAACGAAGTGCGCGCCACCGCCATCAACACCACGACCGGCATCGTTTCGCGCCGCGCTGACGCTAACCGTGGCTTCAACCATCAGACAGAATATGTCTCCTGGGATATCAGCGGTTCTCCCACTGTCGCGGGCATGCAGCACGACTTGTTGGTGGGTGTCGATTATGAGCAGAACGAAACCTATAAAGCGCGATCCTATCGCGGCACTGTTTCACGCACCTTCAACATGTACGACCCGGTGTACGGCGAAGAGCCGATCCTCAGCGACAGCACCTATAACGATGCGCTGAGCAATCTGCGCACCAATCTTTATAGCCGCTCAGTGTTTGCCAAAGACAGCATTCATCTGACGGACAAATGGATCGCGGTGTTGGGTAGCCGTTTCCAGCGCTACACCCAAACCTCCAGCAACGGCTTTATCGATCCTGAAACCACACTCAACGATCGCGGCAACGCTTTCCTGCCGCAATTGGGGGTGGTGTACAAAGTCTTGCCGGACGTCTCACTGTACGGCAGCTACAGCAAATCATTTACGCCATCAACCCAAACCGACGATGACGGCAATGTGGCCTCCACCGAAAAAGGCACCACCTGGGAAGTGGGTTCGAAGTGGCAGGTTGCACCCAATCTGGCCGCCACGCTAGCGTTGTACCGCATTGATGAAGAGGACATGTCGATTTTCATTAACGGCGTGACGCGCAACATTCCCAAAGCACGCTCGACCGGTGCGGAGCTGGAGGTCAACGGCGAGTTTGCGCCTGACTGGAACCTGATCGCTAACTACAGCTACGACAAAACCGAGATTGTTTCCGACAACGTTAATCCTGACAACGTCGGCAACCGCCTGGTGAATGCACCGACCAATATGGGCAGCCTGTATCTGAGCCACACTCTGCGCTTCTCGTGGTTGCCAGGTGAACTGCGGCTCGGCGGCGGTGGACGCTATGTTGGCACCCGTGCGGGCGATCCAGAAAACAGCTTCGTGATGCCCGCTTATACCGTAGCCGATGCGTTTATTGCCTGGGACAGCCAGCTGATCGGTAAACACACTCAGTTGAAGCTTAACGTGAAGAACCTGTTCAACCGCGAATACTACGAGTCCAGCGCCGGTAACCTGCGCGTGATTGAAGGTGAACCCCGCGTGATGTATTTGCAGGCTGCCGTCGACTTCTAATCTGCTGTGCTCCGCCTTACAGGGCGGAGCCTACTGTGAGCAACGCGATGAAAAAAGTGCTACTGACATTGCTTCTGCTATTGCCGCTGGCTTCGCAGAGTAAAACCCTGACCGATAGCCTGCAACGTCAGGTGAATGTCCCGGACAATCCGCAGCGGATTGTGATTGGCGAAAGCCGGATGATTTATACCCTCGCGCTGGTGGAGGATGGCAACCCGGCGAAACGGGTGGTCGGCTGGCCCGCGGATCTGCGCAATCTCGATAAGCAAACCTGGGATCGTTACGTCAAAACCTTCCCGTCAATCGGCAACATTACCCAGATTGGCAACTCCAACTTCTCGCAGCTTAATGTAGAGAAAATTATCGCGCTGCAGCCGGATTTGGTGATACTGCCGGTGTATGCCCGTACTCCGCCCAATAACTCGCTGTTTATGCAGCAGCTACAGGCCGCGAATATCCCGGTGCTGTTTCTTGATTTCCGCGTCGACCCGCTGGCGAATACCGTTGCCAGTCTGCGTACGCTGGGCGCGGCACTCAATGATGAGGCGAAAAGCGAGCGCTTCATTGCCTTCTATCAGCAGCATATGCAGCGTATTCGCGATCGTTTAGCCAACTGGCACGGCACGCGTCCGAAAGTGATGCTGCAATTACATCTGGGTAAGAAAGCCGAATGCTGTACCACGGTGGCGCATGGCAATCTGGCGGATTTGATCGCCTTCGCCGGGGGCGACAACATTGCCGCCGGGCGTTTTCCCGCCGTATTTGGTCAGCTCAACCCGGAAGCGGTGATAGCCGCTAATCCCGATCTCTATATCGCCACCGGCTCTTCGGGCTCGGAAGAAAACACCGCACTGCAACTCGGCCCATTGGTCAACGGGGAACAAGCCAAAACCACCTTTCTGCGGGCGCTGGCGCAAGACAGCACGGTCTCGGCCCTGCCCGCCGTGCAGCAGCAGCGCGCCGCCGCCTTCTGGCAAAATTTCTACATGAGCCCATGGCACCTGCTGGCCGCCGAATTTTTTGCCAAAACCTTCCATCCACAGCTATTCCACGATCTGTCACCCGATGACACGCTGCGGGAGATGAACCAGCAATTCCTGCCGATCCCGGAAACAGGCACTTACTGGACGCACAATTGATTTTTCGCGGTAACTGACGCACAGGGTTTGGCCCTAAGGTTGCGTTAATCTTGGTTCGCGAAAATAGCCTCATGACCACGAGGATATTTTTATGAAATCGATGTTTGTTCGTCCCGCCAGCGAGTATCTGGCGATTGCAGTGAGCCTGTTCGCCGTCGTGAGTTTTCTGACCATCTGGTTCACCCGCTAAAACGCCACGCTGTGGCGTTTTTCTTTTTGTAACCCACTGAAGAATCTGTGCATCTGAAGATGACAAATTTGTCATCTTCCTCTTTCCATTCTGTTCGGTAGCCTTCGATAAACTGGTGAAAAATGACAACGCTCGTCGAGGCACCATGGCTTTTCAATCCAAACACTCCCTTCTGCTGATCGTCGGTTTGATCGTCGGCGGAAGCGGCTGGTATTTCTGGCCGAAACAACAGGCCGATGCGGCCGTGAAACCGCTACCGATTACCCTGGCAACGCAAGGCCATGTGGTGCCGCTCAACCAGGTGGACATCCAGGCGCAACTGACTGGCACGGTAAAAAGCGTCGATTTCCATGAAGGGGATTTCGTTAAAGCCGGGCAGCGACTTTTTACGCTTGATGATGCCAGCCAGCAGGCCGCCTATGATCGGGCGGTGGCCGCTGCAGGGGAATCCAAACCGCTTCTAGTAAAAGCGCAGAATGATCTGCAACGCGGTCGCATGTTAAAAGCGAAAAACTATATCTCTCTGTCTGACTGGGACACGCTGCAAAGTAACCTTCAGCAGTATCAGTCTCAGTTCAAGGCCGCACAGCAAGATGTGCAAACCGCACAGGTCAACCTTGGCTATACGCGCATTACCGCGCCTGTTGGCGGCAAAACCGGGGCGCTGAATGTGCATCCCGGCAGCCTGGTGCAGCCCGGCAGCACATTGCCACTGGTATCACTCATTCAGTTCGATCCGATTGGTGTCGCGTTTACCCTGCCTGAGAACGATTTGAAACCGGTACTGGCTGCCCAAACCCAGGGACCGGTGACCGTCTGGGTTGAGGATGCCAGCGGTAAGCCGACACAAGGCACCCTCGACTTCATTGATAACAGCGTCAACACCACTAGCGGCACCATTACGCTTAAAGCCCATTTCGATAACCATCAGCACCTGTTGTGGCCCGGTCTGTTCCAGAACGTCAAAGTTGATGCGGGCGTCACGCCAGATGCCGTTGTCCTGCCACCGCAGGCAGTGCAAAACGGGCCCGAGGGTCATTTCGTCTATGTGATTGATGCACACAACCAGGCGCAAGCACAGACGGTCACACTGCTACGCGTGCAGCAGTCTCTGGCGGTGATTAATGGACTCGCGCAGGGCACTAAAGTGGTGAATGAGGGTGCGAATAATTTGCGCCCCGGCATCAGGGTGCAGATTGCCAGCAACATTGATAAGGCGGTCATGCAGCCATGAGTTTCTCTGAACGTTGTTTGCAGCGGCCAATTGCCGTACTGCTGTTTTGGATTGCCATCATGGTGGCGGGTGTGGTGTGCTGGCAGCATTTGCCCGTCGCTGCCCTGCCCACTTTTGATACGCCTACCATCAAAGTGAACGCCTCACTGTCAGGCGCCAGCCCGGAAACCATGGCTTCCTCAGTGGCCACTCCACTGGAAAAAAATCTGGCGACCATTCCGGGTGTGGCGACTATGACTTCGACTAACCTTGAGGGCGCAACTACCATCGTGCTGGAGTTTGATCCCTCGGTGAACATCGATTCAGCCTCGGTAGATGTGCAGGCCGCGCTATATCAGTCACTGAAAAAGTTGCCTTCGCAGATGACCACGCCGCCGACCTTCCGCAAGGTCAATCCAGCGGATGCACCGATTGCACAGATCAGTCTGGATTCACCCTCCATGACGCTCTCCGATCTTAACCGTTACTCGGACGATCTGATTTCACCGTCGCTGTCGATGATCAAGGGCGTAGCGGAAGTCACGGTGATTGGTCAGAAGCGCTATGCCGTGCGCGTGGAAGTCGATCCCGCCAAACTCGCCGCCACCAACATGACGCTGGAAGAGTTGCACACCGCGCTGAAAGCGGCCAACGACAATTCCCCGGTGGGTGAGTTGGATGGCAAGAGGCAGATGATGATGTTGCAGACCCGCGGTGACCTGCGCAATGCCAGCGATTTCAGCCAGGTGGTGGTAGCAACGCGCAATGGCCAGCCGGTCAGGCTTTCAGACATTGCCAGCGTGCAGGACAGCATTGAAAACACGCTGAGCCACAGTGCCGTGAACAATCACACCGCCATCGTGCTGAGCGTGACGCGCCAGCCGGGTGCCAATCTGGTGGCGACGCTCGACACCATCAAGCAGCTGTTACCGAAATTGCAGCAGCAGATGCCTGCTTCGGTTCACATGCAGCTGCTCAATGACCGTTCGATCTCGGTGCGCAACGCTATTCACGACGTCAATCTCACCCTGCTGCTGACCATTGCGCTGGTGATTATGGTGATCCTGCTGTTCCTGCGTCACGTGCGCGCCACGGTGATCCCCGCGTTAAGCGTACCGATTTCGCTGCTGGGATCTTTTGGCCTGATGTACGCCTTTGGCTTGAGTCTCGATAACATTTCCCTGATGGGTTTGACCATCGCCGTCGGGCTGGTGGTGGATGATGCCATTGTGGTGCTGGAAAATATCATGCGCTACATCGAACAGGGTGAAGATCCCAAACACGCGGCATTAAAAGGCGTCAGAGAAGTCGGCTTCACGGTGATCTCCATCTCGCTGTCGCTGGTGGCGGTGTTTATCCCCATCTTCTTTATGCCCGGCACCATGGGACTGCTCTTCCATGAATTTGCCTGGGTGGTGTCACTGGCGATTCTGGTTTCCGCTGCCGCCTCACTTACCATCATCCCACTGCTGGTACCGATGTTAATGCGCCATGATACCGATCACGCAAAACCAGAGCCGACGTGGAGCCGTCTGTTTGAACGCGGGTTTGAGACGCTGCGTCAGCACTATGCGCGCGGATTAAATTGGGCGGTGGATCATCGTGCCGTGACGCTTTCGGTCGCCGTGTTGACCATCGCGTTGACGGCCTGGCTGTATATCAGTGCACCGAAAGGGTTCTTCCCACAGGAGGATATCGGCCAGGTCACGGCAAACATCGACACGCCGCAGGATATGTCCTACGAAGCGCGTAAACAGGTGGCCTTCCAGTTGGGCAATACGTTGTTAAATGACAGTGCGGTAGAGACGCTGGTGACGAAAGTGGATCACGACACGACTCAGCTTAACATTACGTTAAAGGACGCCAGCCAGCGCCCGGCGATGGCGCAAGTGTTGCAACAGATGCGCGCCGAAACCCACTACTTACCTGGCATTCAGGTGTTCTTCAGCCCGGTGCAAAACTTTAAAGTGGGTGGCCGTGCGGCAAAAAGTACCTATCAGTACACGCTGCAATCGGTGAGCAGCAGCAGTGGCTTAAGTCTTAACGACTACACTAATCAACTGATGGCCGAGATGAACAAGAGCGGCGTGTTTGTCGGGGTGAACAGCGATGCCCAGCTGAATGGCCTGCAGGCGCAACTCACCATTGACCGCAATAAAGCCTCTTTGCTGGGTGTCGATCTCGACCAGATCCGCAGCAATTTGTACGCCGCCTTCGGCACATTGCAGGCTTCCACCATCTACGCCCCGGAAGACAGCTATGAGGTGATCATGGAAGTGCAGCAGCCTTTCCGACAGAACGAGAGCGATCTGTCACAAATCTATGTTCGCTCTGCTTCGGGCGATCTGTTGCCGCTGTCGACCTTTACGCATATTAGCCGCGTGCAGGGCGTGACCGCCGTGAACCATCAGGGGCAGTTACCAGCCATCACCATTTCATTTGACCTGGCACCCGGTAAGTCGCTGTCCGATGCGACGCAAGCCATTAGTCAGGCAGAGAGTGCCATCAACCTTCCCGCCACGGTATTCGGTAACTACGCCGGGCAAGCTGCGCTGTACCAGCAGTCGCAGAGCAGCCAGGTGTGGTTGATTGTGCTGGCACTGGCGGTGATTTATGTGATTCTCGGCATGCTGTATGAGAGCTGGATTCATCCCATCACGATTCTGCTGGGCCTGCCATCCGCTGCCGTGGGCGCGCTGCTGTCGTTGCGGCTCATGGGGTTGGATCTGACCTTCATCGCCATGATTGGTATTTTGTTGCTGATCGGCATTGTGAAGAAGAACGCCATCATGATGATCGATTTTGCGCTATCTGCGCAGCGTGAACAGGGGCTAAGTGCCCATGACGCCATTATTCAAGCCTGCCTGCAGCGTTTCCGCCCGATCATGATGACCACCCTTTGCGCCATTATGGGGGCGCTGCCGATTGCCTGCGGCTGGGGTGCCGGTGCCGAGTTACGCCAGCCGATGGGTGTCGCCGTGGTCGGTGGTCTGGTGTTTTCGCAATTCATTACCCTGTTTATCACCCCGGTGCTGTATTTGCTGTTTGATCGTACCGGTGCACGTCTGGATGCGCTGACCCACGCGACGGAGGAAGGATGAGATTGTTATTAGTGGAAGACCAGCAGATGGCGGCGGACTACATCGCCAAAGGGCTGCGCGAGAATGACTTCGTGGTGGATGTGGCCGCCAACGGTATAGATGGCTTGCACCTGCTGCTGACGCACGACTATGACCTGGCGATACTGGATGTGATGTTGCCGGGTATCAATGGCTGGAAGCTGCTTGAGATGGCGCGGCAGGCCGACCGCGCGACGCCAGTGATGTTTCTCACGGCACGGGATGATGTCGAGGACCGGGTTAAAGGGTTAGAACTTGGCGCGGAAGATTACCTGATCAAGCCCTTCTCTTTTAGCGAACTGCTGGCCCGCGCGCGGGTAATCCTGCGCCGTCAGACACCCAGCGCGGTATTAAGCAGCGACGAATCGCAGTTGCAGATTGGCGGGCTGGTGCTGGACTTTGTGAAGCACAAGGTCACACGCGAAGGCAACCGTATCGAACTGACGCAGAAGGAGTTTTTGTTGTTAAGCCTGTTGATGCGCCGCAGTGGCGAAGTCCTGTCGCGCACAGTGATCGCCGAGCAGGTGTGGGACATGAATTTCGATCCCGAAACCAACGTGATTGATGTCGCTATCCGCCGTCTGCGCGGCAAAATTGATGATAACTATGCGGTAAAACTGCTGCACACCATTCGGGGTGCCGGTTATGTCCTGGAAGAAAAAGAGCATGCTGATACCCCGTAACGTCCCGATTACCGTTCGACTCACCCTTTTCTTCTCTCTGGCGATGGCGATTGTGCTGTACAGCGTCTCCGGCCTGCTTTATCAGACATTGCGCGACCAGCTCAACAGCAAAGATGTCAATGAGTTGCGCAGTACACTGCAGTTCCAGAAAGAGATTGCCAGCACCATCAGCGAACGCCAGGGGCCACAGGAACAGTGGCAGAAGGAGTTGTTTGAATTTATCGCCGAGCAGGATCGTTTGTCGCTGCGCATTATCAGTCCGGATGGCAAAGTCTGGTCTCAGTCAAAAAATATTCGCGTGCCGCAATCGGCTTATCCTGCCCCGACCAAAGATTTTAACTACCAGAGCTGGAAGCATCATGACGGTGAGCTGCACGAGAAGTATCTGATTACCGCCACCACTTTCCCTCTCAAGGATAAAGAGCTGTGGTTGGTGCAGGCCGCGCTCAACGTCTCACGCAATAATGAAATCATCGAAAATTATTGGGCGCGCATGCAGATGGCTGCTGCGCTGGCGATCCTGCTGTTTGCCGCCTGCGGCTATGGTCTGGCACGTCGTGGCCTGCGTCCGCTGCGGGTGATCAGCCGTCAGATTGAAACCATCAACGTCGAAGAATTGCATACGCGTTTGGCCACCGAGCGCTGGCCGTCGGAGTTGGTGGTGTTGGCCTCATCATTCGACAGTATGCTCACGCGACTGGAAGCGTCTTTTGCCCAACTCACGCGCTTCTCTTCTGACCTCGCCCATGAGCTGCGCGCACCGATCAATAATCTGATTTCAGCGGCGAGCGTGACCCTGAATCAACCACGCAGCACAGCGGAGTACCAGGATACGTTAGAGGCGATAGTGGAAGAAGGTGAACGCTTGTCGCGCACCGTCTCTTCCATGCTTTTTCTGGCCCGCGCCGATAATAGCCGCGAGCCGTTGAAAAAAGAGCCGCTAAATAGCGCCAATGAATTCCGGCGTTTAATTGGTTTTTACGACATTCTGGCTGAGGAGAAAAACATCACGCTGATACAAGCCGGCGATGAGTCATTCTCTGCCGATCCGCTGCATTTTCAGCGCGCCATCTCTAACCTGCTGTCGAATGCCCTGCACTACACGCCTGCAGGCGGTGAGATCATTCTGCGCGCTGTCCGCGAACCTCACTGGCTGCACTTTAGCGTGCAGGATAATGGTGAGGGCATTGAGCCTGAGCATCTTCCGTATCTGTTTGAGCGTTTTTATCGTGCCGATCCTTCACGCACTAGTGCAGAAAATACCGGTCTGGGATTAGCGATCGTGAAAACCATCGCCGAGTTACACGGCGGTAAAGTGGCGGTCATCAGCAAGCCAGGCCAGGGCAGCACCTTTACCTTCTCGATACCGCAATAAACCCGCCTGTCAGAATTGTCATCTTCAGGTTTGAGTGTGGTCACTGCCACCGTGAGAAAATAACACTATCAACACAACAGTTGTTATTAACCACGAGGTGACCACCATGAAACAGAAATTATTGATGATACTTGTAGCCGCGTTTTCCCTGCTAGCCGTCACTCAGGTTGAAGCCAATATCGGCGTTGAACGCACCGCCAATACCTGGCTATTAACCCCCGCCAGTTGGCATCCCGGCACACCGAATAAATTGTACGAGAATTATCCTTTCGATCTAGGCGAACGGAAAATTAATATGGGGGATGAGGATCAATATCACCACGTCAATAATGACAGTAACCTACATCCCCTGACCGATAAATCCGTCCACTCACCGGTTTATCAGCAGCAATAAGATAGTTAATTCGCTGGCGAATGCTTGCCAGCGTAGGTCCTTTTTGAATGAGGCCGCTATTTTCTAAAATGGCGGCCTTTTTATATATATGAACATGTTGGTGGGGGCCGCAGCACCTCTGCTGCGGCCGGGCCGTCCTCGCGCCGCTTCGCGGTGCCTTCGGCTGCAACGCCGTGCCGGCCGGACCGTTCGGGTACGGCCATCCAGGCCTACCCGAACTGCCTGTCGCATCCCTGCGACTGGCTCCTGGCACAACGTCTCCGCCTCAGCGCTGCGAATAGCCCTTGCAGCATCAGAGGGGCTGTGGCCTCAAACACTGTGCCCCCTGTAGCAATAAAAGGGTTATCGCCTTAGCCATCGCGCCCTTTGTGGCAGTAAAAGCGCTAACGTCTTCACCATCGCGCCCTCTCCAACAGCGTATACAGAAGTTAGCAAGCAGGCTGGTGCCGCTCAGGGGATGGCATTTCGCAGCGCTGAACGGAATGAGGAAGCCAGGAGAGCCAGCATGGATGCTGGCGAAAGGTGCAGCCGGGACAGGGAAAGTCCCGTCTGCGCCGGTCCGTCAGGCTGACGAGTGAAGTGAAGGTACCGCGTCAGGGGCGCGAGGACAGCCAGCCACTGAGCGACAGCAGACTGCGTTATCACCTGTACCGCCAGCCACTGAGCGACACCAGACTGCGTTATCACCTGTACCGCCAGCCCCTGAGCGGCACCAGACTACGTTATCACCTGAACCGCCAGCCCCTGAGCGGCACCAGACTGCGTTATCACCGATTGCTTTTAGAGCAACGTTTAAACTGCCTTTCGCCGCAACCACCACCACAGCGCAGGCAAGCTCAGATAGAGCGCTATCATAATCGACGTAAACAAATCCCCCGGCCAGTGCATACCCAGCGCCAGACGGCTGATAATCACGCCATATGCCCACAACATCACCAGCCCAGCCAACAGCCACTTACCCCGCGCCATCAGCAGCGCCACCGCCATTAATGCCCAGGTAGCAGCAAAGATCGTGTGCCCGGAAGGAAAGGCAGGATCGACCTGTTGAAGCCAGTGCTGCTTCTGCCAATCAGGAATCTGGAGGTTATTAGCCAACCGCTGGGTAACCAGCTGCCGCCGCTGGGCAGGATCATCCTGGTAAAAGTGGCGATCAATCTCACTGTCCGTCTGACTCAGCCACACCACATAGGGGCGTGGCTCGTGGTTGGTCTTTTTGATCTCGCTGACCGCCACTTGTCCAACGATCACTGGCAATAACATCACCAACGCAAATTTAAGCCACTCTCCCCGACGAATATTCAACGTATAAATCAAAACAAACAACATTAACGCAGACGTGATAAAGCCAAACGGTTGACTCACGGTCTGCGTCAGCACATAAAACCACCATAACAGCGCGGATTGATCGTTGGCATTCCAGCTCCAGTGAATTCCCCAGGAAATAAAGGAATAGCAAACAACAATGCACAACTGATGAACAGCGCAATAAAAGGGCTGCGTAAAAATCGCATCGGTTTAATCATCCGTCAATTAATGTTTTGCGCGCGTGAGCTTTAAATAACCCAATAAATACGTATTCAAATTGCAGAGTTTATCAAACAGCGGTGTGAGTAGCGGTTCCGCTTTATTAACAGCGAAGGCACACCCCAGTGCCACCAGCACCGAACCCAACATATCGCCGGGGAAATGCACCCCCATATAGATTCGACCCCAGGCAATAAATCCGCTCATCACCAGCAGCACGGCACCTGATATCTGCCGTTGGCTAAATAACAAACTCATCGTAATCGCACAGGCCAGTGTCATATGATCGCTGGGGAAAGAAGCGTCGGCGACATGGGAAATAAAGGTGTGGCCAATCGGCACCATAAACGGTCGTGGATGAGGGAAGAAATCTCCGATGATCACGTTGAGGGTTAAAGCGATCAGCGATGTCAGTAAAGCAGACAACGCCGCCTGTTGCTTATCACGGTTAAAACTGAACCAATAAACCAGCAATGCCAGCGGATATATCAATATCAGCCACGTCGCGCAGACATTGCCAAAACTCAGCATTGCCGTCGATGCATGCGCCGGCGCATTCAGCAGCAGGAAAACCGTGTCGTTAATATTTTCCGCATTTTCAGATGTCAGAAACATCGCTATCTCCTTGTAATCAATTAAGCCAGTGGCAGGGAAACACTTACCTTCAAACCCGATGGGAAGCGCGTGGCGGCTGATAGCGCCACCTCACCCTGCATGCGAACCAGCATGGCGCGGACAATCGACAAACCTAAGCCTGAGCCGTTGGCGTCATTGCCTTCCATGCGATAAAAAGCGTCAAACACCCGATGGTGCTTATCGGCGGGAATACCCGGACCGGAGTCTTCGATGGTGATCAACACCTGGCGGGGATGCTGTTCGATAGCGATATCGATGCATCCGCCCTCCGGCGTGTAGTGGATGGCGTTGTGCAACAGATTGCGCAGCGCGGTATAGAGATCAGAGGGGCGCGCCATCACCACCGCATCACTGATGCTGAGCACCCCCAGATCCTGGGCTTTGTGCTCAGCTAACGGATGCAGATCGGCAATCACCTGCTTCATCACCGCAAAAACCTGTGTGCGCTCCACGGGCGGCAGCACTCCGGCTTCACCACTTTGAGCGCGGCTCAGCGTCAGCAACTGCTCCACCAGCCAACTGGCGCGTTGCATCCCGGCACGCAAATCACTTAGCCGATGCTGGCTCTCCGGCGGCAGTTCGCTACTTGCCAGCCGTTCGGATTGCAGTATCAGCGCCGTCAGCGGTGAGCGAAGTTCGTGGGCGGCATCCGCAACAAAACGTCGTTGCTGCGTGATGGCATCAGAAGATCGTTGTAGCAAGCGATTGATGGCAGTGATAAAGGGCTGAATTTCATGCGGAATTGTCGCGCCACTCAGTGACATTGACGCACTGTCGCGTTGCTGATCGACCTCCGCCGCCAGTTGGCGAATCGGGCGGAAAATCTTCTTTACCAGATCGGCAATCAGATACAGCAGTACCGGAAAAAGAATGCCAAATGGTACTAATGTTCGTAGCGCCGAAGAGAGCGCAACGTTTTCCTGTACCGAAGCACGTTGCGCCACCGCCACGCGCACGCCACCAGCCATGTTTTCTATCAGCACGCGATAGCGTTGTTGATTGACTTTCAGCGTGTGAAAACCCGCCTCAAGCTGTGCAGGCAGTGCAAAATCAGCAACGGGCGCCGCAGCAGGCATGATGAAGTGCACCACAATGCGCGAGCCCTCCTCATCCTGAAGCGGCGGGCTGATGAAACTGCTCTTACCGGGCGCCAACATGCCATCTTTCGCCAGACTGGCGATTTGTTGCAGCGACGAATCCTGCAACTCATGCGCTTCATCCCAGGCAGAGAGAAAACCCAACACCCCGCTGAGAAAAGCGATACTGCCGACAGCAACACACAAAACCAGCGACAGACGTAATTGCACTGATTCACTCAGGCGTCTTTTGAGACTTTCCATCCCACGCCCCGCACGTTCTGAATCGCATCACTACCGAGCTTTTTACGCAGCGAATGAATGAAGTACTCAATCGCGTTGCTCTCAACCTCTTCGCCCCAGCCGTAAATTTTGCTTTCTAGCTCGCTGCGCGAAAAAATCTGACCGGGCTGGGCGATTAACGCCTGCAACAGGGCATACTCTCGGGCAGATAGCGTGTGGGTTTCATCGCGTTGAAGATGACACACCTGCCGGGTTGCCGGATTGAGGGTCAAGAGCCCATTGCTCATCAGCGGCGAGGCATTCCCTGCTTTGCGCCGCATCACCGCACGTGCGCGTGCCAACAGTTCACTCATGGCAAAGGGCTTGAGCACATAATCATCGGCACCCGCATCCAGACCCTTCAAACGATCTTCCAGTGCATCGCGTGCGGTAACAATCAGCAGCGGTACCTGATTCCCTTGCTGACGCAGTTGCTTCAGCACTTCAACGCCATCACGACGCGGTAAACCCAGATCAAGCAGCACCAAATCGTAGTGGTGAGCCGTCAGACTCAGCAGCGCCTGTTCGCCATCACGCACCCAATCAGCGGCGTAGGCGGCATCTTTCAGCGCCGCATACACTGCATCACCGATCATGCGGTCATCTTCAACCAGCAGCACTCTCATGACTCTTCCTGCTGAGCAGGACGCATCACCGCGGTCAGCACCGGCAGCAGTGAAACGCCAATAATGCCGAGCGCCAGCCATTCGCGGTGATCGCGCACCCAGGCCAGATCACCCAGGAAATAGCCGAGCGCGATGAAACTTCCACACCACGCCAGACCGCCCGCAAAATTCCAGAGTAAAAATGCAGAGCGAGGCATGGACGACAGCCCCGCGACAAAGGGCGCAACGCTACGAACAATCGGCACGAAGCGACCAATAAAGACGGTGGCTGCGCCATATTTGCGAAAGAAAGCTTCCGTCTTTTCCCGATGCTGAACCTTCAGCCATTGACGCCGCAAAATAAAACGCCCCACCGCCCCTTTGCCAATATGGTAATTCAACGTATCGCCGATAAAAGCGGCGGCGGTTAACAGAGCGATCACCAGCAAGGGTGAAACAGATGTCGCCGGTAAAAAGGCGCCTAATGTGAATAACAGTGAATCGCCGGGTAAAAACGGCACAATCACCAGGCCGGTTTCGCATAAAATAATCACCGCGACAATGGCCACCACATATAAAGGGTCGGCATTTACCAACGCTATCAAGTGACTGCCCGAGAGATAATCCATCAGATGCTGCAACATATTTTCATTCCTGATCTGTTTAGAGTTTGGATATCTGGCGCGATGAGTGGCCGTACAACGTTGATGCGCCGATTAATATCGCCATCACAAGCAGGAAAATAATATTGACCGGCGTGGTGCCATAGCCCAATCCGCCCTCTTTCATCGGCTGAGAGAACAGATCGGCGAGTGAAGCCCCCAATGGGCGCGTCAGAACGTAAATCGTCCAGAAACAGGTCACGCTGCTGAGTCTACTTACGCGCCATAATACGGCTGTCGCAGCAATCAACACGGCAAACAACAGCGTGGTGGTCAGATAGCCTAACGATAATCTTTCGGCCAACGCATCGCCCAACGCGGTACCAAAAGCGAAGGTGATCATAATGGCGAGCCAATAATAGAGTTCACGGCCTTTCGTATTGATGGATGCGAATTCCAGTGTGCCCTCGGTGCGATGCCAAAACATCAACACCATTACCAGCCCCGAACCAAACATCGCCACAGAATAAAGCAATGGGACCTGCAGTTGGTCGGTCAGATAATCAGTCAATAACGTACCGGTAATGCTCACCATTAACACCGTGAGCCAATACAACCAGGGGATATAACGCGGTGCGCGCAACTGAATCAGTAATACGCATAAAAATAACAACGCAGAAATAATCGATGTGCCGGTCAGACCCAATCCTAGTCCAAAGTTTATCCAGTCCGCTCCGGTTTCACCTACCGTTGTGGACATCATTTTTAGCACCCAAAACAACAGCGTGGCTTGAGGTACTTTCGCTTTTAATTCTGTAAAGGTGTCAGTCATGATCGGTGTCCCCGTCAACATATTGCGCCCATGATGAACGGGGAAACTTAAATCTCCCTTAAAACAAAAAAATAGTTCCCCTGATGAAAGCTTTTCTTAAAAGTGGAGAATTACACCTCGTTCTTAATGTTCAATTAAGGATTCCCTGAATGTGCTTACTTTTATTCGATACCTTCACGACATTCAGCGTGAAATAATTTTACCTTGAAATAAATAACCAAACTGAGTTCACAAAAGCTGTAAAAACTTTACAGGGTGGATTGCATCGGGGTCGCAATGGGTTACTGTTAAATTCTTGTAACAAATGTAACCAAAAGGATCTGTATGAAAACCTCACTGCGTTTTTTAACAACCTCTGTCATGGCTGGGCTCTCCTTCTCTGCGATCGCCGCTGTGCCTGCTGGTTATCCCGCTGATTATCAGAAAGTCATTGATGCAGCGACAAAAGAGGGAAAAGTGGTGGTGTATTCAACCACTGACACTAAGGCTGCTGGCCCGTTAATTAAAGGCTTTGAGTCGCTCTATCCGGGCATCAAAGTTGAATATAACGACATGAACAGCACCGAACTCTACAACCGTTACATCAGTGAACAGGCCTCCGGCAGCGGCAGCGGTGATGTGGTGTGGAGCTCATCCATGGATACCGCGTTGAAGCTGGCCACCGACTACGCTGCGGAATATGCCTCGCCTGAGCAGAGTAAAATTCCAAAATGGGCGGTGTGGCAAAATAAAGCCTACGGCACGACCTACGAACCGGTAGTGTTTATTTACAACAACAAACTCATCCCGAAAGACACCGCGCCTGATTCTCACACCGCGCTGGCAAAAATGATTTCAGCCGATCCGGCTAAATTTAAAAACAAAGTGACCACCTACGATATTGAAAAATCGGGATTAGGTTTCATGTTGACGGTTCAGGACAGCAAAGTGGATCCGCAATATAAAGAAAACCTGGCAGGTATGGCGAAAGGTGGCCTGACCGTACAGTCTTCTACTGGCACCATGATGGAGCGCGTATCATCGGGTGAAAACCTGATTGGTTATAACATTCTCGGTTCCTATGCCGAAGCCCGGGCTAAAAACGATCCGGCGTTGGGCATCGCCTATCCAAAAGATTACATTCTGGTGTTATCACGCGTCTCGTTTATCACTGAAGACGGTGAGCATGAGAACGCGGCCAAATTGTGGCTGGACTACGTGTTGTCAGAAAAAGGGCAAAGCATCCTGGCGAATCAGGCGGATATCCCTTCACTGCGTAATGATATCGAAGGTAAAAACGATATCGATGGTATGACCAAAATGCTGGGTGATGCCCTGAAGCCGATTCCTGTAGACGAATCACTGCTGGAATATCTGGAACCGGCGAAGCGCCTGGAATTTATTAAGCAGTGGCGCACCGCTGCAGGGAAATAACGATCCCGATGTTATGCGCCAGCAATGGCGCATAGCTTTCCTCTCGCCTCCGGTGTTTGACAGGGTTGGCATATGACCAGGTTACTGAAAAAGTGGCAAAGTTTGCCACGTGCATTGATTGTTCTGATCACCGCATTGGTTATTTACGTGCCGCTGATGTTTATTGTGGTACAGAGTTTTCTTTCGGCGCCCTTCTTTGCCAAAAAGAAAGCGCTGACGTTCGGTTCATTTGAGTTTATTTTCTCTGATCCTGATTTTTATAAGGCGCTGGAGTCTGGCTTTATTCTGGCGTTTGGTCTGGTGATCATTGCCATTCCGCTCGGCGGTATTCTGGCTTTCCTGATGGTCAGAACCAATCTGCCAGGACGCCGCCTGATTGAACCATTGATTCTGGTCCCGATATTTGTTTCACCGATGGTGCTGGCCTTTGGCTATGTGGTTGCCGCCGGGCCAGTGGGTTTCTTGTCTCAGTGGGCGAATCAGCTGTTTGGCGTGGTGCCGTGGAACATCTATTCGATGACCAGCATTGTGGTGATCGCGGGACTAACACATGTGCCGCATGCCTATCTCTATATCTCATCAGCACTGCGCAGCGTGAGCTCAGATGTGGAAGAAGCGGCGCGAACGGTGGGTGCCTCACCCTTGCAGGTGATGACTTCGGTCAGCCTGCCGATGGTGCGCCCTTCGATTCTGTATGCCTGCGTGCTGCTGTTCTTTCTGGGACTGGAAGTATTCGGCCTGATGCTGGTGTTGGGCGATCCGGAAGGCAACATGGTGCTCGCCACCTACCTGTATAAGCTGACCAATAAGCTCGGCACCCCGTCTTACCACCTGATGGCCGCTGTCGCCGTGGTGCTGATCTGCTTCACCGTGCCCCTGGTGATGCTACAGCGCTGGCTGATGCGTACCGCCAACCGTTTTGTCACCATGAAAGGCAAAGCCTCACAAGCCCGCGCCCTGCCGCTGGGTAAATGGCGCTGGATTGCCGGTGCGGTGGTGTTGACCTGGCTCACCGTCACCATCGGCGTGCCGCTTCTGGGTGTGGTGATGCGCGCTTTCATCTCTCACTGGGGTGTCGGCGTCTCACTGTGGGATGAAATATCCTTCGCGACCTTCCGCAGTATCTGGGATCAACCCAATCTGTTGCGTGCCATCGTCAACTCGATGCTGATTGGCGTCATTGGTGGCGCGATTGCGGTGATCTGTTATCTGTTTGTGGGTATCGCGATGCACCGTAAACAGGATCAGGTTACGCGCTTCCTGGATTACAGCGTGCTGGTACCTCGCGCCGTACCGGGGCTGTTAGCCGGTCTGGCTTTTCTCTGGGTATTCCTGTTCATCCCGATGTGGCTGGATCAGTCACTGAAAAATGGTTGGCTCTCCAGCCTGCCGGTTGCCGACTGGCTGCGCGAGAACTTTATCGTTTGGCTCCGTTCGTTGCGTCAAACCATCTTTAGCGTCTGGCTGGCCTACACCGTGGTGTGGATGGCTTACGGATTACGTCTGATTTCATCAACGCTGTTGCAGGTCGGCCCGGAACTGGAAGAGGCCGCGCGCAGCGTGGGCGCGACTCCCGGACAGACCACGCGCCATGTGACCGTGCCGCTATCACGTCACGGCCTGATAGGCTCGTGGCTGCTGATGTTCCTGATTTTTGAGCGCGAATACTCAACGGGCGTTTATCTGCTGTCACCCGGCACCGAAACCATCGGTTCAATGCTGGTTTCACTGTGGTCTGCGGGTGCCATTGATATCGTGGCTGCGCTCTCCCTGATTAATATCGTGCTGGTGGTGGTCGGCCTCGGCATCGCTTTACGCTTTGGAGTGAAATTACATGATTGAATTATCGGTAGATAACTTGCATCTGATGTACGGCGATAATCCGGTATTGAAAGGCGTATCAATGCAGTTGAAAAAAGGCGAGGTGGTTTCACTGCTGGGACCGTCAGGCAGCGGCAAGACCACCTTATTGCGCGCCGTGGCGGGTCTGGAAAAACCGTCACAGGGGCGTATCACTATCGGCAAAAATGTGGTGTTTGACGGCACGCCAAAAAGCGAGATTCCGGCCGAAGAGCGCAATCTCGGCCTGGTGTTTCAGTCCTACGCGCTGTGGCCGCACAAAACTGTGTTTGAGAACGTGGCCTACCCGCTCAAGTTGCGCAAAGTGGCCACAGCAGAGATGAATCAACGCGTTCAGGCGGTGTTGGATCAACTGGGTCTCGGGCATCTTGGCAAACGCCATCCGCATCAGCTTTCCGGCGGTCAGCAGCAGCGCGTGGCGATTGGTCGAGCGCTGGTCTATAACCCGCCCGTGATTTTGCTGGATGAGCCGCTCTCCAACCTGGATGCCAAATTGCGTGAAGAGGCACGCGTGTTTTTACGCGAGCTGATTATTCGACTCGGATTATCTGCCTTGATGGTGACGCACGACCAAAATGAAGCCATGGCGATCTCTGACCGCATTCTGCTGCTCAACAATGGCGTGATTGAACAGCAAGGCACACCGCAGGAGATGTACAGCCAGCCTTCTACGCTGTTTGCCGCAGAGTTTATGGGTAGCAACAATCGTCTGCACGGCAAAATCACCCACGTTGAAGGCGGGCGGGCTCGTATTGCCGGAGCGAAATGGGCGCTATGGGGTAAGCCGAGCGGCGAGGTGCGTGTTGGGCAGGAAGGCACAGCGGTGATACGTGTCGAGCGTATGAATGTGGCTGACACCACGGATGATAACGCGCTCGAACTGCCCCTGCTCACCAGCATGTATTTAGGCGACCGCTGGGAATACCTGTTCCGTACCGAAGGGGATGATTTTGCGTTGCGTGCGTATGGCAAAGAGTTCCGCGGCAATCAGCGCTTCCGCGTCTCACTGCCCAAAGAGGATCTGTGGATTTTCGCAAAAAGCTAATTCCGACCTGACCAGGTTGCCCCCTGCCGCGCATCTGCGGCAGGGGGAAAATAAAAGTCATCTATATTACACAAATTAACCAACAATATTTTTCGCATCGTGCAAGCCCGGCGAAAATATCTAATGAGGTTGCTGGAGAGCGTCATTTATAGAATACTGTTGCGCCATAAATGTTTTCATGTCCAGGATGGATTGATGTCAGCTTTCCCTTTTTATATCGCTTTGTTTTTACTGGTGTGCGTTGCCCTAGTCTGGAGCGGGTTAATTCTGGACCTGTTTGGTATGCGCTGCTGGATGCACCAGCTGACTGACTTTATGGAAACCCAATTAAAAGGGCCCGACTCCTTTCAATAACGAATATCTCAGTGAATTCCCACCCAGAAATTTCCTTGACATGACAAGTTTGTCATCTGGCGCTAAAAAATCACGGCTTTAAGCTTTGCTTAAGAAATTGATGGTTGAATCACCTCCAATAACCCGGAGGTAATAATCGTGATCACGACGACGTATTCATTACTCAAAGAAAAAACCCGCTATTTACAGGCATTTTTCGCCAACCCGCGCGCATTTGGTTCAATCGCACCCTCTTCTTCCGCGCTGTGTCGCAGCATGTCAGGGGCCGTAAACTGGCAGCAGACGCAACGGATTGCGGAACTCGGCGCTGGCGATGGTGTGCTGACACGTCATTTACTGCAAAGCATGAGAGCCGATGCAACGCTGGCGGCATATGAAATCAATCCGCAATTAGCCCATAAGCTTAATGCGTTCAACGATCTGCGTTTGACGGTGCACACTGATTCAGCAGAAAAGTTAGGCACCGGCTACGATGCGATTTTCTCAGGTTTACCGCTGCTATCCCTGCCGCAGGCGCTGCGTGAAAGGATGATGATACAAATCAGTCGTGCACTGAATCCCGGAGGCGTGTTTGTGCAATTTCAATATACGTCGCTGTCGGAACCCCTCTTGTCACAGCATTTTTACTGGACGCGCACACGCGTAATGCGCAACCTGCCACCGGCCTTTGTTTACCGATGCCAGGCTGCGGTCATGGCGTAGGGGTTGCCCGGCGTTGTGTTAACGCGCTTTCGCAGCCGCAACCAGTTCATCCAGCCAATCCTGATGACCGTTGATCATCGGATTGGGTTTAGCATTTGCCAACTCAACCGCAGGCTTGCCATTTTGCGTTTCTTGGGTCAGGATGCGCACGCGATTGTCAGAGAGATCTTCAATCAGCCAGGCATGCAGGACATCTAAGCGGTCGTCGCTGCCCACTTCACCCGCCCAACCGTGCCAGGAAACACGGGCCGCTTCACCGACGACGGGCGCCACGTACTCGGTGACCTGCGCTTCCACCGGGAAGCCAAAGGTTTCGAAATAAAAGCGCACGCCCTGCTCCAGTTCGGGGCCTTTGTTATCATAGAAACGCGCATTCGCCGAGTTCTGATAATAGGTCGGCCAGAGTGACGGCGTATTCAGCAGCGGCCAGATATCCTGCGTGCTCAACCCTTCAACGATCACTTCATTGGAACAGTAGTTATCGCTAAAGCCCGGTACAAAACCCTGCGGCCAGTTAATCGCGTTCATTTTCATTTCATATTCTCACCGTAATTAAATCGTGGGTGGAGTATCCGACCGCCCATGAAATAAGACCAATCGCCATTATTTATTTGTAATATACGTTTTCGTGATATCTGGTAGCTGCGTATGATGAGGTACTGCCACGCCAACTCTGGAAGATGATGAAAACCGATATTCGCAACCTCGACCTCAATTTGCTCAAAGCGCTGGATGCCTTACTGGATGAGCGCAGTGTTACCCGCGCGGCTGAGCGCTTAGCCCTGACGCAACCGGCAGTCAGTGGCATGCTAACCCGTCTGAGAGAGTGTTTTGATGACCCGCTATTTACACGGGCACAGCGCGGCATCGTCCCGACGTTGCGGGCTCTGGAGTTGGCTCAGCCTGTGAAAGCCATTCTGGCAGACGTCTCGGAGTTGTTGCTGCCCATCACCTTTGATCCAGCGACGGCGGAAATGACGCTGAATATCGCCGCCACGGATTACGCTTTACGTGCCGTAGTGGTTCCTTTTATGGCGGCACTACGTGTGCAAGCACCGGGCATTCGCGTCGCGGTGCTGCCGGTCAACAATGAACAGTTATCCCTGCAGTTTGAACGCGGAGACATCGATATGGCGCTGATTACACCGGATACTGCGCCCGTCGACCTGCACGCCAGGCCACTTTATCAGGAAGAGTATGTGTGCCTGATGCGTGAAGACCATCCCCTTGCTCAGCCTGATGCCCTGACGCTTGATAGCTTTTGCGCCCAGGATCATGCGTTAGTTTCCTATACAGGAGGGCGATTTCAGGGTGTCACCGATGAGGCGCTGGCATTAACAGGCCGGTCGCGACGCGTGACGCTCTCGGTGTGCAGTTTTCTGGTCCTGCCGGAAATCTTGCGCATCAGTGATTTAATCAGCGTGGTGCCTCGTCGCTTGACGCGCGATCTACCCGGTCTGAAAATCCTGCCGCCGCCGTTAACTATTCAGGGTTTTAGCAAAATCGTCGTCTGGCATGAGCGTACGCACCGCGATGCCGGGCACCGCTGGTTGCGTGAACTGCTATTTTCCATTGCCATTTAAGCGGCGGCGCGATCGGTGCCCAATAAATCCAAAATTCGGCTGCGTAACGCCACAAGTTTTGGGTCATCGCGGCGGCGCGGCCAGGGGAGGTCCACCTCAATCACATCCACCACTCTGGCCGGACGCGGGCTGAACACCACCACCCGATTGGCCATCACCAGCGCCTCTTCAACATCATGGGTGACCATCAGCGTGGTGAACTGCTGCTCCTGCCACAGATCAACGATTTCCTGCTGCATGCGTAGCCGCGTGAGAGAATCGAGTTTGCCCAGTGGCTCATCAAGAATGAGCAGACGTGGCACATTCACCAGTGCGCGTGCCAACGCTGCTCGCTGGGCCATCCCGCCTGACAGCTGATGCGGCCAGGCACGGGCGAAATCCTTCAGGCCAACGCGATCCAACATCGCGTTAATCCTTTGCGCTCTAACGGCTCTGTTTTCGCCGCGAATTTGCAAGCCAAGGCCTACGTTGTCATACACCGTGCGCCACGGATAGAGCGTGGGATCCTGAAACACCACGACGCGGGAGGGATCGGGGGCGGTGATGGCTTTGCCCTCTTCCGCCAGCAAACCGCTGGCCGGAGGTTCCAGCCCGGCGAGTAAGCGCAATAAAGTCGATTTACCGCAACCGGATGGCCCTAATAGCGCAACAAACTCGCCGGCTTTCACCTGTAAATTGATATTCTCCAGCACGGGTAATTCACTGCCTTCAAGCGTGAAATGGTGATTCACTTTTTCAATGGCAATATTCACGCCCGCAGAGTTCATGGCCATATTTCGCTCCCGCTAAAATAATAATGAGCCGATTGTTATCAGAAAATAACCATAAGCGGCTCTCTCGCCTCATTGAAATAGCCATTTCGGCAAACCTATCCGTCATTTTTCATAAAGAAAAACTGCATGACCTCATGCGGGATTGTTATTTGGTGGCAGGAAATCGTTAAGCGATAGTGCCCCTGATCTTTAATGACAAGGAAAGCAGAATGGCAATGCAAAATTACTTTCTGAGCCGGCGCGCATTATTGCGCGGTCTGGGTTTATTCAGCGCGGGTGTCGCGGTGAATCCATTGTTGAGCAGCCCTGTTTTCGCTGACGACAAACCGCTTAAAACCATCAAACTGGCGTGGGGGCAAACGGCGGTGTGTCAGGCACCGATCTCCGTTGCCCTGAAACAGGGTTTCTTTAAAAAATATGGTCTTAATGTCGAACCGGTTAACTTCAGTGGCCCGACCGATGCGCTGCTGCAGGCGATCGCTACCGGGCAGGCCGATGGCGGCATCGGTATGGCGCTGCGCTGGTTGAAACCACTGGAACAAGGCTTTGACGTGGACCTGACTGTCGGCACACACGGTGGCTGCATGCGGTTACTGACGCCGCAGAATAGCGGTATTCGCGATGTGAAAGACCTGGTGGGTAAATCCGTCGCGGTCAGCGATCAGGCCAGTCCGATTCGCAACTTCTTCGCTGTGCAATTAGCAAAACAGGGCATCGATCCGGATAAACAGGTCAACTGGCTGCAATATCCGCCCGATCTGTTTGGTGAAGCACTGCGCAAAGGCGAAGTCCAGGCACTGGCCACCGATGATCCACAGGGCTGGCTGCTGAAAAAACAACACAACCTGCTGGAAGTCGACAACAACCTGAAAGGTGAATACGCCAGCATGACCTGCTGTGTGCTAGGGCTGCGTGGTTCGCTGGTGCGTGACGATCCAGCGACCGCCCGCGCTATCACTCAAGCCATCGTTGATGCACAGCAGTGGACTGCCGATCATCCCGCCGAAACCGCCAAAATATTCCAGCCCTTTGTGCCGGGGTCGGTGCCAGTAGATGACATCACCGCGATGCTCAAAGAGCACACCCATCACCATCACTCCACCGGTGCCCAGTTGCGCAGTGAAGTCGCGACCTATGTTGAGGAACTGAAAAAGATCAATGTGATTCGCCCGGATACCGATGCGAAGCAGTTTGCCGAGCACTATGTGCCGCAACTGTTGCCTGCCGAATCCGCCCATCAGCACGCCAGTAACATGGCGCACATGAGCAACATGTCGAGTTAAGGAGAGAATCATGGCCAGTGAAACCCTCACTATTGCCCAACACCGCGCCGCACCGCGCCGCCTGCAACCCGCCGTCTGGGGTGCGCTGTTACTGTGGTGGGCGTTGGTGGCGCTGATGGTGGCGGTACCGGATAAGCCGCAGGGTTTTGCTGCCCCGCGCTTTGTCGATCAAACCCATGAACTGTTTGCCGGCATTGCGCTGTTGCTCACCGTGCTGACGATTGCATCAGGCGTATTTCCGCGCCTGACGCTGCTGACACCGTTAAAACGCAGCGGCCCGTGGTTGATTGTGCTGGCGTTGCTGATTGGCGTGTGGGAAATCGTGACCGGGAAACTGGCACTGTTGCCCGCCCCCTTCTTTGCACCGCCGCGCGCACTGGTCGAAGCCTACGCCACTGACTGGCCTCGTCTGTTAGATAGCGTGCTCAATTCGCTGCGTCTGCTGGCCTTTGGTTTTATCTACGGCAGCGTGGTGGGCTTTATCACCGGCGTGGCGATTGGCTGGTCACGCGGGTTGGGATATTGGGTGCACCCGATTTTGCGCTTCCTCGGTCCCGTGCCGTCCACGGCGTTGCTGCCGCTGTCGCTTTATTTTTTCCCTTCCAGTTTCTCCGCAGCAGTGTTTCTCATCGCACTGGCGACCTGGTTCCCGGTAACTGTGCTGACCTGGTCTGGCGTTTCCAGCGTCGATACCCGTTTTTATGATGTGGCACGCACGTTGGGTGCCAATTCGATGTTCCTGGTGCTACGCGTAGCCGTGCCCGCCGCGCTGCCACACCTGTTTGTGGGTTTATTTATGGGGCTGGGCGCGTCGTTTTCGGTACTGGTCGCCGCAGAAATGATGGGGGTGAAATCTGGCCTGGGCTGGTATCTGCAGTGGGCCCAGGGCTGGGCGGCCTACGCCAATATGTATGCCGCGTTGATCGTGATGGCGCTACTGTTCTCTTCATTGATCTCCCTGCTGTTCCTGGTGCGCGACCGTCTGCTTTCATGGCAGCGCAGCGCGGTGAAATGGTAACGATTGGCCGATGTGCCCGATGGCGCATCGGGTTGAAACGCACACCACATCTGAGGGGCCGTCAATCATGACGACTCACGCAGGCTACTCCACCACAGAGGTGAACTATGGTTGCAAAGATTTCCTCGTCGATCACAGAACTGATTGGTAATACGCCGCTGCTGCGGCTCTCGCGCTACACGCAGCAGCAAGAGATTCAGGCCGAACTGATCGCCAAGCTGGAGTTGTTTAATCCCAATCACAGCGTCAAGGATCGCATCGCCCTTAGCATGATCGAAGCCGCAGAGCGCAATGGCACCATCAAGCCAGGCGACACCCTGGTTGAAACCACCAGCGGCAATACCGGGATTGGATTAGCGGCGATTGCAGCCGCCAAAGGCTATAAATTCCGCGTCTATATTAATGATTTTGTCAGTATCGAGCGCACGCAACTGATTCAGGCTTACGGTGCTGAAGTGGTTCCGTTCAGCACCATTGAAGGATTTAGAGAATTTTATGAAGCCAGCAATGGCGATTTTGTCGCCGCCACCAAATGGCTGGCAGAAAAAGTGACCGCCGCTGAACCCGAGGTGCATTTCCTGCTGCAACTGGAGAATCCCGCCAACCCGGCAGTGCATGTTCAAACCACCGGGCCCGAAATCTGGCGCGACAGCGGTGGCAAGCTGGATATCTTCATTGCGGCCGTGGGAACCGGCGGTACGCTGTCCGGAACCGGGCGCTACCTGAAGCAGCAATACCCTGGCCTGCAAGTCATCGCAGTGGAGCCAGGCGTGGGTTCACAGCCCAGTGAATTGCGCCCGGAACCGCTGGAGATCACCGGCGTGCACGCCTTTAGCAATCAGCCGCCCGAACGTATCCCGGCGAATTTAGATCATCGGGTTTATGACGAAGTGATCGCCGTGGAAACCTGGCAAGCGTATGCGGCGGCGCGTCAACTGGCACTCAGCGAAGGTGTGTTAGTCGGTGATTCTTCCGGGGCCGTATTGTGGGCGGCGGAACAAGTGGCAGCGCGACCGGAAAATCACGGCAAACGCATCGTACTGCTGCTGGCAGATGGCGGCAGCAGTTACCTGACGACGCAGTTGTTTGCACATCAGGTGCCTGCTGAGACCTTTAAGCTGGCGAATGCGATTCAAACATCGCAGAAGATTGCCTGATTCGCTGAGTTTCATTGATTAGAATGTCATTTATTGCGCATTCCTCAGCGATTATGCTGCTCGATGAATGCGCGATAAATCACCCCGCTTCGACAAATTGCTTGATGTCAGACGGCCTCTCACACCAGCACATTGCTGGTGATTCCCTTTGCGAACAGCAACGGATCGGTTTCTGGTCGTAATACGTTGATGGCTTTCAAATCGCGCGCATAAACATCGATTTCTTTGACGAATGCATTACCCACCGAATAGTGGCCATGGGTATGGGTTTTCAGTACGCTGGCGATCTCCTGCGGCGTAGTATTCAATGCTTGTCCATTAAACTCACTGCCGATGGCTTCCGGATGCTGCGCAGCGTAGGCATGCGCTTGCAATATCGCGTGAGTGATTGCGGCAGCCACCTCCGGCTGTTCGCGGATGAGACTGCCGCGCGTGCCGACCACGCAGCAACTCAGGTTGGCGTACTCATCCATCAAATTGGTGCCGACTTCGCGGTAGCCCGGTTTCTGTGCCAGACGCCACATAATCGGATCTGAGCCGCTGGCGGCCTGAATCTCCCCTTTCTCAAGCACCATCGGCAGCAGATCTTGCGGGAATACACGCCAGTTCACATCGGTATTCGGGTCAACGCCGTGTTTTTTTAACATCAGCGAGAAGAAGTTTTTATCCGCGCCAGCCATATCCGTGACGCCGATGGTTTTGCCCTTTAGCTGCTCCAGCGTAGCGGGACCCTCATTGCGCGCTAATAAGCGCATGCACCCACCGTGTGTGCCTGCGGTCAGCTTGACATCAAAGCCCTGCTCCAGCGCCTTCAACCAGCGCAACGCCATGCCAACTGCCGCTTCTGCTTTCCCGGTGGCAATCGACTCCAGCAGTAATTCGGTGGAGTTACCAAAGTTAACGAACTCCACTTCAAGGTTATGCGCCTTGAAAAAGTTATGCTGATCGGCCACCACAATCGGTGCCAGGCAGATGGCATTGAGGTTTACCGCGAGGCGAATGTGCGTGGGTTTCGCCAGCGCCCATTTGCCCGCACCACCCTGCAACAGATCGCCGGACATTGGCATATTATGCATCTGCTCTTCGGCAAAACTGCGTCCCGGCAAAGTAGAAGCCATCATCGCCGCTGCGGAATACCCAATAAAGCGACGACGTGAAAGTAAATATTTATCCGACATTTTTTACTCCCAAAAATATATGCAGATGAATGAGTGAGTGTTGTAATAATGCATTTCAGGAGCAGGCAGAGTAATCGTAAATTAATGCTTCAACCAGATACGGAATTATGCCGATTATGCATGTGCTAAGCGGTTTTATTGCTTTTACAGCTTTGCCATATCAGGAAACAATCGACCTTATGTTATTCAGAGATAAATAAGGTTTCTCAATGGCAAATAACACCCCTTTTCTCGCTGAAATATTGCCAGCCCTCACCGGGCGATTGGCTGAACATGCTGAGCAGGTCGATCACAGCGGCGAATTTCCCCGTGCGGCTTTCACGCATTTACGTCAGCACGGATTGTTGCATTTCGCTCTGCCCGCTTCTGCCGGCGGTAGCGGTGGCGATTTACGAGAATGCCAGGCGATTATTCAGGCGGTAGCGCGCGGTGAACCCTCCGCAGCACTGATTTTGATCATGCAATATCTCAACACGCGGCGGCTGAGCGAGGAATCTGACTGGCCCATTAGTGTGCGCGAGGCTGTAGCGAACAGCGTGGTAACCCAGGGCGCGTTGATCAATGCGCTGCGCGTCGAACCTGAACTGGGTACGCCAGCGCGCGGCGGTTTGCCTGCAACCCGAGCGCGGCGCACCGCCGAGGGCTGGCGCATCAGTGGTGAGAAGATTTACTCCACCGGCAGCCATGGGTTGAGTTGGTTTCTCGTTTGGGCCAGTAGCGATGATGCCGATCCTCTGGTCGGCGGCTATCTGGTGCCCGCCGATGCGCCAGGCATTCGAATTGTCGACGAGTGGGATCATCTTGGCATGCGCGGCACCTGTAGCCATCGCGTGGTGTTAGATGAGGTGTTAATTCCGCTCAATCACGCGGTCAACGTTGCGCCCTGGAGCACGCCGAAAGCAGGGCTAAATGAAGAGGAGTCTGTGTGGATGGCGGTGCTGTTAGGCTCGTTATATGACGCGATAGCCCAAAGTGCACGCGACTGGTTTATCACCTTTTTGCAGCAGCGCATCCCCGCTAATCTCGGTGCGCCGCTGGCCAGTTTGCCTCGATTTCAGGAGTTGGTAGGACGCGTCGAAACTTTGCTGTTCACCAATCACACGCTGCTTAACAGCGCCGTTCTGGGTCAGGTGACCAGCAGGCATACGGCACAAATCAAACAAGTGGTCACCGAAAATGCGATTCGAGCGGTTGAGCTTATGGTGGAAAGCATCGGCAATCATGCGCTGACACGTCATCATCCGTTACAACGTCACTGGCGTAATGTTTTGTGTGGCCGTATTCATACGCCGCAGAGTGACGCCATTTTTACGTCCGTGGGCAAAGCCGCCCTGACTGCTGTGAGGAGCACGTCATAACACTAAGGTTACGAAGATGACGTAGGCACTGATGCTTTTGAGCCACATTGATGCTTTCATCATCGCCAACCTGTGTCATCACGTATATTGGCTCCTGGCTCCTGGCTCCTGGCTCCTGGCTCCTGGCAGCGTCCAGATGACTTCCGCCTTACACCCTATAAAATCGTTATAAAATCCTGCATGCTGTGAGTTTTCAGGGCCGCGATATCTCATAGCTATGACTGCCACCAAAACCGGATTTACCCTTGCAGCGCTGGCGATTGTCGCTGCGCTCGCCGTGCTGTTTTCCCACTGGACGGCGTTTCTCGCCTGGTCGCTACAAACACAAATCCAACTCCATCGCTTACTGGTCACGCATCTGCTGCAAATTAACAGCGGGCAATACAGCGCAGGGTTGTGGTTGATCGGCGTGACCTTCATCTATGGCATCTTGCACGCGGTTGGCCCCGGACATGGCAAATTTATCGTCACCACCTGGCTTACTACCCATCAACCACCGCGCGGTGTAGCGCTGAGCGTGCCGTTTCTCGGTAGCCTGGTGCAGGGTCTCAGCGCCATCGCGTTTGTCTTCATTCTTGCAATTGGCTTTAACCTGACCACGGGCGATCTCAGCACCAGCCGCTGGTATCTTGAGAAAGCCAGCGCGCTGTTTATCGCCGCGTTGGGCGTGATGATGATGGTGCAAGCCTGGCGCGGTCGCAGTCAGCATCGGCATACGCATCAGTATCAGCTTCGGCATGAACCTAAGCATGAGCATGAGCATGAGCATGAGCATGAGCAGCATCATGCTGGCTGCGGTCATCATCACGGCATTACTTTGGAATCAGTGGATAACTGGAAAGCGTGGATCGGCATTATTATTGCCACGGGCGTGCGGCCTTGTAGTGGCGCACTCACGGTGCTGCTGTTTGCCAGCGTAATTGGCATCACCCGTTGGGGCATGTTTGCGGTCATGACCATGGCACTCGGCACGGGTATGGCGCTGGTTGCACTGGCCCTGTTTGTACGCCATTTTCGTCATCGTGCGGGAGAATTATGGTTGGCTGAGTCATCGCCACGCACACAGCAAATACTCGGGATGATACGTATTGCTGGAGGCGCTTTGCTGATCTTATTTGCGCTGGTGCTGTTTTTAACCGTGGTGCCCATCAGTGCTAATGGAGATTATATTGCGGCAGGATGCTGAGGAATATTGAGGGGTTCAAGTGAGCAACGCCGGGCCGGCATCCTTGCCGATCCTGCCAGTGATTCGCGAACTTAACCGCGAACCTGGCACAATGCGCATTGCTGCGCGCCCGAGAAGTTCACATTAGAAACGGTAAGACGCGGTGACTGAGAAGTTACGCGGCGTACCATAAACGATCCCGCCATTACCGACGTTTTTGTCATACTCTTTATCGAACAGGTTGTTCAGGTTAGCCTGCAGAGTAACGTTCTTTGTCACGTCGTAGCGCGCGAACAGATCCACCAGCGCATAACTGCCCTGACGCGCTCGCCAGGTACCGACACCTTCCGGACCAGTGATATCCTGGTAGGTCTTCGACTGCCAGTTCACACCGCCACCCAGCGTCAGCTGATCCAGCATCGGCAGACGGTAGCTGGTGAACAGGTTGAACGAAGTGCGTGGCAACTTTGAGTTGTAGTTCTCACCCTCACGATCTTCGGCGACATAAGTCGTGCCGCCGAAAGTCATCTGCCAGTTGTCCGTCAGTGCACCGTTCACTTCAAACTCAACGCCTCGGCTCACGACACCACTCTTACCTTCAAAAATTTCGTTGCCTGACGCCGTGTATGTTCCGGTGCTCACTGGCGCGTTATCCAGTTCAGTGCGGAACACCGACACCGAGGTGGTCAGTCGGCTGTTCAGCCAGTCAGATTTCACACCCGCTTCGTAGTTTTTACCGATGACCGGGTTAAGGAATTGGCCGGAGGCATCCTGGCTATCCTGCGGCTGGAAGACCGAAGTGTAACTGGCGTAGGCTGACCAGTTATCATAGAAGTCCCAGATCAAACCACCGTATGGCGTGATGTTGTTTTCTTCCTGCCGGGTGGTTAAACCTTGACGATTCCAGTTGGTATAACGTGCGCCTAAAATGGCATGCAGCGGATCGGCTAACGTAATGCGAGTGGCAAGATAGGCCGATTTCTGACGCACCAGTTGCGTATCAGACGCTGGGGTACGAGGGTTCCAGTCGGACTCAGGATAGTTCCCGTTGTAGTCGTAGAAATTGCCCAACTGATCGGGTGAAATGTTGGTCCAGGCGCTGTAATACTTGTTGTCCTGACGGCTGTAATTCACCCCCAGCATCAGCTCATGCTGGCGGCCAAACATTTCGTATGGACCGCTGGCAAACGCATCGACGGAGTCCACTTTGCGTTTACCGGTGTTGTAGCCGGTTCCGCCTACCGCATCATAGTTGTAGGAAGGATCGTACTGGTTAACGAGCATACCGGAATCTTTATTCACATAGCCGTCGATATACAGCTGCTTACTGTCAAGGAACATCTCGTTGTGTGTGCCGTTAAGCGTGATGTTCCAGCCGTTATCGAAATTCTGTTGCAGGTTAACGAAGACTTTTTTGTTTTCTTTGTCGTTATACGCCCAATCCGTTGAGGTATTGTAGCCGCGACGCAATTTCACCTGTGAACCATCGGTATACCAACGTGGCGAACCACCCCACATGGGTGAGTCGGTATTCACCTGGGTAAACTCATAGCCCACAGACAGCTTGGTTTTGTCGGTCAGGTCAGCATCCACTACACCGTAGATGAATTTCTTCTCGAAACCATAACGCTCGATAAAGCTGTTTTTATCTTCGTATCCCGCTACCACGCGGCCACGCACATTGCCTTCAGGCGAAAGAGGCGCGGAAAGATCGGCGACGTAACGTTGCTTATCCCAACTGCCGTAGCTCGCCTCCAGGTTGCCGGTAAACTCCTTGCTGTCGGCGTGCTTACGCACCATGTTGATCGAGGCGGACGGGTTGCCAGGCCCAGTTAACAAACCGGTAGCACCACGCACCACTTCAACGCGCTCATACAGCGCCATATCGGTTTGGGCATCCCCCAGGTTCCAGCGCGAAGCAAACGCCGTTGGAATACCGTCGATCATGTAATTATCGATGATAAAACCGCGCGAATAATAGTTAGTGCGATCCATATCGCCGCTGACACCTCTGATACCTGTGGTGTTCGACAGGACGTCATTCAGGGATTGCAGTTGCTGGTCCTGCATACGTTGCTTGCTGACAATGCTGACCGATTGCGGAATATCACGCGCGGTTAATGCCATTTTGGTGCCGGCACGAGTGACCGGAACGCTGTAATCTTTTGCTGCCTGCTCTTGCTGCGCATCGCTGCTGGCGCTGGCATCCACCATCAGAGTTTGTTCTGTGTTAGTGCTATCAGCGGCCTGGGCAATACCTGATGCCACCATCATGGCAAGCAGAGAGACACGCAAGGCACGTTGCGGCGCAAGGCCAGATTCCCTGACGCGCTTTTCTTTGAAAGACATAATATTCCTCAATCACTTATCGTTATTTTGTGTTGGCGGCATAGCTGCTGACGTCTGTTAGATCCAGCCATAAATAACGTGCTGAAAAGGAATATCAGGATGAGGTATTTCCCGACTGCGCCCTCCTGGCGCAAACAGAACGACTGTAAAAATGCCGTTAAGAAAGCAAATGAGAAATATACGCATTAAGATTAGTATTGCAAGAAATTGTTACCTGTTATCTGACAATTTCACATTTAGATAAATCCTTATTCTTCAATGATTAATAATTCAGGTCGGTTATTTTCGGTCATTATCACGCAGGTTATTGGAGCAAACCTGTGATAAATCACAGGTTCTCGTCATGATGGTGTTCCAGGGATCACCAGGGCCAGCGTTTTTCCGCTAAATCCACCAGTAAACGTGACGCGGGGGAAAGCTCACTGAGTGAGCGGAATTGCCAGCCAAAAGTGCGAGGCATCATCACCAGCGGCAGCGGTATTTCAATTAACTCGCCGCCCTCACCTTTTAATAATCGTCGGGATAGAAAACTCAATAATTGGGTTTGCGCCAGTACGGCTCGCAGCGGTGACAGCGTGTTACTTTCCATTTGCGCCCGCGGCGGAGCATAACCCCCGCTGCGTAAGCGTTGTTCCAGCCACTGGCGCGTCGCGACGTTGTCTGAAGGCAACAACCAGTTATATTCATCAAGCTGTTCTGGCGTTGGATGAATATTGGCCAGCGGGTGATGGCGGCTGGCGGCAATCACCACCGGATCCTCAATCAGCGGACGGGTAATAAACTCGCTATTCCCCTGTGGTAGAAAACCGAGAATCAGATCGACCTTGTTCTCACGCAGTAACTTTTGCAGCAAATCATTCATCCCGACCGTCACTTCGAGTCTGGCGGTGGGGGCTTTGTGCAACAGGTCTTTACTGAGCACTGGCAGCATAAATTCCGCTGCCGTGGCCGCTACGCCCAACCGGATGACGCCCGCCGTTCCCGCACCCAGCGCCTGTAAATCCTGTCGGGTGACCTGCATCATGTGCACGACTTTTTGAGCACGTTCACAAAGTAACAGTCCCGCTTCTGTGAGTTGCATCCCACGCCCCACCTTGAGAATTAACCGCGTGGCGTAAAACTTCTCCAGACGCTGCAGACATTTGGTTAATGCGGGCTGAGTAATACCAAGGGATTGCGCCGCTTTACCCAGATGCCCCGTCTCCTTCACCGCCAGCAGATAATGCAGATCTTTCAGTTCCATTCATTCCCACCAGGAATCAATTAATAAAATTCAGAGAATATAATTTATCACTCTACGCTGCCAGGATGGAATGACATTAACAACAGAGCAACAGGCTGTTCGCGTCACCTTGTGGCGCTTAACAAGGGAGTAAAGGATGAAACATTCATTGAAAGCACTGGTCGCGATGATCGCATTGGCCAGCAGCGCACAGATACTGGCACAAGATACACTGCCTGTGACGTTACCGACGCAACAGGACAGTCGTCTGGAGCAAGTCGCTACCTCACCGCGCGTGTGGAATGGCATTACCGTCAGTCATGACAACCGTCTGTTCGCCTCGTTAACGCAATCGGAAGGAGCGGGTCTGCAGCTGGCAGAAGTGATCAACAATCAGCTGAAAGCGTTTCCCGATGAAAGCTGGAACCAGTGGAACGCTAACGATCCGGAGCATCATTTCTACCACGTGAATGCGTTGCGTATCGGCCCGGATGGCGATCTGTGGGTGATGGATTCAGGCAATAAAGGAATCGGTACCGGCGATCAGGCCGTGCCCGGTGGCGCCAAGCTGGTCCACATTAGTCTGGCCACTGGCAAAGTGTTGAACAGCTATGTGTTTAAGGCACCGACGCTGCAACCCACCAGCTATCTGGATGATGTGCGTTTTAATGGTGATTTCGCCTATATCACCGATCCGGGTGCGGTGGGATTAGTGGTGCTGAACCTGAAAAGTGGCAAAAGCTGGCGGGTGCTGGATAACCACCCGCTCTCGATTGATCACCAGCCGATTTATGCGGATGGCAAGAAGTTGATTCTGCGCGATGGCCGTGAAAAACGCGTGGGTCTCGATCAGCTGGAAGTTTCGCCGGATGGCAAATGGCTCTATTACCAGGCGATCCCGGGGCCGCTGGCTCGCATTGAAACCCGCTATCTGAATGACAGTACCCTTTCGGCTGCAGAAGTGGCGAAGCATGCGGAGAAAGTGCGCGAAACCTGGAGTACCGGCGGGACGGCCATCGATGCCGCGGGCAACATTTACGCTTCGGATATCAACACCCGCAGCATTAGACGTATTGCGCCCGATGGCAAAGTCACCACCGTGGTGCAGGATCCCCGCCTGGTGTGGATCGATGCGATGTGGGTATCTGACGGCGCACTGTGGATGCCGTCCGGACAGATCAATCGCACGCCCGCGACCACTGGCGGCAAACCGTCAACCGTGGAATATCCGGTTAAGCTATACCGTTTGCCGTTACCGATTAAGCCTTCGCCGCGGGATCATCAATAAAGCATAGCGTTTCACGCTATTTAGCGCGGTGTTCACGCCGCGCTTATTCACTGTTATCTCTAATGATCAACAGGAGGAAATAACACCCAGATAAATCATCACTGTTCGCTATTTTAAATTTATTAAAACTAAGAGGTTACGCACATATTTCGCGTAAACCTAACCTTGTGCCTGCCGAAAAAAACGCTGGATAATATTCCCAGATAGACGAGGTTGCAGAAGGTTAATTTGAACAATAAATAATCATTCGCTGTTTTTTATTTATTTCGAACACGTTGCGTTTGCTACCCACAAACGTGCTCTATCCCTCCGGACAGGAACCCTCGTCATGCTGCTGATCATCAGTCTGCTTATGATAATCTGCTTTATTGGCTTATTAATGAGCAAAAAGCTTTCCGCTCTGACTGCATTAATCCTTATCCCTACGCTATTCGCATTGTTATCTGGCCATGGCGCGGATATGGGTGCCATGGTGATCAAAGGATTGCGTACCGTCGCGCCCACCGGCGTAATGTTGATATTCGCGATGCTCTATTTTATGAGCGTAACGGATGCCGGGATGTTTGATCCGATTATTAAACGGATTGTGTCTGCCGTCGATGGTGATCCGGTGAAGATATTTGTTGGCACCGCACTGCTCGGCTTTATTGTCGCCTTAGATGGTGATGGCGCGACAGTGTATATGATTGTGCTTTCCGCCTTTATGCCAATATATGAGCGTATCGGATTATCAAAACTCAGCGTTGCCGCCCTGCTATTACAGTGCACCGGGCTGGGCAATATGTTTCCGTGGGGTGGCCCTACGGCGCGTGCAGCGGCCGCTGTTCAGGCTGACGTCTCTACTCTGTTTGTCCCGCTGCTGATTCCGCTGCTGGCCTGTGTGGCATGGACCTTTATACTGGCGGTGATGCTCGGCAGAAGTGAACGCAAGCGTTTGGGATTCCAGCAGCCTATCCCGGTGGATCGCGCCGCGATGCAGTTCGAAGAAAAAAGCTGCGTAGCCTGGCGTTTCTGGTTTAACTGGGCACTGACCATTGCACTGATGACCTTCCTGGTGCTGGATGTGATGCCCATGGCGTACCTGTTTATGCTGGCCACCGCCATCATGTTCGTCGTCAATTATCCGCAACTCAGCCAGCAGCAGGAACAGATCGGCCGCCATGCGCCCGCCATCCTTGCCGTCGCTGGATTGATCTTCGCTGCGGCGGTGTTTACCGGCATTTTTGCTGAAACCGGTATGGCGAACGCCCTGGCTCAAGCGATTGTGCACACTATCCCTGCGTCGCTGGGTCCTTACCTTGCGGTGATTACCGCCTTGATCAGTATTCCCGTTACCTGGATGGTATCGAATGATGTGTTTTATTTCGGCATGCTGCCGGTGCTGGTGCAGGCTGCGGGACATTATGGTATCGAACCGATTGAAATGGCACGCGCCGCCCTGGTCGGTCAACCGGTTCATATTCTCAGCCCACTGGTGGCCTCGACCTATTTATTGGTCGGCATGCTGAAACTGGATTATGCGCAGACACAACGGTTCACGCTGCGTTGGTCATTTATTACCTCGATTGTATTATTCGTGGTCGCACTGATCACCGGTTGCTTTCCGTTTTATCGCAGTCTATAGAATATATTCACTCCCCTTGTAGCCGCAATTTTTTGCGGCTACGCCCTCGACTAACTTGAGTGAAATATCTGCTTTGTGTTTTATTGTTCGATATAGACACAATCTGCTGAAAGCTTATTTTCCGGACAATTCTGCATTATGCGCAATATTTTCATTTGATAAAAATTAACGTAGAATGCCCCCTTTCATCTTCGTTATAAAAGTTATAAGGGTTTATTCATGAGCGATGCACTCAAAGCATTGAACAATCTTCGTACACTGCGTGCCCATGCGCGTGATGTTGAGATTGCGGTATTAGACGAAATGCTGGAAAAGTTCGCCGTGGTGGTTGCAGAACGCCGTGAAGAAGCGGAAGCGAATAATGCCGCTCAGCGCGAAAAAGAAGAAAAACTGGCGCTGTATAAAGAGATGCTGCTGAATGATGGCATCGATATTAGTGAATTAACGAAATTAAACCAGGGCGAAACCAAACCGAAAGCGAAACGTGCGCCACGCCCGGCGAAATATAAATTCATCGACGAAAACGGTCATGAAAAATTCTGGACCGGCCAGGGCCGTACTCCATCGCCAATCAAATCCGCTTTAGACGCGGGCGGTTCGATGGATGATTTCCTGATTTAACCTATCAAAAAAAGCTGCCACTTTTTACAGTGGCAGCTTTTGCAAATAGGGCTTTAAGTGACGAACGCTATACCATTCCTGGCGACCAATTAACTCCCTATTTCAACGCTGCACAGGCCTTCGCAATTCGTTTTCCGGCTTCGCGCACGCTGTCGATATCAGTGGCAATAGACAGGCGGAAATACGGCGATAAGCCATACGCGCTGCCCGCTACGCCGGACACGCCGCTTTCCAGCAGATAATTCAGCACATCCTGCTCGCTCTCCAGACGCTGACCATCTGGCCTTGTTTTGCCCAGCAGCCCGGCACAGCGACAGAAGATAAAGAACGCCCCCTCAGGATTCAGCACCTCAATACCTTCTACCGGGCGGAGTTGCGCCATAATCGCATCCCGGCGATCCTGATAGGCCGCGCGCTGCGGTGGCAGGAAATCCAGCCCACCGTTTAACGCCGCCACTGCTGCCGCCTGAATGATCGCGCTGGCACCCGAACTATTCTGCGACTGTACCACCACCATGGCATCAACCAACGCTTGCGGACCAGCACCAAAGCCGATGCGCCAGCCGGTCATGGCATAGGTTTTCGACACGCCCCCCACCAGCAGAATGCGATCGGCTAAATCTGGCGCTACCTGCAACAGGCTAACGTGTTCACGTCCATCAAACAGAATGTGTTCATACAGTTCATCCAGCATGGTCCACACGTTGGGATGGTCACGCAGCACTGCCGCGAGGGCAGTTAACTCTGCTGCGTTATATACCGCACCGGATGGATTACCGGGATTATTCAGCACCAGCCAGCGGGTTTTATCGGTGATCGCTTGCGCCAGCTGCTGCGGCTGCAGTTTATATTCCTGCTCCAATGGGCAGTCGAGCAGCACCGCGTCGCCGCCGTTAAAACGCACGCTATCCGGGAACGTCGGCCAGTACGGCACTGGCACAATCACCTCGTCACCGTCATTTAAAGTGGCAGCAAAGGCATTGAAGATGATCTGCTTCGCCCCGTTGGCAATGCAGATCTGCCCTAATGCATAATCCAGCTGATTTTCCCGTGCCAGCTTGGCCTGCACCGCTTTACGCAGCGGCGTGGTGCCATTAGTCGGCGTGTAGCGGGTCTCACCGTTATTCATGGCTTCTGTCGCGGCATCGCGGATGTGCTGTGGTGTATCAAAATCCGGTTCACCGGTGGTGAGATCCAGAATATCTACGCCCTGCTCTTTCAGCTGGCGCGTCAACTGGCGCGCCGCGGCATTGGCAGAGAGCGACACGGACTGCACACGCTTTGATAAGGTGACCATAATCAGCTCCTAAAAGGTTTACAGCGCGGGCAGACCGAGGTTCTCGCGCAGCGTGGCGAATTCGTAATCATCGCGGAACAGACCACGACGACGAAGTTCCGGGATCACCAGCTCGACAAACAGATCCAGTTGCTCTGACATGATGGCAGGCATGATGTTGAAACCATCGGCTCCGCCCTCTTTCAGCCACAGCTCAAAGTCATCGGCGATGTCTTCGGCGGTGCCAACAATCACGCGGTGACCACGCGAACCGGCAGCCACAGCGGCCAGCTCACGCAAGGTCAGGTTTTCGCGCTTCGCCATATCCGTCATCAGCTTGACGCGACTCTGATTACCTTCGCCGAGCGGGACTTCAGGGACTGGACCATCCAGCGGATACTGGCTCAGATCCATGCTGAAACGCAGCGACAGCTGACGCAGACCGTTTTCGATATCCACCAGCGTATTCAGCTCTTTCCACAGCGCTTTGGCTTCTTCGCGGGTGCGTCCGACAATTGGCATCACGCCCGGCATGATCACGACGTGATCCGGATTACGTCCGGCGGCAATCACCTGATCCTTCTGCGAACGGTAGAAGGTTTGCGCCTCTTCCAGACTGGCCGCAGCGGTGAAGATCACTTCGGCGGTTTCGGCCGCCAGTTTTTGCCCATCGGCGGATGAACCGGCTTCAATGATCACCGGACGTCCTTGCGGGGAGCGTGTAATGTTCAGCGGACCCTGTACCTGGAAGTGCTCGCCCTGATGATCAATCGACTTAATTTTGTCATTGACGAAGTATTCACCGGTCTCTTTGTTTGGCTGCACGGCCCCTGCTTCCCAACCTTCCCACAGCTTGTTGGTCACTTCGAGGAACTCACGCGCACGCGCATAGCGCTCGGCATGGTTTGGCATATCGTTGCGGCTAAAGTTACGTGCCACGTCGGTAGAGAACGACGTCACCACGTTCCACGCCGCACGGCCACGGCTGATGTGATCCAGCGACGAGAAACTTCGCGCCATAGTGAAGGGATCGCTAAAGGTGGTGGACGCGGTGGCCGCCAGACCAATGCGTTTGGTGTTCACCGCCAGCGCCGACAGCATGGTCAGCGGCTCAAGGCGCGCCATGGTCGATGGCAGACGGTACATGCTGGTCGCCAGCGCATCACCGACGAAGAACAGATCGAATTTACCGGCTTCGGCTTTTTTTGCGATGGTGATCAGCCAGTCAATGTCAGTGGGATCGCCGAGTTTTTCCGTGAGACGCCAGCCGCTGACGTGTTGCCCTACGGGTTGTACGAAGAGGCCCAAGCGGATGCGTTGTGGTTGTGCAGTAGCCATGAAGTTGTCCTGGTCAATAAAGAGGGTAAAAAGTTAGAAACGGTTCTCGGTCGCCAGCAGCGCCTGCTCTAACGCATCCGCATGAATGCGGAACGGCAGACGTTCAGCGCTGGCCGCCGGGAATTTAATTTGTTCCGCAATTGTGCGTATCGCCGCCGCGCGGTCGCCTGTCAACGGCGCCAGCGTCAGTGGCATCGCATACTGACGCAGCAACGCCAGCAGTTCCGCATCCGGCACGCCATCGTGTTCAACCAGTGATTGCACCAACAGGCTGTAACCGACTTTTTCACCGTGCAGCCAATGATGCAGCTCAGGCTGGTGCGTCAGACGGTTATGAATGGCATGGGCAAAACCGGGGGTGGGCAGTTGATCGCGCACGCTGTTCGCCAGCCCCGCCAGGACGATGTTGGCATCGATCACCTTCACCAGTTCCGGCGTAACCTGCTGTTTTTCATTGGCGCTGACGGCGGCCTCACCTAACTGGCGATAGACATCCAGCGCACGGTGCGCCGTCATCACTTTGAGATCGAGCGCCAAATCGTGTGGGTTGCTGCGCAGATAGGGGGCAAATTCGTAGTACTTCGCCAGCGCATCCACTATCCCCGCTTTGAGGTAACGTACATCGCTGCGGGCGATCACTTCGCTGTCCACCAGCACCAGCTCGGGCATTTTCCCCAGCGGCTGGCTGCGCACATGGCCGCCCTGCTCGTTGTAGATAATGGCCACTGGCGACCAGGCCGCACACGTGGCGGCAAGCGTGGCAAAGTTGATCACCTTCAGATCCGGTAACTGGCTGCCCACTGCTTTGGCGGCATCCAGCACGCGACCACCGCCCACCGCAAACAGCAGCTCGGCTTGCTGGTGCTCAACGTTGTTTTTTAGCGTTTCGATGGCGAGGTCGGTACATTCACCGCGCAAATACTCCAGTTCCCAGCGAATACCGTTGGCTTCTAAACTCTGGCTTAATTCCGGATTAACCGCTTGCCAGGCGTTGGGAGAAGTGAAAATGCGGATATGTGTGGCATAAGGTTTGATAAATTCACCGGCTCGCGCACGCAGGCCGGCTTCATGTGCATAAGCACGCGGAGATTTGATCGCTAACACGTCGTCACCCTGATTAAGAATAAGGCTATAACGAGAAAAGTTATTTTATTTCATGAGGTTAATGCGAAATAGTTATAGCGCTATGTATTTTATGCATACTACGGTAAATCGCGATATAAGCAATGGAAAAGCCGCCATTTCATTTTCACAAATTCGCATTAGCTTAGTCATTTTTCACATATAGAAGCCTGTGGCATTACTGATATTCTGAGTTGCTTAGCACGCTGGGTATTGAATTTTAGCGCTTTAGAACGCGTCGGTATCGCCCACTCAGTGTTACTCAATCTGCATTCATTTTACCGCTTTCAGGCGGTCTCTCGGGGATAGATATGTCACTTGAATTTCGTCAGGTCAGAGAAGATGAGGTTGAAACCTATCAGGCGCTAATGCACGCCGCGTATGCGCCGACGCTGGCAATGGGCATCAAATTTGATGCCGCCAAAGCAGACCGTGAAAAGACGCTGCGTCACCTGCAAAGTCACGGCGTTTATGCGCTTTACACGCAAGGCGTGATGGTTTCCTCGGTCACCGTGCGCTATCCGTGGGGTCCGCTGCCAGGCCCGTTTGGTCTGCCGCATATTGGCTGGTTCGGTGCCCATCCCGACTATCCCGGCAAACAGTACGGCCGTCAGGTACAGGATCGGCTGGAACAAGAGATCCTGCTAGGCAAACTGCGCGCCCCTGCGGTGTCATTAGGCACCGCTACCAGCCATCCATGGCTGATCGAGATGTATAAAAAGCGCGGCTTCCAGTTGATGCATACCACCGATCTCGGCAAAGGCCATATCACCCAATATATGAAGAAAGTGCTGGATGACAGCGCGCATGATGCGTGGATGACACGTCAGGCCGCACAACAAGGAAGCAAATAATGAGTTTTGATGAGAGCGCATTGGGCCAACATTTGATTGCCTTCCGCCATGAGTTACACCGTTTTCCAGAACTCTCCAATGAAGAGTTTGAAACCACGGCACGTATTCGTCAGCAGCTTGATAAACACCAAATCCGCGTATTGGATTTGCCGCTGAAAACCGGTTTGGTGGCGGAAGTGGGTCCCGAAAATGGACCGCTGATCGTGCTGCGTTCCGACATTGATGCGCTGCCGATTGAAGAGCAGTCTGACGTCACGTTCCGTTCAGAGCGCCCAGGCGTGATGCACGCGTGCGGCCACGACTTCCACAGTTCCGCCGCGCTGGGTGCGGCGATTCTGTTGAAACAGCAGGAGGCCCAGTTGCCGGGCCGCGTGCGTATTTTGTTCCAGGCCGCCGAAGAGACCGGCCAGGGCGCGCCGGATGTGATTGCTACCGGCGCACTGCAGGATGCCGTGACGATTTTCGGCATTCATAACGATCCTTCGTTACCGCCGGGCGTGATAGGCAGCAAAGCCGGGCCTCTCACTGCGGCCGTCGATCGCTTTGATATCAAGATTACCGGGACGGGCAGCCACGCAGCCAAACCGCATCAGGGCAACGATCCGATTGTGATCGCCGCGCAAATAGTTTCGGCCGCACAAACGCTGATCAGCCGTAATGCACCTTCGGGTGATAATGCGGTGGTCTCGATAACCCAGATCCACAGCGGCAGCACCTGGAATGTCATCCCGGACAGCGCGTGGCTGGAAGGTACGGTGCGCTCGTTCTCGCAGGAGACGCGCGAACGACTGGAGCAGCGCTTCCGTGAGATTGCGCAGGGTATTGGCGCCGCCTTCGCGGCCAAAGTCGAATTCAACTGGCACGCAGGTCCACCGTCGGTGGTGAATGATGCGCACTGGGCCGATTTCGCCCTGCAACAGGCAGCAGCCAGCGGCTTTGAAGCCCGCGTCGTCGAAGCCAGCCCAATCGGTGAGGATTTTGCCTTCTACCAACAGCAACTGCCGGGTGCGTTTATGATGATTGGCACCGGTGAACCTTATGCGCTGCATCATCCGGCGTTTCGGATCAACGATGATGTGCTGCTGCCGACGTCGCGCTATCTGGCCAATCTGGCTGTGGCGGCATTGCACAGTCTGGAGCAGCCATGAGCATCACTCCCGCCCTCGCTGAGTTGATCGTTCACAGCCAGCCGGATGCCGCCGCACGTGAAGCAGCCCGCGAAGGGGTACGTGATTTTCTTGCCGTCAGCTGGCCGGTTCTGCAAGGTCAGGTACCCGACAGCGGCTTGCCCGCGCTGCGCAGCGTTTATGCCGATGGCAGCCCACGCTCTCAGGCGCTGCTTATCGGTTATGCCGCTCACGCGCTGGATTACGATGATTTCCACGCCGACTTTCGTGGTCACCCCAGCGTGGTGATCCTCCCTGCGCTGTTTGCCTGGCAGCAGCAACAGGCGGCAGAGATTGATGAGTTTCTCGATGCTTACGCCATCGGTGTGGAAGTGGCCGGACGGCTTGGGTTGGCCGCCAGCCAGCAGCATTATGCGTTAGGTCATCACAATACCGCGACGCTGGGCACCCTGGCCGCCGCAGCCGCGCTGGCTCGTCTATTAAAACTGGATGTCGGCGCGACGGCCAACCTGCTGGGCATCGCCACCACTCAGGCCAGCGGGCTACGCGCGCAGTTCGGCTCTGCCGTCAAACCTCTGCACGCTGGATTGGCGGCAGAACGCGCGGTCGCGGCGGCACAGCTGACGCTGGCAGGTTTTGATGGCAAACAGGAGGGTGTGATCGACGCTTTCCTGGCTGCCAACAGCCATGGCCAGGCGCAACCTGACAGACTGGTTGCTCAATGGGGCGAGCCGTGGCGTATTGTTTCGCCGGGGCTGGAGTACAAACCTTTCCCGACCTGCGCCGGAACACACAGCGCAGCGGAAGCCGCGCGTATCCTGCGCAATGGCTGGCTAGCCAGCGGCAATTTGCTGGAAGCGCTGCTGGATAACATCACCGACATAAGCGTGGCGTTCCCGCCAGGCGGTGATATTGCCGCCTCAGTCACATCGCCCACCAATGGGATTGAAGCGCGTTTCAGTCTGGAATACGTGATTGCCGCGATGCTGATCTTTAACGATCTGCGGCTGGAAGATTTTGCGGAAGGCGATCTTAATCATGCTGTGATGCCACTGGCAGCCAAAGTGAGACGAGTACCTGATGACACCGCGCCGCCAGATGCGATTAATCCCGCATTGCGTTTTCATCTGGTCACTCTTACCTTGCGCGATGGCACCCGGCTGCAACAGCGTCGTACCCGTCAGCAATCCCTGGCCGATGGCGTGGACGTTGAGGGTAAATTGCGTCTGGCGTTGCGTCAGGAGTCAGGCGAGCGATTGCAACAGGTGCAGCAAAGTAGCGCATTGCAGACAACCGCTGATCTGGCGGTGCTGCAGCAGTTATTACGCGTTTAATATCTTGATGCAGCGCTTTTAATTCACCACGCCACAGACGAAGTTGCGTCTACCGGGATGACGAGTGCCGTATTAAACTACAGGTCGCCGCACCTGCACAGGAGTCAACTCTGGTGCGTGCGGCCTGAACCGCTCCTGACTGCCAGACTCTTAGCTTAGGCACACCCCATGACCAAAACCCAGCGAATATTGGCACTCGTGCAAATGTTACGTTGTCACCGATATCCGATAACTGCACAGCATCTCGCAGAGCAACTCAGCATTAGCGTGCGCACCGTATATCGCGACATCATCAGCCTGCAACAGCAAGGCGTGGAAATCGAGGGCAGCGCCGGACTGGGGTATTTGCTGAAATCCGACGGTCATTTACCGCCCTTGATGTTTTCCCGTCAGGAGATTGATGCGCTGGCGTTGGGCCTTGATTGGGTCAGCCGCCACACCGATGCCGAATTAAAATCCGCCGCACAGCACGCGCTGGCAAAAATTTATGCCGTCATGCCAGCGCATTTATCGCATGGTATCGATCATCAATCATTGCTGGTCGCTTCGCGGGGAGAAGCCCTGTTTGAGAAGCATCTGCCGGAACTGCGTCAGGCAATCCATACCCGCAATAAAATCTCGCTGCGTTATAACGATCTCAAAGACGTGTCATCCACTCGCATCATCTGGCCCGTGGTGCTGGGATATTTTGACCGTGTGCGCTTGCTGTGTGGCTGGTGCGAACTACGCCAGGATTTTCGTAATTTCCGCGTCGACCGCATTGAAGAGATTGTGGTTGAGGATGAGACCTATCCCGGGACGCGTCATCAGTTGCTTAAGCGCTGGAAGGATTATCAGCAAGCACGTTATCCCGATGCTCGATAATGGGTTTACAGCATACCGCTGTAAAGCACCGGTCCGGTGGGTTGCCCCGTTGGTGAACCGCCCTGAGGTTCCAGGCTGATAGCAAGGGTAGCCCCTGCTGCTAAGGCTCGATTATCCATTTCTATTTGCGTTGCCGCATGGTCTGCCAGTAAACCCAGCGAGACCGGGGATTGGCCCGCAGGAATCAGCCAAAGCTGCAGACTTCTGGACGCATTAATGGCGACGGGTTTAAGCGGCGATAATTGCAGATAACGGCGGTCGCTACTGCGGCTGACCACCCATTGTCCCTGATGCTGTGAATCCCCCAGAATCACCAGGGGTGCGAACTCATCAGGGCGATGGCTGTAATAGGATACCAGGGTGAATGCCGCAAGCCCCGCAGCAACCAGCCAGCCAACATAAGGATTGGCGCGTTTCACCGGGGTTTTAGCCGGAAGACTCAAGGCAATTTTTTTCCACACGCGTTCCGGCGGGATTTCAGGTCGCAAATGGGTGTCCATTCCTGCCAGCATTGTCTGCCAGCTTGCCACTTTCGCAGCCAGTTCCGGCTCTTGTTGCAGCCGCCTCTCGAAACGCAATCGTGCATTGCCGCGCAATGTTCCCAGGGCATATTCGGCGGCGAGCGCATCATCATGTTTATTGTTTTTCATAAGCCCACGCACTCCCGAAGATGCTCCATCGCACGACGGATCCAACTTTTTACTGATCCTACCGGTTGCTGCATCCAGGCAGCAATATCGTTATGCGACATCCCCTGATAATAAGCCAGCGTCACACTCTGTCGCTGCTCATGACTTAGATGCTGCAGACAGTGATGTAATCGGGCGTTCTGTGAATCGTCAAAGGGGGCATCTGGCCCTTCCGCCTCACCCTCCGAAACGTTATCGCTATATTCTTCAGACAGGATGGCCTCACGCGCCTGTCCACTGCGCAGCCAATCAATACAGCGATTGCGCACAATATGCGTCATCCAGGTCATGGGGGCGCTCAGTGCGGCATCATAGCTGTCGGCTCGATTCCAGATAGTGAGGAAACAATCATGCAGCACCTCCTCCGCCCAGGCTCTCTGGCGTAATGTGCGCAAAGCAAGGGCGAAAAGATGCGGCGAAGCGAGTCGATACAGTTGTTCAAATGCCTGGCGATCGCCTTGCGCAATCGCCCGCATTAATTTCACCTGCTGTTGAGCCAAAACGTTATCCATGTTTTTCCCGGAAGGCATTGAAATGCCTTCCGAGTATAGACAATTACTTAGGCATCAGAACGGTATCGATAACATCAATCACACCGTTTTTCTGATTCACATCATAAGTACTGATATTGGCCACATTGCCCTGGCCATCTTTCAACTGAATATTGTGAGGACCATTACTCATAATCCACAAAGGCTGACCGTTCACGGTTTTCAGCTCCGCGTGACCGCCACCTTGTTTGATTTTCATCATCAGCGCTTTCATGTCGTATTTACCGGCCACGACATGATAAGTGAGGATGCTGGTTAACTTGGCTTTGTTTTCCGGTTTTACCAGATTATCCACGGTGCCAGCGGGCAGTTTCGCAAACGCGGCGTTGGTTGGCGCGAACACAGTGAAAGGCCCTTTTCCTTCGAGTGTTTCCACTAAACCTGCAGCCTTCACTGCGGCCACTAATGTAGTGTGGTCTTTAGAATTGAGGGCGTTTTCAATGATGTTTTTCTGCGGATACATAGCGGCACCGCCAACCATGACAGAGTCAGAGTTCATGGCTGCGAAAGTCGTGGCGGAGAACATCAGCGCGCCAGAGATGACTGCAGTGGTGATTAGCTTTTTCATCATAAATCCTCGTTGTAGGGGAGCGAAGAATTTGCTCACAACGGGATATACGTAAGGAGGGGGCAAACTGGATGCAGATAAAAATAAAAAAATTTTCGCCCCTCACAAAACGGTTTCAAACACCGTCATGTGAGGGTGCGCTGGCTTTACATCTCGTCTTCAGGTTCCAGGGCGTCCTGAATGGCATCAGCCAGATTGGAAATTTCATTCGCTACCGCCTGAAGATCCCACGACGCTTTAGAACCGCTGGCAGAGGTTGAAGCGCTGACGGATTCCTTCGCCACCGCTAAAGCGGCCGCCACAGCGATGGTTCGCTTGTGTTGTTCTGGCGTCATACCCATTGGGGGTGGTGCAAAGTAGTCATTGACCATTTCATCTCTCCGTTTACCGCGTTCAAATAATTAATCCTGCGTGCATTATCAGGATATTGAGCACGAGTGCGACTAAAAGTTCACGTCACGCTCCTGACGGGTTCTGTTACAGCTCTTTTGCACTTACCGCGGGTAGCCAGGCCGCTGGTGTTGCAAAAAGCTCATTCGAACTGAACGATAAGATGCAATACTTATCGCTGCGTAGCAGATATTAAAAAATCAATCAGAGCTTTCACTCTTTTGGTTTTACCCGCATTTTTTGGGTAATAGAGATACACCGGCGGATAGGTTTTCCAGTAGCTCTCCATCACGGGGATAAATTGATCCTTGTCAGGTTGTAGCCGCCAGATGGGTTCAAACAAACGTCCAATTCCCAGCCCGTTACGGATCCCATCTGCCATAACGTCAATATCGTTGCTGATTAACTGCCCGGGCATCTCAACGGTCAACTGCTCACCGCGATCGTTCAGAATCAAAGGGAGGATGCGGTTGTTAGTGATAAAACGGTAACCAATCAGCTGGTGGTGACGGAGATCAGTCGGTACCACAGGCTTTCCGTGCCTGGTGAGATAAGCTGAGGATGCATATAACCCTTCACGAAACGGTTTCATTATCGGCCGCGCCACCACCCCGCCCTCCAGAATATCGCCAAAACGGATCCCCAGATCAAAACGTTCTTCGATAATATTCACGGTACCGTCGAAGACCGAAATTTCCAGCTGTATACCCGGATATTGCTGACAGAATTCTGCCATTGCAGGCTTAAGAATTAAGAGATACGCAAAACGTGAGAGCGTTATTCGCACGACACCCGTGGGCTCCTGGTTTTGATCGCGGATGCTTTCAAGCGAATTTTCCAGCGACGCCACCGCCGCAGCGGTCTGTTCCAGCAACAGCTGCCCGGTTTCCGTCAGCTCAATACGTCGGGTCGTGCGTATAAAAAGCGGATGGCCGATATGCTCTTCCAGTAGCTTAAGCGCATTGCTGACGGAGGGAGGGGTAATTTCCAGTTTCCTTGCGGCTGCCGAAATATTGCCCTCACGTGCAATGCTCTGAAAGATGCGTATCTGGTTATAAAGGGCGTTATTCATAATGTCTTCCTTAAGCAATCACCGCCTGATTATTAAGTACAGCCTAAATATGCTTAAGTCAATGGCCCTCTAATCTTCCTGAAATGCGCCTCTTATACTTCTGTATCTTTCAACAACGCCCTGAGTTTAGGAGACTCTGATGCGAATTTTATGTCTGGACATCCCCGCCCCTGGAGCATCACTTGAACAATATGCTCCGCACCTTAATGCGGAGGCTCTGCACGCCTGGGGATTGTATAAATCTGGCTTCATTCGTGACATTTACTTCCGTCAGGACAGACCTGGCGTCGCCATTTTTCTTGAATGTGACTCTGTCGATGAAGCGATGAACGTAATGGCCGAATTCCCGCTGGCAAAAGCAGGCTTATTAAGCTTTGAGTGCATACCGCTTGGCTCCTTTATTAACTGGGAAAATCTCTTTGCCGCTGAATTTAAAAATAAATAGTGAGGCCCGATATGAAACCTGCAGATAGACCTGTTCTGTGTGTCGTCTCCAGCCATCCGATTAAAGGCGCACCCGGTGTACCGACCGGTTTCTTCCTCGCCGAGCTGACGCATCTGGGGCAACCAAAGTTCATCACGTTCTGGATGCTGCCAGCGCTTCAGAAATTAAGTTAAGTAATGAGTAAATTATCCTGCTGGAACAGCTTGCCTCAGAGACCGGTGTGGATACGCGCGGAGCCTGGGAAAACCCGATGGTTCAATAAAGCAGATAAAGTACCATTTCTGCCATTACTAAACAGCAATAATATAAAGGATCGAAAATATCGGATAAAAACATGGTTTATTGCAGAACCTTCCAGGAGCACGTTTACGTTACCCCGTCAGGTATGCTGAGACTGCCGCATTTTAAGTTTTACTACGAGTTGATGGGTGCAGAAAGGATCCTGTGCTCCGTTGATTATCCCTATCAGACCCTGGACGGTTTAAAACATTTATTGAAAGTCTGCCCGTCAACAAGGCTGAAAAAGAGGCCATCGCGTTTCGCAATGCAGCGCGTTTACCTGGCATCACGACTTCGTTCACTGATTCATCAGGATTGAGCACAATGGAAGTCAGGCGACCATTATTAGTTTTTGTCTAAAAGTGAATAAGTCTTTACTGCTCTAAACAAAATAATGCTGACACTCTATACTGGGTTAAATATTCATCATCACGATTTAACTTATTGAAATGAATAACATCCTTATTATTTCCGGCCATCCAGAGCTGACCCATTCCGTCGCCAACGCCACTATCCTTGATGAACTGGCGACCGCACTTCCCGATGCTGAAATTCGTCGCCTGGACTGGCTCAGTTTGGACGGTAAATTCAACATCGGTGCGGAACAGGAAAGCCTGCTCAGGGCCGATGTGATTGTCTGGCAGTTCCCTTTTTCCTGGTATGGGCTGCCCGGGTTAATGAAACAATGGCTGGACGAGGTCTTTGTCCACGGCTTCGCGCATGGCTCAACCGCGAAACTGGGCGGTAAAAAGCTGATCCTCTCCTTCACCACGGGCGCGCCACAGGCGTTCTATACCGCTGACGGTTTCTTTGTCCATGCCATTGAAGAGTATCTTATTCCGTTCGAGACCACGGCAAGGCTGTGCAACCTTGAGCTGCTGGCGCCGGTTTATACCTGCGGTATCAGCTATGCCGACCGGGATGTCGACAAAATCGCGCAGCAAAAAATGCTTGCCCGGGAACACGCTTCAAGGCTTGTCGACCTGCTCAATACCGTCGTGAATAATCCAGAAGGAGAATAATGATGCAGTATACCCGGCTCGGTAAAAGTAACTTACTGGTCTCCCGCATCTGCATGGGGTGTATGGGGTTTGGCGACCCGTTAACGGGCCAGCATCGCTGGACGCTGGACGAAACCGCAAGCCGGGACATTATCCGCTACGGTCTCGAAAAGGGTATTAATTTTTACGATACCGCCATCGCCTATCAGAACGGCTCCAGCGAGCGATACGTTGGTCGGGCGCTTCGGGAAATGGCGAAACGCGATGACATCGTGCTGGCCACTAAGTTTCTGCCGCGCACCACTGCCCAGATTGCCGAGGGGATCAGCGGAAAACAGGCAATAGCCTACTCGCTTGACCAGAGTCTACAGAATCTGGGGATGGACTATGTTGACCTCTACGTCTACCACATCTGGGATTACAACACGCCCGTTATTGACGTGCTTGAAGCGCTACATGGCGCCGTTACCGCTGGTAAGGTGCGCGCTATTGGTATTTCAAACTGCTATGCATGGCAGCTGGCTAAGGCGAACGCGCTGGCTGAACGTGAAGGGCTGACGCCCTTTGTCTCCGTCCAGAGCCACTACAACCTGATTATGCGTGAAGATGAACGAGAGCTCTTCGGTCTGTGCACTGAAGATGATATCGCTATGACACCCTATAGCGCGCTGGCTAGCGGCCGTCTCTCCCGGAAAGCTGGCCACTCGCTGCGAGCCATTGAGGATGACTATGCTCGTGGGAAATATGAGAGCACAGCTGAACAGGATCGGAGCATTATTGAGCGCGTAGCCGAGCTTGCCGAGCGGCATCAGGTAACTATGACGGAGATCTCACTCGCCTGGCTGCTGACAAAAACCACGTCTCCTGTCGTAGGGGCCACAAAAAAAGATCATGTTGATGGCGCGGTAAATGCAGTAAATCTTCAGCTGAGCCCGGAAGAAATCCGGTTTCTGGAGGAAACCTATCAGCCGCATGTTCTGACAGGGATCATGGCGCAAAACACTCCGCAGACGAAAGACGTTAAGCAAGTCTGGACGCGTTAGCCCTTTTTCACTGTCACAAAATGAAAATCGGAGGAAAGATGATTTTTAAAACATCAGTTGCCGGTCTGCTCCTGTTAATCGGGCTCGCTTCAGCAATGGCGGCAACCCCTGCCTATTACGTTGCGGAGTTTCAGGCAACCGATCGTGAAGCTATAAAACCTTACAGTGCTCAGGTTGAATCAACCTTCCAGCCTTTTGGAGGACAATTCATTGTCAGAGCAGGTGAACCCGATATCAAAGAAGGGTTTGGAGCACAGGGCCGACTGGTTATTATCAAGTTTGAGAGCCTAAAAAATGCCCAGGCCTGGTATAACTCAGCTGCATACCAGAAGATCATCCCCATCCGACACCGTGCCGGTAATTCGCGAACCTATATTGTGGAGGGATTACCGTAACAAACTCCTTTAACATTCAAGCGCTTTTCAGCCTTATTTGAACAAAGGAGGTTTTATGATGTCGTTACGTAACCGCAAAGTAGCAGCATTATTTTTGTTTGCATTCGCCTTCTTGATGTCGGTCAGTCATGCATTGAGCCGTGAAAAGACCGACATCAAAACGCTTGTCATTGTCTCTCACCCTTATCCAGAACGTTCCGTCCTGACAAAAGGTTTACAGGACGCAGCTGAGAGTTTGGAAGGCGTGACGGTTCGCAACCTTGAGACTTTATATGGTTATGACACTCGTAACATTAATGGCGACGCAGAGCGAAAGATGATGCTTGAGCACAGTCGTGTCGTTTTTATCTTCCCGACACACTGGTTCAATATTACGCCGATGATGAAAGCCTGGCTGAATGAAACCTGGGGAAGTGTCGGACCCGGTCTGTGGCAGGGAAAGGAGATGCTTCTTGTCAGTACGGCTGCAGGTGGAGACTCCACTTATGGACCAGACGGCAGGATCGGTGTTTCTCTTGCGGATGTGTTTTTACCGATGAAGGCCAGCGCCCTGCACGCAGGTATGATGTGGCTTCCTCCTTTGGTTTTTGAGAGCGCCAGTAGCAATCGGCTTACATCCCTCAAGCAACAACTGATTAAACGTCTTAAGCATTAATATCAGTAAGAGGAACATCGTGAAAAATAGCCTTATTCTGCTAATTTCCATACTAATAAGCAGTCCTGTCTTTGCAGAGAAAGCGGACACGCAATATAAGCCAGTGATGAATATCTTCAACATTAGCGTCCGGCCCGATCGGGACAAGGATTTTGATGACGTGGCCAGACAAACGATTTCCGCTTCGGTGGATCGTGAAGCAGGCACGCTGGCGATGTACGCCCTGAAACACAGCGCCAATCCACGTCAGGCATACATGGTCGAACTCTATGAAAACGAGGGTGCTTACCGCAAACATCTTATTGCCGTTCCGTACAGGGCATTCGCTGCTTATGCACCTGAAATTATCGATCGGAAACAGAAAATTACCCTTGAGCCACAGTTTCTCGGGGACAAACACTTCCTGCCGGATGAGCGGACTATCAATAATCTGGTGGTCGTCGAGGTTAAGCCTGAATTTCAGACCGAATTTAAAAAAATTGTCCTTCCTGAAATGGCGCAGTCGCTCAAAGTAGAGAAAGGCGTGTTAGCCATGTATGCCGCTACAGAGTCACAGACGCCGAACCGCTGGTATTTCTATGAGATTTACGCCAGTGAGGAGGATTATCAGCTACACCGACAAACGCCACACTTCAAGGATTATCTTAGACAAACGGCGCAGATGAGCACCAGTAAGAACGCTATTCCTGTAAAACCGACATTTCTCCGTAACAAAGGCGGAATTAAACAGGATCCGAACCGTTGACCAGTGAGGATTAACATGAAAGGCGTAATTGCAGCGGCGGCCATGTCGCTTGTTATTTCTGACTTTGCTAATGCAGAGGAAAAAAGAGGTAAAGCTATGATAAAAATTGAACCTTCAGCTATTTCGGAAGCTGATATTCGCGCTGTATCACCAGCTCTGGCGCGCTTTGGCCGTGAAGCTATTACTGAGGATCTCTGGACAAGTGCCCCCCTTTCTCCCAGGGATCGCAGCATGGTGACCGTCGCCATACTGATTGCCAGAAACCAGCCTGGTGACCTTAAGCACTTTACAGAAATTGCCCTAGATACTGGCGTAACGCCAGCGGAACTGTCAGAAATCATTACTCATTTGGCATTCTACTCAGGTTGGCCAAATGCCATGTCAGCCATCAGCGTAACCAAAGCGGTATTTGAATCTCGCGGCGTCACAGCTGATGCGCTTCCCGAAGCGTCTCCGGCCTTACTCCCTCTTAACCAGGAAAAAGAAAAGCAACGTTCAGAAACGGTGGAAAAAAATATTGGCCCAATATCTCCGGGTTTGGTTAAATTTACCGCTGACCCACTGTTCCTGGATCTCTGGCAAAGACCCGCGCTGAAACCCCGCGACAGAAGCCTGATTACGGTGAGTGCATTAATCGCATCCGGACAGAGTGCACAAATTGGCTATCACCTTAACCGAGCGATGGATAATGGACTTTCTGCTGCAGAAGCGGGTGAAGTCGTCACACAGGCTGCATTTTACGCTGGCTGGCCAAACGCATTTACCGCAGCCCCGGTGGTCGGGGAAATATTACGTAATCGTTCGTCCAGTAAAGAATAAAACCTCCAGGAAGGACCCGCTTTTAGTAGCTCCTTCCTGATGTTTTCTGCATGTTTATCAGTAATGTCTTCGCTAAAAATTAGAAATAACCTTTTTCTGCTCAAGATCATTTCGCAGTGAGCGACGTTCACACCTGCCTGAATTTTACACGGATAGAGCTAAAAATTTTTATAACTGTCCTGAGGATAATTGATAGGCAATTGTTACCTCAATTTTCGTTGTGCTAATTATCTCAATCTACGGCAAACACTTTATGTGAGGTGAGTAACAGTATCACTTGGGTAATAGAATCGATGTCAGTATGGGAATTTAAGTACATGAACTCAGCGTATATAAGTGCAATGCTAATTCGAGAGAAACTCGGCCCCGCCGTAAAATATTTCACGAAGCGTTCTCTTTCCTTAACGCTGAACGCCTGATCAGCAAGACGGCCACAATCGCGGTGCTCAACACAGTGAGCGCGCCCGCCAGAAAGATATTGCCGAGCCCAAGGTCACCGCCCACCCAACCAAGCATCGGGCTGCCAATGGCCATCGCTACATCGAGAAAGGCCGTGTAGATCCCCATCACCATTCCACGATTCTGCGGCGTTGTGCCGCTGATGGCTTCAATAACCAGCCCCGGATAAACCAGTGAATAGCCAAAGCCGGCAAACGCGGCCTAGGCGGAGGCCATCAGCGGGATTCTGGCGAACCACATCAGAAACAGCCCTGCCGCCTGAACCAGCACGAAGATCAGCGCGATGAGCGCCCCGCCGAAACGGTCCGGCAGGTGACCGGCAAAGGTGCGGGCCACAATCAGGGCCATACCGAACGCGGTGAATGCCATCCACACTGGCTGCCAGTGCATGGCGCTGTAATAGAGCGAGCTGAACGCCAGGATGGTGCAGTAGCCTGTGCTGGCAAGCGCGGCACCCAGTCCGGGTAACCACACTGCCTTCATGACCGAGCCAAACGTGGCGTGAGCGCGGGGCGGGGGCGGGGGCGGGGCCACGGCGGGTATACGTGACAGGTAAAACAGCACGAGTAGGGGTAACAGCAGGGTTATCAGCGCAATAGACTTAAAGCCAAACGCGCCGTAAAGCACTGTTCCCACCGGCCCCCCAAGCGCCATGGCGGCAAACATGACCGTCCCGACCCATGCAATCACCTTCCGGCATGCGCTTTATCAACCTTCGCCAGCCCCCAGGCCACCCCCCCGGTGATAATGAAACTTTCTGCACCGCCCAGAATGGCCCGGCCCGCCATCAGTATGACGACCGACAGAGCAGGTAAGCTGATCGTCCAAAGTGACACCAGATAGAGCAGTCCGGCCACCGAAGCAGCCATCAGTCCGGCAACAACACCTTTTTTTTGCCCCACGTCGGTCAGAATAAGAGCCTGACCAGATGCGTGAGATAAGTGAGGCGGCAAACTGTGCGCCTGCCACTAATCCCACAATGAAAGTCCCATATCCCAGACCGTTTTCTACATGCAAGGGCAGAACGGGAAGCGCCACGCCAATAATCATAAATCCGGCCAACACGGCGGTGATGACCGGCATCAGGGTCATCAGTACCGAAAAGCCGGTTATTCCTGATTATGCATGGATCATATTCGGGGCCCGGGGTCAATGCTCAACACTTTCATGTGTCAGTTAATCAAATAAATGTGTGCCACAAGATACCCAAACTCCTATATTTCAGTTAAGTGCTGGAAAACCTTAACCCCAGTGCCGATGGGTTAAACACCTGAAGAACAATTGATCCTTCATAAATCAATTATTCCAGCTCAATGCGTGTAATGGCATAATCAGGTTTAAAAAAAGCGAGCATCATGATGGAAAAAACGGCTAAGAATCAGATACTGGATAGTGATATTGCGCGTCTGTTACTGAAACACAGAAAAGAAAAGAACTGGACAGTGACTGAGCTTGCCCAAAGATCGGGTGTCAGTCAGGCCATGATCAGCAAAGTTGAACGAGGTGCCTCCAGCCCCAGTGCAACTATCCTGAGTCGCTTAGCAAATGCCCTGAATATTACGCTATCAAAACTCTTCGCCGAACTTGAGCTTAACCACAACTCAATGGTGCTTTCAGCCGACCAGCAGCAGCATTGGACAGATGAGCAATCAGGTATCACCCGATGGTCTGTGTCTCCTGCGGGCGCTACAGCTGAGCTTATCAAAGTTGAAATCCCTGCTCTGGGTCAACTCACGATTCCCGCAGCCGCTAATGAGCACCTTTCAGGGCAAACCCTTTGGATATTAAGCGGCAGCCTGGATTTCAAGGTCAATAATCAGACCCATCATTTACGAGTGGGTGACTGCCTGGCTCTTACCTTTGCAAGCGAGTATCAAATGAGCAATCCTGATAGCGATCAGTGCTGTACTTACATCGTCGCTTTTAGTCATAAAAATCAATGATAATGCCCCTGCCCAGGGGGTTACATCTCATGAGTTTTGCTCAGATGTAACAGGGGGTACGGCCTTCCCTGATTATCCCGCTCGGAACGTCCTGAAACCTGAAAACCCAAATGCTGATAAAACCCTACAGCTTGCTGGTTTTGTTCATTTACATCCACGCTTAGATGAGGATGAAGAGCCAGTGCATGGGATATCAACCGCTTACCAACGCCCAGTCCGCGAGCAGACGCATCGACAAAAAGCGCCTCCAGATGACCATCATGCAAAAACATAAATCCTACAGGCTGGTCATCCTGTTGAGTTGCTACCCATACCGGTGTCTCTGAAAAAAAGCTGACGACTTCTTTTTCGATTTCTTGTCTGTCGCGCGCTGTCAGAAAATCGTGGGTAGCATCTACAGAATTTCTCCAGATTTGTATAATCTCTGGCGCTTCAGATGGGCGAGACATTCGTATTTTAAACATTAATTCTACCTCTTAGATGTTCACTTCCTGGTGAAAATACATACCACCAAGTCTCATCTAAATTTATTATAGTGAATTTAATTTCACAATAGTAAATATGGGAGCATTAACCTTACTGTTAGCTCAGTCCACTCCAGTTTCAGGTTTTGGCGGGTCAATATTGTTCAACTTTCGCTGTGCGCCAGATACGAGTTCATGCTGATGGTGAAAGGGTCATACTCGATTTAAACGCCTTTCCTATCACTGGAAGTCCATTTCGATTAATGGATGCCTTTTGATTGCTGCCTCGTTGCTTTGCCTAAGAGCAGCAGCGTGCCAACAGCGGACATGACTATTTCGGGAAAGAGATAATCGCTGATAACCCGCCCCAAAAAACCTGCTAAAACCGGTTAGATAATCCAGCATGTTTAAATGTTTTTTCGGGTGAACTGTTGCTCAGTGATGGTATTTCCCCACTGATCGCCCTCCCATTCTTTTGACAATTCAAATCCGAATGATTCGTACAATCGTCTGGCCGCGGTGAGTTTATTAAACGTCCATAACTGTACTGAAGTGAATTTCTGCTCATCACAAAATCTCATCGCTTCTGAAATGAGTTTTCTGCCCAATCCGCTACCACGATATCCGTCGTCAAGGATGAACCAGCGCAGATGCGCCTCATTATTTCCCAGATCTTCACCGTCAATGGCGACTGAGCCGACAATGCGTTCGTTCAGCATCGCCAGCCAAATCTGATTACAGGGTTTTTCCAGTCGCGACGTAAAATCAGCCAGACCGGCAGCCACCTTAGCTTCAAAAAATTGGCCGAAGTGATGCTCTCTGGCGTAAAAGCTGCCATGCATTTCTGTCATGCGGCCAATCATACCTGCATGATAACCCGAGACTATCTTAACGTTATTTCGCATTTGCCCTGCGGTGTTTTCCCGACAGGCTTTCAAGGCGCTGGCGTATGACGATAGGCCCTGAGATACAGCCTCCTGAGTAAAGGGATCGAGTTTCCCGAGAGCTGCTGCTACGCGTTGGTCAGCGTAAGCATTAATGCGCTGCACGGTATCTTTACCTTTCCCGGTGAGGCTCAGTCGCTTGGTCCTCGCGTCTACAGAACATGGGCTTTCTTCAAGCTCTCCGGCCTCAACGAGTTTAGCGAGCATGCGGCTAACGCTGGACTTCTCCAGCCCCAAAATCTGCACCAGTTGAGCAGCCGTCATTGCGCCATGAAGTTCAACTTCAAGCATGGCGTGAACGGCTGACGGAGGATAATCCGTTGCAGCGAGATTTTGGTTCATGAAACCCAGTTCTCGCACCATTAATCGTGATGCCACACGGATGTTTTTTATGTTTTGAAGTTCAGTAGCCATTAACGTTACCTTGCCAAGTTGGTTGTACTATACAACCATTTGCGCGAAGGATTTGTCAATCGTTATGCAGCCTGACTCACAGAAGGTTAGATTTTAAAAGGCGCAATGTGTTTCAGCCTGAAGCCCGATTTGACTAAACGGCTTCAGGCTGATCTTGATATCAATCAGGCGGTTTGCAGAAGAGAGTACTTCATTGTACCTGCGAGGTTTTCAAGCAAATTTTTCAGCATTTTGACCGACAGCATGACGCTCTGAAGATTGTAAAACAATGCTGGGTCATGTTGCATCAGATAGTCCTCGAACTCACGTTCGCGGAGTGAGGTCATAGCAGCATTAATCTGACTGCACAGATGATTACAGTTGTTTATATACACATCCAGAGACTGATAATCGCCATCCGTCATTTGGTGAAGGAGCATATTCATTTGTTCGAAACGAGTTATCAGTTCGCGATGAGACTTCCCGTGTTTCAGGAAGGCATTTATATCCATTTTTTCCCTCAGAGATGAATCACACATCAGAAACGCTGCCAGTCAGTGCTTTCGGATTGTCTCTGAGGAATCCGCACTTGTGATGTCAGCGGGACAGACTCAACTGGCATAGTGTGCTTAAGTGGTGTTGGTTCAACAGCCATAATAACTGGCAATGTAAACTGCCTGACCATACCTGACAGCGTGAGTGCCTGATCCTGTAAGGACGCGGAGGCCGCAGAAGCTTCTTCGACCAATGCCGCATTCTGCTGCGTCACATCGTCCATCTGACTAATAGCCAAATGCACCTGATTAATGCCGGTATTCTGCTCTTCTGCCGCAGCGGCTATTTCACTGACCAGATCGTTAACCTGACGGAATGCTGCTTTGAGTTCCGTCATATTACTCTCGACCGTCTCAGCTTGAACCGCACCCGACTCCACCAAAACATAGGATGAATCGATCAGCTGTTTAATTTCCCGAGCAGCCTGTGTAGAACGCTGTGAAAGGCTACGAACTTCACCCGCGACCACGGCAAATCCCTTACCGTGCTCGCCGGCCCTCGCCGCTTCCACTGCAGCATTGAGCGCGAGAATGTTGGTTTGAAATGCAATCCCTTCAATCAGCGTGACAATTTCAGTGATTTTTTTCGAACTGCTTCTGATTTCCACCATGGTGCTTAACATACTTCCCAGGGACACGACGCTCGCATCAGACAGCACTGATGCATTACCGGATAAGCGACTCGCCTGACGTGTGTTCTCTGCCGTCTGTCGCACGGTTTCACTCAGTTCGGCCATACTGGCAGCAGTCTGTTCGAGCGAAGCTGCCTGCTGCTCTGTGCGGGAGGATAAATCTTCATTACCTGCCGCGATTTGTGCAGATGCCGTGCTCACCGAGTGAGAAGTCGTACTGACTGAGTGGAGTGCGGAACTGACACGATTGAGAAGCTGGTTTAATGCCTTCGCCATCGCACCCACTTCATCCTTACGACTGTCATCGGCAGTCACGCTCAAATCCAAACTATCGCCTGCACGCAGCATGATTTCACTGATGTTCTTCAGGCTACTGCGGATACGTAAAAGAGTCATGACGGTTAACGCACCAAGCAGAATGATGGCCACCGTTACGCAGGCTGACATTCCCCAAAGTGTCCGCTGATAAATCCTCTTGTTTTGACTGCGAAGCCCTTCCGAAAGAGAAATATTCAGCGCGAGTTGCTTGCGGTAGTTGTCCTTTAAAGCAGTAATGGCGCCGCCAATGCCACTGTCGTTTTCGAGCATTCCCAGTGTTATCTCATCCTGGTGTGTTCGAGAGGCATTTAAAAAAGCAGGCAATCTCGATTCAACCAGCTTTAAAGTAGCCAGCCCCGTTTCGGTCATCTTTTCATCTTGATCACTGGATATGTCATTTTTTAAGTAATAATTTGCCAACGTTCGGATGTCTGCCATGCGGTGAGATATCTCACTTTCAATCGGCGGCATTCGCGTGTTGTCCGTCTGACTCTGATGTTTGTAAAGCGTCAGGGATAATCTGTTACTCCGGTCTATAAGATCGCCAAGGTCGCGTATTGAGGGTATCGCGTTCAACTGTACGTATTCAAAACGCTCCTGAAACCCTGATAAAAGCCTTAAGGAAACGGTGCCGCATAGAATGAGAGAAGCCGAGAGTAAGAGAAAAGCCAGGGTTAACCTTTGAGTAATATTCATCTTTTTTACCTGGTAAATGTTGAAATGAGATTTCTTAGCAACAATCACATCGGCAAAAGAAGAACAACAATTACATCAAATATACTGATTAAAGTTAATCCAACTTAATCATATTTCCTGATCCACCGCACTGACGTTCTCATTTTAAACACTTTTATTATTGGCGACTCAACCGCGCAGACATCCATTGACGATATTGAATCGGTGACATATCCATTACCTGGTTAAATGCCTTGCGAAAAGCCGTATCCTCTGAGTAACCACAGTCCTGTGCCACCTTGCGTATGCTAACATTCGTGCTCACCAGCATATTGCAGGCAGATTCTATGCGTACTCTCGTTATAAACTCCTTCGGTGTCTCTTGAGATATGGTTTTGAGCTTTCTCTGGAGCGTTCTTTCTGTTGTGTGTAAAGCGTCGGCCAGTTCCGCTGCGGTAATGGATAGATTTTTTAAGCGAATGATTTCCTGCGCTCGAATCATGAATGCTGAGTCCGATTTGGCTGCCACATTTGAATGATTTAAACTTTGTCTAAGAAGATGATTATCATTGAGCGACATTTCTGAAGTCAGATTGGCCACCTCTGCGCCCGCTCCTTTTTCAATAAGGTGCATAGCAAGTGATATCCATGAAAAACAGCCCCCTGAGGTTACAATACCGCGGTCTTCCTCGACCATTTTCCCCTTGCTCAATTGAGAACTGGGATAACGCTCTTTGATCATGTGGCTCACCCACCACGTGGTGGAATAATGCCTGTCATCAAGCAAACCGGCTTCTCCTAAAACTACAGCTCCCGTGCCAGAAGCCGCGATGCAAACATTTTTTTCATGTAGTTCTTTGACCCATCCGGCTGCCTGACGAATGTTGTGTATATTTATAGGTTGTAAATCCGGGCCCAACAACATACCTGGCGCAATGACAACATCCAGATTCCCTGCCCCCTGAAAAGAGCTATCAATATGAATTAGCCTGCCTTCCGTATCCAGAACAGGTGCGCCGTCCGCACTGACAATAAGTGTTTCAAACGGGGCTGCCGAAAATTTGCACGCATGAGCAGGAGAAGAAGCAATCGCTTTATTGCTAATCCAGAATAAATCCGCCAGGCCAGCAATTGCGGAAAGAACGCTGCCTTCTAAGGCGAGTATGGCAATACGCATAGTGTCATCCCAAAAATGTCGTAATTTGCGTGTTTTTTGTGACTATTTTACTTTCAAAATAGGTAGAAAGACGAACATCCAATTTTAAAGTTAATCAGGTCATTTTTGAAAGGAGTTAATGTTCCCTGAACCGAATCATAATTATTGCGCTTAAAATACACCTTCAGCCATCGAGCAGAGTTAAGCTATATCCTGGCACTCCGTCGCTGCGAAAAAATAGCCATCAGATTGATATTTCAGCCTCACCCTCTACGCATTTATTTAACCCTGAGAACTAAGACAGGATTATCAATTATTAATCGACATCCCCAATGAACTGCCTCAACTCGCTGCGAATCGAAGCCGATATACTTACGGCAAGCATCTTTAACGGCCAGTGATCACATAGCCTGAACTTTATCTTTCAGCACACGACCATAAATATGGCGTGTTTCACCAGCATTATGGCGCATTTAGCGTGTAGAATTACGATTTGAAAGATTACGATGTCGCCTATTATCAAAACATGTACCCAAGGAATCTGACAATGCAACGTAACCTTGCCTTCCCCATCAATATCGGCTGGAAAACATTGCTCAAAGATGTCGGATTTGAGCCTGAAGACATACTTCGAAAGGCTCGCCTGCCTGATGATACTTTTTCAAAAGCCGATCACGGCCTAAATACAGAAGAATACTTTCGTTTGTGGCGCGCTTTGGAGGCTGAAAGTCATCATCTCGCTTTTCCGCTGAACCTCATTGAAAAGGTTTCTGCTGAGGTCTTCGATCCGCCGCTTTTTGCGGCACTATGCAGCTCAAATATGATGCAAGCTGTCCAGCGGCTGGCCAAATATAAACAGCTTATTGCTCCAATGCTGCTTGAAACCAACATTGATCATCAGGGTACGTTAACGGTTTCACCTCTTTGGCTGTCTGCCACAGACACTGCCCCATCACTGCAGGTAGCAGAACTTGCCTTTTTACTTAAGCTTGCACGTATCGCAACACGTGAACCTGTGAGGGCATCAAAAGTACAGCTATCGCATCTTCCAGCAGGAGCAGAACCCAGTCAATTTGACCGCTACTTTGGGACGGCTATCTCTTTTGGTGAATATCCTGCTATTTGTTTTTCCGCCACCGATGCCCTGCGGCCTTTTCTGACAGTGAATCAAGGGATGTGGCAAGTCTTTGAGCCTGAACTAAGGCGACGTCTTAGTGAGTTAGATGTCACAGCTTCCACCGTTGAGCGGGTACGTGCTGTGCTTCTGGAGTTGCTGCCCGCTAACGAAGCGACAATTGAGAAAACGGCTGAACGCCTGGGCGTGAACAAGCGAACACTTCAGCGCAGGCTTGAGGAAGAGGGTGTGACTTTCCGCCATCTCATCAATACCAGCCGCGAAAATCTTGCCCGTCACTACCTGGTGAATACCCGTCTGCCCGGTTACGAAATTGCTTTTCTGCTTGGTTTTGAAGACCCAAATTCATTCTATCGTGCATTCATGGCATGGACTGGCCAAACGCCTGAAAACGTCAGAAACGCCATGCATCCTTATTAAAAGAGACCATATGAAAAATTCAGATAAGAATCGCATTGTGTTACTTGCAGGTGCATCAGGCCTGGTAGGTGGCCACATATTGCAGTTGCTGCTCAATGACCCTGAGGTGTCGTGTGTTCATGCTTTGACTCGAAGACCTCTCAGAGTGAGCCATCCAAAGCTGCAGATCCATCTGGTTGATTTTACCTCTCTGCCACAACTTCCTCATGCACATGAAGCCTATCTTGCTTTGGGCACCACCATTAAAGTCGCAGGCAGCAAAGAGGCTTTTCGCGCTGTCGATTTTGAGGCTAACCTTGCAGTTGCACAGGCAGCTATGTTGGCGGGTGTGAGCCGCATAGGGCTGGTTAGTGCCGGAGCCGCAAATGCGAAATCCTCGATGTTCTATACCCGTGTTAAGGGAGAGCTGGAAGAGGCACTCACCGCACTTCCATTAACCACACTGGTCATTGCGCGACCTTCCCTTCTGCTTGATTACCGCACCGGACCAGGCCAGCCACTTCGGCTGGGCGAACTAATCTCCATTCCGCTAGCCAAACTGTTGTCACCGATTCTTCCCGCTGCTTATAAGCCCGTGCGGGCGCTTGCTGTGGCCAGGGCACTGACACTAAAAGTGCCCGTCACTGCAGGGGTGGTTGTGCTGCCTTCGAACCAGTTGATCGAACTGGGCGTTACAACTGGATGAAATCCATTTAGGTGAAGATGATCACCGCATGCTGCACAAGGCGCATTAAGCAATCATTCTGGCGCGTTGAGCATGACAGACGCGGCGTCTGTTGAGGCACACTTGATGCAGTTCATTAAGTGAGGTGCTTATGTTTAGCCAGGAAAAGAAAACCGCGTTGGTCACAGGCGCATCGTCCGGTATGGGCAAGGCCATCGCCCATAAGTTAATACAGGATGGCTATCAGGTTTACGTTGCAGCCCGACATGTCGATAAAATGTCTGATCTGGTCAGTCTTGGCGCACAGCCGCTGCGTATGGATATTTCTGTCGATGAGGAAATTGTTGCTGGCATTAACACCATTCTCACTCAGACCGGCGGTGTCGATGTTCTTGTCAACAATGCCGGTTTTGGTCTTTACGGCCCCGTCGAAGAAATGGGTATCGACGAGGGGCGTTATCAGTTTGAGGTCAATCTGTTCGGTGCCGCACGCATAACGCAGTTATTGCTCCCGGCCATGAGGGCCAAACGCTCAGGGCATATTATTAACGTCACTTCTATGGGCGGAAAGATTTACAGCCTTCTCGGGGCCTGGTACCACGCAACTAAACATGCTCTGGAAGGCTGGTCAGACTGCCTCAGACTCGAAGTCGCCGGATTCGGGATTAAAATCATCATCATTGAACCGGGGGTAATAGAGACAGAATTCGGCGAAGTCGCAAGAAACAGTATTATCAGACGTTCTGCCAACGGGCCCTATGGCTCTTTGGTGAACAAGGTAGATATGTCGATAAAAAATACCTACGGGCAAGGCAAAGGCAGTTCACCGGAGCTTATTGCAAACGTGGTATCTCGTGCAGTTAGTCGTCGTCGCCCACGTACACGGTATGCTGCCGGTAGATTTGCGAAAATGCTGATCAGCATGCGCGTCTGGCTGGGCGACCGAATATTCGACCGTATTATTCTCAGCCAGACCCGTTGATATTTAACAACGACCGCTTCTCAAGGTTTTGATCAGTCATAAATCTTGAGAAGCATATGAAGCAATCCCATGATGCCATGGGCATAGAAATAAATTTCAATCAGTGTCGTGAGCGTTTTATGCCAGTGCAACACATCGTGCGCAAGAGAGGCGTTGGGCGAAGGCATATTACTCAGTAAAAACCATAAGCCGCCGGTCAGGGATACAGCCAGTAAGGACATAACGCCCAGCCCCTGAATGGCTGAAGCAATCCCCCCGCTCTGAGCATCAGGAAGCGTGAAATTGCGCACTATTTTCAGGTCTCTCATAAACCCGCTGAAATCCAGTTTCATCCACGCAAAATACCAGGCAAAGCCGCGTTGTGAGAGCATCCATCCTGCCAGAAAGACGCTGCACGCGATAAGAACAAAGCCTGACAAAATATGAAACCAGGTGATCACCGATTCCAGACCGCCAGCTCCCATCGCTTCGCGTCGAGTCCAGTTAGAGTTAATGATTTGAGACAGTACAAGCAAGGCCGTTGTGATGTGCATACCTTTAAAAAAAGGCGCATCTTCATGCGGAAAGTAATTGAGTAAGGTGGTTCGCATGGCAGATAACTCGTCAGGATAGTTATCATGATTTTACTGCGGACAGCATTAGCAAAACCTTAACCCTAACCACCAGGAACTTCCTCCCGAATTCAGCGGGTTATGAGCCTTCTGCTTTCCCTGCTTAACTCACCAACACCTTGACATTCAGCCATTATTTTTTGCTCAGAGCTCGCAGCCTGCTGACCCTGACCCGAAATCCTACTCCATTCAGAAACAGTATTCCGGCATAATATTTACATCTCCGAGGCAACGATCCTGTCTATCAGAAGGATATTGATAAATGACCATTGTTTTCATTCCTCCTTTGATTACCTTGCTACTCAGTAAGGAACAAGAGCAAGGAAGCCCGCTGACTGAGGAAGACGTTATCCGCGTTCGTGACAACGCCACGGCCATCGTGGTGGACAGCGATGCTGCACAGGCACTGGCTGAAAGTCGTGGATATCGTGACATTGACCCGGAGAATTGCTGGGCGGAATGGGCTGAGTTCCGGGGCGAAATTTAACGTTCTGAAATATGAAGTCGAAACGTTAATCGCTCCAGACACCCGCAACTCACATTCACAGGAAATATTATATGAAATGGATTTTTGTGACGGGGGTAGTACTCTCGTCCTCTGTGTTAGCCGACGCCCGTTCGTTCGAAACCCCTGAGGTCCGGTGCCTTAACGACCATACCCTGCCATTCATTTCATCAAAGATACCGGCCAAAAAGGTTGTGGATGATGCCTATGTGCAATGCACGCCGGAACTTGATGAGTGGATGAGCCTCCAGCAATCATTACCAGATGAGATGAAGCAAAGCATGCGCACTCAACTGTATGAGTTTTACATCGGAATGGTCGAGAAACGAAGAGCCTATGAAGCCAGAAAATCCATTGAAGCCGCCCACTGAGGCGGTTTTTCTTTTTTGATCTTGAGGAAAGACAGCCTTTCCAAAAGCCACAGACCATCCTTTCAAGCATTGCGTCACCACAAGTTCCGGCATGCAGTTCAAGGATATCAGAGATGACAGGCTTTACATCACGCAGGGAAAATCCAGGCATAAGCTTGCACTCCCCTTGTCTCTGGAACTGGCGGCGGTATCCATGCGTCTGAAATCCGTCGTTGAACAATGCTAAAGAGGAAACACCTCTTCGCACCTTATTTTCTCGTCTGAAACACGGGGTGATCGTATTCCGGGTCCACTTAAGGGAACAAACCAGTCTGGCTGTGGCTACCTGGCGGGACTATCGCTTAAACCTCAGGCGGTATAAGTTAAACTGATCGAATAGAATTTAATGCGGGGACACCTTCTGATAGCGATGGTTTGATAATCGAGCAGACTCGGTGTTATACACTGAGTCTGTCAGAGAAGGAGTCCATACATTTAGCTTTGCGCTGATAGATTTTCAGGGACAATATCTTTACTCAGACAAAATACACATTCAGCCAGGTGCCAGGAAAGATGTTGAGTTCTGACATATTGAGATGCGGCTTGTGCCGAAGTAAATGAACCCAGAAACAGTCTTTCTTCTCTTAACGGTAATTTTAAGCAATCTCCACGATGGAGAGTACAGCGCCCATCATTTCCCGGTGCGCTTATCGTGTAAAACTGATAATTCAGCATTGTCATATTGCCCTTTTTTTAAAGTTAAAATTTTTCAACTCATCATCTTTACCATTACAGGTTCAGTCAGTGAAAAAAGAATAAAAGCATCCGGAATTTTAGATCTCAACCCAAGTATAGTTGCATTTCAAAACCACGTTTGTTTAATTTTTATTTTCATGGTGAGATATTGAGCCTTGAAAATACACAAAGCAACCCTGATAAACCCTATCTTACTGAATTTTCCATCCAAATCATTCTGTTAAATCAAAGCATCCAATAGAATGTTGGGCGTCAGTTTAACTCAGTTCCTGCACAACCTATAAATTTGAATTGGCACATTATTACGTTTCGCTTTAAATTATCGCTAATCAATTTCATTATTAACCCGAACATTTTCGTTATGATGTGCCATGCTTTAAAGCATCTGAAATACAAAGGAGAGTGAGATGAATAAAATTGCCTGGGTTGCGATGATGTTGCCTTTAAGCTTTGGGGCCTATGCTGAAACTGGCGGCTTCGAGGCGGGTAAAACTCCCCCTCCACAGCATAAAGAAGATGCAGGCTACAAAGGATCGGAGGACACAGCAGAAACGCCCGTGAAGCTCATCAAAGATTTCCGTCCAGGAGGCTACGCCACGCTTGAAGGTTATATTGTTAAAAGAATCGAGGACGATACCTATCAGTTCCGTGACAGCACAGGCACTGTATATATCGATGCGTCTCCAGCAACTTTTAAAGGCAAAACTTACAGTGCTGAAGATAAAGTCCGCGTCAGTGCCAAGGTTCACGGAAAGGGCCAGGCAACTTACCTGAAAGTCACAAGAATTGATGAGCCTTAACAGAAAATCCCGCGCCTCTGCCTGATCAACAGGCAGGGGTTAATCATTCGGTCATCAGTTTTCAATTAATCCATTTTCACATGATTATGCTTCCTGAGCAGTTTTGCTGCATCCAGTGCGTGAGTTTTCACCTGAATATCACTGGAAGAGGCAGCTATTCTTTCAAGCTCATACAGTATATTCCCCTTCGTTATGCTCTGGCCCTTTGCGGTGAGCTCTACAACTGCAGTTCCGATAAGGTCCAGCCACAGTTCAACATAGTCCTGCGGCGATGACGGGAAGCCATAGGGCACGCGAGCAATGAAGAGCGGTAGCTCTAGCACAGCGCGGATTTCCCCAAGTTTGAAAAACCCGATAATCACTGTATATATAAACAGCAACCGCAAACAGTACGATCGATCAAGTCGTCGATACGACTTTTAAGACAGCGTTGGTAAGAAAGAAAATTTGGCCGGGAGGTACAGGAAGTTGAGTATGGCTGACCGGAGTTGGAATTGGGGTACGATAAAATAAATTGCGCGCGAACCTGATGAAATTTTCTCCCCGATAAAATTCCGGTTCAATCATACCCGCTTCGGTTAAGTGCCTTAAAATTGCATTGATATCCAGTTATTTAAATGACTTATAGGAAATTTCTGGAATTAAACAGGTTTATCTAACACATCCTACCACTTAATCAGAATTAGTCTAAGGTATGTGAGCCAGTCATTACTGGCAGCACAGCATACAGGATGCGTTTTTTTACGAGAGAGACATTCCTTAGCCACTGCTTTTTGCCCGCCTGGTGCGGGCTTTTTTTCCTGAATTCCCGACAGGAGGAGTCCTTTCGCTGATCAGATCAAACTTACTGTTACTCTTGTGGGCTGCGAAGCCAGACTAATTTTCTCGTTTAATGACTTTCCGGAATAATGGAAATGTGACCATTAACTTCAAGCACTGCAAATCTTATCTGTTCCAGCCTTTCAAGCCCCTGCGAGGAGCGCGCAGCTTCCATTATGTCTTCATGATTTATTCCTGTCATTTTCATCCGGGTCGGGAGTTCTTTACCATGCTCGACCAGAATAACGGGCCCGCCCTCTGCCAGTTGCTCCACAACCGGAAAACGTGTTTTCAGCTTGCCGAGTACCACGTCGATGGAAATCAGCGTAATAATCGTCAGCCCCGCCCCGGTAACGGAAAAGTCATCGCCCAGTAATGCCTGCTGGGTTGCCTCGCTGATGATCAGCAACAGGATCAGATCGAAGGACGTCATCTGCAGCAATGCTCGTCTGCCGGCAATCTTAAACACCACCATCAGAAGCAGATAAATACCTGCCGCGCGTAATACAGTTTCCATCGTCGTCTCCCTCAGGGATAAACCCAAAGTGAAAAGCGTGCAGGTGGAGAATCCGTTACGCCTACGCTCATGGATATGGCACCCATTTCCTGTGGTTGCATACCAATCCAGATGGTATGGCCTGATTTCACGTTGTGAGTCAGAAAGGTAAGTTGTAAATCATTAGCACGTGCCACCGCCTCAATGGGCTGAGGCTGAAGCGTCTGAATTTCCAGTGAGTCAAGCGCCCCGTTTCCTATAGTGACGGTGAACCTATCGCCCGCCTGCGCCGGGACCTGAATGCTCATGTTCATATTGCTCTGCACCCGGCCGAACCGTTCGTATCTGACCTGTACCGCACCATCGGGAGACTTTGCCTCCCCGTTGCTCAGAAACCCCTTCGAAAATAATCCGCACGCCCCTGCGATAACAATGGCTAATAACATGTACTGGCCAACGCGTTGTATGCAGATTTCCCGGCGCTGCCACGTCATATCCTCTTTGACAGGATAATCCCGGCTTTCTGACTCTGTCCTTTTCATCCTCTCACCTCGCAGGATATCCAATAACAGTCAGCTTTTTGATAATCAGTCTGATCGCATGCCCGCAGCGTTCATCAAGAGCCTGAACAGAGAGGCAACAATCCCCAGCGCAAGCACGCTGGCTGAATAGATGACAATCAGCCAAAACAGCCGTTTCCACCCTGACTGAACACCGTGGGTGGGCTGTTTGTTCTTTTGACGTGACAGCATTTAATGGTACCCCTCGCCAATACGTGTTTTTCCGCGAAAAACGTAATAACTCCAGAGGGTATATCCGAGGATTACAGGGATGATCAGTAAGCTGCCCACCAGCATAAATGCCTGGCTCTGTGGGGGTGAAGCAGCCGCCCAGATGGTTATGGAAGGAGGAATGATGTTTGGCCAGATGCTGATGCCCAGCCCTGAAAACCCTAAAAAGATTAAACCGAGCGTTAAAAGGAAGGGGGAATAGTGCGCTTCACGCTTAACGGCGCGCATGATCCCCCATGCACAGGCCAGAACCAGCACCGGTACAGGCAGGAACCAGAAAATATTGGGCACGCTGAACCAGCGGTGCGCGATAGCGTCATGCGCGTAAGGCGTCCACAGGCTGATGGCCCCGACTACAACCAGAAGCAGGCACAGCAGCGGTGTGGTGAGCGATGACATCTTCTTATGCAGGCCATGCTCGGTTTTCATGATTAACCATGTACAGCCAAGCAATGCATAGGCAATAACCAGACCCAGTCCGCAAAACAGGGTAAACGGCGTCAGCCAGTCCATTGCGGAACCGGCAAAGGTACGATCTTTTACCGGAAACCCATTCAGCATGGCGCCTACAGCAACGCCCTGACTAAAGGTTGCCAGTAACGAACCCCCGATAAAAGATTTGTCCCAGAATCCACGGTGCGCTTCTGTGGCTTTAAAGCGGAATTCAAAGGCCACACCACGGAATATCAGCCCGATCAGCATGAGCGTCAGAGGGATAGCCAGTGCATCCGCGATGACCGCATAGGCAAGCGGGAACGCGCCATAGAGTCCGGCTCCTCCTAATACCAGCCAGGTCTCATTTCCATCCCAGACGGGCGCGACGGTGTTCATCATGACATCGCGCTCCTGGGTGCTTTTGATAAAGGGAAACAGTATGCCAATCCCCAGATCAAAACCATCCATGACGATGTACATCAGGGTGGCAAAAACAATGATGGCAAACCAGATCACTGAGAAGTCAATCATGACTTGTGCTCCTGTGGTTCTTCTAAACTTTCATGCGCAGCAGACAGGGGGCGCGCTGGCGTTTTATCCTGCCCCGGCCCTCCCTGCCTGACAGTTTTACCTTCGCCGGTTTGCGGCCCTTTCTTGATGAGACGCATCATGTAGAGGTACCCCACACCAAAGACCGAGGAATAGACAAGAATAAAGGCCATCAGGCTGAGGCTCATCTGCAGTTCACCGTGCGCTGATACCGCATCAATAGTCCGCTGAACGCCATAAACGACCCAGGGTTGCCGCCCGACTTCAGTGGTGAACCATCCGGCCAGTATGGCGACAAGCCCTGATGGACCCATCAGAAGCGCAAACCACAGGAAGGGGCGAGAGGTATAAAGACGCTTTTTATAACGTAGCCAGAGGCTGATCACTCCAAGGGTGATCATTAAAAGTCCCATGGCGACCATCACTCTGAACGACCAGAAAATAATGAGGGAATTAGGTCGGTTCTCTTTAGGAAAACTTTTTAACGCCGGCACCTGCTTCGTCAGTGAATGCGTGAGAATGAGGCTGCCAAGGTAAGGCACTTCAAGCGCATACTTTGTTCGTTCTTCCTGCATGTCCGGGATGCCAAATAACACCAGCGGCGTAGCCTGACCCGGCGGATTTTCCCAGTGGCCCTCAATGGCGGCAATTTTCGCGGGTTGATGCTCAAGCGTATTGAGGCCATGCGCGTCCCCCACCATGGCCTGGATGGGGGCTACCAGCAGTGCCATCCACAACGCCATTGAGAACATTTTCCGGATCGCCGGGATATCATTCCCTCGCAACAGATGCCATGCGCCAGAAGCCCCGACAAAGAATGCACTGGCAAGAAATGCCGCGATAGACATATGAAATAAGCGATAGGGGAATGAAGGGTTAAAGATGATTTTGAACCAGTCCTGAGGTACCACAATGCCATTTTCTATCAGGTAACCCTGCGGAGTATGCATCCAGCTGTTTGAGGCCAGGATCCAGAATGTTGAGATAAGCGTGCCGAGCGCCACCATACATGTCGCGAATAAATGTAACCCAGGCCCTACCCGATTCCAGCCAAATAACATCACCCCGAGAAATCCAGCCTCCAGAAAGAAAGCCGTCAGAACCTCATAAGCCAGCAGGGGGCCGGTAATACTGCCCGCAAACTGTGAAAAACCGCTCCAGTTAGTGCCGAACTGATAGGCCATAACCAGCCCTGACACCACGCCCATACCAAAATTGACAGCAAACACTTTGGACCAGAAATGGTAGAGATCGCGGTAGGTTTCGTTACGTGTTCTGAGCCACATCCCCTCAAGCACAGCGAGGAAACTCGCCAGGCCAATGGTTATCGCCGGGAAAATAATGTGGAACGATACCGTAAACGCAAACTGAATACGTGCCAGATGAAAGGCATCAAGTCCAAACATTGTTAGTCCCCAATCACGGTAAAGATTACTGAGTGTAGTGTGTTGATAATAAACCTACACTATTTGAAGAATTAGAATGAAGAGACCGCATACATTAAATCGAACTTTCGCGTTTCGCTGTGCCACTATCCATGTGAAATGCGGAGAGAATTTAAATGCCCAACTTCTCGTTATGAAAATCAACAAATGTGACGCTCCCCCACTCATCAGCAATTAGCCTAACGGCTAGTCGGATTACATCCCCTTCATAACTTTTCACATTGACGAACAAATGCAGGGTATAAAATTATTTCCGCTCAACCTTATCGCCAATGCAGATCATTCATCATTTCCTATACTTGTCATGCTATGAGTTTTAGCCCCCCCTTTTGACTGAGGTTCCATTTACTTACGGGTTGCACGACACTCTTACGGCGTGCTTGCCACCCTTTACTGTGAGACTTTAAATTTTTAATGATATACAGGAAGAAACCAATGAATGATGATTTGATTGCAGTCGCCACTGAATTAGGGCACTTACTGATTGAAAAAAAATTGACCATAACAACGGCTGAATCATGTACTTCAGGTTGGGTAGGTACGGCGCTGGCGGCGGTCAGTAAAAGTAGTCTTTTTTACAGCAGCGGATTTATCACTTACACCAATCTTGCCAAACACCGCGTATTGAACGTCAGTATGGAAACACTAGAACGATATACGGCCGTCAGTGAGGCTGCTGTCTGCGAAATGGCCTGTGGCGCAAAATCACTTTCTGGTGATGCGATAGGCATTGCCACCAGCGGTTATGCCGGGCCTGAGGGAGGAGAAGACGGTACGCCTGCAGGCACGGTCTGGTTCGCATGGTGCCTTCCTGAAGGGTGTGTTCATACCAGCCGACAGTGGTTTTCAGGTGAAAGCGAAGAAGTGATGCACAAAGCCACTCATTACTGTCTGACGGAGTTAAAGCGGATACTGGAGGGCTGACCCCACCTGGTTCATTACTCCCTGGCGCTGTCTACTGACACAAAAAAATTTAAAACCTCCAGGTCCTTTTTATTTTACTCTCTCACATGCATGAAAGGCGATAATTCTCCTTTCACTCTAACGGATTAATAAATCAAAGCGAAACGAATGCAACAATAAATACCACATCAATTTATTAAAGCGCAACGAATAAACATTAATCGTCACGCTTGCGTTATTTAACCCTCCATTTAACCTTAAAGGGTACCACGCACATGGTGCATTGAATGCCCATGTAACTTCGTTTCATAAAGAGGATATATTATGACTGAACATCGTGGCGGATCAGGTAATTTCGCGGAAGACAAACAGAAAGCCTCAGAGGCAGGGAAAAAAGGCGGTCAGAACAGCGGAGGTAATTTCAAAAATGACCGCGAAAAAGCTTCCGAAGCTGGTAATAAAGGCGGTCAGAACAGTCATCTCGGCTCCTGACACCTCTTCTAAGGACAGCCAGCAGGAGCAGGGAACGCTCCGTTAAACCTACTTATGACTGATTATTTTATAATGAACTCTCTTATCAAATCTTATTTAATCCTTATCTCCGGAGAATCCCTATGAAAGTTAAAACGTTATTAGATCTCTTTATTCACGACCTTTCTGATGTTTACAGCGCGGAAAAACAGATTACGCGTGCCCTCCCTAAGTTAATTCGTACTGCTACGGATGAAAAATTAAAAGCGGCGTTTCAGCAACATCTCGATGAAACTCAGGGACAGATTGAACGCCTTGACCAGGTGATCGATGCTCATGATGAGCTTCGTCTCCTCCGTATGAAGTGCCATGCCCTGGAGGGGCTGGTAGAAGAAGCGCAGGAACTGATTGAGGCGACCGAAGCCGGACCGGTTCGTGACGCAGGATTGATCGGGGCAGCACAAAAAGTCGAGCATTACGAAATTGCCACTTACGGCACGCTCATTGCGCTAGCTATCAAACTGCAACTCGGTGAAGCCGCAAACCTGCTGGCGGCCACGCTGGAAGAAGAAAAATCGACAGATAAGAAACTCACTTCGATTGCCGAGAAGCAATAACCCGATCCCTCAGGAGGGACGCATGTCTAATACCTCTGCACTTTCTCATTATCACGACTGGCTACGCGATGCGCATGCCATGGAAAAACAGGCCGAAACCATGCTGGAGCAGATGGCTAAGCGGCTTGAGAATTACCCTCAGCTTCAGGCCCGTATTGAGCAGCACATCGAAGAAACGCGCCAGCAGCAAACGCTGCTGGAAACCATCCTGGATCGCCATGACATCTCACACTCCAGCGTGAAAGATGTCATGGGAAAAATGGCCGCGATGGGCCAGGCCTTTGGCGGTATCTTCGCTGAGGACGAAGTCATCAAAGGGGCCATTGCTGGCTACGTCTTTGAGAATGCCGAAGTGGCGAGTTACACCAGCCTTATCAGCGCTGCCACGCGTGCAGGTGATTTAGAAAGCGTCCCTGTGCTTAAACAAATCTGCGAACAGGAACTGGCGATGTCGGACTGGATGATAAGCCATCTGCCAGAACTGACCGATCAGTTCCTCGTACTCAGTGAAGATCCTGACTCTCAGGCTAAGCGCTGAGTATTCTCCCGTCGAAAACTTCAGAGGTGAGTGATGTTCAGACATGTCAAACAGCTGCAATACACGGTGCGCGTCAGTGAGCCGAATCCGGGACTGGCTAACCTTTTACTCGAACAGTTTGGTGGCCCTCAGGGTGAACTGGCGGCTGCAATGCGCTACTTTACTCAGGGACTCTCGGATGACGACTTAGGCCGCCGCGATATGCTGATGGATATTGCGACGGAAGAGCTGAGTCACCTGGAAATTATCGGGTCCCTGGTCGGAATGCTGAATAAAGGTGCCAAGGGCCAACTGGCAGAGGGAACTGAAAAGGAAGGCGACCTTTACCGTACCATTACAGGCGCCGGCAATGATAGCCACCTGACCTCGATCCTTTATGGCGGAGGCCCGGCGCTGACCAATTCGGGTGGCGTGCCCTGGACGGCAGCATACGTTGATACCATCGGCGAAGTCACTGCAGATCTCCGATCAAACGTGGCAGCCGAAGCGCGTGCAAAAATCATCTACGAGCGCCTCATTAATGTCACTGATGATGCAGGAGTCAAGGATGCACTGGGTTTCTTAATGACCCGTGAAGCAGCCCACCAGCTCTCCTTCGAGAAAGCGCTGTATGCCATTCAGGATAACTTCCCACCGGGTAAGCTTCCACCGATTGAGCAATATGCACATAACTACTACAGCATGTCTGAAGGTGAAGACATGCGGGGGAGCTGGAACTCGGATGAGAACTTCAACTATATCGCAGATCCACAACCTGCGGTCGATGGAGGGGATGGACTGGCCAAAGTCGACCTTCCTGCTAAGCAGCAAAAAGCCGTGGATGCTATGGCAAAAAGAACGGCGTCGGATCCGTTAACTGACCCGATTACCGGAGCAGAAGCAGGCAGTAAAAAGTCCTACTGACTGTTTTGGACGGGGCTTTGTATTATCCGGCATTTCTCCGCGTTGGGAAAATGGCCCTGTGGCCCGCCGGTGTCATCGGATGGATGACACCGGCTTTTTTTTGGCTTGTCGACAGGCGATGTTAACCTTCAGGGGGAGACAAGCGCTCGCTTATCACTTTATATCCCTGGGCGACAAAATCACTGGGATGGACTGGCAGACTTTGACTCGGTTTGAACCACCCTCCACCTTCACCATCGGCGAAATACCAGACTTCTGGTTGCGTATCGTCCTGCTGTACCCAATAGAAACCCTGCTCCATTTCTACACTCCCCGCGGAGTCAGTCTCCACGTCATTGCAAATTAAAAGGTGTGATTCATTTGTGCGCCCATACACGCTGTAAAGCAGACACACTGGATGTTTTAAGCAAAATACAGCCAGTATGAATAGTGAAAGACGCACATGTGAGTACTGAACCTTACGCAAGGCATGTTGAAAAGATGAGATGACATAAGAACCCCTTTTTGGGGTAAATGACCCGGGCCTGTCGCCCGGGAGGAGATGTCAGCATGCGCGACAGGAACAATGAAAGATACTAAATCGATGTTTCAAACAGTATAAGTGTTAACTGTGCCGCTTAAACGTCAGGTATTTCCGTCATTCGTTTTCTTCCCGCGACCCGCCTTGCCGCCCTTGCGTCCCGCTTCTACTGCCCTCTCTGGGTTATTGCGGAAGTTACCGCCACTCATTGCGCCGCCCTTTCGCCCGGCTTCGCTCGCTCGTTCCGGATCCACAGCAAAATTGCCTGAACCACCTCGACGATTTGTCATATATACACCCTCGTAGCATGAGAAAGTAATGGCCTTGTCGGGGGTAATCTTTGTACAAAATGGTAAATTTAGCCACTGCGCAACCAGGTGGTTAAGAGATGAAAAAAGAGAGAGAAATTGCCATTTTTCAAATCTTCAGTTTTTTTGTCTTTTAAAAGCAAGGAGCACAGTTTGATATGTGTACAGATTTTTATAGCCTGTACAAGAAGAAATGAATTTACTGATTAAGATAATTCTTAGTGAGAGGCTCTATACGTCATTGTTGCATGAGATTCTTAATCCAGGACTCTTTTTAGTCCACAAAGTCTGTTTTGGCGTGGCAGTCAGCCACATGAATCGATATTTGAGGTTTTCGAAATCAGGCTTATGACGAATTCGGTGCTTCTGCATGCACGCCCTCTCCTGTCACGACTTTATGCACCAATAGGTCAGCTTCTACCGGGACACTGTGGACCTTACACCCTAATCAGCCAGATGTTCATGGTGAACATTTGGCTGAAATACATCAGAAAATAAAAGGTTGGTACAACAATGTCTGTCTTTAATATGGAAAGCTCTGACGCCTGGTTTCAGGTGGGGCCGGTAAAACCTGAACCGGCCCCCCTTGTACCTGACTAGCTTTCCACCTTTTCCGGCTTGCGCCTGCGACTGATTTGCCCTCCTTTGCGCCCTGCTTCAACAGCGCGATCAGGACAATTTTTAAAATTACCACCGCTTGCGCTTCCGCCCTTGCGTCCCGCTTCACGGGCGCGATCTGCATCCTCAGCAAAATTACCGGCTCCACCTCTTCTTGACGGCATGTCTCCCCCCTATAAATCAGTCGAATATTAAGCGTGCTAACGTTTCCAACGAGAAATAATATGGCTGAAATTTTCCATAAAACCACATTTAAAATGCATGTTTACCGTTTCGCTTAATTCACATATAAAACAGTAAGTTACCCGTCACGCTTATAGTCAGTTGCTTTTAAAAGAGAATTTTTTAAAGTTGTACAAAATCGACATAAGTTGTACAAAATTAACAAATTTCTTTTTTTTGTGATTAAAATCACAGTTTTTAATTTATTAGTTATATTGATCTGGATTTTTCATTTATTTCAGCAAGATAGGGGAATTAATGTTCCGCTGCTCACAATTTAGTCCCAATGATGAATTCATGCTCAATTGCCTGCCAGTTGTAGTACCCAAGTGAGCGTTGCACATGTTGCTCAGTTTCTTCCGTTAGGATTAAAGACCTGAAACATGCGCTGCTCCCCCTCAGCTGTAGAGATGTCCCGGAACGTTGTCGTATGCATCTCGATCCACTTGTTAGCGGCGCGTAATGTGTAGTGCCAGTTAAGCCGTTCAAGTTCTCTGACGAAGTCAATGGTGCTGATGGTGTAACGGCCGGCGGCATCACGTTTTACCGCCTGCCTGAAGGCCATCAGAATTTCGTAGTCGCGTGGCATTTTATACCTCCTAATAATACTGTATGTACGCACAGTATTATTGAGTTGAACAGTCTGTTCAAGCCATTACGTTTGGGTGTTTTGTGAGAAGGTTGATAGTTAAAGCAATTTAAGCGCGGATTCGGTTTTGTAGTGGAAGAGGCTGGTAAAAGAGGGAAATCGAGGGTGGCGCCATTGGTGCTCAAAACTTTAGATGACAATGGCTTTCATCATTTCAATTGCATAGTACGAGAAAACAGAGAATATCTTAATCATCCAGCCTTACGCTCCTGTCCTGTACAAATGAACTATGCTGAGGGGTTGTGTACTTAATGACATAACATAACTGAGCCGCACGAGTTCTCAATAAACAATTAAACGACTACAAGGATTAGGATTTATGGATGATGTTGACCTGGCCCAGGAACGTGAAGAAGCCCATCTGACGGCCTCTCTGTCTGCCCGAAAGCCACGCTTAGTGAGCCGAAATGGTAACTGCATCTGGTGCACTGATGAGCCGATAGTGGCTAACACCGCCTTCTGCTCAGCGGAATGTGGCGAGGACTTTCACAAGCATCAGCGTGAAATGCAGCAGCGGATAACTGCAGAGTAAAATCCTTCACAGTAAAAAGATTTTGCGTGAACGAAACTGTCACCGATGTCGATGAGACGATAACGGTTATGACGACTGGGCAGTAAAAATCATGAACATACTGGCATTAAAAGAGATTTAGTTGTCCCGTCTCGCTTTCAAAAGCTGACAGTCGTGGCCAGGCTTACTCTGCAACGCTGGGTTGCCTGACTTTTTGAAAGGATGTTTATGAAGCGTTTTTTAGGTGGAATGTTCATCATTGCGAGCCTGGTCACATTAGCAGGTTGCCAGCACTCAGACCCGTCAGTCGGGCCTGACGGTCGCCCTCACGCACCAAGTCAGCAGTCCGTGCCGGGAGGCCCACAAGGTCAGGGGCCCGTCGGTCAGCCGCAGTCGTAATATGTGTCCGGCACGTCTGTCGGGCCGTATAATCTGATCACACATCACTGCGCGGTTTACTTTCCAACATGAAATCCATTTAGGTGATTGAGACTTTTTACACAGAAATGACGCCCGAAGACATCGCCATTGATAGCGGCTGTTGTCAGGCTCACTGTTTGAAAGGCGCTCGTTGGGACGCGCATGCGCAGACGGTAACATCTGGCACAAAAAAAGGCCCCTTCAGGCACGGTCGTGAATGTCAGAACGAATACTGAAGTGCGTTTCTGCCGTTGAGAATGAAAAAAATTGTTTAAATTCGAACTATTACTCATCATTGATTATGCTGGCGTCAACTTGTACCCGCTGCCCCAGCGACCAGCCTTTCTTGCCTAGAATGCGGTCTGGCGTCACGTCAGGCACGTTAAAGTAATACGACGGCTTGACGTTATCAGAATGACTTTCTTCCTGATGGATGTCGTCTGCACCGAGTCCCATCTGCAGTAACTCTTCCTGCGTGAGGTCCAGATATTTCGCCAGTTTTGTCAGATTCATCATTCACCTCCTGAGTTGAAAACTGAGCAGCATTTTTTTCTCGGGCGCTACTTATCATTGAAGGGATTCCGCTTATGGTCTTTGCTGTCATCCCGCGTACGCGGAATTTCACCGTGTTGATTTGGGTTGTCTTTGGCAGGGTGATCATCTTCCTCATGAGCATTGCCCGCGTCTGGCGCCGCTTCAGGAAGCCCCTTATGAACATCCCCTTCTTTCTTGCGTTGCTCATTCAAATTATGGTGTTTCATGAATAACCTCACTGATATAGTCATTTAAGAATAGATCATGACCGTATGGATTGTTTTAAAGTTCAGTAAAGGCAGAAATAACGGCTTACCTGTGAATAAATAAGCGCAGCGATAAACGCCAAAAAATTCAAAAATCATCTTCACGATATTTCTCTGCTTAAACCTAGCTAATCAACTTGCCTGTTCATATAGCCAGGACAGGTTATTGCAGTAACTGGAAATTCTTATCTCCGCTTTTTTATACCGTTCGGTTTTTCCTGGTAAAACCTGTTTTGGCTTGAACCTTACATACTTCAATGCGACATTCAATGTTGCAGGAATCAACTATCCTCGAGATGAAAAATACTCGACCGATAAGCCAGCCGGCTTAAGCGCAGTCAACCAGTTTAGACCGCTTCTCTTACCGGCGCTGGTCTATAGTTACAATCAACGAAATATATAACGCATACCCAGTCAGGAGAGCATATGGAAGGCTTCGATCTGCATAGGTTTCTGATTAATGATCAACCTTACACCTTTCTTTTCGAAGTCATCGTTCGGGTCTGTATTGCTTATGCTGTTGTGTTCATTTTCCTCAAAATCTCCGGTCGACGAGGTGTTCAGCAGCTTTCTCTCTTTGAGGTCGTAGTCATACTGACACTGGGATCTGCTTCCGGGGATGTCACTTTCTATGATGATGTCCCCGTTCTTCCGGTCATTCTTGTATTCGTGGTTCTGCTCCTTCTCTACAGGTTAACCACGTGGGCCATGACGAAGTCTTCCTACATCTCAACGCTGGTGGAAGGAGACGTGGTGACGTTGATCGCTGACGGGAAATACGTGTCGGCAAATCTCGACCGGCTTAACATTTCAGAAGATGAATTCCTGATGGAGTTGCGTCTGAAAGGCGCGGAGCACCTTGGGCAGATCCGGCTGGGCCTGGTTGAAGTCGATGGCCAGTTAAGCCTGTACTTCTACAAAGATATTGAGGTTGTACCTGGTCTTTCCGTCTTACCTGCCGAACACCGGCCCTGCTACACCCATATTCCTGACAGCGGTCTATTCGCCTGCAACCGCTGCGGTACACTCAAGAATCTCAATGCGGGGGACGTGTGCGCCTGCCCTGAGTGTGCACGAAGGGTGTGGAGTCGCGCTTTACATACAGTACGCACTTAATCGTTACTGACAGACACACATATCAGATGCAATCAGATCATAGCTGCAGTTATCGGGATAACCTGAGTAACGTCTTTCAAAATACAATTTTACTCGTGCAACTGTTCGGATAAAGGACAGCCCTCAGGCAGGGCATCTTCGGGTTTAAGGGAAAGGTCGTAACCTCAAACGCCTCTCAAAACAGGACCAGACATATCTGGAATATAAATATGTGCAGTCATTTTTTATGAGTAACTGGAGAGATTCTAAAGAAATGGTTTTAAATATTAGCGTACCGGTATTTCGTAACGTTTTGTCAAAACAGCCCACATCACATTTTCTGCACAACATCTTCACGTTCTTTTCAATAAGTTAGTTATGTCGGGCGCAAAAGACGTCTGGCACAAAAGTGAAACTTGAATTTTAACCCGTGACTTGCTGCCCCCAGCAAATCACGGGATTTTTTTGTACTACTTAAATAACCCCCCAGAAATGAATATCCTCCCCTAAACTTTCACACTTTAATGCATCCCTCTGTAGTATTTTTATGGCAGCAGAAAAGCAGTTTAAGATTCAAAATACGCTCTATTTCAGTCAGAGATATTGCTTGCCGAACGTTAATCTTTTCACGAACAAGCACAGGTTAACAGATTTCTATATGTCATCCTGTGCTTGTGAAGCGCATGCTTAGCGGGGAGTTAAGCCTGCTTAGGCTGACCATTGGATGCCGTAAGTCCACCGTCGACTGGCAGGTTCACCCCGGTAATGTATCGCGCATCGTCGCTGGCAATGAATGCAATAGCACTGGCGATGTCTTCAGCTTCTCCTGCGCGCTGCAAAGGGATACGATCATAAAAGCGTTCGAGCAACGCCTTATCATCCTTCATATCTTCGGTGAGGTCGGTCAGGGTGAATCCGGGGCAAATCGCATTAACACGGACCCCGTCAGCGCCATAATCCATGGCCAGCGCCCGCGTGAAGTTAGTCACCGCACCTTTTGCCGCATTGTACACACTCATTCCCCAGTCACCACCCAGTCCGGATACCGAAGATGTGTTCACAACATTGCCCCTGGTCTTAAGCAAACCAGGCATGAAGAAATGGGTGCAGTGGAAAACACCATCCAAATCGGTGTTCATGAGCTTTCGCCAGTCCCCGACTGAGACTTCATGGATTTTTCCCTGAACCACGCTACCTGCGTTATTCACCAGCACATCGACTCTGCCAAATGAACGCTGCACCTGTTCTGACAGCTTTTTTACCTGTTCCGGATCGCCGACGTCACACTGAGCAATCAGGTGTTGCGAGCCAGGTAGTGTATTGAGTACGTTTTCGAGTTTTTCACGGGTTCTCCCCACCAGCACCACTGAAGCCCCTTCACTGGCAAAACGCTTTGCGGCAGCAGCACCAATGCCGGAACCTGCGCCGGTAATCACGACAACTTTTTCTGAAAATCTCGACATACTTACTCCTCACTTTTTGAATATGTGAAGAATAAGCCTGGCAGCCATGAACGGGAGTTCAAGCGAAGCAGCGCCAGTGAGAGGGTTGGTAGGCGAAGAGAAACATGCCAGCCCTGCAGTTCATTGGCAAGGCTGACATGTTTTGGCTGACAACCTCTTAAGGCTTCAGGATGACCTTAGTCCATCCCGGCGCTCTTTTATCAAAGTTGCTGTAGCCTTCAGGCGCTTCAGCAAGGCTCAACCGGTGTGAAACAATTTGTCCCGGGCTGGCTTTACCCTGATGAATCAGGCGCGCAAGCTGGCGGTTATAGGCTTTGACGTTGGCCTGGCCCGTTCTGATAGACTGCCCCTTGAACCAGAAGCTGCCAAAATCGAAAGGCATTTTTCCTTCCTGAGCCAGAGCACTTTTTGCACCCGGATCCTGAGGAACAAACACCCCGACGACACCGATGCCCCCTGTTGCCTTGGTGGAGGCCACAAGACTGTTCATGGTGGCGCTGTTGTCTTCATGGCCATGCTTGTTACAGCACTGATACCCTACACATTCACAGCCGCAGTCCGTGCCTCTGCCGTCCGTCAGTTCAAGAATCTTCTGTACCGCTTCATCACCGGCCGCATTCACAGACACTGCGCCGAGCTGTTCAGCCAGCGCCAGACGATCGCTGTGGGTGTCAATAACAAAGACCTGAGAGGCCCCCTTTATGACTGCGGAGTGGGCAGCCATTAACCCCACAGGTCCCGCGCCGTATATGGCGACGGATTCCCCTGCCCGCAGTCCTGCCAGTTCCGTTGCGTGCCATCCTGTCGGAAAAATATCAGAGAGCATGACGTAGTCTTCCTCTTTATCAAATGCGTCCTCAGGCAGGACCAGACAGTTGAAGTCTGCAAACGGCACCCGTAATAACTCAGCCTGACCACCGTCCCAGGGCCCCATTTCAGCAAAGCCATACGCGGCACCGGCACTGCCGGGGTTTGCCGTCAGGCAGAACCCCGTCAGGCCCCTCTCACAATTTTCACAAAACCCACAACCCACATTAAAGGGCATACAGACACGATCCCCTACCTTGATGCGCTCAACGCCATTCCCCACCTCAATCACTTCCCCTAGATTTTCATGACCGAAAATACGGCCCTGTTCAAAGCTGGTCCGCCCTTCATACATATGTAAATCAGAGCCGCAGATATTGGTGGTTGTGATGCGAATAAGCGCATCCGTGGCACGTTCAATTTTCGCATCAGGCACATTTTTAACGGAGACATCAAAAGGCCCATTATAAACAATCGCTTTCATCTTTAGATTCCTGTAAATAACCGAAGCATAGTGACGCTTCGTTTTAATTTGGATGACCAGAGAATTAAATATGGCACATTAAAGTACAGCGCGCAGAAATATAACCGTCGCGCTTGCATGTCCGCGAGGATATATTAATATTAATAACGCAACACGCACATGACGTATATATGCCGTCATGTTATTTATTACTCATGAAGAGGCAGTATTATGACTCAACATAGAGGCGGTTCAGGCAACTTTGCAGAAGATAAAGAAAGGGCTTCTGAAGCAGGAAAAAAAGGCGGGCAACATAGCGGTGGTAATTTTAAAAATGACCGCAACAAAGCGTCCGAAGCCGGTAAAAAAGGTGGTCAAAACAGCCACCGCGGTTCTTCCTGAGTTGCAGTGAAATAAATTGCAAAGGGCGCACTACCTCCCCTTTGTGTGAATATACAGCAGGGAGCGTCCCTGCCTGCTCTGACTGAAATTTTTGAATTGAATATCAATGTTCTGTTTTCCTCGTGTGTAATTTGGTCGGTTGACTAAGCGGTGCGACTGCTAAAAATCGCACCGTTTTTTTATTTCTGAACGCAATGTTGATCCTGATTAACGGTTTCGCTTGTCGTGTGGATTACTTTGAAAGATCGCGTTTTTTAATTTTTATCTTCCCCAGAAAGATCTACACCTTCATTTATCTGCCATTATCCCCTTCTTCCCTCCGCGGAGTCTGATTATGTTTCGATTTTTATCTTCTTTGTTCAGCAGTCCCGAATCCCTTTTACAGGTTATGAGTCAACAGGATATGCGAGAGTCTTTTGAAGAGGGAGATCGAATAATTATTGATGAAGATGGCAACGCGTCAGTTAATCCTTTAAGTCCAAAAGTGCAAAGAGATTTTAAAGAGCACGTTGAAAATTTAAAGGATATTTAAAGTAAACTGTAATCTTTGATGTATAGATGACCTGCGGATACTGATATATCTGACAGGACATAACGCACCATTTAAAAGTAGAGCCCACGACCGACAGGGATGTTTGTTTTCCGTATCTCAATTCAAAGCCGAAATTTCCCCTCGCAGTTTCGCAAACTCATCATGGTGGACCAAATTGAAAGTCTGTGTTGTTTGATTTGGCCAACAACAGCGCACTGACGATGTATGTCAGGAGCTCTTAATCTGTCTGACCGCTTGGCTCCTCAGTGAGCATTTAACTACACTCAGTACTCATCAAGTTAAAACGAGGAGAGCAATATGACCGACCGTCCCGTTAAAGGTGATAATCCCGATTACAATCCGCGGAAAACACCCGAAAAACAGCCCAAAGATGACGAAAGAAATGCGCCAGAGTCAGGCGATAAACAGCCTGATTGATGACGCACTCAGGGTGTTCAGAAGAAAAAATTTCTGAACACCTATATTCGTTAATTATGCTTTTTACTGAATAACTGGCTGGCCGTATCCTTGATAACCTGTGATGCCCCCCGATCGCCCTTCACCATTGATGACATGAATGCCTTAGCCTGATTAAGCGTGATATGTGGGGGTAAGGGTGCGACTTCAGGATCCGTTTTCACTTCAAGTAGCACCGGCCGGTCAGCGCTCAGCGCACGCTGCCATGCACTTGCCAGTTGCTCAGGGTTATCAACATAAATGCCCACCAGCCCAAGCGATTCGGCAAACGCCGCATATTTCACGTCGGGCAGTTGCTGCGTGGCTTCAAAACGCGGATTGCCTTCCATCACGCGCTGCTCCCATGTCACCTGATTTAAATCCTGATTATTGAAAACGCAGACGATCAGCCGGCCATCAGTCCACTGCTGCCAGTACTTCTGAATGGTGATCAGTTCCGCCATATTATTCATCTGCATTGCGCCGTCACCGACCAGCGCGACAACCGGACGTTCAGGATGAGCAAACTTGGCCGCAATCGCATAAGGCACTGCCGCCCCCATACAGGCCAGCCCGCCGGAGAGCGTCGCCCGTTGTCCCTGCTTAACGCGGTAATCTCGCGCAAACCAGTTAGCGCAGGAACCGGAATCCGACGTGACGATGGCGTTGTCAGGCAGCTGCGGAGACATTTCCCAGACCACGCGCTGGGGGTTAACCGGGCTAGCAGGCGCCAGCGCACGCTCCTCCATCTGCTTCCACCAGTCCTGCACCTGCACAGCAATCTGTTCCTGCCAGCTGCGATCCTGCTTTTGTTCGATCAGTGGAAGAAGCGCACGCAGGGTTTCAGCGGCATCACCGTGCAGATTGACCTCACAAGGGTAACGCAGGCCGAGCATAGCGGGATCGATATCTATCTGCACGGCACGCGCCTGCCCCTCTTCAGGCAGAAACTCTGTCCACGGGAAACCACTGCCAATCATCAGCAACGTATCGCAGTTCTGCATCATTTCCCAGGAAGGTTTGGTGCCCAGAAGACCAATGGAGCCCGTCACAAACGGGGCATCGTCCGGGAGTACGTCTTTCCCCAGCAGGGCCTTAGCCACACCCGCGCCCAGCTGATTCGCCGCCTGCACCACCTCTACCGCAGCACCACGTGCACCCGAGCCTATAAGGATCGCCACTTTTTTTCCGGCGTTCAGGACGTCTGCCGCACGCTGCAGGTCGGCCTCATAAGGAATTATTTTGGGACGCTGGTAGCCACTGCCAGAATGGGTGAATCCGTGCAAATGAAGAGGCGCCTGCCACTCCTCATCCTGAATATCTTTGGGGATAATCAGCACAGCGACCCCGTTTTGTGCCTGAGCGATGCGCACGCCGCGATCGACAAGGTGCCGGACCTGAGCCGGTGCGGCAGCTTCCTGTACAAAATTGGCCACATCCGCAAACACGCGATCGAGATTCATCTCCTGCTGATAACTGGCGCCTCGCGCGGTCGACTCAGCCTGACCAGCAATCGCCAGCACAGGCGCATGATCCATTTTGGCATCATAGAGCCCGGTCAGAAGATGTGTCGCGCCCGGCCCTCCGGTTGATAAACACACACCCAGTTCGCCCGTAAATTTGGCATGACCTGCCGCCATAAAGGCCGCCATCTCTTCGTGACGAACCTGGATAAACTCGATTCCGTCGCCCTTCTCGTTAGCACGCTGGATTGCGCCCAGAACGCCATTGATGCCATCACCCGGATAGCCATAGATGCGGGTTACGCCCCACTCTTTCAGACGCTGGACAAAGAAATCACTGGTTTTTATGCTCATGGTTTCATTTCCTTTCTGGGGTCAGGGGGTAAGAAGACGCATTCCAGGCCCGCAGCGCTCTCAGTTGTTGCTGCCTTTGCCTGACCATTTCCATTCCCTGACTTCGGGCACGTCTTCTCCATGTTCGCGCACGTAGCGATGGTGTTCCGCAATCCGCTCCTGTAAGTCATCCAGCAACTCAGGGTGCCGTTCGGCCAGCCCCGGGACGTGAAGAATGGCTGACTGTGCCAGATGATAGCGGTCAAGCTCGTTCAGCACGGTCATGTCAAATGGTGTCGTGGTCGTGCCTTCCTCATTGAAGCCATGCACGTGGAAGTTACTGTGATTGTTTCGCTGGTAGGTCAGACGATGAATGAGGCTGGGATAACCGTGGAAGGCAAAGATGACTGGTTTATCACGCGTGAAGAGCGCATCAAACGCGGCTTCAGACTTACCGTGAGGATGCTGCTCCTGCGTCTGCAGGGCGAGCAAATCGACCACATTGACGACCCGGATGCGCAAATCCGGCAAATAGTTGCGCAGCAGATCCACCGCTGCCATCGTCTCCATGGTGGGCACATCCCCGGCACAAGCCATTACCACGTCTGGTTCCCCTGCGTCACTCGCCCAGCCCCACTCACCCATCCCGGCTTCACAGTGGGCAATGGCGGCAGGCATATCGAGCCACTGCGGTGAGGGCTGTTTGCCGGCCACAATGACATTGATACGGTCCCACGTATTGAGGCAGTGGTCGCCGACCCACAACAGCGTGTTGGCATCAGGCGGCAGATAGATACGCACGATGTCAGCTTTTTTGTTGGCAACGTGATCGATAAATCCAGGATCCTGATGGCTGTAACCGTTATGGTCCTGGCGCCAGACGTGGGATGAGAGCAGGTAGTTCAGCGATGAAACGGGCTTTCGCCATCCCAGCTTACGGGTGACCTTGAGCCATTTGGCGTGCTGATTGAACATCGAGTCGATGATATGGATAAACGCTTCATAGCAGTTAAACAGCCCATGCCGCCCCGTCAGCAGATAGCCCTCCAGCCAGCCCTGACACTGATGCTCACTGAGAATTTCCATTACGCGCCCGTCACGCGCCAGTTGCTCATCATAATCTTTGAGCGGCGCCATCCAGGTGCGGCTGGTGACATCAAATACCGGGGATAACCGGTTTGATGCCGTTTCGTCGGGACCGAACAGCCGGAAGTTATCCTGATTCTGCTTAAATATTTCACTGAGATAGCGGGCAAACTGCGCGGTGGCTTCCCCGGCTCTGCTGCCGGGGGATCCCGTATCAAAGGCAAAGTCGCGAATATCCGGGGTGACCAGTTCTCGTCGGAGTCGGCCACCGTTGGCGTAAGGTGTCGCACCCATTCGTTTGCTGCCCTCAGGTGCCAGCGCCCGCAGTTCAGGCATCAGTTTACCGTTCTCGTCGAACAGCGTTTCCGGCTCATAGCTGCGCATCCATTTTTCCAGGACCGCCCGGTGTTCATCATTCTCGCGGCAGGCGGAAACCGGCACCTGATGCGCGCGCCAGAAATCCTCGACTTTCTTTCCGTCCACTTGTTTCGGCCCGGTCCAGCCTTTTGGACTGCGCAGCACTATCATCGGCCAGCGTGGTATCGTCTCTGACGCTATGCCGTTGCGGGCTTCCTGCTGATAATCCTGAATTTTGCTGAAGGCATTGTCGAGCGCTGCACCCATTTGCTGATGCATATCCGCAGGTTCATGACCACTGACAAAGAGCGGTTCATATCCGTAACCGCTGAAGAGCTGCTCTAAATCCTCGTCGCTGCTGCGGCCGAGAAGAGTGGGGTTGGCAATCTTGTAGCCGTTGAGATGCAGGATCGGCAGTACCGCGCCATCTCGCTGGGCATTGAGGAACTTGATTCCTTGCCAGCTGGCAGCCAGTGGCCCCGTCTCCGCTTCACCATCACCAATCACGCACGGCACAATCAATTCGGGATGGTCGAAGGCGGCGCCAAAAGCATGTGACAGGGAATAGCCCAGTTCGCCCCCTTCATTTATCGATCCTGGCGTTTCAGGTGCGGCGTGGCTGGGGATACCACCTGGAAAAGAGAACTGCCTGAACAGGCGCTGCATTCCTTCCGCATCGTCCGAGATATGCGGATAGATTTCGCTGTAGCTGCCCTCAAGCCAGGTGTTGGCCACCATGCCCGGCCCACCATGACCGGGTCCACAGACATACAGTAAATTGAGGTCGCGCTGGCGAATGATCCGGTTGAGGTGGGCATAAATAAAATTCAGTCCCGGTGTGGTACCCCAGTGGCCCAGCAGGCGAGGCTTGATATGTTCCGGTTTGAGAGGCTCGCGAAGAAGAGGATTATCCATCAGATAGATTTGGCCAACTGAAAGGTAGTTAGCTGCACGCCAGTAGCGATCTAGCAACGCCAGCTCGTTGGTTGCGGTAACAGATTGCATATATCCTCCCGTGGCTTAGTGATTCACTAACCCTAATAGAGGATCAACGAAGTCGCGAGCCAGACGGCAGACTGCATCAGTATCGCTGGATTCTCACTGTTCTCACTCATGGTGAGTTATGTCCGTCATGCAACCGCAGCGTGCTTCAAGAGAGATTAACTGGCAATTACCTCAAAACTCAGGTTTTTCTCCGGGTAAAGGCTCACTCAATTCCTGCCCTTCCACACCAGCATAGAAGATGATCAGCTCTGTGGTCTTATCCGTTGTGTAACCGCGATGTGCACTGTTAACGGTTTCATTTAAAGCTTCACCGGCATTAAAAGATTGTGTCTGGCCTGTTTCTTTATCTTCAATCGTTAACTGACCGGACAGAACGTATGCTGTGTTAGGCATAGGATGCGTGTGCCACGGCAAATCAGTATGTGGAGGCAGTGTCATGAGCATCACCGATATCTGCGGCTTACCGGCTGGATATTCCTCATAGGGCTGGCCATTCCAGGCGGCACCACTTTGCAATATGCAGACGTGTACGGGTTCTGAAGCGGCGTCGTTTGATGTCTGAGTGTTATCTTTCATTACAGCTCCCTGTGGTTAACGTCACTACGATTGTAGTCGACACATGCCTACCTGCGATCAGCTTCTACATACCAGGCCATCGTCAATGAAGTCGTTATCGAAAAGCTTAGTGAGTGGCCGAGCCTGCATAAAAAGTTAAGTCAGTCTCCACATTATTTATTGAGCTTTTTGGTTGAGCTGTGCCCGGATGGTTTACACATGGCGTGAAGCGTCATGTCTCAGGCACTTATGCTGTCTCTCTATTCATAAAATAAAAGTGAGATGAAACAAAAGTCAGAGACCAGTTTTTAAATGAAATCTGCAGCCAGGAATCATTCGCTCAAGATCAGTTGAGGGTACAGTAAAGCAAATTACAGGATAAGAAAGACGCAGTAAGGATATTGATTCATTGGTAAAAAAATATAAAAAAACCCGACACAGAGTCGGGTGGTATAAACTGCACCTTCAATACGGAACCAGCATTGTTCCTGATTTCAGGATAGAGTTAAAAAGACAAACCCCCTAATTATTTTATCCCGTAATGGAAATTAATTTACGACTTTGTGCACCCCAATCAACTTTAAGTCAAATTCATCATAGTTAAATATTATGCGAATGCATTTAGTTATCATTACTAAAAACATCACGTCGTTAGCTCATCCCTGTCTTTACTGTATACCGTCTGGTTTTTACCCGATGTCTGGCATGGTTGATAACGTCGAGCCATCGTGGATCTGAAAGATTAGATATATAACTCTGGAGATCTACGTTCATCTGGGACCATACAGCCATTCTGCAGGAGCGGTCCCTGCTCAGTGTTCCTGCAAGGTTATGTATTGCTTCATCAACCTGTCTTTTGACCTCGCTGAGTACATTTCCTGACTGGTACGTGGCAGCAAGGCGGCGAATTTCATTTACGCAGAGACGGATTTCAGCATGATGATTATGCACACTTTTCCTATTAAACTTTCTGTTTGTTATTGAAACAAAGGGGCTAAACTGATGATGTAGAATGAACATTGCCAATGTAGTGGATATTTCTGAAAATCCTTTTAAATATCTGAAATTATTTTTAATCTGAGTTCAGATGAAACCATAACCAATGGAACAGTTAAGCTTAATTCATGAATTAAACAGACACCTAAGCCAAATAAAATGCAGCTAAAATAATTTATTCAGATAATGCGTGCATAATCATAATTATCAGTTACAGTCACCGGGCAAAACACAGTCGCACGTAACGAATGAAGCTTCGAAACGCCCTTGAAAATAGTACGGATGTCACTTTCAGCGGTCGTTATTTTTTCCTGGCTCAGCGGTCTTTTATTAAAACGGCAACGTTTCAAACTATGTACCGTGCTACGAATGCGCCACACAGGGATACTCTGACATGCCTCGTTACCGGAAGCGGTGAGGAAAGCCTGATCAGATACTGGTCATCAGACCGCCTGTTTCACTGCCGCCCGCCCCCCATTGCGACGCGCAGCTGGAGAGCAACATGCCTCAAACCCGAGTCGGCCCGGCGCTTCAAAACTATCTGGACAGTCCCGATGAACAATACGCTACCGAAGCCGCAATTATAGGCAGCATCGTCAGGAAACTAGTGGCGACAACCGGACATGTGAATAACAGAGCCATCATTCTGGCTCTGGTAAATGAGCTTGAGAGTAAAAATAATCCGATCCACCAGGATGTCCTGCGAAACTGCCTTCAGATTGTCGTGGGCCACACGCCAGATGAGAATAATTAGGTGTGCTGCCGACGTTTAGCCTAAGTCGGCAGCAAGACAGCACACCCTTTTAACAGATTATGTCAGGATGCCTGCAGCCAGCACTGACAGTTGACACCCCGTTAAATCCTACGCCAGCAGGAAAGGGAATGTGTTCAATAAGAAAACTAAATGGATGCAGCACGATAGCCATAATATTTTTGCCACCCCACCACTCTTAAAGTTGGAATCCAGAAACCATGATGAAATTTTAAATAACATAAGAATATCGTTTATTAAAGATGCTATCTCATAAGGAAATTTACGATTTTTTTAATTTTATTGATGGTAAACGGTCGCCATACTTGCGACCATTTACACCATTTCTTTCAGGTTAGTTGCTTAAAAAAATCAGGCCGCATTGAGGATCCGCAATGCTTCACGATTAAATGCAGGTAAATCATCGGGCGTGCGGCTGGTGACCAGTTTATCGTCATCAACAACGACTTCTTTATCATAAAAGTCAGCTCCTGCATTACGCAGATCAATAGCGATTGCCTTAACGCAAGTCATCTTGCGGCCCCGCACGCCATTCGCGCTAATCAGCAGTTGCGGGCCATGACAAATGGCAAACACGGGTTTACCACTGGCAACAAACTCTTTAGTAAAGTTAACGAACCGGTCGTCGCCACGAAGTGAATCGGGTGAATGTCCGCCAGGCAACAGAAGCGCATCAAACTCAGCGGCATTGACGTGATCAATGTCCCTGTCGATAGTGACTTCCGCTTTGCCCTGTTTTCCTTTCACAGTTTTGCCTGCCTGCATCTCAATGGTAATGACTTCATGGCCCGCTTTTTCATAAGCTTGCGCGGGTGACGTGAACTCAGAATCTTCAAAGTCATCAGTAATCAAAACGGCTATTTTCTTACTCATTGCTCTCTCCTTTATGGAAACAAACGCACTGCGTTTGTGGCCTGGACACCCCGTAAATTCTGGACCTGATATATAAAAAAACAAGCCTAACGGCGACTGGCTTGTGTTAAAGGATGATATTTAGCGCAATTTGGAGACACCTAAAAATGCATACGTGTCAGGCGAACCGTTTCGATTCTATTTAACAGAATTGAAGGGGTTTAACTAAATAGTAGAATTCAATTTATTAATGTAAAAAGGTATTTTTCCAACTTTAATCTTTTAATCACGGCTCCTGCAATGCACATTGAAAAATATCATATCTGAACCAGGCTTAACTCTCTAATCATAGGAGGCCGTTCATGCCGTATAAATCACGCGATTCTCTGCCAGACAGCGTCAGGCATGTCCTTCCTGCACATGCTCAGGACATTTACCTTGAGGCTTTCAACAGTGCATGGGATGAGTACAAAGAGAAAAAAGACCGCAAGGATGACAGCTCCCGTGAGGAAGTATCACATAAAGTGGCCTGGGCTGCAGTCAAGCATAAGTACGAAAAAGGGAGTGACGGAAGATGGCATAAAAAAAATTCCAGTCCCTAGACCTACCCAGTCCCTAGACCTACTAGGTGGATCTCACCTTTTTTAGCGTTCAGGTTCATCAAGTCAGGATAAGGGTACATAGCAGTCTGGCTGTGGCTACTGACAGAATCTGTCACAGCCGCCTCGTACTATGCAGCCGTAAACCCACAAGGAGAAAAAGCCATGTTTACTGCTGATATGACCATCCTTTATGTACCGAACGTCGTCAAAAGCGCTGACTTTTATGCATCGCTGTTTGATATCAAGCCGATCAACGTCACGCCCACTTTTGCGATGTTTGTTTTTGAGAACGGATTCAAGCTGGGTTTGTGGTCGAAATACACCGTTCAACCGCCGGTGGATACGCAACCGTTTTCGGCCAACGGTGAAATCACTTTTAAAGTGCAGCACAAAGCTGACGTCGATTTCCTCTATAACGAATGGGGTGCGTTTCGCGAGATCACCATTGTACAGTCGCCGACCGAGATGGATTTTGGCTACACCTTCACGGCTATCGATCCTGATGGGCATCGTCTGCGAGTGATGTGGCTGCAGTTAGCAGATTAATATTCCGGGGCGGCCCGTTGGCCGCCCATAGGTCATGCTAACTTTGCGGTGGGATAAACGCCTGCACCGGCGTCAGTTCTCCAGCGTATTTACGCACCTGCACCACCGTTATTTGACCACTGCAACCCTGTGTCAGCGATGAGGTGCCAATATCCAGCGTCAGCACATTCGGGTTGCCGTGGCGGCATAACGGCCTCAGCGCGGTGGGATCGACCGGATCGTACCAGGCACCCGTTGGCAACTGCACCACGCCCGGCATCACCGTATCGGTCACGCGTGCGCTGGCGAGTACGTGACCACGCTGGTTATAAAGCTCAATAATCTCGCCGTCTTGAATCCCCAGAGATGCCGCATCATCCAGATTCAGGCTGCACACCTCACGCCCATCGCGTTTACCACTCAGGCTGTAATCACCGAAATCCAGCTGGCTGTGCAAGCGCGTCGCGGGCTGATTGGCAATGAGCCAGAACGGATGGTCGGCATCTGGCTTTTGCTGCGGCTCTCGCCACACCGGATGTCCGGGACAGTTTTCATAATCGAAACTGGCGATCGTCGCTGAGTAGATTTCGATTTTTCCGCTCGGTGTGGGCAGTGGTGCCGCATCCGGATCGGCGCGGAAAGCATTCATCATCCGTCCACCGTCTTTAAGCTGCGGCAATTCCAGCACGCCCTGCTGCCAGAATTGTTCAAAGTCGGGGATGTCGATCTGATGTGTTGCCAGCTTTTGCTGCAACTGCGCGTAATGGTGTTTCAGCCAGCCACGCGTATCGCGACCTTCAGTAAACGCCTCTTCACGTCCCAGCCTGCGCGCCAGCTCGGCAAAAATGGTGTAATCATCTTTGGCTTCGCCGTGCGGTTGCGCGACCGGTTGCATAGCAAACAGATGGCGATCGGTTGGCGCACCGCCGATATCTTCTCGCTCCAGCGTCATGGTCGCGGGCAACACGATATCGGCATGGCGTGCACTGGCCGTCCAGGCAATCTCATGCACAATCAGTGTATCCAATTGGCAAAATGCCTGTCGCAACCGTGCCAGATCCTGATGATGGTGGAACGGATTGCCGCCCGCCCAGTAAGCCAGACGAATATGCGGATAGGTCAGGCGGCGGCCATTGTAGTCGAATGGTTTGCCGGGATTGAGCAACATGTCCGAAATTCGCGCCACCGGGATCAGACGATCGATGCCATTTTTGCCCTGCGGTAAAGCCGGGAAACTCACCAGGTTGTGATGCTTACCGTAATGACCCAACGCGCCCAGCGCATAGGTGTAACCACCGCCCGGTAAACCCGGTTGGCCTAGCGCCGCGGCCAGAACCAGCCCAAGCCACACCGGTTGTTCACCGTGCTCCGAACGTTGCAGTGCGTGCGCAACGGTGACCAGCACACGCTTACCGGGTAAGTGACGGGCAAAATCAGTGATAAACGCTGCGTTGACGCCGCAGATCTCTGCCGCCCAGTCGGCATCGCGTCGCGTGCCATCCTCTTCACCACGGATATAAGCGACCATCTCCGGCCAGCCCACGGTATAGCGACTGAGGAAGGCTTCATCCGTCAGTTTTTCATCAATCAATACCGAGAGCACACCGAGAATAAAGGCAGCATCGGTGCCCGGACGTAAGGCCAGCCACTCTCCTTTGGCCTCCTCCGGTAGATCGCTTTTCAGCGGGCTAACCGAGATAAAACGCGTGCCGCGCTGTGCGGCCTGCTGCATAAAGCTACGTTCGGTGTGCTCGCTTAATCCGCCGCTTGCCACCTGAGAGTTTTTCAGTGCCAGGCCGCCGAAGGCGATGACGATTTCACTGTGTTTAGCAATCTCTTCCCAGCTCACGCCGCGTCGCGCAATCTCATTCATGTCGCCGACGATGTGTGGCAGCAGTACCGAAGCAGAGCCCGAACTGTAACTGTTCACTGAACGTACGTAACCACCCAGTGTGGTATTGAGAAAACGGTGCACCTGGCTCTGTGCGTGATGATAACGGCCAGCGCTCGACCAGCCGTAAGAACCGCCAAAAATCCCTTCCGGGCCGTAAGTGTCGCCCACGCGCTTCAGTTCACGCGCCACTAATTCGTAAGCCTGCTCCCAGCTCACGGCCACATATGCGTCATTACCCCGGCGCTGATCGGGGCCGGGGCCATCTTCCAGCCAGCCACGACGCACCATCGGGCGAGAGACGCGTGCCGGATGATTTAAAGCGGTGCGGAAATTTTGCAGCAGCGGGCTGGGGTCGGGATCGCCTTTAAAAGGTTCGATGGTGAGCTGATCGCCCGATTGCTGGGCATGAAATGCACCCCAGTGGGCGCTATGCATGACTGATTTTTGCGTCATCACTGTTCCTGGCTGTCAAAAATGAAAAACGGTGCTTAAAGCACCGTTGCAATAAAGTTTCTTACGCGCCCGTTTTCCGGGTCGTCGAGGACTTGCTGAGTGGGTCCAGCCGCCACGATTTTGCCATCTTCCATAAAGACAATGTTGTCGGCAACCTCGCGCGCGAAACCAATCTCGTGCGTCACAATCACCATGGTGATGCCGGAGTGCGCCAGTTGCTTTATCACCTGCAACACTTCGCCCACCAGTTCCGGGTCAAGCGCCGATGTCGGCTCATCAAACAGCATCACTCCCGGGTCCATCGCCAGCGCACGCGCAATGGCCACGCGCTGTTGCTGTCCACCCGAAAGATTCTGCGGCCACTCCTCTTCGCGCCCTGCCAGCCCCACCTGCTTGAGCAGTGACAGCGCTTTGCTGGTCGCCTGTTGGCGGTTCTGCTTTTTCACGCGCATCGGTGCATCCACGATGTTCTGTAACACCGTGCGATGCGGGAACAGATTGAACTGCTGGAACACCATGCCAATTTGCGCACGCTGACGCGCAATCTCACCGCTGCTTAACTCATGCAGAGCCTGGCCTTTCTGCTTGTAGCCAATGATTTCGCCACCAATACGAATGGTGCCGCCATCCAGCTTTTCCAGGTGGTTGATGCAGCGCAGCAAGGTGGATTTCCCCGAACCGGAAGGCCCAAGAATGACCGTGACAGAACCGGCGGGAATATCCAGATTCACTTCGTCCAGAATCGTGACCCCGGAGAAGCGTTTAGTGACTTTACGTAAGGCGATCGCTTCAGCCATTGCTTACGCTCCTTTCAGGTTTTTGCGCGCTAAAGCCCGGCAAGGATTTAAACAGGCTGCGTTTTTCACGACGCGTAACGCCACGACCAAAATAACGTTCAACGTAGAACTGACCAATCGACAGTACTGAGGTCATCAGCAGATACCACAGCGTCGCCACCAGCAGCAGCGGGATCACTTCATAGGTACGCTGATAGATGATCTGCGCGGAGAACAGCACGTCTTGCAGCGAAATCACCGACACGACGGCAGTGGTTTTCAACTGACCGATAATTTCGTTACCGGCAGGTGGCATGATGGCGCGCATCGCCTGCGGCAACACGGTGTGACGGAAAATCTGCGCGGGGCGGTAACCCAGCGCACGTGCGGCTTCCAGTTGCCCGTTACCCACGCTTTGAATACCGGCACGCACAATTTCTGCGGCATAAGCGGACTGATGCATCACCAGCGCGATCACTGCCGCACTGAATGGACTCACCAGCGCATTAGACTGGGTACTCCACAGCTCGCCCAATCCCGGAATAGAGAGTGAAATCGTCGGATAGAGCGCGGCAATGTTGTACCACAGGAAAAGCTGTACCAGCATCGGCACACCCCGGAAGAACCAGGTGTAGAACCAACTCACGCCCACCAGCACGGGGTTAGATGAGAGGCGCATCAGCGCCAGCACCGTACCAAAAGCAAAGCCCAGCACCACCGAAATCGCCGTCAGTTGCAGCGTCATTAATACGCCCTGCAGGATCGATGCGCCGGTGAAGTTTTCCGCAATCACGCCCCATTCGAAGCGTGGATTGTTAATCATCGAGTGCGCCATTGCCACGACGCACAACAGCACCACCAGCGCACTCAGCCAGCGTCCGTAGTAACGTTTGCCGACGATTCGTAGATCGTCGGTGTGGTCACGTACATCACTCATTGAAAGATTTCCTGATTACGTTTGGATTCTTTAACAGCGCCAAATCCGATGCCCCAGTTGTCGAGGATCTTCTGGTAGCTACCATCTTTGATCAGCGAGTTAAGCGCCGCTTGCACCGCAGGCTCCAGCGCGGAATCTTTCGGGAAGGCCACAGAAACTGGCGCGTCATGCACGGTGATTTCGCCGCTCAGGGTGATAGGCTTAATCACCTTCGCCTGCCACAGCAGACCTTCGTACGGGCCGAGGAACATTGGCACGCGACCACTGACGACAGCCTGAACACCGGCTGGACGGTCCGGGAACACGGATACTTTGATCGGTTTTTTACCCGCTGCTTCACAGGCTTTGCTGGCTTCTTCCAGACGCGTTACCTGCGTGGTACCTGAACCTGCGCCGACTTCTTTGCCACACACGTCGTCCAGCGTTTTGAAGGGTGCCACATTGGCATCCTTACGCGAGATAATGCCCAATCGGCTGGCATCGTAGTAGCTGACGAAATCGATGATTTTCGCGCGGGTTGGTGTGGCGTTAATGTTAGACAGTGCCACGTCATAACGACCGGTCTTCAAACCTGGAATGATGTTGTCGAAACCGCCGGTGTCACGCCACTGGACCTGGATCCCTAAGCGTTCACCCACGGCGTTCATCACGTCAATTTCACGGCCGGCCAGGGTTTTGTTGTCTTCTTTATAGAAGGTCGTTGGCGGTGTATTTGGGTTGGTTCCTGCCACGATATAGCCGCGCTTTACCACATCCGCCGGCAGCAGGCTTTTCAGCGCAGGATCGGCCTGAACATGGATTGAACTGTCAGTCGGCACGGATTGATCGGCGGCAAACGCGGTGTGCGCACTCAATGCAAATGCAAGCAAGGTGATACCTTTGGCGAGTTTCACTGGAACCTTCTCCTGATATATATAAATGTTTCCCTGTTGGGAAAAGGCGTTGAGGTAGCGATGTATTTTTCTTCTTCCTCACCACTCGGTGGAAAGAAATTGTCATCCTCTGAACGTCCCGGAGCCATTCTCAGTAAGATGTGCAGCGATCACAAATGCGAAAAACGGATATCTATTGCCAGAATTCGGGAATAGAAGGTGACGCCCGTGGTTACGGGGATGGCCGCGCCAATGATGGCGCGGTGTCAGGTAAGGTATTCAGATTTAGTCAGGTATTCAACGGCCTGCTTTTGCAGCGGCTATCGACCATTTTCTTCTTAACAAGACATTATCGTTCTAAGCGTTTGCGGATAGGCTCAAACTCTTTAGTCGCATGGCGTGGAATGGTATCGGGTAGATTCTGCTCCACAGCCTGCCAATATTGCCACGGCGCTTTCTTGTCACCCAATTCGTAATCCATGCCATCCCAACTGTCTTCCCGGAAGCTGTAGAACGCCCAATGCGCCTGCTGCTGATCCAGCACCTTCAACACATCCTCCAGATATTGTGTGCACCCTGGTAAGCTGCGGACACAACCGAACTCCCCAACCACCATTTGATGGCGGGCCACACCGTGCGATTTCGCCCACTCAAACGGTAGCGCTAAATATTCTGCTACGCGTTGTGCATCCCACTGTTGCTGCGATCCCGCAAACGGCACTTTGCCCGGATAAGGCCAGGGCGTTTTCCGTTTGGCGTTTGGTGCACTGGTGGCGGAATAAGGCTCATACATGTGCACGCTATATAACACACGTTTATCTTCAAGCGGCTGCGGCCAATACGTGAAGGCATCGGCGGCAGCGTACCAGCCACTGTCGACCATCACCGGCGTCTGTGGATCAACTTCGCGAATCGCCGTAATCACGGTTCGGTAAAAACTCGGTAAATCGCGTGCGGTGCCCTTCTGCTGCAGATACCAGCTTTTCATGGTCACGGCAGGCGCATGTTCGTCCAGACCGCCCATTTTCTCCGGCGCGGGTTCATTAATGATGTTGTATGCCGCCACTGCAGGGTGGTCTTTCAATGCGGCCGCAAGATCGCGCCAATAACGGGCACTTTGCTGCCAGAAAGCCTTGTCTTGCCACAGCCGGTCGTCAAACTGTCCGCCGTTATTTTGTGACCAGCGCATGCCGGGTAAGGAAAGCGGCGTAATCACCACTTTCAACCCTGCTGCCTCAGCGTGATCCAGCACATTTCTCAAGGTTGCGACATCTTCCGCCACTAATCCCTGGTAGCGATCCGCACTGCCCAGCAGGAAATCACGTTGTCTGGTCGGCCATTTATCCCACGAGAGCCGCACCCAAGAGGCACCATAAGTGTGGAGAGCGTTAAAATAAGCGGTATTGGGTGGAATGCGATTGAAGCTGTTGCCGCCATGTTGAGGTTGCAGCCAGAAATCCATTTTATCGGCGGCTCTGGCAACAGGAATAGTGAACAAAATCAGCAGCAGGAATGTAAAGGTTTGTATGATATGGCGCACACTTTCTCCTTGATTGATGAGAGTCCCAGGCACCCTTTTTGGTGCAGGCTCGAAATTAAACAGATTCCCATGTAGTTACTGTGCGTTATCACTAATTTTAGTCTGCTGATTTGCAACGAATTGATGACAATTTGATGAACGCTTTTTCTCCGCAAAGTTTTTAAGCGCAAACTTCACTCTGACTTTACGTTTCTTCACGCTTACCCGCATTTAGCACCAATCATGGAGAAATAAAGGAGACGCTTCATTAGCACATATACAATGATAAGCATTCTCATTATCATGCGCATTTGCTTACATATGTTAATACTTCAGGGAGAAGATTTAAGTGAATGTAACTTTGTATGTCAGGAAGCGCCCGCTAGCATTGATGGTGGCAGCCCTACTCACTTCACCTGCTTATGCCGCAGAACCTACGGAAAAACTGGCTGACGATGAATCGATGATCGTCACTGCGGAACAGGGTTTGAAGCAGCAACCTGGCGTTTCCACCATTACCGCTGAAGACATCAAGAAAAGCCCGCCGGTTAACGACCTCTCCGACATCATCCGCAAAATGCCCGGCGTCAATCTGACCGGCAACGGCGCCAGCGGCAGCCGTGGCAATAACCGCCAGATTGATATTCGCGGCATGGGCCCGGAAAACACCTTAATCATGATCGATGGCGTGCCGGTGAGTTCACGTAACTCAGTGCGTTACAGCTGGCGTGGCGAGCGTGACTCGCGTGGTGATACCAACTGGGTGCCAGCGGAGATGGTTGAACGTATTGAAGTGATTCGCGGCCCAGCCGCCGCGCGTTACGGTTCCGGTGCGGCTGGCGGCGTGGTGAACATCATCACTAAGCGTCCGACCAATGACTGGCATGGATCGCTGTCACTGTTCACCAATCAGCCTGAAAACAGCAAAGAGGGTGACACGCGTCGCGCCAACTTTAATCTGAGTGGCCCACTGGCTGGCGATGCGTTAACCATGCGTCTGTATGGCAATATCAACCGCACCGATGCGGATGCGTTTGACATCAACACGGCTGAAAATGGTTCCTACGCGGCGGGCCGTGAAGGCGTGCGTAATAAAGATATCAATGGCGTGCTGTCATGGAAAATCACGCCTTTGCAGGTTGTTGATTTCTCTTATGGCTACAGCCGTCAGGGCAACATCTACGCCGGTGACACCCAGAACAGCAACAGTAATGCCAGCACCGGCGGGTTGGTGGAATCACTTTATGGTGATGAAACCAACCGCCTTTATCGCCAAAGTTATGGCATTACGCACAACGGCATCTGGGATTGGGGCACCTCGAAAGTCAACTTCAATTACGAGAAGACCAATAATACGCGCCTTAAGGAGGGTACCGCGGGCCGTACTGAAGGGATGATTAACACCGATGAGTATGCCACCAGCCGACTGGAGAGCTACCGCGCCGGCGGTGAAGTCAGCTTCCCGTTGCAACTGTTGGTGGACCAGACCGTCACCCTCGGAGCGGAATGGAACCGTGATGAGCTGAACGATCCGGCTTCGATGCTCACACAAACCGCCAACGGCGTGACGCTGCCTGGCAGTTCTGGCGATCCGTCTCAGCGCAGCAGCAAAAACGACGCGACCATCAGTTCGCTCTTCTTTGAAGACAATATCGCCGCGACGGATAGCACCGAGGTGATTCCTGGGCTGCGCTTCGATTATCACGATCAGTTCGGTGCAAACTGGAGTCCAAGCCTTAACATTTCTCAGGGCCTGGGTGACAATTTCACGCTGAAAGCCGGTATCGCGCGCGTATTTAAAGCACCCAACCTGTATCAATCAACGCCGGGTTACCTGCTTTCTACACGCGGCAACGGTTGCCCAATCGGTCTGACGCAATGCTATCTGCTGGGCAATGACGATCTGGATCCGGAAACCAGCGTTAACAAAGAGATTGGCATTGAATTCAGCAATGAAGGTTATGTGGCGGGTATCACCTATTTCCGTAACGATTACAAAAACAAAATCGTCGCGGGCAGCGATCCTGTCTATTCTGAAGCGGGCTACAACGTGCTGCGCTGGGAAAACGGCGGCAAGGCGATTGTGGAAGGATTGGAAGGTAACCTGACTATCCCATTAGTGGCCGATACGCTGGAATGGCGTACCAACGCGACCTATATGTTCCGCTCGGAAAGTAAAGACACCGGTAATCCGCTCTCCATCATTCCAGAGTTCACCATTAACTCACAGCTGGAGTGGCAGGCAACACAGGATCTGAGTGCCAACGTCAACTGGACGCAGTATGGTCGCCAGAAACCGCGCCAGTTTGCGGAGACCAACACGGATGTCACCAACATGACCACGAAAGAAATCAAGCCCTATTCTGTGGTCGGCCTTAACCTGAATTACGACATCACTAAAAATCTTCGCGCTAATGCGGGTATCAACAACCTGTTTGATAAACGTATCTACCGCGAAGCGACCGGTGCTGTGACCTATAACGAACCGGGTCGCGCCTATTACGCTGGCGTGACCATGTCGTTCTAAATGTAGCTGGGCGGCTGAGTCGCCGCCCACTTCAGTATGATCCTGCTTTACCGCCCTATCCCTCTGTTTACTCACCCTTTTTCCTGACCAGAAAACAGCATTATTTTTTGACGCTTTACCTTCAGAAATTGAAGGTTTTACCTCAAATAACCCCTCGCTGCCCCTCCTCGCATCCGGTAATTTCTTCGCTATCTCCCCTACAGGATCAAAGCAAATGATAAAAGATGCGTTTTACCGCGCTGGGCACCCCGCACCGCAACTCGGCGTCAGCCCTCTCTCCTGGGTCAATGAAGTTCTGCAATACCTTGGCGCAGGTACCTCGGCCGAACACTGTTTGAAGGAAGCGAAACAGGCCGGATTTCAGGGCGTCGAGCTGAGTCGCATATTCCCGCGCGAACCGGGCGCATTGAAGCAGTTGTTGGCACAACATCAACTGCAACTGGTGTCGGGCTGGCATGACGGATTTCTCACCGAACGCAGCGTTGAGCAGGAACTGGATGCGGTGCACAACCATGCCGCCCTGCTGCAGGAAAATGGTGCCAACGTGATGGTGTACGGCGAATGCGGCTGGATGGCTGACAACGCGCTGGATGTGCCACTGAGCACCCGACGTTTGTTGCCGGAGAGTCAGGTCGCCGACTATGCCGATCGCCTTTCCCGCTTTGCCGAAGCCCTGTTTGATCGATACGGTTTACGCCTCGCCTATCACCACCATCTCATGATGGTGGCCGAAACGCTGCCAGAAATTCGTGCGCTGTTTAGTGCCTGTTCGCCCGCCGTTGGCCTGTTACTGGATACCGGCCACGCCACCGCTGCCGGATTCTCCTATACGCAACTCATTGATGAATTCGCCGACCGCATTTGCCACATCCATCTGAAGGATGTGCGGCTGGATCGCCTGCAACAGGTGCGGGCTACCGGTATGACCTTCAACGAAGCGGTGCTTGCGGGGATGTTTACCGTGCCGGGCGACGGCGGCATCGACTATCGCCCGTTGGCAGAGTTTATCGCTCGCAGCGGCTATCAGGGTTGGATGGTGGTGGAAGCCGAGCAGGATCCGGCGAAAGCGCCCCCGTTAGAGACCGTTACCCGCGCACAACGTTTTGTTGCCCAACATATTTTACCTGCAAATGCTTAAGGAGCCGCTGATGGCTGGAAAAACACTGAATGTCGGCCTGATAGGTTCAGGCTTTATGGGCCAGGCGCACGCTGATGCATGGCGTCGTGCAGGCTTACTTTATCGCAACCTGGCGCTACAGCCGGTTTTGCATACGCTGACGGATGTGACACCTGCGCTGGCCGAGGAAGCAGCACGACGTTACGGCTTCCAGCACAGCACGGCGGACTGGCAGTCGCTGGTCAACCATCCTGAAATCGATATTGTTGATATCACCACGCCTAACAGCATGCATTTTGACATGGCACTCGCCGCCATTCGCGCCGGCAAACATGTCTACTGTGAAAAGCCCCTCACCGTTTCGTTGCAGGAGGCACAAATCCTGACGCAAGAAGCTGAGCGCGCTGGCGTGAAAACCATCATGGCGTTCAATAACATCAAAACCCCAGCGGCGCAGTTGGCGAAGCAGATGATCGACCGCGGTGACATTGGTACACCGACCCGCTTCCGTGGCTGGTTCGATCAGGGGTTCTTCAACGATCCCGAACTGCCATGGAGCTGGCGTTGCTCGCGCGAACAGGCCGGTTCTGGCTCGCTTGGTGACTTAGGCTCACACGTGGTGAGTGTGGCGCAATATTTGATGGGACCGATCAAGAGCGTGGTAGGTCAGGAGCAGTTATTCATTGAAACGCGCCCTGCGGCGGGTGGTGGCTCAGGCTATGGCGCACAAGCGGATAAGCAGGCGGCGCGTTTAAAAGTGGAAAACGACGATCAATTTCAGGCGCTGGTCACGTTCGAGAATCGCGCCGGTGGCGTGATTGAATCTTCGCGCATTTCCGCAGGTAAAGTGTTTGGCATTGCCTGGGAAATCTCGGGCACTGAAGGCACCATCATCATGGACGGAGAGCGTTTTAACGAGCTGAAGATTGCACGTTATGGTGATGCCAGGCACGATCGTGGTTTCAAAACTATTTATGCCGGTTCTCAGGTCGAGCAATTTGGTGGCTTCTTTGGCTTCGATTTCGCAGGCGGTGGCCTGGGATATTTCGATGTGAAAGTCATCGAAATATACGACCTGATTAAAGGCCTCAGCAGCGAAGCCGGTTGTTTCCCGGACTTCCGCTTTGGCCTGGAGAATCAGCAAATCATTGAAGCGATGGTGCGCTCCTCTGCCAGTGGTCAACGTGTGGAGATCGCCAGTCTGCGCAACTAACTAAAAAACTCGCGCAGTGCTTCAGCCAGCGCCTGCGGTTGCTCGTCCGGGATGAAGTGACCGCAGTGCGCGATTTTGATGCCTGAAACCTCAGCCGCAAACTCCTGAAGCGGAATCGCCACATCGGGGATCGAACCCTGATCGGCGCTGATAGCCAGTAACGGCACCCTTAGCTTGCCGTTATCACGTAACAACGCACGGTTTTGTTCGGCAGAGACGCTCACTTCGCGATAGGCCGCCATGCCTGCGCGCAATGCCCCGTTTTGTTGCAGCAAGCGCGTATATTCCGCCATATCCTCCGCGTCAAAAACCATTGGGCTGACGGCTTTGCGTTTCAGGAACCACTCCAGATAGATCTCTTCGCGCCCGGCAATTAAGGCTTCAGGCAGGTCCGGCAGCAGATGGAAACCAAAATGCCAGGTTTTCCAGGCCTTATCAGGCGTGGCGGGCAGCGCATCGGGTAAGGTCACGCCAGGAATGCCCGCATCGAGCAGTGCCAGTTTTTTTATCTGATTGGCATAACGCAGGGCAAACGGCCAGGCGACCCATGCGCCAACATCATGTGCCGCAAGATAGTAGTGATGGATGTTCAGTTGCTGCAGCAGGCCCTGTACTTTTTCTGCCAGAGAAGTGGTGTCATAGCCGCTATTAGGCTTGTCAGAGTCCCCCTGACCGGGGAGATCGGGCGCGATAATGGCGTAACGATCACCAAGCAGAGCCATCACCTTGCGCCACGCAAACCAGCTTTGCGGGAACCCGGCTAACAGCACCAGGCTTTCACCTTGTGGGTTGCCGCCGCTGACGTAGTGGATGCGAACACCGTCTACCGTGGCGTAATGATGGGAAAACCCAGGCAGATTGGCGACAGGTTGTGACCAGCGCGATGTTATTTTTAATTCTGAGGCCTTCATCGGTGACTCCTAAAATGGAAATGATTACTTCCTAATTGGTTAAAATTTTAGTCGGATAGGTCTAAAACATCATCGTTCCTGGACTGGCATGGTTGGCCGCGTTCTCGTGTCGAGATTAGAGTTTGCGGTAAGGGAATTACCATTTAGGAAATGATCGATTCCCAAATGGTACAGGATGGGGTTAAGGATTGGCAAGGGTGCTAATGAGATCCCGAATTAGGGCGCAATACGATACTGAATAAAATCCGTCTTCGCCGCGACCTGATCGTACAGCGCTCGTGCGCGGTAATTATTCTCACGCGTCATCCAATACACTTTCGAGCAGTTCAACGCCTCAGCGGCAGCATTCACCGCTGCGATTAACGCGCGACCCGTGCCTTGTTTACGCCCGTCAGGGCTGACGAACAGATCCTGCAGGTAACAATAGTCACCCATGGTCCAGGTGCTGCGATGGCAGATAAAATGCACTAGCCCGGTCAATTTGCCCTGCTCCTCCGCCACCAGGCAATGCATCGGCTCGCCCTCCGCAACCAATCGTTGAAATGTCGTATTGGTGACTTCTTCTGTGACCTCACTGACATAGAAGTCGAGATAGCCTAACCACAGCGATTTCCACTGTGCGTAATCATCTGCCGTGAGTTTACTAATCTTCAGTTCCATTTCTTTCTCTCCATTGTTGGCGCGTGATGTTGAACATTAAACTGGCGGGTGGATCCTGCGGATTAAACACCCTTTCGAGGAAAGTCATCCCGACCTTTTCCAGTACTCGGCGCGATGCAGTGTGATTCTCGCGCACCACACCGACGATTTCTCTCAGCTTTAGGTCTTCAAAACCGTGGCGGATGGCACGATGCGCGAGTTCTGTCGCATAGCCTTTTCCCCAGGCATCCGGCTCAAAACGGTAACCCAGGTTGTTAGTTCTGCGCCCGTTGAATTCGCTGACAAATACGCCCCCGAAACCAATCACATGCTGAGGATCGCTTTTTTCCATAATGGCCCAATCATCGAATCCATGAATGGCGCGATCTTTGATTCTGCGTAATAACACTTCTCGCGCATGATCAAGGTTTGGATAAGGCCCGCGCGGGTTAAATTGATGTGTTCGCGCATCGCCATAGATGCGAAAAAGCGCCTGCAGATCCGTGCGTTCAACCGGTCGATACAGCAGCCTTTCAGACTCCCAATGCATTCATTCCCTCGCCGTTTTTTGTAATGCAGCGAAGTAACATAGCACCGCGACATCGCTTTGAGTGTTAAGAATTTTTGCTATGATGTCAGCCCATCTTTCTAATGATTAAATCTGAACCATGCGAACATCGGACTCGTTGCGACTATTACTGCTGGCGGCTATCTGGGGAGCCAGTTTTCTTTTTATGCGTATTGCCGTTCCCGCGCTGGGTGCGGTGAATACGGCTTTTTTGCGCGTGTTATGTGGCGCATTAGGTTTAATCATCGTGATGGCGGTGCTACGCATTCCGCGCCGCTTCGAAGGCAAACTTGGCTGGGCAATGTTGCTGGGTGTGATTAACTCTGGATTACCTTTCCTGATGTATTGCCTCGCCGCTCGCGTGCTGCCCGCAGGTTATTCCGCGATACTCAACGCCACCGCGCCGTTGATGGGCGTCGTGATAGGCGCCGCATTCTTTAATGAACAACTGACCGTAAGTAAAGTGCTGGGCATGGTGGCCGGTTTTGTCGGCATTTTGTTGATCAGTACCACTGGTGAAGGGGTGCTCTCACACGCGCTGGTGCTCGGCATCGCGGCATGTCTGGTCGCCACCACCTGCTACGGTTTTGCCGGCTTTCTCGCTAAGCGCTGGATTGGTTCGCGCGGCGGGCTTGATGCCACCAAAGTCGCGTTCGGCAGCCAGCTGGGCGCCTCTCTGTTCCTGCTGCCTTTCTTTGCCTTCAGCGCGCCGCAAACGCCTGCGGCGAACTGGCACATCCCTGAAGTCTGGGCCTGCATCCTGGCCGTCGGCTTTATTTGCACCGCGCTGGCTTACATCATCTACTTCCGTTTGCTGGCCGATATTGGTCCGCTGCGCACCCTCACCGTCACCTTCCTGATCCCGCCTTTTGGTATCCTGTGGGGCTGGTTAGTGCTGGACGAACAGATCTATCAGGGCTTTATCGGCGGTGCATTGCTGATTGTGCTGGCGGTGTGGCTTGTCACGCGCAGCGGAATGGTCAAAGCCGCCACGCCGCGTACCTCTGACAATTAATTACGCTATTTTTTGCCGGTGGGCTTCAGTGAGCGATTGAGATCCTGAATGCGTTTCATGGTTTTTACCGTGCGCGATGACGTTGCTGAAGCCACCGACAAAATCAACATCTCAAGACACACCAGCACGGTGCCATGCAATGGCATACGACCATTCTCCCCACCGCGCGGCACATTGATAATCACATCCGCTTCTTTGGCAAAGGCAGAATCTAAGGCATTGGTCAGCAAAATTACCGGCATCCCCAGTCGCTTCGCCTCTTTCAGGGTGGTCAGCCCTTCTTTATGAGCAGATTTCTGCGCCATCATGATCAGCACATCACCACGCTGTAAGGTGATCAACTGTTCGGCGAGGGCAATGCCCGAACGATTGAGCGTGACGGCAGGAATGCCAATACGCGTGAACAGGCGAGCACTGTAATCCGCCAGAATTCCTGAAGCATTAATGCCAAACAGCGCAACCTGTCGCGCGTCGATCAGCATCGCGACAGCCTGCGCGACCGCTTGCCGGTTGTGGGGTTCCGAGAGGGCATCGCAGGCGCGTTTATGGCCGCCCAACACGAAATCGATGCCCGAATTGATGTCACACGACAGTTCGCTGACGGTGGCGCTCATCTTCTCTTCTGAATTCATCGCCGGGCCAAACCAGGCTTTCAGCGTGGTTTTCAAATCACGCAAACCGGCAAATCCCAATGCCTGAATGGCACGCACCACGGTGGCATCTGAGGTGTGAGTCACATCCGCTATTTCCATTGCGGTGGCATCTAATATTGCCTCACGATTATCGTGGATATATCGCGCGACGGATTGAAGGCTGGACGATAATGACGGGGCGCGTGCGCGATAGCGTTCACCTAATACATCAACCCGATTTTTAATTTTATTTACGGCCATCTTTTTACCTGTTTGTCATCAGGGCGTGATTCCGTCCCCCATTTAGGCACTGCATTGTAGTGATATTTCCTGTTTAATCCAGCTCTCTGAGAGTTAGCGCGCCTCTAGGGTGGGTCGTTAAACCACAATAAGACATCAAATCATGTGTCTGTTTTTAATCTATTTACTAGAAATAATCCTCAAAAGAAAATGGCGATCATGGACTGCATTCATGCTGTAGTATCCACGTCATTATTTCCATTTACTACTACATTTTTTCATGTTTGAATGATTCTCAATAACATCACGCCATCTCAGTTTAGGTCGCATGATCCACAGGGAATGCTTATTTCATGCATTTTTCTCTGCTGGAAAAATTTAATCCTAGCTTCGTTTCATGGACGAGATTAATTCCGCACCAACACCAGGTTTATTTAAATGAATAACAACAAAAATTTCGCTTTTAAAACCACATGTCATCCGGCCATTATCGCCGCAATATACGGCGTCAGCGTTCTCACTGCCGCAGGCAGTCTGGCAGCGGAAAGCAACAATACCCTCACGGTTTCGGCGCAGGAAAGTAGCCCACAAGGCTACAACGCCACCAGCAGCTCCGTTGCCAGCAAAACCGCCACGCCGCGTCTGAACGAAGCGCAATCGGTGAGCGTGGTGACTCAGCAACAGCTTGAAGACTATCAAGCCGCCAGTCTCGCTGATGCGATGCGCTTTGTCAGTGGGGTCACGGAGGGCAATACCCTGGCAGGCACCGAAGATGGTTTTGTGCGTCGTGGATTTGGCAGCAACTCCGATGGTTCGATCTATCGTGACGGCATTCGCAGCAGCCAGGGATTAAATTTTGATGCCACCACCGAACGTGTCGAAGTGCTGAAAGGCTCGGCTTCCCTGCTTTACGGTATCCAGAATCCGGGCGGGGTGATTAACGTTGTCAGCAAAAAACCGCAATATGACTGGCACACCAAAATCAGTGGCCGTTCCTCCAGCGAAGGTGGCGGCGCCGGAACCGTCGATGTCACCGACCCGCTGGGCAACGGCTTTGCCTTTCGCCTGATTGCCGAAAAGCAGAATCAGGATTACTGGCGCAATTTTGGCAGCGAAAAGCATACGCTGATTGCGCCTTCGTTACAGTGGTACGGCGAAAACGCCAGCTTCCTCGTGAGCTATGAAGATTATCAATACGATATTCCGTACGATCGCGGCACCGCCTTTATCAATGGTAAGCCGCTGGATATTGGCTACAAGGATCGTCTCGACGACAAGGCCAACCACGCCTGGGGCCACAATAAAACCCTTAATGCGCATTATGACTGGCAGTTCAATGATGACTGGAGCACGCGCGTCACTATTGGCTGGAATCAGCGCCAATACGACAACAACGAAGTACGCGTTACCGCCATCAATCCCACCACCGGTGTCGTCACGCGTCGGGCAGATGCTAACCGCGGCTTTAACCACAAAACTAAATACGTTTCATGGGATCTGCTCGGTTCGCAACAGCTGTTGGGTATGACGCACGATGTGGTGATCGGGACTGACTATGAAATGAACCAGACTTATCGTGCGCATCAGTATCAGGGAAAATCGAATACCGGGTTTAACTTTACCGATCCGCAATACGACATCCTGTCGCCGGTCACCAATAGCACCACGGAAAACACCGCCAACGCCAATAATTTGAATCGCATTCATAGCCGTTCGGTTTACGCTAAAGACAGTATCTCACTGACAGAACAGTGGATTGCCGTGCTTGGCGGGCGCTATCAGCATTACGAGCAGCGCGCGTCTAAAGGCTTTGATCCGGTGGTGGAAACACTGAACAGCGAAGGCAATAAATTCCTGCCGCAGGCGGGCCTGATTTATAAAATCACCCCGGATGTCTCGCTTTACACCAGCGTCAGCAAATCCTTTACCCCCTCCACCGATGTGGACGATGACGGCAATGTCGGTAAACCTGAACAGGGCACGACCTGGGAAGTCGGCAGTAAATGGCAGATATCGCCCAAGCTGTTTGCCAGTGTCGCGCTTTACCGCATAGATGAACGTGACATGTCACTCAGCATTAACGGTACAACGCGTGCGATTGATAAAGCGCGTTCCAGCGGCGCAGAGTTTGAGCTGAACGGCGAAGTGCTGCCGGGCTGGGATCTCAGCGCTAACTACAGTTACGATAAGGCTGAAATCGTCGATGATGGCGTAAATTCTGCTAACAATGGCAATCGGCTGCAAAATGCACCGCGTCATTCGGGCGCACTCTATCTCAGCCACAGTCTCAGTATTAACGGCATTCCCGGTGATTCCCGCGTCGGTGGCGGTGCGCGCTATGTCGGCTCGCGAGCCGGCGATCCTGAGAACAGCTTCACGATGCCGGATTACGTGGTGGCGGATAGCTTTATCGCCTGGAACAATCGGCTGTTTGGTGAAAAGACACAGCTTAAGCTAAATCTGAACAACCTGTTCAATAAACACTATTACACCTCCAGCGGCGGCAATCTGCGCGTGCGTGAAGGGGAAACCCGTAACCTGATGGTCGAGGCCAGCGTTGAGTTCTGATTCTGTTGTTAAAGCGGGCGCCCGGCGCGCCCGTTCCCTTTGGGGGCCAATGCTGATTGTTCTGGCCTGCTTCTTACTGGTACTCAGCAGCGCCGCGCTGGCAAAAACCGTCACGGATATTGACGGAAATCAGGTAGATATCCCTGACCATCCGCAGCGCATTGTCTTGGGCGAAAGCCGCATGCTGTATACGCTGGCGCTGCTGGAGCCGGGCAATCCCTTTCAGCATATCGTTGCCTGGCCTCAGGATTTGAAAAAGTACGATAGCCAGACGTGGAACAGTTTTGCGCGCCAGTTTCCGCAAATGTTAAACATCCCTTCCCTCGGTTCAGGTGGCCCGAATGCCATCAATCCTGAGCAGATCCTGGCGCTCAAACCGGATGTGGTGATCCTGCCGAGCCTGGCGCGCTACGATGATGCCGATCTGCGCCTGGTGAGCATGCTGAAAGCCGCCCATATTCCGGTGGTGAAAATCGATCTGCGCGTGCATCTTCTGAAGAATACCCGTCGCAGCGTTGAGATCTTTGGCGAGGTGCTGAATCAGCAAGCACGCGCGCAGGCCTTTAACCGTTTTTATGACGCACATATGCAGGTGATTCGTGATCGGCTGGCCAGTTATCACGGCGCGAAGCCTTCGGTATTGTTGCAGTTGCACCTCGGCCGCCGGAATGAATGTTGTGTCACCGCCGTCAAAGGTAGCCTTGGCGAACTGTTAAACGCCGCGGGCGGTGACAATATCGCGGCTAAAACGCAGCACGGGGTGTTTGGTCGCTTAAGTGAAGAAATGGTGATCGCGGCACAGCCGGATGACTATTTTGCCACTGGATTTGGCGATAACGAGGCGCAGGGATTGCTCAAGCTCGGGCCCGAAGTGTCGCTGCCTGCGGTGCAAAATAGCTTTGCCCGACTGACTGCGCAGCAAAACGGTTTGCGCGAGTTAGCTGCATTGCGCAACGGCCACTCCGCGGTCATCTGGATGAATTTTTACCTCAGCCCCTGGCACATCGCGGCAACGGAATTTATGGCAAAAACGCTCTATCCGCAGCTGTTCGCAGATATCGAACCCGAGCAAACCTTGAAGCAAATCTTCCATGATTTCCTGCCTATTCCTTACAGCGGAACCTATTTCGCCCGGATGCCTGCGCAATAAACGCTCTTACTGATAATCGAAGCGCTAATTGCGCTTCGATTATTTATATATAATATTAAACCTCGCAATTCATCTGCTTAAGAAAATAAAAATCGCATCTGTCGATTCAAAATTAAAATACGCTGCCGCCGCGCTTGTTAATATCCCCAGTGGCGCTAACCTTAATTTTGCAGTCTGGACATAACGTGTGATGTTACCCACGATTATGTAATCGCAATGCATGAATGAGGGCATTTTATGGCCGAGCATAGAGGCGGTTCAGGAAACTTCGCAGATGACAAACAAAAAGCATCTGACGCGGGTAAAAAAGGTGGACAAAGCAGTAGCGGCGGGAATTTTAAAGACAACCCCGAGAAAGCTTCCGAAGCCGGTAAAAAAGGCGGGAAAAGCAGTAACAAAGGATCTTAATCCGCATCGGGCGTGCTAGTCGCCCCACCGACAAGGATGCCGGGATGTTCCACTGGCAAAAGAATAAGTGCAACGGCGATATATGATTGACGTCTTGCGCTTATTCTGGTCTTCGCTCCCCATTGCAAATACTCCTTTTACTCATATCGCTACAGCAACAATAACGCTTCGCTTAACCCACGAAATTTCAATTGGTCATTTTTTGACGTGACATATATCACATTTATGCCAAGCTTATTTTATCTATAGCGAAGAACATGGAGATTACGATGAGTTCATTTACTAACAAAACGTTGCTTACCCATCAATATCCAACCCCTCCTTTTAAAAAACAATTGCAGGATTTTCCTGGGCTGGCCGCCAAAATCGAACCGCGTCCGGATCATGGTGAAACCAGCTATCGTGGCACCGGTCGTTTAACCGGTCGTAAAGCGCTGATCACCGGCGGCGATTCTGGGATTGGCCGTGCGGTGGCCATTGCTTATGCGCGTGAAGGTGCCGACGTGGCGATAAATTATCTGCCCGACGAAGAACAGGACGCGGCGGAGGTGATCAAACTGATTGAAGCGGAAGGTCGTAAGGCGATTGCCATTCCGGGTGATATCCGTTCCGAATCCTTTTGCCAGCAACTGGTGAAGGAAGCGGCGACGAAACTGGACGGTCTGGATATTTTGGTCAACAACGCCGGTCGCCAGCAGTTCAATGAATCGATTCGCACCCTTTCAACGGAAGATTTTGATGCGACGTTTAAGACTAACGTTTATGCCATGTTTTGGATAACCAAGGCGGCGCTGGCGTATCTACCGGCCGGATCATCGATTATCAACACGTCGTCAGTGCAGGCGTATGATCCTAGCGCAATCCTGCTGGATTATGCCCAGACCAAAGCGTCGATTGTGGCCTTTACTAAAGCCTTAGCGAAACAGTTAGGTAAAGATCAAATCCGCGTAAATGCCGTGGCCCCCGGCCCGTACTGGACTGCGCTACAGGTGTGTGGCGGCCAACCGCAGGAAAAAGTGGAGAAATTTGGCGCTACTGCGCCACTGGGTCGCCCCGGTCAGCCCGCTGAAATTGCGCCGCTCTACGTGACGTTTGCGGAAACGACGAATAGCTTCACGTCGGGACAGGTTTGGTGTTCTGATGGGGGCACCGGCACGGTTTAACCCCAATGAACGGCGCATCAAGATTGATGCGCCCTACTCGATCTTAGCCCGAAGTTTTCAGGCGCGGCGCGCGGAATACCAGCATGATGCCAAGCAGAATAGCCAACATTCCCACCATCCCCGACCACGGCAACGCATTACCTAACAGCAGGTAATCCAGCACCGCTGTAATGATCGGGACCAAATAAAACAAACTGGTCACGTTAACGATGCTTCCCGCACTCAGCAGTCGGTAAAGCAGCAACTGCGCCACCACTGAGATCATCACGCCGAGAAACAGCACGGAGATCCAGAAGTGCAACGTAAAATCGATATGGAAAGCTTTGATCGGCAGTAACAACGCGCACAGCGCAAGGCTCACCGCATATTGTAACGGCAGTATCTGTGCGGGATGCTGTGACACTTTTTTCTGCATGATGGCACCAAATGTCATACACAGCAGTGCACCCAACGCGAAGACAATGCCACTCAACGGCAATTGTGATGCTGACAGACTGCGCCATACCAGTAGAACCAATCCCGCTAAGGCGATCATGAGTCCCGGTAATCGCATGCCCTGCATGCGCCGTTCCACAATACAGAGGGTCAGGATCGGTTGTATGCCCATAATGGTGGCAATCAAACCGGGCGTCACACCCTCGGCCATCGCCTGGAAGTAACACACCGAATAGGCACCAATCAACATGAGTCCGGTGAACATCACCGTTTTTCGGCTGCCTGCATCGGGTAACCATCGACGTCGAAATAGACCCACCAGCAATAATGCAGCCAGCGCAACACTGAAGCGCACAATCAATAGCGCGATGGGTGAGGCATTGTCCAAACCAAGGCGTGAGAAGATGGCCGCACTGCCCCACAGCAGCACGAAGCCCGACGTCGCCGCTTGCGACGTCAAAGACGAAGAACGCATGAAAATGCTCCTAAAACAAACGTTGTAAATTTAAGCGTGAAAGAATGTCGGTTCTTAGCGAACCACAACGCGTGCAGGAGGCGGTGGAGGACAGCAGATCGCATACAGGCCATGTTCGTATGACGGGGAAAGTGCGGCTGAAAGTGTCATTTACGCAGGCCTGTAATCAAAATAGGGAGTTCAGAAACAAAAAGTTAACAGATCGCCTCAGGCTTGTCATCCATTGAGTCGTGCAGGAAAGACTTCCCGCAACCATTCGATAAACACCCGTAAACGCTGGGTCAGATGGCGGTTTTGCGGATACACCACGTGAAACGAATAGCTGGCGGGACGCCAATCCTTCAGTATTTCCACCAGTGCACCTGACGCTAAATCTGCGGCTGCGGCGTATCGGAAAGTTTGGATGATACCTAATCCTGCCACCGCCGCCGCCAGATGAGCATTGCTCTCATTAATCCCAATGCGATGCTCGATTTTCATTTCCTGTTTCTCATTACCCTGCAGAAAGCGCAGCGGGAAGGCGCGTCCGCTCTGCGGAGATAAATAGCTAATCCAGCGATGCCCATTTTTAAGCTCTTGCGGATAAGCTGGCACGCCGTAAGTTTTGAGATAAGCGGGTGCCGCGCAGGTGATCATCTCAGCATCACCAAGATGACGCGCCACCAGCGATGAATCACCCAGTGGACCGCCACGAATGACGCAATCGACATTGTCGCTAATCAGATCCACAGCCCGGTCCGATACGCCAAGATCGAGGCGTATTTCAGGAAATCGCGCAACGAAATCCGGTAGCAGTGGGATGAGTACCTCACGCGCCGTTGAGCCCCCAATATCAACGCGCAGATACCCGCGCGGCGTTCCGTTTACCACATTAAAAGCCCCGTCGATATCTTCTAAGTCACGCACGATACGCAGCGCTTTGTCGTAATAATCTCGTCCCTCAGGCGTGACGGTGACGCGTCGCGTGGTGCGCTGTAACAGGCGCACACCCAGATGCCCTTCTAACTCCTGTACCAGTTTGCTCAACGTCGCATTGGGCATATCCAGTAAATCGGCCGCACGGGTGAAGTTCCCCGCCTCCACCACGCGTGCAAACGCCTTTATCGCCAACAGCTGATCCATGATAATTATCCACACACAGGAATAGTGATTTCGATTTTACACCATTTATCGCTAAACCACGCAGGGTTACATTGCCTCCCATGCACTGCAACGCAGTCATCACACACTTAAATCCATTTGGGAGAACACTCATGAACACATCATTAAACGGTAAAATTGCCTTAGTCACCGGCGGCACCAGCGGGATTGGTTTAGCCTCTGCCCAGGCGCTGGCAGCACAGGGCGCTCGCGTGTTTATCACCGGTCGTCGCCAGCCAGAACTGGATGCTGCTGTCACGCTAATCGGTGCACAGGCAATCGGCATTCGCGCTGATGCTTCCGTGTTGAGCGATCTGGATGCAGTGTATGCTCAGATTGCGCGCCAGGCGGGCCGGCTCGATATTCTATTCGCCAATGCTGGCGGCGGCGATATGTTGCCACTAGGTGCGATTACTGAAGAGCACTTCGACCGTATCTTTGGCACCAACGTGCGTGGTGTGCTGTTTACCGTGCAAAAGGCGCTGCCGTTGTTAAGCGACAAAGCCTCGGTCATTTTAACCGCGTCTACCACGTCGATTCAGGGCACAGCAGGATTCAGTGTTTACAGCGCCAGTAAAGCCGCCGTGCGCAACTTTGCCCGTTCATGGGCGCTGGATGTGAAAGATCGCGGAATTCGTGTCAACGTGGTGAGCCCTGGCCCAGTGCGCACGCCGGGTTTGGGCGATTTAGTGCCGGAAGATCAGCGTCAGGGATTGTTCGATGCGTTAGCCGCCCAGGTGCCATTGGGTCGATTGGGTGAACCGGGTGAAATTGGTCAGGTAGTGGCGTTTCTTGCATCCGATGCTTCCAGCTTTGTTAATGCCACCGAACTTTTCGTGGATGGCGGCATGGCGCAGGTCTGAGTTGAAAGTTAAGGAAAGACGTCAAGGTTAGGCCCGTTTTCCTGTAGCAAAGTGCGTAATGGATGACGCACTTCATCAGTGAATCGCTCTGAATTTAATTACTCCTCTCACCCTTTCGCATCCCGGCAAAAACACACATAATTCAGCGCTCATGCAGAGCAAAAACGTCGAATACGCCATGATGGCTATCAGGCAGCAATGCCATGCTGTCTTTCAATATTGAGGTGTTAATCCCTGATATTGTCTTAAACCGGTAAGGAAATCGTGCAGTGAAGTTAAAGACTTATGCGTTTCTCATTCTGTCATTTTGCACCGTTTTCGGCGCTCAGGCTGCTACGCGAGTCGAGTTGCTGGCAGGGGCGAATAGTATCGACCTTAATCAGGATGGCGTCCCGGATTTACTGATCTCAGCCACCTTTGACAATAACACCTCACATCCCAGCCAGACTCTATCTGCGTTCATCAATAAAAACGGCAACGCGTATATTTTACCGGTCCCGGATGATGACGGATTTACCTGGTCAGATTTCCGCCTGGCAGGTTCGTCTGACAAAATCATTGGCTTTGAATTGCATCAGATTCAGGGCGTTTATTACCTGATTCGCGCAATGAAGTTCTCATCAAATCAGGACAATGAAGATCTAACTGAAGCCGCGAAAATAAAATTCTCTCGCTATCGTGTGGCGGAGAGTAGCGAAGAGCCTGGCGCGCCGGTTTTTTATTGGCAACTGTCTGGCAGTTATACCACCTCACAAACCTATAACGATGTCGATCAGGCTTTCGCACAATTAAAAATAGATGAATTTAAGTAACGCAGCGCAGGCGTTAATGCGCCTGCTCATCAATCTCGCACTTCATACTGCACCGAAAGTTCACCCTTCTTCGCTTTAACCCGGGTAATCACGATTTCACCCATTTCACTGGTGCGCGGCACATGCGTGCCACCGCAGGCATACGGCGTCAACTCGCCCCAACTGACCATTCTTCGTCCGGCGTCATCCCGTAGCACGCGTGCGAGATCCTGCGCCACCAGCGCATCGACACCTTCAGCGATTGCCGATTCATCAACGGGTTGCGGTTCGCCCTGCGGTTTAAAAACAACACGTCCATTGCCGGGACGATGATCACCTTTGTAGCCTAACCAGCCAAACTTCTCTCCGGCATACGCAATCAGATGTCCTGCCGAATGGTAACGTGTGTGCAGCTCACGCAGTGCCGCATCAATTCGGATATGCACGCGACCCAGCGCCACTTCACGGTCGGTAATATGCAATAACTCACCCTCTTCCTGAACGAGTTGTAACACCCTCGCCTCACCTATCGTGCCCTGGTCAGCAGGTTGCCCGCCGCCTTGTGGATGGAACAGCGTTGCCGCCAGTTGCACACGAAACCGGCCATCTTCCTGCGCTTCACACCGCACCACTTCCGTATCCATCTCCAGCAGATCGCTGAAATAGTAGGCTCTTTCCGTCATCTCAACTCCAATTATCACTTAAATGCTTGCAGCACGTTCAAGGTCGTAGTGGAACCGCCGCAGACGATAACCAACAGGTTTTCTACACCCGCTAACGGCAATTTTTGTCCGTAAAGCAGTGCCAGCGCTGCACCACATGCCGGTTCCACCAGGGTGCGATGGTCATTAAGAAATGCCAGGCAGGCATCAACGGCTTCCCTGTCACTGACGCGCGAGGCCAGCACGTCACGGGTTTTACTGACATCAAAGGCGCGCTGGCAGACCTGGCGTGCGCCTAATGACGTCGCAATGCCGCTGAGATGTTCCACGGCAATTGGATGTCCCGCGGCCAACGCAGCGTGATAAGACGCCATACCCGTGGTTTCTGCGATGTAAATCGGCACATGATGTAATCCTTGCCGTGTTAACCCTTGATCAACCCCTGACAAAAGGCTGCCGCCGCCCACTGAGAGCACCACAGCATCAGGTCGCACACCTTCTTCTACAACTTCATCGATCAGGTTCGCTATGCCCTGCCACAACAACGCATGATCAAAAGGATGGATAAATGCGTCCTGTTCGGCCACCAACGACTGCGCCAGTTGATTAGCGTCCGCCCAGGTTTTACCGTGAACGATCACCTCCGCCCCTTCCAGTGTCAGCAGATGTAGCGCATGTTGAGACGTCGACTCCGGGACCACAACCACTGCAGGTACACCGAGTTGACGGCTCGCATAGGCCACCGCCAAACCGGCGTTTCCCCCCGATGAAGAGATAAATCGCTTCACTCCGCGCGCAGCATGCTGCTGACAGGCAAACCCGATACCGCGGATTTTGAAGGAACCGGAAGGCTGCATCGCTTCCATCTTCAGCCACACGCGGGTTTTATTGAGTTGGCTGAGTGGCAAAGATTCCAGCAACGGCGTTTTAATGCTTAGCGACTCAGCTGTTTTCATTTTTGATTTCATCCAGATAGTTGTAGATGGTGTAACGCGTGACGCCGAGCGCCGCTGCGGCTTTCTCCACTCCACCTTTCATCAGAAACAGTCCCTTCTCCTGCATATGCTTCACCGCGAGCAGATTGGCCCGTTTGATGTCATTGCGATTGTTTCCGTGATTGAGTGCAGAAGTCGTGTTGATGATTTCGCTCATCAAATCTTCGATGGTGTCCGGGCTTTCCGCTGCCGGTTCGACTTCTGAGGCCTGCACCTCGGGTTGACACATCGCAGTCATGGATTGCAGCACGCGCAGCGCCTGCTCAATATCTGCGTTATCGACGTTAATGCAGAGTGCAGCAAAAGGCACACCGTATCGGTCACGATAAATAGCAGTGCTGCTACGAAGCGGCTTGCCCTCGCGGGTAAAGGTGGGGTAATCCAGTAATAAGGAAATGGCTTCATCTTTGCGCTCCATCGCGCTGATAAATGCCCTGTCGGTGCGTAATCCGGCTAATACCGAATCCCCCCGCTTACGTCCCGTCACTTCTGCATTGACGATCTCAGCAATCGAATATTCAGGCTGACGCAGATCGTGCAGCACGACTTCGGCATTACGCTGGATCACACTGCCGATGACCTTTACCGCGCCAGCCAGCATGCGCATTATGTTGGCAACATATTGCTCGTCTGTAATTGAAGACATCTGGACACCATTAATTCTACATTTTGTAGAAAAATAGCATTGCAGATATCATTGATCAACTTTTTGTTGACCAATGATACTATCCCTCTTGTTAAAACCGCCATGCCAGAAATAAAACACCGGTTAACTGGCTGGCTTGCTGAGTGACCGGACTATCGGCTGCGTCGTCCCGCAGTCGTTGTGCAGTGACGCGCGCGCCTAACAGCCAGGAGGGCGTCACGACATAATCCATGCCGACATCCCAGCCAATCTTCTCAATTCCGGCATCCGCAGTGTAACGTGACAGACCGCTGCGCTCGGACTGCGCTGCCGTGACACCGTATTGAGTTTGTAAATAATCACTGTCCGCCCAACTCAACGTCGGGCCAGTGTAGAGCCGCAGATTATCCACGGGATGCCACTGCAGATGGGCATAAGAGGCAAGTTTAAAACCCTGTTGGTTGCCGCCAACATCCTGAGAGGCAATGATGCTGCCTTTGAACCAGGAGTTTTCGTAAGTGGCTGAAGTGAAGGCACGCGGCGTAACATCAATATCACCCAGCCCGCGCAGATGGTCATCAGCGGATTCCTTACGGGGTGAAATGTCTGTCCCTGCGCCTAGCGCAAATGTCCAGTGTTCGGTTTTCAAGACATCCCAGCCGAGAGCAACCAGATCATCAACCCCGCCGACAAAGAGCGGGCCGTAAGCCAGTCTGAACGCGGGGATGAACTCGGTTTTATTGTCTTTGGCACCCGAGTAATTTGGTTTCTCGCCAACACCGCCTCCTATGTAGCCAGAAAACTCAGGGCTATCGTCTGCGGCTAAAGCGGACATCGACGTTAAAGAGAGCAGGCAAAACAGCGTCACAGGTTGAGCCAGAGTGAAGCGCATCAAATTCATCCTTTGGTTGCAAGAGGGCGTAAGTTAAGCCCGCTGATTGCAACACTCCCTTGTAAATCCTGTTTTTATCCCTGGTAAAGTTATGTAACAGCGAGCGGAATTCGCACTTTAAAGCAGGCTCCGCCCCCGGCACGATTCCTCAGCGTAATACTGCCCACATGGTATACGGCGATGGAGCGGACTAAGGCGAGGCCCAGCCCGGAGCCGTTGCCCTTTCGGCTTAGCCGGAAGAACGGCTCAAACACCTGCGCATGATCGGCTTCGGGAATACCTGGCCCACGGTCCTTCACTTGTAGGATAAAGTGACCCTCGCCGTCGTCATTGAGTTCGACCCGAATATCACGTCCGGCATAATGCAGCGCGTTCTCGATCAAATTGCGCAGGAGACGGCGCAGCAAGCGCGCGTCGACTTCGGCAACGATATGTACGGCGGTCAATTCAACCTGAACACGCGCGCACTCTTCAGCAGCAATGGCGGTCACATCGACACGTTTAAGCTCACCGTTGATCACATTGGGGGATAACTCCAGGCGACTTAACGTCATAATTTCTTCTACCAGTGCATCCAATTCCGCCACGCTGCGTTGTAATTCACGTCCTGGCGCTGAATCATTTTGCTCTAACAGCGCTGCTGCCATCTGAATTCGCATTAAAGGCGAGCGGAGTTCGTGCGAAGCATTGGCCAACATGGTTTTCTGCGATTGCACCAGTTGTTCGATCTGGGTGGCTGAACGGTTAAAGCTCTCCGCTAACTGCGCGACTTCGTCTCGTCCTGCGACAGGCATGCGTGTCCAAAGATCCCCTTTCCCCAACAATTCAACACTGCGCTGAAGTGATTCCAGCCGCGCCGTTAAACGCCGGATTACGGGGAAAGAGATCAGTGCAACGCTGGCCGCGAGCATCATCAACATCAGGATAAACACCCACGGCCGTTTCTGTCGGTCGCTACTGAATTGAATGACCAACACGCGTTTATCTTTAAGTTGCCAGACAAATCGCATGCCGTACCAGTCGTCAAACAATCCGCCATGGTCGACACGTTTGGGAAACGCCAGAGGAGGCGTCAGCGGGCGGCTCAATGGTGTGCCATCGGCGGCGAAAAGTGCAAAGCGGGTATGCGCGCGTGCAATCCACTGGTCAATGGCGGCAGATTGCGCCGCAGGAGAAGCGGTTGCAGGGGGTAAATTTTTCTCAACTAACTCAGAAAAGGTCGCGAAGGCATCAAGATGACGGTTGTTATCATCACTCCACAACCAAAGTGCAATGGTGCATGCCACCACCAGCAACAGCGCACAGCTGAAGGCAGAAAAGATCTGCAAATGGATGGGTAAATCACTGAGACGCTTCATGCACCAGGCAACGCCGAAAATACGTAGCCGACACCGCGTACGGTGATAATCCGTTTTGGCGCACGGGGATCGTCTTCAATCATTTGCCGGATGCGGCCAATGTGCACGTCAATCGCACGGTCAAAACTCTCATAGCTTTCGCCGCGGACAGATTGCCAAATCAGTTCCCGATTCAAAACCCTGCCAGCATTCCGCGCTAACGAAACCAGCAGGTCGAACTGCAATGAGGTTAGCGAGCAGCTATTCTGATTTAACATCACCGTGCGTGCTGCAGTATCAATCTCCAGCGAGCCAGAACGAATCAACCCTGTTTCACGCACTCCGCTGCCCGGCTTGATACGTCGCAGCACTGCACGCATGCGCGCCAGTAATTCACGGGGCTCAAAAGGTTTTGGTAGGTAATCATCTGCACCGACTTCCAGGCCGATAATTCTGTCTGCGGGATCGCCTCGCCCTGTCACCATGATGATGGCGGGTTCATGCAGATACTGGCCGCGAATGTCGCGGCAAAGCGCCAGTCCGTCAGCATCACCCAGCATCAGGTCTAACAGCACCACATCAAAAGGGTGCTGTTTCATTTTTAACTGCGCGTCCTGAGAGCTGGCACTGTGTTCAACTTTGAATTCATACTGCGCCAGATACGGCAGAATCATTTCCGCCAGCCGGAGGTCATCTTCTATCAACAGAACCGAGGTCATCGCTCATCACCCAAAGTAGGTACACCGATGAGTTACAGACAGCAGTGCCAGCCGATAAGTTTCCTGCTTATGCCTGTACCGCTGGAATCTCGTTAATATTGCTGAAGATACTCAACCCCAAAGCCTTGCCGACTTGCACATCCTGGTCCGCTCCCGTTGAAGCGCCAGGCATGCGTAAAATGGCATCACAGCTCTGAATAAGGCGATGCGCAACGGGATAAAGGAAGGCTTCACTGATCTCATCCCCGATCTGCTGTGAACCCGCTGCAGTGGCGAGCGGTAACGCCAGCCATTCACCTATTACCGGGGTATGGCCTTTTTGATAAACCTGCAATGCCATGCGATCGAGTTTCTGCATGTTTTGCTCGATCAGTTGCTGGTCACCGTGAGTACCACTGCGTACCGGACCTGCGATCAGAATCATCATTGCACTTTCTCCTCAAATTGAATGTTTAATGCCAGGTGTTGCAGCAACATGATGGTTTTGGCATCTTCGATTTCACCGTTTCGGATCGCCTCCATGGCGCGTGCGAAAGGCCACTCCAGCACTTCGATATCTTCCCCCTCTTCCTCAAGGCCGCCGCCAGCATGCTTTCGGTCGCCATCGTGATATTCCGCGATAAAGAAAAACAACTTCTCCGTCACCGAACCCGGGCTCATATAAGCCTCCATCACCTTCTCAATATTTGTGACAGTGTAACCTGTCTCTTCTTCTGCCTCGGCAATGATGCGCGTTTCCGGCGAGGCGTTATCCAGCAAACCGGCTGCGGCCTCGATCAAAAAGCCATCATGCCCATGGATAAAGATGGGAAAGCGAAACTGCCGTGTCAGGACGACTGTCTGTTTATGGCGGTTATAAAGTAGGATCACCGCGCCATTGCCACGATCGTAGGCTTCACGGCTTTGCTGTTGCCAACTGCCGTCGGCACGCTGTAAATCGAAGGTGTATTTTTTTAAGGTGTACCAGTTGTCGGATAACAACTGCTCACGAATATTGCGCACTTTATGCTGCATGTTTGGTCTCCCGATGGCTGACAAAACAGACGTTATCATGCATAATCGTGCACATACAAGCAAAAACACGAACGAGAAAATTATGCTTTCCAGTCAACGTAAACAGCAGATATTGACGATTCTTGCCGATGAGCAGCAAGTGATGTCCAGCGAACTAAGCCAGCGTTTTAACGTCTCTGAGGATTCGATTCGCCGCGACTTAAGGGAGTTAGCCAGCGAGGGATTACTGCAACGCGTGCACGGAGGTGCACTGCCGGTTTCTGCTGCTATTGCCCCTTTCGAAACACGCAAAAATGTGCAAATCAGTTCTAAGCGCCTGATCGCGCAAAAAGCGGTGCAACTGATTCAACCGGGTCAGGTGGTGATCATCGATGGCGGTACGACCACAGCAGAAATGGTGCAACTGCTGCCCAAAGAACTGGCCTTTACCGTGGTGACCCACAGTCCAAGTATTGCCGTCGCACTGGTTGATTTTCCTTTGGTTGAGGTGATTCTGATTGGCGGCCAACTGTACCGTCACTCGGTGGTCGCCGTGGGATCTGCGGTGATCGAAGCCATTGCACGCATCAATGCAGACCTGTTTTTTATGGGTGTCACTGGTGTGCACAAAACAGCAGGGTTAACCACCGGTAACTATGAAGAAGCGGGTGTAAAGCGTGCCCTGGCAGCGCGTGCGGCGGAAACGGTGGTGATGGTCTCTAAAGAGAAACTCAACTCAGCATCGGCGTTCGCCATTGGCGATCTGTCACTGGCGAGTACACTGATTGTTGACGGTGAACCTGACGCGGAGATGCAGCACATGCTGCAACAGCAGCAGATCGCCTTGCTGTAAGTTGTCCCTTGTAGCCAAACATGAATCGGTTATTCCACAGCGTCATTTTTTATCTGGCCGAAAGTTCGCTCATCATTCGGTCACAATGCCAGGCTGTAATAGTGAGTTTTCGCTGACCCTGAGGCAGCACTGGCTAAACAGGAGAATTGCTGCATGTCTGAGTTTCCAACCATCGCCCTTGTCGGACCCGGCGCCATCGGCACCACTGTGGCTGCCGCGCTGCATGAAATGCATCGCACGCCAACACTGTGCGGACGTACGGCACATACACAATTGCTGTTGCGCCACGAAGACGGTGAGGTTGTGGTGCCTGGCCCGGTACTGAGCAATCCTGAAGCAATCGCCAGGCCCTTTGATTTGGTGTTTGTGGCGGTCAAAACCACGCAGGTGGCGGAAATTGCCTCCTGGCTGGCGGTATTATGCGATGAGAATACGGTGGTGTGCGCGCTGCAAAATGGCGTGGAGCAAGTTGAACAGTTGTCACCGTTAGTCAATGGCGCAACGGTACTGCCTTCTGTGGTGTGGTTCCCGGCTCAGCGCGAGCCTGATGCATCGGTGTGGTTACGCGCGAAACCACGCCTGACTGTGCCCGACGTCGCGCCAGCACAGCGTATTGTGCAAGCGCTGCAAGACTCGCGCTGTGCGGTCGAACTGGAGGCAGATTTCCTCACCATCGCCTGGCGCAAACTGTTGCAAAACGCCGTCGCGGGTTTGATGGTGTTGGCCAATCGCCGTGCAGGGATGTTTCAGCGCGAAGATATCACCACGCTGGGTTTGGCCTATCTACGGGAATGTCTGGCGGTTGCGCGTGCTGAAGGGGCCAACCTGAGCGACAACGTGCCGCAGGACATCATGGCTGGCTTTCATCGTGCCCCGGCAGATTTGGGCACCTCGATTCTGGCCGATCGTCAGGCTGATCGCCCGCTTGAGTGGGACATCCGCAATGGCGTGGTACAACGACGCGGCAAAGCTCAAGGCATCGCGACCCCGATCAGCGATGTGGTTGTACCTCTGCTGGCAGCAGGGAGTGATGGTCCGGGTTAAGATCATAGTGAAGTCCGGGCCACGGACTTCGCTTCAACAGCCTTAACACTAACAATGGGTATCAGAATCAATTGACATGAATACATCAGACTTGCCATTATGTTACGTTATAACATAACACTACGTAATCGGTAATTCATGCGCACTTTTTCAAACCGCCTTTTGGCACTCATCATGGTATTAAGCACTTCCACCGCACTGGCTTCCACCTATCCCCTCAGCATTGAAAACTGCGGTAAAACGGAAACCTTTTCACAACCGCCTGCACACGTAGTGACCATTGGGCAACATGAAACCGAACTCCTTCTGGCACTTGGCCTGGGAAGCAAAATCGCTGGAACCGCCGTCTGGTTCAGCCCTTTACCGCCAGATTTAGCGCAGACAGGCAGTGGTCTTAAGCGCCTTGCAGATAACTCGCCGGGATTTGAAGCGGTTGTCGCGCAAAAACCTGACCTGGTATTGGCGCAATATAGCTGGCATGTTGGGCCTCAGGGTGAAGTCGCAACCCGCGAACAATTCGAACAACTTGGCATCAGAACCTGGATTTCACCTGCTGATTGTCAGGGCAAAGCGGTAACGGCTTCCTCAAACGCTGACGGTGCACGCGCTACGCCTTATTCCATTGACGTGATCTATGATGAAATCACCGCGCTGGCCAACCTGTTCGACGTGGCTCAACGTGGTGAGGAATTAAAGAAGACGTTGTCTGCACGCGTCGTTCAGGCGCAACAACAGGCGGTTTTACACGCCCGCAAGCCACTTAAGGTGGTGTATTGGTTCTCAAGCACACGCCTTAAAGGCGATCCGTGGATCGCAGGCAGCCAGGGTGCCCCGGGCTGGATCACTCAGACACTCGGCCTGCAAAACATTATTGATTCCTCCGACGAATGGCCCGCCGTAAGTTGGGAACATATCACACAATCTCAGCCCGATATCATCGTCATTGCCAGCATGGAGAGAAGGCTGTATCCAGCAGATGACGTCGCGGTAAAGCAAGCCTTTCTCAAAAGCGATCCCGTTACACGAGAAATGAACGCGGTTAAGCAGGGTCACATCGTGGTCGTGCCTGCTATGTCACTCAATCCGTCCCTGCGCAATATCGATGCGGTTGAGCTGATCGGTCAGCAGATGGCCGCTTTCAAATAGTATGAGACGCACTTCCCACATTAACATCGGCTTTATTGTCCTGGCGGGCCTGGTCAGCCTGCCAGTGATGATGATCTTCTCATCGAGCATTGGCGATATGCCCATCTCATTGATCGCTACCTTTCAGGCGATCACCAATGGATTGGGGATGACGCATTATGATGTCCCTGCCGTTGAGGCCGGTATTGTCTGGCAATATCGCATGAGCCGGGCCTTCATGGCGGCCTGCAGCGGAGGTGGCTTAGCCCTTTGCGGCCTGGTGTTGCAATCGTTGTTAAGAAACCCGCTGGCGGAACCCTACCTGTTGGGTATCTCTGCGGGTGCTTCCACCGGTGCCGTGATGGTGATGCTGCTGGGTATTGGCAGCGGCGTGTTGACGGTTGGCAGCGGTGCCTTTGCCGGCGCTTGCCTGGCGTTTGGCTTGATTATCTTGCTCTCACGAGGGATGGGAGAAAACACCGGACGCATCATTTTGGCCGGTATTGCCGGAACACAGCTGTTCAATGCGCTCACATCTTACATCGTCAGCACATCAGCCAATGCGGAGCAATCGCGTGGTGTGATGTTTTGGCTGTTAGGCAGTTTAAGTGGCGTACGCTGGCCAGATGCCATTCTCTGCGCCATCGTCATCGTCAGCGGGTTTGGGGTGATCATGTGCTATGCACGCACACTTGACACCTTTTCATTTGGCGTCGATGTCTCCGTAACGCTGGGCACGCAGGTCGTGAAAGTAAGGATTGTGTTGCTGTTGATCACGGCATTAATCACGGCGGTCATTGTCAGCTCGATTGGGGCGGTGGGGTTTGTCGGATTGGTCATTCCGCACGTGACCCGCATGCTGGTTGGACAGCGACACCTGATCACCCTTCCCGTGACATTCCTGTCGGGCTGCCATTTCATGATCCTCGCTGACTTGATGTCGAGAACGTTGATCGCACATCAGGTTTTACCCATTGGCGTGGTGACGGCATTGGTGGGCGCCCCTGCTTTTGCCTTCCTTCTCTATCAACGAAAGGGCAACTAAACGATGACGATATCGGTCAGTGACCTCAGCGTCCAACTTCAGGCGCGTCGTATCCTCACTGCGGTCTCCTTCAACGCGGCTCAGTCTGCAACCGTAGGTTTGCTTGGCCCGAACGGTTCAGGAAAATCTACGCTGCTGCGTGCACTGGCTGGGCTAATGCCTGATTCGGGCGCGAAGATAACCCTCGGCGAACTGAGGCTGAACCAACTTTCGCGCAATCAACTGGCGCGTAAACTGGCCTTTGTCCCACAACACGCCGAGGCCGATGATGAACTCACGGTGATTGACATTATTCGTCTCGGGCGCACACCTCATCGTGGCGCATTCCAGTTCTGGACGGCAGAAGATGCCAGCGCCGTTCACGAGGCGGTGGCGTTAATGCAACTGGAAAATTTGGTCGACCGCGGCTGGCAACGATTATCCGGTGGTGAGCGCCAGCGTTGCCAAATCGCCCGCGCACTGGCGCAAAAACCGGATGTTTTACTGCTGGATGAGCCCGTCAATCACCTGGACATCCAATTCCAGCTTGAATTGATGCGTCTTATCTCTTCGCTGCCAGTGACGGTGGTGATTGCACTTCACGACCTGAATCTGGCGGCAAAATATTGCCAACACCTTGTGGTGCTCGATCAGGGTCGTGTGGTTTCGACGGGTAAGCCTAATGTGGTACTCACACCCGAACGCATACACACAACGTGGCGGGTTCAGGCGCAGATCACGACATCGGCACAGGGTGCGCTCAATATTCAGTACGTATGAGTCGGCGCTTAAAGCCCACTGCCACACAACCATCAGGAAACAGTATGTTCAGTAACAAAATATTCCTGCAATAATGAACTGCCACAATCGTGGTTGCAGTACATACACGCGCGTCACCTACGAGATTATTCGATAGCCGCTGCTATCAAGCCCGCCAATGGCGGGCTTTTTTTCGCTCTAACCGTGTGAATCTTCTTTTTCCGTCAGAAATTCGGACAGCTTAAATAGCATCTCATCACATTAGGCCGATAGGCTAAATACCGTGCATTTTTGCCAGCAGCCACATGCGCTCCGCAGCCACATCCGCGTTATTGAGCAAACCCGCCTCGTCAGCCAGCCTGAATGCTTCAGAGTAGTGCGCCAGACTGCGCGCACTCTGCATACCACCCAGTAAGGTGAAATGTTTCTGATGGCCATTCAACCACGCGAGGAACACGATGCCCGCCTTGTAATACTGAGTGGGCGCCGAGAACAAATGGCGCGCCAGCGGCACTGTCGGAGCCAGTATCCGTTCAAAGGTGGCACGATCGCCCTGTGCTAATGCATGCAGCGCGCTGGTGGCGGCCGGTGCAATGCCGTCGAGAATGCCCAGTAGCGCATGCGAGAAGCCCTGCTCATCCCCGGCGATCAATTCGGGATAATTGAAATCATCGCCGGTATACATTTTGACGGTTGCCGGCAGCTGGCGGCGCATCTCAATTTCTCGATCTTTATCCAGCAGAGAGATTTTTATCCCCTCCACTTTGGCCTCATTCTCGCGAATCACCGCCAGACAGACCTCCATCGCGCTGTGAATTGTCGCGCCGCCCCAGTAGCCGCGTAGCGCTGGATCGAACATATCCCCCAGCCAGTGCAAAATAACCGGCTCACGCACCTGACGTAAAAGGGTGCTGTACACCTTGATGTAATCATCTGGCCCTTTGGCAATCGCGGCGAGCGCACGACTGGCCATTAAGATAATACGTCCACCACACCCCTCAATCGCCGCGATTTGCTGTTCATACGCGGCAATCACATCCTGCAAGGTCAGCTGGGAAAAATCGGTCAGATGATCGGTGCCCGCGCCGCTGGCCACCCGTGCACCAGGGTAAGCCTTCGCTTGCTCCACGCTGCGTTTGATCAGCTCCAGCGCGGTTGGCCAGTCCAGCCCCATGCCGCGTTGGGCGGTGTCCATAGCTTCGGCAATGCCTAATCCGAGTGACATCAGATGATGGCGATATTCCAACGTGCTATCCCAGTCAATCGCCATATCACTCTGCGGATTTTGCATCCGCGGCGGGTCGGCAACCACATGCGCAGCCGCATAGACGTCACGGTTAAATACCGGTTTTGCTGGCACGCTCCAGTGGCGCTCACCCTGCAGGGTGTAACTGTAAGGCTGACCGTTGCGATCCAGTAAACGCACTTTATTGCTCACAGACATGGTTCTGTTCCTTCTCTCAGTGTTTTGCCAGATGCCCGGACGGCATCACATTCTGCGAACTGTTGTGGCTTCCGATAGGGAGCCGACGCACACCCAATAGCACCACGCTGCTGCAGATGATGACGCAGGCGGCGACCAGCCAGACCGGCTGTAAGCTGTAGTGTTGTGCGTAATAACCCGCGACGATCGGCGAGATACCGCCCGCTGCCATCCCCATATTCATTACAAAGCCGATGGCCGAACCGCGCAGCGAAGGCGGCACCAGTTCGGCGGTGAGCGAGAGAACAATGGGGGTAATCGGATAGCCAAGTAATCCGAGGATCAGCACCAGCACAATCACCAGGGGGACGGAGAGATTGATTGCCATCGCTGCCATCACCAGCCCGCTAATAAAGGTAATGGCCATCAGAATGGTGCGACGGCGTTTGAAATCGCCTTTATCACAGTAGCGCCCCAGCACAAAGCCGCCCAGTGCCCCGTTAATGCCGAGCAAGCTGGCGATGGTGCCAGCGGTACCCATCGACAGATTCTTCACCTGCATCAAATAACTGGGTGCCCATAACAGGACAATCCACCAGCCTGCCAGCAGCACGAAATAGAATGCGGCCATCAGCAACACGGGCGCATGGCGGAACAAGGTTTTTAAGGGTACTTTCTCCGCTGTCTGGCGCGCTATCAGCTCGGCGGGTTTTCGGTCATTTTTCACCAACACCAGATACAACAACGCCACCAGCATGCCCATGGCACCCGCCACGTAAAACACCACACGCCAGCCAAAGATCGGACCGAGCATGGCGCCCATCCAGGTGCCAAGGAATCCGCCAATCGGATAGCCCATCCAATAGAGCGACATCACCGTGGTGCGCTGTTTTTCGCTGGTCACGTTGGCCACTTCGAGCGAGGCCGCAGGCCAGAAGATGCCCTCACCGATGCCCGTCATCACGCGGTAAAAAATCAGACTGGTCATGCTGCCGGCGACACCGGTTAACAGTGTCGCCAGTGAAAACATCATCAGGCCGAGAATCAGCACCGGTTTACCGCTCAACTTGTCGGCGATAATGCCGGAAATGAACAAAAAGACGATGAAGCCAAAGAAGAAGGAGGAGAGCAGAATGCCACTCTCCGCTTTACCAAGACCGAACTCTCCGGCGATCAGCCCAATGGCTGATGACACCGTCATGCGATCCACCGAGTACATCATGTAGCCAAGGCCGCACAGCACGGTGACCAGAATCATTTTGCGGGTATCTGTATTCATCTTTTCCTCGACAATGTCTGTGACCGACGAAAACAGCTTTTCAGCTCTGTCAGATACGGTTAACCGTGCGCCAGATGGCGAGCCTTGCAGGTCTTTAGCACTTCATCAGGATCCTGAGTCCACCAGTTCAGGCGGGAGAAAATTTCGACTTCATGCCATCCACAGTAACCCTGAGCTTCTACCGCTTCCCGCATGGCGCGAATATCGATAACGCCATCGCCCATCATGCCGCGATCTTCCAGCAGATCCCGCGTAGGCGTGAGCCAGTCGCAGATATGAAACGCCAGCAGCCGTTTCAGACCCGCGCGCGCGATTTCCTGATAAAACTCAGCATCCCACCAGGTGTGATAGACATCGACGGCAATCCCCAATCCGTCATCGCCCAGCTCGTCACAGAGATCGTTAGCCTGTTTCAGCGTGTTGATGCAGGCGCGATCCGCCGCGTACATCGGATGCAGCGGTTCAATCGCCAACGGCATACCACCTGCGCGGGCGTACTCCAGCAGAGCGCTGAGTCCATCACGCACTTGCTGGCGCGCGCCCGGCAGATCTTTCGAACCTGGCGGCAAACCGCCGACCACCAGCACCAGGCACTCCGCACCTAATTCCAGCGCTTCATCCACCGCTCGCTGGTTGTCGGCCAGGGTCGCCTGGCGTGCTTGCTGATCAACGCCGGGAAACATCCCGCCACGGCAGTAGCCACTCACCCGCAGATCGTGGTGACGAATCAGCCGTGCCGCTTCAGCTAAACCGATGTTTGCCACCTGATCGCGCCACGGCGAGATGCCGCGAATCTCATGGCGCGCACAACCTTCAATGATTTGCCGCAAATCCCACTGCTGGCGCACGGTCGCCGTGTTGAGTGAAAGTTGCCCGGAATGAGGTCGATTCATGTTCGGCTCCTTAGCGTTCCAGTGATGGCACATCAACCCAGCGACGCTCTTTCCAGCTTTTCAGAGCCAGATCGACCAGTTGCAAACCCTTCGCCCCTTCCAGCAGATCCCAGCGGTATTCCCCTTCGCCCCAGACGTGGCGTAAAAACAGCTCCCACTGCACTTTGAATGCATTGTCATAGGTCTGGGTATCCGGCACGCTGGCCCAGTCATCAAAGAAGTTATGTGTCTGACGGATATCCGGATTCCACACCGGCTTCGGCGTATTAACGCTAGCCTGCGTGAAGCAATCGCTAAGACCCGCTACGGCGGAACCGTTTACGCCATCCACCTGGAATGTCACCAGGTCATCACGGCGCACGCGCACGCACCAGGAGCTGTTGATCTGTACAATCGCGCCGTTGTGCAGTTCAAAGGTGGCATAAACCGCGTCGTCCGCCGTGGCGTCATAAGGTTTCTGCTGTTCATCCCAGCGTTGTGGAATGTGAGTGGCACCGATACAGCTCAGGCTTTTGATTTCACCGAACAGGTTGTCGATGACGTAGCGCCAGTGGCAAATCATGTCGAGGATAATGCCGCCGCCATCCTCACTGCGGTAGTTCCAGGAAGGACGCTGGGCCGGTTGGCGATCGCCTTCAAATACCCAGTAGCCAAATTCACCGCGCACCGATAACACGCGACCAAAGAAGCCGGATTCATTCAGCAAACGCAGCTTTTGCAGACCCGGCAGCCACAACTTGTCCTGTACCACGCCGTGACACACGCCTTTTTCTTGTGCGAAATGGTATAAATCCAGCGCATCTTCCAGCCCCATCGCTACCGGCTTTTCCGAATAGACGTGTTTCCCCTTGCTGATGGCTTTCTTTAGCAACGCCGGACGTGCTTGCGTGGTCGCTGCATCAAAAAAGATGATGTCATGCGGATTATTCAGTGCTTCATCAATATTGGTTCCCCAGCGTTCGATACCAAACTCTCGCGCCAGCGCAGCCATTTTTTCCGCGTTGCGACCAATCAGAATCGGATCGGGCATCAATCGGTCGCCATTGGCCAGCTCCACGCCGCCCTGCTGCCGGATCTGCACTATTGAGCGAATGAGATGTTGATTTTTACCCATACGCCCGGTCACGCCGTGCATGATGATGCCCACTGGAATCTGCGCCATGTATTCACCTCAAAGTCGTTTGTGATGGAAGTAACACGCTCAACATCTATTTCAACGCTTCACCGTTCGCTGATTCATAATCAATCAACTAACTGGTTGATGACGTCACTATAGTGGGCAGAAAGAGACCTGACTTTGATCGAATTCACATAACCAACTAGTTAGTTGAAAATCTTTTGCTCTTGTTTTATGCGCAAAAAGAGGCACTATAATGCTCAGTAAAACAATGATATGTGGGGATTCTGCTTTGGTTGATCGTGTTGCGAGTAACATTGAGGATGTCACGGATAAGCAGGTGCGGATACTGATGGCCGCGCGCGCAGAGTTCGCTGAGAAAGGATTCGACGGTGCGCGCGTCGATAGCATCGCCGAACGCGCCCATGCCAATAAGCAACTGATTTACTACTACTTCACCAACAAAGACATTCTGTTTACCCGCGTGCTGGAAGAAGCCTATCGTGACATTCGCGAGCAGGAAGCGGCGTTAAAACTCGATCATCTCCCCGCCGACCACGCTATTTTACAACTGGTGGAATTCACCTGGCATTATTACCTGAAAAACCCCGAGTTCATTCGCCTGCTCAACAGCGAAAATCAGCTAAAAGCGCGGCATCTCAAAGATTCTGACATCACTGTGCAGATCAATCAGAGCTGGAGCAGTATCACCCAGCAATTGCTGCAGCGGGGACGCACCGAAGGAAATGTGCGCGAGGATATCGATGTGATGCAACTCAACATCAATATCTCCGCGCTGGGCTTTTTCTATCTGATTAATCAGTCCACGCTGTCGATTATTTACCAACAGGATCTTAGTGCCAAAGCGGCGCTGGATGAGCGCCTGCGCGTGATGAAAGAGTGTATTGCCGCGTGGATCAAGCCATGACGCATCACTGCGCCAGCCAGCCGCCATCCATATTCCAGGCTGCACCGCGCACCTGCGCACCGCCTTCACTGCAAAGAAACAGCACTAACGCCCCCAACTGTTCTGGCGTGACAAACGCCTGAGCAGGTTGCTTCTCTGACAATAACGCCAGGCGCGCGGTTTCGGCATCTTCGCCAGCCGCAATGCGTTTGTCGATCTGCTGCTGCACCAGCGGCGTTAACACCCAGCCCGGGCAGATGGCGTTGCAGGTGATCGGTGATTGTGCGTTCTCCAGCGCGATCACTTTTGTCAGCCCCACCACACCATGCTTCGCAGCAACATAGGCCGCTTTCTCTTTCGACGCCACCAGGCCATGCACGGAGGCGATATTGATGATGCGCCCCCAGTGACGTGCCTGCATGCCTGGCAAGACGGCGCGACTGGTGTGGAATACCGAGGAGAGATTGATAGCAATAATCGCATCCCATTTCTCAACCGGAAATGACTCCACCGGCGCGGTGTACTGAATACCGGCGTTGTTCACCAGAATGTCCACCGCACCATACTGCGCTTCCACCCACGCTATCATCGCGGCGATTTGCTGCGGATCGGACATATCTGCTGCGTGATAATCGACCTTTGCCCCGGTGGCAGCGATAAGCGCTTTCGCGTGTTCCACTTCGCCAAAGCCGTTGAGTATCACCGTGGCGCCGGCCAGTGCCAGTTGCTCAGCAATACCTAATCCAATTCCGCTGGTTGATCCGGTCACCAGTGCCACTTTTCCTGCTAATTGCATCGATTTATCCTCCTTCAGACAATGCCGGTGAGGTAAAACACCCCAATCACAAACAGCACTGCCAGACTTTTGATAATGGTGATGGCGAAGATGCCACCATAGGCTTCTTTATGGCTTAGACCGGTGATCGCTAACAGCGTGATGACGGCACCATTGTGTGGCAGCGTATCCATCCCGCCGCTGGCCATGGCCGCCACGCGGTGCAACACTTCCATCGGAATACCCGTGGCCTGTGCCGCCTGCACGAAGTGTTCAGCCATTGCCGCCAGCGCAATACTCATCCCGCCCGACGCCGAACCGGTGATCCCCGCCAGCACGGTAATGCTGATCGCTTCATTGAGCAGCGGGTTGGGAATCGCCTGCAGTACGCCAGACAACACCACAAAGCCCGGCAACGCGGCGATCACCGCACCAAAACCGTATTCGGAGGCGGTATTCATCGCCGCCAGCAATGCCCCCGCCACCGCGGTGCGGCTACCTTCCGCCAGACGACCGCGAATATTGCGCCAGCCGAAAATCAATACCACCAGAATGCCGCTCAGCAATGCAGCCTGCACGGCCCAGATCGCAGTACTTTTGACGATATCAGTCACAATGGGCGTGGGATTACCCGGAAGCGTGACACTGCTGTGCGCACCGTACCAGGCAGGAATCCACCAGGTAAAACAGAGATTGAGTACCCCAACCAAAATCAGCGGCAGAATGGCAATCGCCGGATGCGGCAGTTGCACATTCTCAGCGGTTTCCGGCTCATTCTTCAGGTTGGTTCCGTACTGCTCGTTGTTGGCTTGCGCCTTACGGCGTTGCCGATCCAGCCACAGCAAGCCCACCACAATAATGAAGAGTGAACCGATCAACCCCAACCATGGCGCAGCCCAGGCGTTAGTGCCAAAGAAACTACCAGGTATGATGTTCTGGATTTGTGGCGTGCCGGGCAGTGCATCCATGGTGAAGGAGAACGCACCCAGTGCCACCGTTGCCGGAATCAAGCGCTTAGGGATATTGCTCTGACGAAACAGTTCTGCGGCAAACGGATAAACAGCGAACGCCACCACAAACAGCGATACGCCGCCGTACGTCAGCAGTGCGCACACCAGCACAATCACCGGGATGGCATGGCGGCGCCCCATCAGCGTAATCGCCGCCGTGACAATTGAGCGTGAGAATCCGGATAGCTCAATCAATTTGCCAAAGATGGCGCCCAGCAGAAACACCGGGAAGTAGAGCTTCACAAAGCCCACCATCTTTTCCATAAACAGGCCGCTAAACACCGGTGCGACCGCAGCCGGCTCGGTTAACAGCACCGCTAACAGCGCGGCAATCGGGGCGAACAAAATTACGCTATAGCCGCGATAGGCGGCTAACATCAGCAACCCAAGCGCAGCGAGGGCAATAACGACACTCATGTTGCTTCCTTATTATTTTGTCGGGTTGAAGGTAAAAACATTGCCAAAAATGGGAACCGTTCCGCCTCAATCCGGGCGTTCAACTGCCAGAGCGACGCCCATGCCGCCACCCACACACAGCGTTGCCAGACCGCGCTTCAGCTCACGCTGCTGCAAGGCATGAATGAGCGTCACCAGAATGCGGCAGCCGGAGGCACCAATCGGATGCCCCAGCGCAATCGCACCGCCGTTGACATTGACACGCTCCGGCTGCCAGTCGAGCGCTTTACCCACCGCCAGTGCCTGCGCGGCAAACGCTTCGTTCGCTTCGATTAAATCCACTTGATCCAGCGTCCACGCTGCCTGCTGAAGGGCTTTGCGGCTGGCGGCCACCGGGCCAATGCCCATCACTGCCGGATCCACTCCGGCAATGCCGCTTCCGCTTAATCGCGCCAGCACCGGCAACCCCAATGCGGCGGCGCGCGATGCGGACATCAGCAGCACGGCGGCTGCACCATCATTCAGGCTTGAAGCATTGCCAGCGGTGACGCTGCCGTCCTTTTTAAACGCCGGATGCAGGCGCGCCAGTCGCTCAATTGAACTGTCCGCGCGCGGTTGTTCATCTTCACTGATCACCCGCGTTTCACCTTTGCCCTGTTCCACCGTGACAGGCGTGATTTCGGCACGAAAAACGCCTTGTTGTTGTGCCGCCACCGCTTTCTGCTGGGATTGCAAGGCAAAGGCATCCTGATCGGCACGGCTGATGCCATATTCTTCGGCCAGATTCTCGGCGGTGATCCCCATGTGATAATCGTTGAACGCATCCCACAGACCATCGTGGATCACGCTGTCCATCAGCTGACTGTGCCCCAGACGGCAGCCGCCACGCGCGTCCGGCAGTAAATAAGGCGACTGGCTCATGCTCTCCTGACCGCCTGCGATAATGATGTCAGCGGCACCGCTTTGAATCGCCTGCGCCGCCAGAATCACCGCTTTTAATCCCGAGCCACACACCATGTTCAGCGTGCTGGCAGGGACGCTATAAGGCACACCCGCCGCTATGGCCGCCTGGCGCGCGGGGTTTTGCCCGCATCCGGCTGTGAGCACCTGTCCCATCATCACCTCATCGATCAGCGCGGGATCGAGCGCGGTCTGTTTCAGCAGGGCTGCGATCACCTGCTGGCCCAGCGACGCCGCGGTAAGAGACGAGAGAGCACCATGAAAACGGCCGATTGGCGTACGGGTGGCTGCGACAATCACACATTCGTTCATAGTGCCTCCTGGGATAAACGCATTTCACGAACATCATCAGCGATGCGTAATTGCCCGGCCGTCTTTGCACGGATTTCATCGATCGAGACGCCCGGCGCATACTCACGCAGCACAAAAGCGCCCTCTTCAATTTCCAGCCAGCCCAGTTCAGTAATGACTTTTCGAATGCAACCGACGCCGGTGAGCGGCAAGATGCATTCGGACAGCAGCTTTGATTCGCCATGCTTAGAAGCGTGCGTCATCATCACGATGATGTTTTCCGCACCCGCCACCAGATCCATTGCACCGCCCATGCCCTTGACCATTTTTCCGGGGATCATCCACGACGCGATATTGCCGTTGACGTCCACTTCCAGCGCACCCAGCACCGTCAGATCAACATGCCCCCCACGAATCATGGCGAAGGACTGTGCAGAATCGAAGATTGCCGCACCTTTGCGTGCGGTCACGGTTTGTTTGCCCGCGTTGATCATGTCGGCATCCAGTTCAGCTTCAGTGGGAAACGCCCCCATGCCCAATAAACCGTTTTCCGACTGCATCATCACGTCCATCCCCTCAGGTACGTAGTTGGCAACCAGCGTCGGCATCCCAATACCAAGATTGACGTAATCGCCATCACGCAGCTCCTGAGCCACGCGCTGCGCCATTTGTTCACGCGTGAGCATGTGCACCTCCTTCACTCAGGGTGCGTTTCTCGATGCGTTTTTCGAAGCTGCCCTGAATCAGGCGATCAACATAAATGCCCGGCGTATGGATCGCGGCCGGTTCCAGCTCACCCGGCGCCACAATCTCTTCAACTTCAACCACGGTGACGCGAGCGGCCATCGCCATCAGTGGGTTGAAATTCTGCGCGGTGTGACGATAGATGACATTGCCATACCAATCCGCTTTCCAGCCTTTCACGATGGCGAAATCTCCGCGAATTGCCTGCTCAAGGATGTAATGTCGTCCATCGAACTCTCTGACTTCTTTGCCTTCCGCCACGGGCGTGCCGTAGCCGGTGGCGGTGTAAAATGCCGGTATCCCGGCGCCGCCTGCGCGCACTTTTTCTGCCAGCGTGCCCTGCGGCGTGAGAATCACCTCCAGCTCACCACTGAGCATCTGCTGTTCAAACAGCGCGTTTTCACCGACGTAAGAGGCGATCATGGTTTTAATCTGCTGATTTTCCAGCAACAGGCCGAGGCCAAATCCATCCACACCACAGTTGTTCGAGACCACGGTCAGTCCCGTTATCCCCTGCTGGCGGATCTGGGCGATGAGATTTTCTGGAATACCGCACAGGCCAAATCCCCCCGCCAGCAGTGTCATGCCATCTTGCAATCCGGCCAGCGCCTGCTGATAACTGGTGACGCGTTTATCCAATCCTGCCATTGCTGTACATCTCCTCAGCTCACTGAATAAAGCCATCCTCGCGTCACAATAATGATTTGTTAATTTTGTTTTTATTGGCCTTTCATTTATTTTTTTTATTAATATTCCATTAATCTTTGTTTTACATAAAGTTAACAAATTAAAAAATGAAAATGACTATCAAGCAGTTACGTGCATTCTTAGCGGTCGCTCACACTTTGAGTTTTGCCCAAGCCAGCGAACGCCTGGCGATTTCGCAACCGGCGTTAAGCCTGGCGATCAGCGGACTTGAAGAAGCGTTGGGCGGACCGTTATTTATGCGTACCACGCGCCATGTTTCGTTGACCCCGGAAGGTGAGATTTTTTTCCCGATGGCGCGACGACTGCTGGCAGACTGGGAAAACGCCGAAGAGGCGATGCATCTGCGCTTCACGCTGCAGTTGGGAAAAGTGTCGATTGCCGCCATGCCCTCGTTTGCTGGCAACCTGCTGCCTGCGGTGCTGAAGGCCTTTCGTCAGCGCTATCCAGGCGTCAATATCTCGGTGCATGACGTCATAAATGAGACAGTGCTGGAGATGGTGCAGGAGGGGCGTGTAGAGATGGGCGTCGCCTTTGAACCCGAACTGGCCGATGCGCTGCACTTCACCCCGCTGGGCAGCGACCGCTTTGTTGCCGTGGTGCCCGCTGATAGCCCGCTAGCGGATAAGCCACAGCTGAGCTGGCGTGAACTGCTGCATCTGGATTTCATTACGTTGCAACGCCCTTCAGCGGTGCGTCTGCTGCTTGAGCAGTCACTGGCTCAGGCAGGCAGAAGACTCGACGTTGCTTACGAGAGTCATCAATTGGTCACCGTGGGAAAAATGGTCGCCAGTGGTTTGGGGGCCAGCGCCGTACCTGCACTCTGCATTCAGCAGATGCGAGAACTCGGCGCGGTTTGTGTACCGCTGGTCGCGCCACACATTGAGCGACGAGTGGGTATTTTGCGATTGAAACAGCACCAACTTTCCCACGCTGCCTCCGCATTAGCGCAAACCATGCGTGATGAATGTCGCTGGCCCGACTTGTAATGTCGTTTAATTCACAACATAGCCTCAACCAGACAATATTGGTTTCGTTTTCCTGCAAAGAAAACAGGTCATTCATTATGTTTGATATGAACACCCGCGATTACTAATCGATTTAAAAAAACTAAATAATTCGTCGATAAATCAGGGTTAAGGGTCAGAGCATTTATCCGCTTTGATTAATTACATTAACCAAAGCAGTCGCAGGTCTGCTAATCGCATGTCAAAAAATGCATCCATCTGGACATTTTAGGATCAAATCCGCCACGCATTAGGTGTAAGAATATTCTTAAGAGAGCGAAATATCCCCTTCCGCAAGGTGAACTTCATTACTCCATTACCTCGCTGCATCACACTTCATAGATTTGAGGCAGTTTCCATTACTTAAACACCAATTAAAAGCCCCTAAAAAACAACTTATCACATTGAAGATGCCTCAGTTAATCACTGCCGAAGATTAAATTATTTAGCAATTAATGCTATCTGATTTTTGATCTTAACCACTGATTTTCGCCATTAATCCTGGAGGAATTAGAAAGTTCTTAACTCGATAGAGGTATGAAGCGATGACTGGCATGCCAAGTGGAGAAAAGACAATGACATTTTAAAGAAACGCTACCCCGTACAACCTAAGACTTTTCTGAGGACAGGAAATGACTAAATTTCTTAACTCGTTGAATAAGAACAACTATCCTGCCAGGATATCCGCAGCTCTTACAGGAGCGGATGAGTTTGTTATGAAAAATACAACACGAGAGGACTTACGCTGTGCCAGTTGTAAATATGGCTGCCAGCTGACGAACCGAAACAACGATATTCTTAATCGCTGCCCGATACAGAAAATTGCGATTTGGCCGGGGAACAACCATTACCTGATTAAAGGTGTGTTGTCATTAGTGGCCGGTCGCTACGAAAGTGTGTTTTGCCGGGGATGTATATTCGTTGATTTTTCGCGAGAAAACTTACGTTATCTCACCAATAAAAACTGGATTGATTATTTGAAATCCACCGGACTCACAATCATTTTAGTCTCCGATCGTCCACTGGCTGCTCTGGCTGCACATTGGATAAAGAGAGAGGGAATCCACTCGGTTATTTATTGTGAAGATCGGTTAGAGGATATCAAGAAAGTGATTAACAGTACCTATTATGGTTTAAAAGGAGGCACAATAAGGAGAGTTAATTCACTGTCGAATGAGGAAGTCACCTTTCTGGATTTAGCCTTAAAAGGGAATTCACTTTCTGCCATTTCGATAGCAATGAACCATGAGATGAAAAAGATCTACAACATCAAAGATTCGATTCGACGGAAGACCGGTACCAGCCTTAATCAGCTGATCTCGGGTCACTAAGTAAAAGGATTAAACGAAATGACGCAAACACATAAAACACTGCTTTCACTGGTTATCACCTGTGTACTGTTCTCGGCCTCTGCGGGTGCAGCTTCCGATAACACCATTAACTTCCAGGGTGAAGTCTCTGATGAAACCTGTTCTATATCGGTGAATGGCAATGCGGCCTCACCGGTGGTGCTGATGCCCACCGTGAGCAAATCCGATCTGTCGGCCAGTGGCAATGTTGCCGGACAGACGGCCTTCACCGTCGGTTTAACCGGATGCACCGCTAACTCCGCTTCATCGACAAAAATTTCAACAGTATTTGTCGGTAATAACGTGACGGCCAATGGCAACCTGGCGAACACCGGTACTGCGCAGAATGTTGAAGTCCAGCTGGTGGATAGCAAAGACGCTGTGATCAACCTGACGGGAGGCTATACCGGCGATGGCGACCTGACCCTTGCCGCCGATGAAACCGAATCTTCAGCGACCTATAACGCACAATATTATGCCAATGGCGTTGCGGCCGCGGGTACCGTGGCTGCTTCATTACAATATGCGGTGACTTACCAATAATAAATCTTCAGCGTGCGCCCGGCTATTTGGGCGTACGTAAATTTCCACGAGACCCTGCGTATGTCTTTACGAAATATTTTTGGTGCTTTATTGCTTAGCACAATGTCAGCGACGGCGACTGCAAGCGTCACGCTGTTGGGCAGTCGTATTATTTATCCGGCGCCAGCCAGCTCCATCAATATTCAATTTAAAAATGACGATAACATTCCCTATGTTATCCAGACCTGGTTTGATGATGGCGATATGGATGCCAAACCGCAGCAGATTAATCGCGTACCCTTTATTACCACTCCACCGGTATTTCGTATTCAGCCGAAATCAGGGCAGGTCGCGCGTATTGTCCTGAGCCAGTCAGAGAAACTGCCGCAGGACAGAGAGTCCGTTTACTGGTTTAACATGCTGCAAATTCCGCCCACATCACAGGCTGCCGCAGATAAAAATGCCATGACGGTGATGCTGCGCAATCGGGTGAAATTTTTTTATCGTCCTGCGGCTATAGGCAAACCGGGAAATATTTTAAACGGCATAAAAGTCCGCACTCTTTCTGATCCTCATAAAGGCAGCGGACTGCAGATCGATAATGCGCAGCCCTGGCATGCTTCATTCGTCGCTATTTCGATACGCATGATGGGGAAAAACGTTGAGTGCGAACCCGTGATGGTTGCCCCCTTTTCCACACATACCTGCTGGTTCAGTCATACCAAACAACGCCTACAGGGTGTAGGCAGCGTCAAACTCGACGCGATTAACGATCAGGGAGCCAGAATAAGTGAAAGTTACCCCATCAACTCCCAGTGAATTGAAACTCCCCTTATTCGTGCTGACCGTTTCATTCTATTGTTCAACGCCCGTCTATAGCGATGAATATTATTTTGACCCGTCGCTGTTTAAAGGCTCGGCTTTCGGTCAAAACATCGCGCAATTCAACCAAAGCGAGTTGCCGGCGGGCCATTATCTGGTCGACGTTTATTTAAATAATAGACTCGTGTCATCCAGCGTGAAGCTGGAATTTTTGCCCTCCGCACCAGGGAAAGTGGTAGAGCCGTGCTTGCCCTTTGCGTTGATTAAACAGATGCAGTTAAAAAACATCACGCGGCAAATAGCTCATCAATGCGCTCCCCTTAGCGACTGGACGCCGCAAGGCAACTGGGATTTTGATGCCGCCGCATTACGCCTGAATATCACCTTGCCCCTGTCAGCGCTTAACCGCACGCCACGCGGCTATATTCCACCCGAACAGTGGGATGCCGGGATGACGGCGTTGTTCCTGCGCCATAACACCAATTACACCTGGACAGAAAACAGTGCTGCCGCCTACCGCTATCAATACCTGTGGAGCGGGATCACCGCAGGCACCAACATCGCCACCTGGCAGTTGCGTCATCAGGGCAATCTCCGCTACCTCAGCAGCAGTCTGGGTGGCAGCAGCTATCGCTACAACAAGGTGCGAACCTGGGTGCAACGGCCGTTAGCGTCGATCAATAGCCAGATCTCCCTTGGCGATAGTTACACCGACAGTTCGCTGTTTGGCAGTCTGCCATTTAATGGCCTGAAACTCGCCACTGACGAACGTATGTGGCCGCAAGGCAGGCGCGGTTACGCTCCTGAAATCCGCGGCATCGCCACCACTAACGCCCGGGTGGTCGTAAAACAGTTGAACAAAGTGATCTATGAGACGGTGGTACCGCCTGGCCCGTTTATCATTGATGATCTCAACAACACTCGCAGCCAGGGAGATTTTGAGGTTGAGGTGATTGAAGCCAACGGTAAAATCGCCACCTTCACGGTGCCCTACTCCTCGGTTCCTGATTCGGTGCGTCCGGGCAACTGGCATTACTCGCTGGCCCTGGGCCGTGTCCGCCAATATTACGCCGTTAATAATGCTTTCTTTGAAGGCGTGATGCAGCACGGCGTGAGCAATAGTTTGACGGCAACGGTCGGTTCACGGCTGGCGGAAGATTACCAGGCGTGGCTTCTGGGCGGTGTCTGGGCAACCGGCGCAGGTGCATTAGGTCTCAACACCACGTTTTCCCTGGCAAAGGCAGAAAATGACCAGCGCACCTCGGGTTGGCGTGCAGAGTTGAGCTACAGCAAAACCTTTCAAACTGGCACCAACCTGGTACTCGCCGCCTATCGATATTCGACTCGTGGATTTCGCGACCTGCAGGATGTCTTAGGGGTTCGGCGCCAGCAACAAGCGGACATCAGCTACTACTCAGACTCGCTCAACCAGCGTAATCGCTTATCGGCGACACTCAGCCAGTCAATGGATGCGTATGGCTTGGTCAGTTTAAGCGCCAGCACGGCCGACTATTACAACAACCAGTCACGCATCACCCAGTTGCAGTTTGGCTATAGCAACAGCTGGCGCAATATCAGTTACGGTATCAATGTGGCGCGTCAACGCACCTGGTGGAATACCCAGCAATTCAACGTGAGCGTCAACGATAACCTCGACAGCAGCCGCCAGCAGCGATACAGCGAAAATACCCTGTCAGTGAATATTTCAGTGCCGCTTAACTGGGGCGCGGGGCTTTCGTCTCTGGCCTACAACTACAACCAGTCAAAACAGAGCCAGTCTTCGATGGTGTCACTGACCGGTTCAGCAGGCGAACAGCGCGATTTCTCCTATTCGCTCTACGGAGGAACTGAGCATTACCGCAATGGCGTCAACGGAGAAGCAAGCTCCTTTGGGGGCAACCTGCAGCAAAACACCCGTTTTGGCGCAGTCCGCGCCAACTACGGCCAGGGGGATCACTATCGCCAGGTCGGTTTGGGTACGTCTGGCACTTTACTGCTGCATCGTGGCGGTCTCACCGCTGGGCCTTTCACCAGCGATACATTCGCGTTGATCCATGCAGAGGGCGCGCAAGGTGCGGCGGTTCAAAACGGGCAAGGTGCAATTATCGACCGCAACGGATATGCGCTGTTGCCCTCACTCACTCCTTATCGTGAAAACACGGTCAGCCTCGATACGTTGCACATGCGCGCCGATGCCGAGTTAAACGGCGGAAGCCAGCGTGTGGTTCCTTACGCTGGTGCCGTGAGTCAGGTTAGTTTTGCCACCTTACGCGGCACCGCAGTGTTGATTTCACTGAATACCACCGAGGGAATGGCACCGCCGATGGGCGCCGAAGTGCGTGATGCCTCCAACACCGTGATTGGCGTTGTCGGTCAGGGAAGCCAACTTTACGCGCGCGTTCCGCATGACTCCGGCAGTCTGCAAATCAGCTGGGATGGCAATACTCAACGCTGCGCCGTCAATTATCAAATCACCGGAAAGGCGCAACAGGCGCTTATACTTCTCAATGGTACTTGCAGGACGCTATAACAAGTGAAAATTAACTCTCTCCTGGTTGTGCTGCTGATGCTGCCCCTGACGTCATGGGCTAATTGCATCAAAGTCACCAGCACTTCATCACTCTCTGCCGCCGCTAAAGCTGCAGGCTATACCGCAGCCTCCTGGGCAGGTGCCTGTGATACCTGTTCAGGCAACGTGGGATTGCCTTCAGTAATCAGTATTAACAGCGGCACCTCATTTCAGCCCGCAGGGTCATTGCTGGCGAGTTCAGTGGGGTCGTTTCTCAGCGCCGCCAGCAACACCGATTACAGCCCCAATCAAATCCTCTACCGCTGTGCGGTGGCGGATGCAGGCAGTCTGTATGAGATGTACGCCACCAACGGCGACAGCGCTTATGCCGGCATGTACGCCAGCAGCGAGGTCAGCGGGGCTTATTACGACGTGGCGAAAAACGTGGCGGTGCGCATGACCAATCTGAGCACTGGCGAGTATTACAGTCGTTACTGGAAGTCACGCCAGTTTACCGCTGACAGTTGGTACTCCGACGGCACCTACATTTACATTCCGGCCAGCGCGTTTAGCAATGTGCTGTACGAGATGTTCAAAATCAGTTCAACCAGCTATTACGCCAATGGCGATAACCGCTATAGCGATCTTTGGACGCAACCGCGCGGCTACATTGCTTTCAAAGGCCCAGGTCTGGACACCAACAGTCTGGCGGTAGGCCAGGACAGCGCCAGCTATTGGTACGGATTTTACGGCAACTGGCCCGCCGCCTGGAGCACTTATCGCAACGTGACCTATGTGCGTGGCGCGCTGTGTGAAGTACAAAACTACCCTTCTGTGGTGCTGTTGCCGACCATTAGCGTGAATGCGCTCAAGGCGGGCGGCAGCAGCCAGGTACCGTTTTCCATCACATTGCAGTGTGAAACGGGCGCGCGATCCAGCACCAGTACCTCCACCAGCACTGCCGCCAATGTCGCGATGGGCTTGCTGGTGAATCAGCCCAATGCGGTGACACAGGCGACACAGTTAGGTTTGACCACCAGCGGCGGTGGATTAACCTGGCTGCTGGATAATCAATATGGCAGCAGCGGCGTGGCCTCGGGTGTGGGCATTAAAATTTATAACGCTAGTGGTTCTGCCATTAATTTATTGCCCAACCTCGCCAGCACTGGCAGCGGGAATACGCGCGGCTGGTATGCCTATACCGATCTCACCTCGCTGGTCTCTTCCGGCAGCAGCAATATTTACAGCGGTGATTTTTTGGCTTCGCTTGAAGCCTTAAGTGGACAAACAGTGACAGCAGGGACAGTCAATGCGCAGTTGCAAGTTGTGGTCAGTTTTCAGTAACACATTGGCGTTGAGCAGCCTGTTATTCGCCGTTCACGCCATGGCCGTGGTGAATGTGGATAGAACACGCATCATTTTTAATGCCGGTGAGAGCAGCCAGGCGCTAAATATAAAAAACGGTGCTGATACCCCCTCCGTGGTGCAGATCTGGAGCGATGACGGTGATTTGATGCAGTCCCCGGAATTGAGTACTGCGCCCATTTTTGCCATGCCGCCGATGATGAAACTCGCACCCGATGAGCAGCGTGCGATTCGTCTGGTGCTTACTTCACGCCAGTCACTGCCGGAGGATCGTGAGAGCCTTTACTGGCTGAATATTTATCAGATTCCCGCGCTGAGCAGGCAAACCGGCAGCGCCGAACAAAAAATCCTGTTGCCGTTGCGATTGCGGCTTAAGATTTTTATCCGACCGGCGGCGCTAGGTGCGCCTCAGCCTGAAGATGTGCAGAAGCTGCGATTTGTCGTGCACGAACGCCAGCTAACAGTAGAGAATCCAACGGCGTGGTATATGAGCTTAAGATTACATATTGCCAATAAGTTCAAAGTGGATGATGTGCTGGTGGCGCCTTTTACAAAGCAAACCCTATTATCAACACACGCCTTACTTCCCAGCGAGACGGTCCAGTATGAAGTTATTGACGATAGGGGCAATCCAGTGAGTTTTACTACCCGCACATTTGAACAGGACCATTAATCAAGGGTAATAATTCTGTCTGCAGACTCTATCGTGCTTTTTCGGTGCGCAACAATGATGCGCGTGATGTTGAGTGCCCGAATAGCCCGATTCACACTTGCTTCGTTTATCATTCGACACGATCGGGGAAATCTAGCGGTAAAGCTGTAGATAAAAACATTAGTACGAAAAGGGATATATTTACGACTACATGCCAAAGGTTTGGCCGTGTTCATCAAGCCATCATCCATAGTGGTAATCAATCAGCGTGTCAGATCAAATTTACGCGCGATATATTTATTCAACTTAAGACCTAGCGTAATAAATGTCGTTAACGATGTTATCATGACAATCATCTTAGAGAGTTCATATTGTGGCGTGTAATCAATAAAGCCAGGAACAATGCAGGCCCCACTCAAAAACCAATTCCCAATCATAATAAGCACAGATAAAATAAAGCATTTTGTTAATAAATACATAGTTCACCTATCAGCACCCACTCAAGGCTAATGAGTGGGGAAATAACAGCTATCGATAACAGGAATCGTCCAATTCGCTGGAATGACAGTTTCCAGAGGATTTGTCACTTCCATCATTCTTAGTGAGAAAGATTCAGCAGCAACAGTAAAACATCATTTAATAAGCTCTTGCAAATTCATATTTTACACAAAGCTTCCATTTTGTATGAAATACCACCAAAGACCTTAAAATAAAATAATCAAGTCATTGTTTTAAATTTATTTTATTATTACCTGTTCACTGGAGTAATTTATCCATTTTTTGGAGTTACATCACAAAATCTTCTGCTCAATGACGACGCAATATTTCACGAAAAACAGTTCAATGTAAGAAATTCCACATTATATTTACCGATTACCCTTACAGGCATCAGTAAGAATATCTGGTATTGCGAAACCCTTTCAATGTAATAGGCGGCGATTGCAATAGCCGAATAAAATTCATTTTTATATTTCAATCACCCTATTAGCAGCGCTCATTTATGTGGGCGTTACGACAATATTTTAATGAAGTTGTTAATTGAGCTTGATAGTCGTCGCAGGCAAATAACGCAGTGCATCAGCGAGTACCACCTCATTGGTTAGTCCGCAGCCCATTGCACTTGTTACGAAGACACGCGGCTGATATTTCGTTGGCCCCTTGCAGTAGTGTAAATGCTCATGGTGAAGATGAACTGAATTGTGATCGTAAGCAGGTCTTTAAAACGAAAAAAACCTGCTTCGCTCCCTCAGGATGCTCAGCAGGCCGGCACTGCGGGATGAGTGGTAAGACGCTATTGGCTGTCGGCTACACCACACCAGCGTACCAGGAACAGCGCTTTGGTGCAGGCCGTAAGAGTGAGTTAACCTTGCTGCTGATGAATTGCCGCCAGATAGCAGCCGAATCGCGCACTATGGGCGTGGACATAAACGGTTTCAGGCCGCTGCAGCAACGCTAAAACTGTTTGCTCCACTGCATCGCCCGTCACCAACTCTGCGGCGATAATACAGTGCTCATGATTGAAAGCCCGCAATGAGAGTTGACGCTTAACGAGATACTCCGGGATCTCGTTATGGAATAGACCAGATTGAGTACAGCCTTCATGAATGAAAATAGCGTGCTTCCCCTGGTAGGGTGATTGCGCGGGTTGATAAGTGTGATTGAGTAAGATTGCGTTCTCGCCCGAGGGAACATCCTTCAAACCAATACGGTCTGGCAAAGCCGAGTTGTGGCTAGCTAACACTCTGCGTGCGTTGTACTGCGCCAGATATTCATCATCCTGCCCGTATAAATGGGCGAAATCGCTGCTATTCAATCCGCTGATAATGTAATGCATACTGCCTCCTGCTCTTAACATGGGTTCATCAGCAGTAAACGTTATCGAGCCCTCTCTTGCTCGCTGGAAACAGTCAGAGAATTATTGATTACACCCGCAACTGCATCAACCGACTTAGCTCAATCAGCCTGTGTTTGCTAAAGTAGTCGACATCAATCATGAAAACGCTGCATTTGCATGTTTACACGGGAATTTGACCATGCCAGATTACATCTTCTATAAAAAAGATGAGGTCGTAGCCACCGTCGAGAGATCCGATGTTGAGAGCGCCGTCTTACTCATTTCACAAGGCTATAAAAAGTTAGATGAAGAGATCGAAGCAGCGACGCCAGAAGCGGCGTTAAAGCGGTTAGCGGATGTCCAAAACCAAGACAATATTACTCATCATGCTTTCGTTACAGGGTCAGTATTTACCTCCATCGTGAATGCGCTGTTCAAATGATTTTCCTTCACCTGCGTTGTGCAGCTGAATCTTATGCGATATGAATAACCGCAGCATAATTAACTCACTAGCATAGTGTCACCGCATAATATAGCGCAATATAAAACCCAACCCCTCCATCACGACACAATCAATTATTTCACCCTGAGATCACTTTGACAGAATATACCTTCATCGCTACGCTTTTATGCAAGGATATATGTCTCAAACTTGCACATCTTAAAAAATTTTCCTAAGGTGTCCGCCTTTCAGCCTCTTATAGCTTTCATTTCCATTGGTGAATTATTCGGCTGCGAAAGCTATAAGATCGCTCTAATTTTACTCATGGAGGTTTATGAGCACCGGAACGATTTCTAAACAATCTGACTTAACCGTAGATGATATTACGGTTATTGATAATAAATTACTCAAACGCGCTGTGAGCGCTGCTGCGCTAGGCAATACCATGGAATGGTTTGATTTTGGCGTATATAGCTATCTTGCTGTAATTATCGGCCAGGTCTTTTTCCCCGGCGCCAGTAATACTGCGCAGTTAATCGCCTCTTTCGGTACCTTTGCCGCCGCGTTTTTAGTTCGTCCGATCGGAGGCATGGTATTTGGGCCGTTAGGCGATCGCTTTGGGCGGCAGAAAGTGCTCGCCTTCACCATGATCATGATGTCGATCGGCACCTTCTGCATCGGCCTGATTCCCAGCTATGCCAGTATTGGTATTGCCGCGCCGATTCTGTTGCTGGTGGCGCGTCTGGTGCAGGGTTTCTCCACCGGCGGCGAATACGGTGGCGCAGCGACCTTTATCGCGGAATACTCCACCGATAAGCGCCGTGGTTTTATGGGCAGCTTCCTGGAATTCGGTACACTGGCGGGTTACCTGCTCGGTGCCAGCCTGGTCACCGGCATGATTGCGCTATTACCGCATCAGGCCATGATGGATTGGGGCTGGCGTATTCCGTTTTTCCTCGCCGCACCTCTGGGATTATTTGGTCTCTATATTCGCCTGAAACTGGAAGAGACGCCGGCATTTAAAGAGCATATGGATAAGCGAGAAGAGCTTGAACACAATAAGCCTCAACTGAGCTTGTTGCAGATGCTGCGTGTACAGAGTAAACCGTTGTTAAAATGCATTGGTCTGGTGCTGTTATTTAACGTATCCAATTATATGTTAACTGCCTATATGCCTAGCTATTTAACCGGCGTATTGGGTATGAGTGAATTATCCGGGCTGATGCTGGTGATGGTCATTATGTTTATTATGATGCCATTAACGTTGATGTGGGGACATTTAACCGACCGCATGGGCCGTAAGCCGGTCATTGGCTTAGGGGCATTGGGATTAATCCTGCTGGCTATTCCCAGCTATATGCTGATTGGCTCAGGTAATATGATGCTGGTATTTGCCGGCCTGGCCATATTAGGTTTATTACATACCTGTTTTAGCGGCACCATGCCCGCCACGCTACCGGCACTGTTTGTCACCGACATTCGCTATAGCGCATTAGCGATTGGCTTTAACTTGTCGGTGTCGTTGTTTGGCGGCACCACACCGTTGATCACTGCCTGGCTGGTGGACACCACACACAATGCCATGATGCCCGCTTATTACATGATGGGAGCCGGGGTTGTCGGCCTGATTACTGTGTTAACGCTCAGTGAAACAGCGCGCAAGCCGTTGAAAGGCTCGTCTCCTGCTGTTGCCAATAAGGCGGAAGCGCATAAGCTGATAGATAAATTACGTAAGCAGCGCGGCCGCAAGGTCCAGCAACATAAACCAGCATAATCTTCGAGGCGGCCATCAGGTCGCCTTTCTTCTATATCCTTCCCTGATTAGCGAAGCGCAAGGCGTCGATAATTTCCTAAACCCATCTGTTCGCGCCAGAAAAGCGCAAAATATCGACTATGATCTGTTCTCAGTCATTTCGTGTCGTCCCGCTGTAAATCGTAATCAGCCAGCATCTTTAAACGGAACGTAGACCGCTTGGTGTCGTCCATTGCCCTTGCGAGGGTTAAACGAGGCAATTGAATGGAATTCAGATCATTTGAAAAATCCTGGGGAGCTGAGATTCAGGCAGATGGCAGCGTGCTATTTCGCTTGTGGGCACCAGGTCAGCAACAGATTACCTTGCGTCTCGCCGATGGCGATCACCCTATGTCAGCCTCCGACGACGGCTGGTATCAACGGCAACTGAGTGGCATACAACCCGGTGCGACCTACCATTTTGTCCTGGCGGATGGCACGGAGGTGCCCGATCCTGCCGCGCGCGCACAGCAATCCGAGGTGAATGGCCCTTCAGTGGTGATCGACCCTCGTCACTATGCGTGGCAACACACCGATTGGCGCGGACACGCCTGGCAAGAAACGGTGGTGTACGAACTGCATATCGGGACTTTCACACCCGAAGGTACCTTTCAGGCCGCTATTGCCCGCTTGCCCTACTTGCAAACGCTCGGTATCACCATGATCGAGGTGCTGCCGGTATCGCAGTTTGGTGGTAATCGCGGTTGGGGTTACGACGGCGTGCTGTTGTATGCGCCGCATTCCGCTTACGGCTCGCCGGATGATTTCAAAGCCTTCGTAGATGCCGCACATGGACACGGCCTGTCGGTGGTGCTCGACATTGTGCTCAATCACTTTGGCCCTGAAGGGAATTATCTGCCGCTGCTGGCCCCTGATTTCTTCCACAAAGAACGCATGACACCCTGGGGCGCAGGCATCGCTTATGATGTTGATGCCGCACGTCGTTACATCGTTGAAGCGCCACTGTACTGGTTGCAGGAGTATCACCTCGATGGCCTGCGCTTTGATGCCATCGATCAGATCGAAGATACCTCCAGCCAACATGCGTTGATCGAGATCGCTGAACGCATTCGTCGTGAGATAACGGACCGCCCTATCCACCTCACCACTGAAGATTCACGCAATGTCACCTTCCTGCATCCACGCGACAAGCAGGGCCATGCGCCGCTGTTTACCGGCGAATGGAATGATGATTTCCACAACGCCATCCATGTGTTTGCCACCGGTGAAACCCATGCCTACTACCAGGATTTCGCCGATGTCCCTGAAAAGTTGATCGCGCGCATTCTGACGGAAGGTTTTGCCTATCAGGGCGAAATTTCGCCGCAGAGCGGTCAACGGCGCGGCGTACCCAGTGCGGCACAACCCCCGGTTGCCTTCGTCGACTTCATTCAAAACCACGATCAGGTGGGCAACCGCGCGCAGGGTGATCGCTTGATTACGTTGGCCGGCACCGATCGCACCAAAGTGCTGCTGGCCACGCTGTTATTGTCACCGCATATCCCTCTGATGTTTATGGGCGAGGAGTATGGCGAAACCAACCCATTCCTGTTCTTCACCGATTTCCACGGCGATCTGGCCAAAGCAGTGCGTGAAGGACGCGCGCGCGAGTTTACCGGCCATGCGGGCCATGACGACAGCGTGCCCGATCCCAATGCGGAAGAGACTTTCAATCGGTCAAAACTCGACTGGAGCAAGCTGGAGAGTGAAGACGGCAAAGCCTGGCTGGCATTCTCCCGGCAATTGCTGGCATTGCGTCAGCGCCACATTGTGCCGCTGCTGGATAAAGCGGGCGGTCACAGTGGCAAGGTGCTGAAAACGGCCAAAGGTTTTATCGCGGTGAGCTGGCAGTTCCCGCAGGGCGAGCTCTCATTGGCGCTGAATATCAGTAAGCAGGCACAACCCTTACCGACCATGGCAGGCATAACCCTTTTTGCCTGGCCGCAGGAGAATGATGTGTTGCCGCAACATGCCATTGTGGTGCGTCTGGCACAGGGAGAAAAAGCATGACGATTCCTTCAGCAACCTACCGTCTTCAGTTCCGCAACGGCATGACCTTCGATCGCGCCATTACCCTGCTGCCTTATTTGCAGCGGCTCGGTATCAGCCATCTTTACGCCTCGCCAATCTTCACTGCCACCACCGATTCCACGCACGGCTATGATGTCACCGATGCCAATGAGATCGATCCCGCTCTGGGCGGACGTGACGGCTTTAACCGACTGTCGGCGGCGTTACAGCAGGCAGGCCTCGGCTTTATTCTGGATATCGTGCCAAACCATATGGCGGCATCACTGGAAAATACCTGGTGGCGCGATGTGATTGAGCATGGCGAAAACAGCCAGTATGCGCGCTATTTCGATATCGATTGGTCGCGTCGCCTGACGCTCCCCTTCCTCGGCGAAGATTTTGAACGCGTTCTGCAAAACGACGAATTGAGCATTCAACCTCATCCGCAAACCGGCCATCCGGCGCTGGCTTACTACGACAGCTTTTATCCCCTGACGCCCGCCAGCTGGCAAGGTCGCGCCGACGAGGTGCTGGCCATCAACGATCGCGCAGCCATTGCCGAGTTGCATCAGCAGCAGCCCTGGCAGTTGATCAACTGGCGTGACGCACGAAAAGATCTCTCCTACCGACGCTTCTTTGAAATCACCGGGCTGGTCGGCGTACGGGTCGAGGATGAAGCCGTGTTCAACGCCTCACACGCATTGATTCTGGAGCTGGTTCACAACGGCGCTGTGAGTGGTTTGCGTGTCGATCACGTTGATGGTCTGGCCGATCCACAAGGTTATCTTCAGCGTTTGCGCCAGGCCGCAGGTGCAGATTGCTACATCACGGTTGAGAAGATTCTGGCGGAAGAGGAGCAGATTCCGGCTGAATGGCCCATTTCCGGCACCACCGGCTATGAGTTTATCGCTGCGCTTTCACATGCGTTGATCGACGATACCCAGATTGATGCATTGCATCTGGCCTATGAAGCCGTCACCGAAGAGCGGAATGATGTCAGTGCTGGTCTGCGCGCCGCCCGTGAATTGATGGTTGATCGCAACTTCGCCGGTGAATTTTCACGCCTGCTGGCGATCGCGACCGGGGTGGCACATTTAGAACAGCGCAATTTTGGCGAAGCAGAACTGCATGTTGCCCTGCGCGAGCTACTCATTGCCTTCCCGGTTTACCGCACCTATGGTCGCCCGGCAGGCATGCCGCTGGCTGGTGAAGCACTTCTCCAGCAAGTGCTGGAAACGGTGAAGTTTAGTGCGTCCCCGTCTGCACTCAGTTTCCTGCAGGCCATATTACTCGGTGCGGTCTCGGAACAAAGCGAACCGGATGCCGCTGATTTCCGCACGCGCTTCCAGCAACTCACCGGCCCGTTGATGGCGAAATCGGTGGAAGACACCCTGTTCTTCCGCAATCACGCCATCCTTGCCATCAACGAAGTCGGCGCGGAACCGCTGCCGCATCCCTTCTCGGTGGAACACTTCCACCAGCAGATGCAAAACCGGTTGCATCATCAACCCGACGCACTTTCGACCACGTCAACACACGATACCAAACGTGGGGAAGATGCCCGGGCCCGACTCTATTCGCTGAGCGAAGCACCCGCACGCTGGGCAGAGAACGTCACGCGCTGGCGTGAATTGAATCAAACCAGGGTGCTCACCCTAAACGAAGGCCCGGCCCCGGAACCCGCAGTGGAATGGATGCTGTATCAAGCGCTGGCCGGTGCGTGGCCCGCTTCCTTGCATCCAGATGACCACGAAGGATTGCGTGCCCTTGAGACACGTTTTTTACCTTTTGTGGAGAAAGCACTGCGTGAAGCCAAGTTGCGTACCGACTGGTCAGAAGGCGATGAAGCCTACGAGCAGGCGGTGCTGGGCTACGCACAGCATCTGTTATCACCAGAAAACCAGGCATTCCTGAAGGACTTCTTCGCGGCAATTCAACCTTTCGTCGATGCCGGCCTGATCAACAGTCTCACTCAGACGGTGATTAAACTCACCGCGCCAGGCGTACCGGATATTTATCAGGGCAGCGAAGCGCTGGATTTCAGTCTTGTTGACCCTGATAACCGTCGCGAGCCCGATTACGCCGTGCTGGAGGCGCAACTTGTTGATCGCAGCCGTCCTGATTTCACTCAGCCCGCAGACTGGCGCAGCGGCAAACTGAAACAGCAGATGATTGCGCGCTTATTGCACCTGCGTCTGGATAAGCCGCAACTGTTTCGTTTCGGCGATTATCAACCGTTGTATGCCACAGGCGCGCATCCGGAGCATCTGATTGCCTATGCACGGCAGGATAGTGAAAACAGCCTGATCGTCGTGACGCCCCGTCTGATGCTGGAAAGCACGACCTGGGCTGAGACGTCCATTCCCCTGCCTGAGTCGCTGGCTCATCGGCACTATCGCAACCTATTTAGTGGTGAAACCTTCGCGCTTAACGAACAACTTTCTTTAGATAACTTACCGCCTTACGCGCCACTGGTGCTGATTGCCAGTTAATAACAAGCCTGTATTTCTGTTCATCGGATGGAGAGGAATGAATGTCTAACGCAAAGCCTTTAGAAATTATCGCGGGTTCGGGTCAAACGCTTGGCGCAAATTATGACGGCGAGGGGGTCAATTTTGCCCTGTTTTCAGCGTTCGCCGAGCGTGTGGAATTGTGTCTTTACGACGAGAGCGGTCAGCACGAAATCGCGCGTTTTGACCTGCCGGAAAATACCCATGAAGTCTGGCATGGCTACATTCCCGGCCTGCAGCCCGGCGCGCTTTACGGCTATCGGGTGCATGGTCCGTTTGAGCCAGAAAACGGCCACCGATTTAACGCCAACAAACTGTTGCTCGACCCGTATGCTCGTGAGCTGCGGGGTGATATCCAGTGGAACGATGCGCATTTTGCCTATGACCTGCTGCATGAAGATAAAGACCTGACTTTCGATGAACGTGACAGCGCGCCCTTTACGCCAAAATGCCGGGTGATCGATCCCAATGAATTTGACTGGCAGGACCGCAATCGTCCGGTTATCCCGTGGTCACAGACCGTCATCTATGAGACACACGTTAAAGGCTTCAGCCAGTTGAACCCGGCAGTGCCCCCTGAAATGCGCGGCACTTACGATGGCATGAGCAACAAAGCCACCGTCGAATACATCAAAAGTCTCGGTGTTACGTCGGTTGAGTTGTTACCGGTGCACTGGTTCCCGGACGATCAGCATCTGCTCGATAAAGGGCTGAAAAACTTCTGGGGCTATAACTCACTGGCGTTTTTTGCCCCGGCCTCGCGCTACTTTGGTCCGCGTGGCATTCAGGGCTTCCGTGATATGGTCCGCGCCTTCCACGATGCCGGTATCGAGGTGATCCTCGATGTGGTTTACAACCACACGGCTGAAGGCAATGAACTGGGTCCGACGCTGTCGTTCAAAGGCATTGATAACTTCTCCTATTACCGCACTTTGCCGGATCAGCATCGCTACTACATTAACGATACCGGTACCGGTAATACGGTCAACACCTCGCATCCGCGCGTATTGCAGATGGTCATGGATTCTTTGCGTTACTGGGCGGAATCGATGCATATCGACGGTTTTCGCTTTGATTTGGGCACCATTCTCGGGCGCGAACCGGAGGGTTTCGACCAGCGTGGCGGCTTTTTTGATGCCATGACGCAGGACCCGGTGCTGTCGAAATTGAAACTGATTGGCGAACCCTGGGATATCGGCCCGGGCGGCTATCAGGTCGGGGGCTTCCCGCCAGGCTGGGCAGAATGGAACGATAAATACCGCGATACGGTGCGCGAATACTGGAAAGGCGACAACGTCTCTACCGACTTTGCCGCACGTCTGCTCGGATCCGGCGATCTCTATGATCAACGCGGCCGTCGTCCATGGGCCAGCATCAATTTTCTCACCGCGCATGATGGCTTCACGCTAAATGATTTGGTGTCGTACAACGAGAAGCACAACGACGCGAACGGTGAAGATAACAATGACGGTCATAACGATAATCGTTCGTACAATTACGGTGCAGAAGGTCCGACTGATGATGAAGGCATCAACGCGGTGCGTGAGCGGCAAAAGCGTAACTTCCTCGCGACGCTGCTGTTCTCACACGGCACTCCGATGCTGTTAGCCGGTGACGAGTTTGGCCGCAGCCAGATGGGCAACAACAACGGTTACTGTCAGGACAGTGAAATTTCCTGGCTGCATTGGGAAAATCTGCCAGAATCCGCTGATGCCTTACGCGAATTCACCCGTCATTTGCTGGCGTTAAGGGCGAAACAGCCGTTGCTGCGCCGTGAAAACTGGCGTGACGGCATGGATATTAAGTGGTTTAACGCCGGAGGCGGCTTCCAGCAGGAAGACCAATGGGATGAGGGCAGCACGCTTGGCGTCTATATTGGTCGTCCCGATCTGCAAACCGAAGAGGGCATCTGGCACGATGTGCTGATGCTGTTCAATCCGTTTGAAGGCAATGTGCCCTTCCGCATCCCCCAATTTGGCGAAGGCGGTTGGGTGCTGGAACTCACCACCTCCGATACGGCTAAAAAGGGGTTGGTGATCACCAAAGAGAAGGATTTCGAACTGGAAGGCCGCAGCATGGCGCTGTTTAGAAGGCCTTAAGATCAATCTGGTGCCGCTGTGAAGTCGTCACAGCGGCACGATGATGAGGTTAACAATATTCACTATTTTTCACTGGAACTATTAAATAGTGCCGAACCGGTTAGAAATGTTGCACTTTCACCGCGGATTTTCCGATCCCCATCACTCCTCGCTAAAAAATAATTAACTAAATCTCGCAATCTGCCGATGGTTATTAATCTGCCCTATTCCCTGATTTTCCTGAACCAGGGGTGCTTTTAGATTAAGGATAATTAGATGAACATCTCCCAGCGTCTCTTGCTGACCCTTTCCATGTTGTTTGGCGCCATCATCCTGCAGGCCATTCTTGCGCTCTCGCTGTTGTCAGGATTTCAGGACCGATTTGAATTTGTGCAAACCAACGCCATTCCTTCGATTAAAGACATTGGCAAACTGATCGACCAAAGTAACCAGTTAGCCATTACGCTGTACAAACACCAAAGCCAACTGCATGACAGCAACATGCCCGCAGTTGAGAAGCAAATCGATAAGCAAATCAATGGACTGAAAGCGCTGACCGATGACTACATGGCGAACGATATTTCCAATGAAGAGGACAAGCGCCTGACGAATGTCGCTTTGGATAACATTCAGCGCGTTGTGTCGCAGTTACCTGCTTTCCTCGCGGCTTCACGTGCACACCAGAATGAAGTGAGCCTGGGTTTGCTGGAAGGTAACAGTGGTGTAGGTGCCGCCATTCGTCAGTTAATCAGTGATTACCAGACCCAGCTGGCACTTAACATTCGTGCAGGCGACGTATTGCGCGCCACCAATCAAAGTACCTTCCATTTTGTCTTCTGGACCACCGTTGCGGGTGTAGCAGCAACCGTGGTGATCTTCGGTCTGTTCTCCCTATTTACCGTGATGCGTATTCGTCGCAGTTTGAGCGCGGTGGGCCAGGTGATGATGACCGCCAGTGAAAATCTCGACCTGACACTGAGCGCCGATGAAAGTCGCCGCGATGAAGTGGGTAACATGGCGCACGCGTTCAATATTCTGATGCAGCGCGTGTCAGAGGCGCTCTCTTCTGTGCGTAAAGCGTCGCAGTCGGTGAGCAGCGCGTCGGTGCAGATCTCAGCTGGCAACGAAGATCTCTCTTCGCGCACCGAACAACAAGCGGCATCGCTGGAACAAACAGCAGCCAGTATGACGGAGCTGAGTGAGACCGTGCGTCAGACAGCGGACAACACCCGCCAGGCGAGCCAGTTAGCGGCCAACGCCAGCGATTTATCAGAGAAGAGCGGTACATCGCTCACCACCATGTTATCGACGATGGATGACATCCGTGGCAGCTCGCGCAAAGTCACGGAGATCGTCTCAATTATTGAAGGTATCGCCTTCCAGACCAACATTCTGGCGCTCAATGCTGCCGTTGAGGCAGCTCGCGCCGGGGAGCACGGTAAAGGCTTTGCCGTGGTCGCGGGTGAAGTACGTAGCCTGTCACAGCGTTCAAGCAATGCGGCACGCGAGATCAAAGTATTGATTGAAGCGTCGCACCGATTGACCGAATCGGGTGCCACACAAGCTGCCGATGTAGGCCGCAATATGGAAGTCATGAACGAGGCCATTCATCAGGTCAGCCAGTTGGTCGGTGAAATTGCAGCGGCGGCTGTTGAGCAGAGCCAAGGCATTGTGCAGGTTCAACAGGCCGTGAATCAGATGGATGATGTCACCCAGCAAAACGCCGCGCTGGTCGAGCAAGCCGCGTCAGCCTCGCAGTCACTGCAGGAACAAGCGGGAACCCTGAATCATCTGGTGGGTAAATTCCATGTCAGCGATGCGATGGATGTGCCACAGCCTGTTCTGCGTAAAATCGCTCAGCCAAAACCTCAGCGTTTAACCGTGGTGAACGACGCCGACTGGCAGAGTTTTTAAGCCCTGCCCCTTCCTGCGCCGCGCGCGCAGGAAGGCTTTCTGTTACCCTTGGCGCTGATTCAGGGACGGGGGAACGCTCCATGGCTGACAACAGCGACATCAAAACAGACATTCTCGAAGCCACACTCACGGTGATTATTAACCAGGGTGTGCGCGGCACCACTTATCGTCGGGTGGCTGAACAAGCGGGCTTATCACCAGGCACCCTCACCTACCATTTTCCACAAACCGATATCCTGCTTATGGGCGCCTTTAGCCATATGGTGGATACCATTGCGCAATCTTTTCGTGACCGTATGCATGCCGCGCGCGATCGAGCCAGCGCCTGTGACGCGGTGGTGGATCTGATCTGTGGTGATATCTGGGCCAGCAAGCGTCATTTGGTGTTGAGTTTTGAGCTTTATTCCCTGGCCGCGCGCAAAGAGCCCTTCCGTGAACTGTTACAGCAATGGATGCAACGCAGCCGCGAATCCCTGCACCTGTTTTTTTCAATGGAAACAGCCTGTTCACTCGACGCGCTAATTGAAGGGTTCACCATTCACAACCTGCTCAATAATACCCCGATCAGCCGCACAACGATTCTTAACGCGGTACGCAATATCGCCGCGCAGGACGATAATCAGGCAAGCTAAACGGAGAAATCTGCCTGTTCAGGTTTCGTCGATTTCTGTATTATCACCTCGTACACCTGTACGACAAAAGGGACAGTGATGAATTTACAGCAACAGCTACGCGGCAAATGGGCGATTTACGGCCTGATGTTTTTACCCGGTTTCACCTGGGCTTCATGGGTTAGTCGCACGCCCTTTATGCGCGATATTTTGCATGCCTCCACCGAGATGATGGGCCTTATCCTGTTCGGCTTTTCCTGTGGTTCCATGCTGTGCGTGTTGCTGGTAGGAAAATTAATCGCGCAATGTGGCACCAGCCGTGTCATGCGCTATGGCTTTGTGCTGCTGCTGAGTGGCGTCGCCGTCATGTTAGCTGCCCTACTGCTGCATAACGCTTACGGGGTGTTCGCCAGCCTGGTGTTACTGGGCGGAGGGACAGCGCTAATCGATGTGGTGATAAACGTTGAAGGCGCAGCCTTTGAGCGGCTGATCGGCAAGTCAATTATGACCACCATTCACGGCTTCTTCAGCTTTGGTACGCTGATTGGTGCTCTGTCAGGTCTTGCGATGACGGCAGCGGATATCGGCATTAGCTGGCACTTTGCCGCCGTGGTGCTGGTGAACCTGCTGATCGTCGCCACTGCACTGCGTCATTTACCCGCCACCAGCGACAGCGAACGACATGAACAGGCTCACAGCGGGGGGTTTCTGGCGCAAGTTGGACGAGAACTGCGCGACCGCCAACTGCTCATCCTTGGGGTGGTGATCCTGGCGATGGCACTGGCGGAAGGCTCTGCCAATGACTGGCTGCCGTTACTGATGATCGATGGTCATCATCTCAATCACACGCAAAGCACGCTGGTGTACGCAGGTTTCACCGCGGGCATGACGGTGGGACGGTTCCTTGGCGGATATGTCGTGGACCGCGTGGGGCGTGTGCTTGTATTACGCGCCAGCGCATTCTCAGCCGCCCTGGGTCTGGCGATGGTCATTTTCTCCAACAACCAATGGCTGGCGGCAGCGGCGGTGTTGTTCTGGGGAATTGGCGCATCGCTTGGCTTCCCACTGACTGTCTCCGCTGCGGGCGACGGCCAAAACAGCGCGGTCCGCGTGACCATCGCCGCCACGCTTGGCTATCTGGCCTTTCTGGTGGGACCGCCAGGCCTGGGCTTTATTGGTGAACACGCGGGTCTGCGCATGGCGATGTTGCCGGTACTGATCATGGTGCTGCTGGCGTTGGTGTGCGCAGGTGCGGCGGGTTCCCGAGACCTCAAAAAGGCTGAACAATCCGTTTAAATCAGGCGGCCCTCAGGCCGCCTTCTGCCGCTGACACTAAGCTGACTTGCGCAAACCTAAGTAGCGCACCTTAAAGTTCTCTGCTTTTTGCGCCAAATAGCGCACGCGGAAAATATCATGGCGGGTGATAACCCCTTTCACCTCGCCTGACTCAACATCGGTGACCACTACCATACCCACCTCTTCACTGAATAAGTGATCCGCAATATGGCTGCACAAGGTGTCGGGATGGGCGCTCATTTGTGGTTGGTCGCTGAGCAACGCCTGCAAGCTGATATCCATCGCACGCTGCTGGAGTTGCCAGTGGATCATCTCCTTACGTGACACCACCGCAACAAATCTGCCCTGCGCATCCACCACCGGATAATGGTGATGCGCATGTAAATCGCTCATCACAGCAATCACCTCTTGCAAAGGCATTGAGGCCGATAGCGTCGCTGGAGCGGCGGTCATAATTTGTCGTGCTTTGGTGGTCTCCAGCGTGTCGGTGGCATACTCCTGCACGATGTGATGTCCACGACGCGCCAGTCGTTCCGTGAAGATGGATCGCGGCATCATCAAGACGCTCACCGCATAGGACGCCACTGCCGCCCCTAATGCCACGGGCAGCAGGTCAAAATGCCCTGTGACTTCCACCGCAAACAGCGTCCCTGTTAACGGTGCTCGCATAGCCCCGCTGAGAATACCGGCCATACCCGCCATCACCAACATCCCGCCGTAGCCGGGCAGCAGATGCGCCACCACCGCGCCCACCGCACCACCAATAATCAGCAACGGAGCGACCACGCCACCAGAAGTCCCCGAACCCAGCGAGATCAGCCAGACGATACTTTTTACCAGCAGCAGCGAAATGATGATGTTGATTGCCAGCGAGCCATCTAACAAATTCTGGATACTGACATAACCCGCACCCAGAACGCGTGGCTGAAGAATGCCTCCAATACCCACCGCCACGGAACCCAGCGCGGGCCACCACATCCAGTGGACGGGCAACTGATGGAACCACTCTTCCAGCCGATACAGGCTTTTCGACAGCGCCACGGCGATCACGCCAGTCAGAGCGCCAATACCCACCGCCACGATGAGTTGCATCGGTTGCAGATGAGCCAGCCACGGGAAAGGGAAAATCGCGCCGGTGCCAATTAGCGCGTTGCGCCAACACCAGGAGACCAACACCGCACTGACCACCGGAATAAAGCTGCGTGGCTTCCACTCAAACAACAGCACTTCCAGCGCCAGCAGGACTGCTGCTATAGGAGCATTGAAGATGGCGGTCATGCCCGCAGCCGCGCCCGCCACCAGCAGGGTTTTACGTTCGGCCGCACTGAGATGAAATAACTGAGCAAACAAAGAACCGATTGCGCCACCGGTCATGATAATCGGCCCTTCTGCACCAAACGGGCCACCGCTACCAATCGACACCGCGGAGGAGAGCGGCTTAAGCACCGCCACCTTGGCTGACATGCGGCTTTCGCTGTAGAGAATCGCCTCAATCGCTTCTGGAATGCCGTGGCCGCGAATTTTCTCCGAACCAAAGCGAGCCATGACGCCGATAATCAAGCTGCCCAGCACCGGTGCCGCAAGCGTGTGGAGCGCGCCAGCGTTGCCCGGCATCACGTGCTCGGCGAAGGAAAACTGGTGATACCAGAACAGATTGGTCATCAGGGCGATTAGATGCAGCAGCACAATGGCACCGAACGCGCCGCCGGTTCCTATCAGAATGCCCATCAACGCGAGTATAATCACTCGCTTCGTCACGGTGTGGTCAGAAAGTTTGGGCCGATGTGAGGAATCGGACAACGTGTCCCGCATCTTGTTGCTCCTGGTTACATTATCGAAAGGCGCAATTTACATCGCAATGCGATATAAATTCAATGCAGAAAGGTTTTCAACATGTCACAACCCAAAATGAAAGATGCCGATTACGCGCTACTGGCGGACTTCCGCGCCACCTTGCGCACCTTTATGGCCTTCAGTGAAACGCAAGCACGCAGCGTAGGGTTAACGCCGCAACAGCACCAGGCACTGCTGACCATTCGCGGTACCGCGTTGGGCAACGCCACAGTGGGTTATGTGGCAGAGCGTCTGATGTTAAAACCACACAGTGCGTCCGGCTTGTTAAGTCGGTTAGAAGAGGCGGGACTGGTGCTACGCGAGCCAGATCAAACTGATCAGCGCAAAACCTTTTTGCGATTGACGGCAGAAGCGGAGCAGCTACTGGAGTCGCTCTCGCTCGCGCATCTGGAAGAGTTGAGCAACTTAAAACCGATGCTGCTCTCAATGATTAACCAGTTCTGTTAGGCGGCCAGCATGAGCGGACTGAATCCATCGTTAGCCGCTTGCAGACGCGGATCGCTCAGGCGATGAACAATGGTCAACAAGGTGCCACCGGCGTCATCCGGCGCGATCACGAAGGACACTTCGCTCTCCAGGTAGGGGGGCGTGTCATCACGCATACGATAACGGATCGCTTTGCCAGGTTCACAGGCAAGGGGTTCAGCGTCAGCTAATACCGCATCGGGCAGCCAGGCTTCCCGGTATTCGGCGATACTGATGGCGCGCCACACTTTCTCCGGTGGCGCGTCCAGTTGATACTCCTCAACACGTTCGATCGCTGTCTCGGCTTCACTTATTGGTCCATATCCTTCAGCAAACTTTTCAGGGCATCAATGCGTGTCGGCCAAAACGCACGATACCTGGCTAACCAGTTGACCAGAAACGTCATGCCAACCGGATCGACTTCATAGTTCACAAAGCGCCCTTGCCGCTCTTCACGCACCAGCCCCGCCCCCCGCAACACCGCGAGATGCTGAGACATCGCCGATTGGCTGATCTCCATCCCGTCGCGCAACGCCGTGGCATTCATGCGCCCCACCGACAGCTTTTCAAATATGGCACGACGGGTCGGATCCGCCAGTGCTTTGAATATCGCATTTTCAATCATGTCGATGACATTAGCACTGGCTTATTTAAGCAGCAAGATAATCTGCCGCAATTTCCTGCTCGGTGATGATCACTTTGTTCACCAAACCGTATTCCAGCGCCTGCTCCGCACTCAACCAGAAATCGCGCTGGGTATCCTGCTCGATTTTTTCGATTGGCTGCCCAGTGGCGTCAGCGAAGATGAGGTTAAGACGGTTTTTCATACGCACGATCTCATTGCTGTAGATTTGCATATTGCTGGCGGGGCCTTGCATGCCACCTGAGGGCTGATGCAGCAGGAAACGCGTGTTAGGCAACGCGTAACGATGCGCCTTTTTGGCCGCCACATAGATGAGCGCGCCGGCGCTGGCGACGCAACCCGAACCGATCATGATGACCTCCGGCGCGATAAATCGGATGGCATCAAAGATCATGTCGCCGGATTCCGCATGTCCGCCAGGAGAGTTGATAAATACGGTAATCGGCTGGTGATTAATCGCTGCCAGGATGTGTAAATGCTGCACCACCTCTTTCGCCATCTTTTCATCCACGGTGCCGGTAATGAAGATCTTACGGGCGTTGATCAGATGTTCCATCAACGATGAGCTAAGGGACGCTGCTGCAGCTTCAGAAGACGTTGAGTTAATGTCAAGCATGGTACCACTCCGCAAAAAATGGGGATAGCACACACATTAGCACTTACTTATCTATTGAGCGAGTATGATTCAATGCAAATAGACGACGATATTCATCATTCGGGCACGAAAAAGTGCCCTGATAAGCCCGCAGCGCGGGAATAACTATTTTTTGCTGTTGCTGCTGGTCATATTATCAAACTGCTGTGTGAGATAGTTGCTGGTGCTATTCAGAACGCTAACCACTTTATCCAGATTGGTGAACTGGGTTTTGTAACGCGCAATCTTGTCATCAATGCGTTTACTGGTGGTGTTGTACTGATCGGTCAGCTGGTTCAGTTTTTTACTGATGCTATCCGTCGCCCCCTGAATCACGCCTTTACTGCTCAGAAACGCGGTAAAAGTGGTATCCAGTACCGTGGTGACGCCGGTTTTCTTACCATCACCGGTATACATATCGCGAATGGCGTCAGGCCTGACTTTCAGTGCATTGGAAAGTTTGTCCGCATCCAGCTTCAATTTTCCATCGGTGGGATCGGTCGTAATACCCGCCTGGCTGAGCGTTTTGTAGACTCCCGAACCGGACGAGTTGGCAATAATGCTCTTCAACTGGGTCTGGATGTTACGCAGCGTGCCGTCACCCAGCAGTGCACCGTTTTTGCTGTCCGGTTCTTTACCCGCATCCACCGCTGTGTAGCGGGTAAGATTGCCCATCGTATCTTGCAGTGAATTGTAGGCATTCACCCAATCGGTGATGGCACTTTTCGCCTTGCTGGTGTCTGCACTGACGGTCAATGTCTGAGTGCCGGTCGTCTGATCGTTGAGCTTGAGCGTAATCCCTTCCACGGCGTCTTCAATGGTGTTACTGCTGCTTTGAATCGCCACATTGTTGACGGTCAGGCTGGCATTTTGCGCTTCCACACTCTGAATAAGGTGACTGTTGGTTTGATCGGACTTATCAAATCCAATAAAACCATGCAGCGTATCATCACCCGTGACGCTAAGAGATGTCACCGCATGGTCTGTCCCTGTCGCCTTAGAAGTCAAGGACAGGCGATACTCGGTTCCCGATACTTTAATCAAACTGGCGCTGATACCCACATCGGACTTATTAATGGTGTCACGCAGCGCTGTCAGGGATGTCTGATCTTTGGTTAACGTAATGCTCTTCTCTTTGCCATCCGCAGTGACAAATTTCAGGGTACGCGATGCCGCATCGCTGCCAATAGCCGCTTTGACATCGGTTTTCGCATCGCTGGTCAGCGTTTGTGATTGCGCCAGGTGATCCACGCTGATGGTGTATTTCCCTGCCAGCGCGCTGCCATTGGTATCCGCGCTAAATGCACTCGAACTGGAAGTGGTACTGGTCGCCGTATAGAGACTCGCATCTTTTAATTTGGTGTTAGCCGTCTGAAAAGCCTGAATCGCGGTTTTAAGTGTGCCATAAGCAGAAAGCTTCGCCGTGGCGGCAGACTGCTGCTTTGAAATCGGTGTCAGTGACTGTTTTTCAGCGGCGGTCAGCTTATCCAAAATGGTACTTAAACCCAGTCCTGAACCCACACCTAAAGTTGAAATCCCGGCCATGTACGTAACTCCTGTTATTTTGACGTTACGGTACTATCGGCGACTTAAGGCAAACCTTTAATGAAAACCAGATCATTTCTTTACGCTATCCTTACGAATATCCTTACCTGGCGCCCGGAATTGGTGCAAAACGCCCATCCAGCGCCCCTTCCAGAGGATCTGCGATGCCGATTGTTTCTTTACGTTTCGCTTTCGCACAGGCTTTTGCGCATCATCAACCGGCGCATTTTGGCAAAAATCGAGATAGCGACGGAAGGGTCTCCCGTGTGACGAGTCTCCAGCGGCGCAAAAACATGACGTAACTCACATATCACCGCTCTCTCGCTTGTCGGAATCACGCAGCCGCTTATGATCTCGCCAGATTGTTACTGCGTGCAAACGCAGGCAAAACCTGACACGCCGCCCTCCCGGTGGGTCAGGTTTTTTCTTTTTCAGGGCAGATAAAACATGAAAATCGCGAAGGTCCTCAATAACAACGTCGTGGTCGTACTGGGCGAGAACGGCAAAGAACAGGTCGTCATGGGGCGCGGGCTGGCTTTTCAGAAGCGCGTGGGTGATGCGCTGGATACGCAACAGATTGAGAAAGTCTTCGCTTTGCAAAGTGACACTCTGACAGGCAGGCTCAGCGAACTGCTTTCCGACATCCCGCTGGAAGTCATCACCACCAGCGAGTTAATCATCGCCAATGCACGTCAACAGCTGGGCCAGCCGCTGCATGAGAGCCTTTCGATTGCGCTTTGCGACCACTGTCATTTCGCCATTGAGCGCCATCAGCAGGGCATGCCGATTCGCAATGTACTGAAGTGGGAGATCAAAACGCTCTATCCAAAAGAGTTCGCGATTGGCATGGAAGCACTGGCATTGATAGACAAACGTCTTAATGTGGCCTTGCCTGACGATGAAGCGGGCTTTATCGCCCTGCATTTGGTCAATGCACAATTGGGCAGTGAATTTGCCGATGTCTCTCACGTGACGCAATTTATGCAGGAGATTTTGCATATCGTGAAGTACCGGTTGCAGCTGGATTACCGCACCGACAGCCTGAGCTACAACCGCTTCGTCAACCACCTGAAGTTTTTTGCCCAGCGCATGCTCGGGAAACGCGGCGTATGCAGTGAAGATGAGTCTTTGCACGATGTGGTGCGCGATAAATATCCCATTGCCTATCAATGCGCGCTAAAGATCGACAGCCACATCCAGCACAAATACCGCTATGCCCTGTCTGCTGAAGAGCGCATGTTTCTCACCATCCATATTGAGCGGGTACGCAAAGAGACTTTAGCGTTGCAGGAAGATGCAGACGAGGCGTGAAAACGGGCGCCTGCGCGCCCGTTAAAGAGGTTATTTCAAGGCCGCGCCGTGGCTGCGAATGACGTCCTGATACCAGAAAAAGCTCTTTTTACGCGAACGCTCCAGCGTACCGTTGCCTGCATCATCGCGATCAACATGGATAAAACCGTAACGTTTAGAGAACTCGGCTTTGGAGGCGCTGACCAGGTCAATCGGTCCCCAGCAGGTGTAGCCCATCACTTCCACACCATCCTCAATGGCTTCCCGCACCTGCACTAAGTGATCATTCAGATACTGGATACGGTAATCGTCATTAATACTGCCATCGGCCTCAACCACATCTTTGGCACCCAACCCGTTTTCCACAATAAACAGTGGCTTCTGATAGCGGTCATACAAGATGTTAAGCAGGATACGCAGCCCTTCTGGATCAATCTGCCAGCCCCATTCTGAACTGGCCAGATGCGGATTAGGCACCATCGACAAGATATTGCCCTGCGCTTTCTGGTTCTCTTCTTCATTCGTGGTGACGCAACCGGTCATGTAATAACTGAAGGAGATGTAATCCACGGTGTTCTGCAGGTCACGTTTGTCTTCATCGGTGATGGAGACTGTGATTCCGCGATCGGCGAAGAAGCGTTTCATGTATGCCGGATAGGCGCCGCGCACCTGCACATCACCAAAGAATAACCACTCACGATTCTGCTGCAGAGTTTCCAGCACATCGGCCGGACGGCAGCTGAGCGGATAGAGCAGCGCACCCAGCAGCATGTTGCCGATCTTACCGTCCTGCACAATCTCATGGCAGGCTCGCACGGCGCGACCGCTCGCCACCAACTGATGGTGGATGGCCTGATAGATCGCCTGTTGATCGCTCTCTTCCGGCAAGCCGACGCCGGTAAAGGGCGCGTGTAACGACATGTTGATTTCATTGAACGTCAGCCACAGCTTCACTTTATGCTGGAAGCGAGTGAACACCGCACGCGCATAGCGTTCGAAACAATCAATAGTGATGCGATTTCCCCAGCCACCGTATTTTTTAATCAAGCCATACGGCATTTCGTAATGTGACAATGTCACTAATGGCGTAATGTTGTACTTTGCCATCTCATCAAATAAACGATCGTAAAAGGCCAGCCCCTCTTCGTTGGGTTGTGCCTCGTCGCCCTGCGGGAAGATACGCGTCCAGGCAATCGAGGTGCGCAGCACGGTAAAGCCCATTTCCGCGAACAGCTTGATGTCTTCCGGGAAGCGATGATAGAAATCAATCGCCGTGTCTTTGATGCCAAAATCGTCGCCGCTGCGTTCAACGCGCGCGCCGAAAATCCCTTTAGGTTGCAGATCCGAGGTCGATAACCCTTTACCGCCCTCCTGCCAGGCACCTTCCACCTGATTGGCGGCAACGGCGCCACCCCATAAAAATGCATCCGGGAAACGTGTAGTCATTTACTTGCTCCTTGGTTATTTCAGCACGGCCAGCAGCGGCGAGCCTTCACTCACCGCGCTGTTGTTCAGGGTTAACACATCAATAAAATCATCACTGTTACTCACCAGCACCGGTGTGGTGAGGTCAAACCCAGCGCTTTTAATCGCCTCAATATCAAACTCCAGCAGCACGTCACCTATTTTCACCGGCTGATCGTTTTGCACCTGAGGATGGAAATATTGCCCATCGAGTTTTACGGTATCGAGTCCAACATGGATCAGCACTTCCGCGCCTTGATCTGACGTCAGTCCAATGGCATGTCCGGTGCGGAACATCGAAGAAACCACGCCATTGACCGGCGACACCACGCGGCCCACTTGCGGCAGAATGGCCGCGCCTTTGCCGAGTAAACCGCTAGCGAAGGTCTCATCTTTGACTTTTTCCAGTGATAACACTTCCCCCGCCATCGGGCTGACGACGCTTTCACGGCGCGTCAATGTTGCGGGTGCGGCTACGGGTTCCGCCACAGCGGACGGAGGCGCGGACTCCTGCAGCCCAAACACATAGGTCATGACACAGGCAAAAATCAGCGCCACCAGGGCACCGGCAAAGGATGCCAGCACACTGACATCAAGACCTGTTGAGGGCACGACCTGGATGAAGGTGAAAATGCTGGGAAAACCAAAGGAGTAAATGGTGGTGTGCCAGAAGCCTAGAATGGCGGCACCCAGCGCGCCACCGATACAGCCGAAAATAAACGGACGACGACGCGGCAGCGTGACGCCATACACCGCCGGTTCGGTGATGCCAAAAATACTGGCGGTGAACGCCGAACCCGCCATCGCTTTGAGTTTGATATCACGCGTGCGCAGGAAGATCCCTAATGTCGCGCCCGCCTGCCCTAATACCGCCGGCATCAGTAATGGCAGTAAGGTGTCGTGACCGAAGTTAGCCAGATTGTTGAGCATGATCGGCACCAGGCCCCAGTGCAGGCCGAAAATCACACAGATTTGCCAGATCGCGCCCATCACCGCCCCCGCCATCATCGGACTGAGGCTGTAAATCCACAGATAGCCTTCTGCCAGCAAGCGGCTGAGCCAGGTCGCGGCTGGGCCAATGGCCAGAAAGGTGAGCGGCACGGTGATTAACAAGCACACCAGCGGCGTCGTAAAGTTGCGCACCGCGCCAGGTGAACGCGGATGTACCCAACGCTCAATCAAGCTTGAGACCCACGCAGCAAAGATAATCGGGATCACCGAGGAGCTGTAATTGAGGATTTCCAGCGGAATATCCACAAAGGTCAGTGGCTTTCCTGCCTGCTGCTGTTGCATCGCTTCCAGAATTAATGGATGCACCAGCGCTGCGGCAATCGCCATACTGACAAAGGGGTTACCGCCAAATTTTTTCCCGGCACTGTAGCCGAGCAGAATCGGCAAGAAATAGAACAGGCCATCGCTGGCGACAAACAACACTTTGTAGCTACCGCTGCTCGATTCCATCACACCGAGCACCAGCGCCAACGCCAGCAGTCCCTTGATGATGCCTGTCGCAATCATCACACCAATAAACGGTGTAAAGATGCCGGAAACCAGATCGATAAAACGGGCAAACAGGTTTTGTGGCGTAGTGTCCTCCACGTTGTCGGCACGATCGAGTGCATAGCGTGCCGTTAACGCGCGATAGACCTCCGCAACCTGGTTGCCGATGACGACCTGATATTGTCCACCGCTTTCTACCACCATAATGACGCCAGGATTATTTTTTAACTCGGCGGTATGCGCTTTTTGACGCTCTTTTAATTTGAAGCGCAGGCGCGTTGCGCAATGCATCACGCTGATAATGTTCTCTTTTCCCCCCACGCCTGCCACAATGTCATCTGCCAGTTCCTGATATTGCATCTTCCTTTCTCCTGCAAAACGCCCCGAATTTCGCGCAAAAAAAAACCTGAGGCGCGCCCTCTGCTATCGAGAAAGGGCGCGCCTCAGGTTTTGCCTGCCGAACAGTAACAATCCTTAACGCCGATTATATTGCGGAGCATTGCCAAAAAGTAGCAAGCAGTTTTCTAAAAACACGCTGAGAAATGTGAGGGACGTCAATTATTGTTCAGGAGTGCAGTAGATGTCCGGCACGTTGTAATGCAGACAAAGCGAGTGCAGAAAGCATCACGCCAATCAAAATTAACAGTTTATAGCTCAGCGCGTTGAGCAGCAGAATACCCAGCACGCCGCCGAACAGAAATGCCATCACCGTGAAGAAATGCAGTTTTAAACGTTCGATATAGAGCGGTGCATCTTTCGGGGACTCTTTACGGCGTAGCACATCAAACAGCATGGCCAGTTCAATGCCAATATCGGTGGCGGTACCGGAGACATGGGTGGTGCGCACGCGTGCGTTGGAAATTCTTGTCACCACGGCGTTTTGTAATCCCATCAAAAAACTCAAACTGAGAACCAGCAGTACTCCCGATTCACTAAAGCTGAACCAACTCTCAATGACGCCTAGCGCTAATAATGCCACGCCTTCCAGCAGGATATTGATGGCATAAATCCCGCGAATTTGTCGTCTGCGGCCGGAGTTGATGATCAGGGTCGAAACTGAAGAACCGGCGATAAAAAGCAGCACGATCAGCAGGAAGAACAATCCAACGTGCAGATTCGCTTTCGCCAAATGGTCGGACAGTGACGAGACGTTGCCCGTCATGTTGGCTGAGAAAAAACCGACGGTTTCAAATGCAGCAGTGTTCAGCGCGCCCGCCACGGCCGCCAGCGTACAGGCGAGTCGGGTATCCGTATTAAAAGTGCGCGTGTTTTCGGAAGTGATCAGCATGGCTATTCCCGGCCCTGGCAAAGGGGAATATCTTCCTCCTGCGAGCCGGAATTCTCAAGCCTCAGGCAAAAGACGCCATTTACTGACCGGGCGTAACAGGTGTCATGAGAGAGGGACAACGTCAGTGGAAGTATTAATCGACAGGGGTTCGATTAAACCCGTATTGCGTAAGCCGATGATGAAACTCAACATTATTTTCACAATTCAGCTTAGCGTAAATCGATCGCTTATAGTGACTGATGGTTTTGTTATTCAGTCTGACACGCAAGGCAATGTCCTGCTGACTGCTGTATCGGGCAAGCCATTTCAGCATGTGAAATTCTTGCAGCGAGAGCGAAGGCACACGGCTTCGTGTTGAGGTATGAGGTCTCTTCTCAGCGAGTATATTGACGTTTTGAACAATGCTGGCTAATGAGGCTTTTTTTGTCAGAAATAAAACCGAATGAAATTCATGGGCAAGAAAATTAAGCAGCGCGGCATCTTTAATGTCAGTCAGTACCAACACGCGGATACAAGGATAAAGTGCCTGCAACAGGCGTAAGAACGTATAGGAAGATTCAATATCATCAGCTTCGGTTTTTAACTCAATAATCATCACTTCGATGGATTGATCGATTAATGTTTTTTTTGCATCACATAAAGAGGTGCAGGATAAGAATTGGTAACCAGCAGATATCAATAGCTTTTCTAAGCCAAGCGCGGCCCAGAAATTGGCTTCAACATTTAATATTTTCATGTTTATTACTTAAACAATTTAAAAAATCATTTAATCGTGATTAGTGGCTATTTTAAATCGGATAACATTTCTTTTTTTGTGCGATAAAGACTACAAAATATTAATTATCCCGCGCTGACGAAGCCGCAATCGCGCACTAAAATTATGGAGTGACTAGCTAGTCCTTATCTCTCACGGAACATTGATATGAGGTCTTCCTATGAAACAACAGAGCTACAGAGGCGGTGCAGGGAATTTTGCTAACGATCCGGCACGGGCAAGAGAAGCTGGCAAAGCGGGAGGCAAAGCCAGTGGAGGCAACTTCAGAAACGATCCTGAACGCGCCATTGAAGCGGGTCGGAAAGGAGGCAAGATAAGTCGCCGTCCTCCAACAAAGTCTGAGTAAAGCGCTTTAGGATTTGTTCTGCCAGGGACTGGCATCTCCTCTTATTGGATCCGCCCAATGCGATCTAACCTCAACCCTGTCGGCCACTGCCCTTCCTGTTTTTCCACGCTGAATCCAATCGCCACCGCTTTGCCCACCAGATTAGGCTCAGGGACAAAACCCCAATAGCGGCTGTCATAGCTGTTGTTACGATTATCCCCCATCATAAAATAGCTATCCGCCGGCACCACCCACTCTCCGGGCTGCTGACCGGGTTGATGGAAAAACGTCGATGCTGAAACAGTAAATTCAGGTTTCTGCAAAATGCGATGCGTCACCCCCGCCAGCGTTTCAGTGCGCATCAGTAAACGCTGTTCAGCAGGCTTTTCCTCGCCAATGGGCCTGGCATAGAAGCCCGGATGCGCTCCGGCAGTCTCGACGAACTCGCCCGCTTTGAGCGCACTATAGTCAATGGCTAGCGCAGGTGCACAAGATTGATTGTCCTGGCAAAAAGGGAAAACAGTGAGCTGTTGTGTCGCTGGATTGAATATCACTTTGTCGCCGGGCAAACCGATGACTCTTTTAATGAACAACTGCGTTTCGTCCTGAGGAAACGTAAATATCGCAATATCACCGCGTTGAGGGTGCCCGGTGGCCAGCAGCGTTTTCTGATTGAATGGATTTCGCAGCCCGTATGAATACTTATCTGCCAGCACCCAGTCGCCGGTGAGTAAGGTTGGCATCATGGAGCCAGAAGGAATGCGAAAAGGCTCCCAGCCAAAAGCCCGAACCAGTAACACGATGACAAGCAACGGAAAGAGCGATGCGGGCGTATCCAGCCAGCCCGGAAGACGTTTGGATAGGCTCTGCTGCATGAGCGAGGACTTTGCTTTTTTCTTCTCAACGTTGACGCGAGAGACAATGCAAAGCCTATATGCCCAACTCAGGCCGCTAAAAATCACAGCAATGGCCAGAATCAGGGCGAAGATGTTCATCATAGGAAGGTTCCAGCGCTTCAGCGTCATCAATGCGGGTCGTTAATATGCGCCGTGAATATAAACCAAACAATAAGCTATTGCTCTCACATCTGTGCTTTACGGCTCGCTTATTCAAACTGAAAAGCAGAGGCTTGAGTTATAAGCATTTCAATGCGATATTCATTTCAATACCGTGGCTTGCTTAATCAACATACTTTAATAGGGAGCGATGATGTCAGCTGAAGAGAGAATAAAGGAACTTGAGGAAACCGTGCAGCGGTTAAAAATTGAAACCGATGTATTGCGCGAACTGATGATTAAACAGGTTGCGTTGAATAACATTAGCTTCAAAGGTAAGTACGATGAAGTCATTATTAACATGGCTAAAGAGTATGAAGAGCGCGGACTTGAGGTAGATCGTAATCGTGCTATGCATGAAGCGATGCGGCAATACATCAAAGATGATACATCATCCAATGATTGAACCTTTGTTCTGTAACAAAACTTACCTTCAGATAGAACGAAAGAGCCGCAGCAGCGGCTCTGTATTGAGAATCAGATAATGGGTTTTTGATCATCAGGTAAGCCACGATCGTCAGTCTCATCGTCTTCTTCATCGGGTAAAGGCAAATCGTCGCCAGGCAGTGGCTTAACATCATCTGGATCTGGACGTTCTGACATACATACCTCCATTCACCCTGATTGGGTATAGGTAGTTTAGTTAGGTGATGATTAAAGCGATGCACTAGATAACCGATTATGTGAAACAAGCGTAAAATATTTTTTAAAAACTAGCCGCGACTAGTAAAGTGAGTTTTCTTAACTACATGCTTCGTTTATCACTGGATCTCAGTTTGAAAAACTAAATCTAATAAATCACTCGTTTTAAAATCTTAGTGCACAATGTCCCTCACATTAAAACGAGGTATTTTCTTTCAAGCTACTGCTTATCCACAGTTTTCGCCGTTTAATGAAGAATTAAAAATGAAGTTATTATTCTGCGGCTGCGTTTACTCTCCCTCATTTGTGCCAGGCTTAAGTATTAGACATTCATCTCGGAGATGAGATATGCATAAAGCTGCATGGGTTGCATTAATGTTGTCATTGAGTTTCGGGGCTCACGCTGAAAAGGGAGGTTTTGAGCCAGGTAAAACGCCACCGCCACAAAATAAGGAGGATGCCGGTTATAAAGGCTCTGAAGATACGGCAGAAACCCCAGTGACGCTGATAAAAGACTTTCGTCAGGGTGGGTATAGCACGCTTGAAGGCTACATCACCCATAAGATTAAAGGCGATACCTATCAATTCCGAGACAGTTCCGGCACGGTAAATATCGATGCACCGCTCACTACTTTTAAGGGAAAAACCTTCAATGCTGAGGATAAAGTGCGAGTCAGCGGTAAAGTCTTTGGTAAAGGAGAAAATGCTCATCTAAAAGTCTCAAGAATAGATGAACCTTGATCCTATCATAGGCACACCTCAGCCATGCCATACTGGCTGAGGTAACTTCCTCTCGCATTATTTAATACCCTGTGGGTTATTGCTGTACGCAAACATCCAACCCCGTTTCAAACATGTTATTTGTCCTGAAAAGGATCATGTTTGTGATCTTTACTGTCATCGCGTGTACGAGGGATCTCTCCATGATCTTTCGGATTATCTTTGGCAGGATGATCTGCTTCTTCAAGAGCATTTACTGCATAAAGGTCCGCCTCAGGTAGCTTTTTATGCGTATTACCTTCCCTTTTACGTTGCTCATTTTCGTTATGATTTTTCATAAATTACCTCATAAATAGTTTCTTAATAACTATAGTCTACTATTTGTAATACAAATCAATTTTTATCAGGAATTAACATCAGGTAATAATACCCCCAGATTACGGCCTCGCTTAAATATATTAAATGACCGGATTAATCTGTAAAGTTCAAAAACATCCCCTTTGAGGATGAGAGAAGCCAGAACAACAACTGGTTTTGTGCCATACTGTTTTCATCCCAGAGAAATGGAAATTAACATGTTTAGCTTTATTAGCTCCCTCTTTAACAGCCCAGAGTCATTGCTCCAGGTCATGAGTCAGGATGATATGAAAGAATCTATTCAGGAAGGTGACAGAATCATTATTGATGAAGATGGTAACGCTTCGGTTAATCCTTTAAGCCCAAAAGTACAGCGCGATTTTTCCCATCATGTCAAAACGTTGAAGGGTATTTAAATGGGCACGGCAATATTTATGGTGCTGATGGTATGTGGCTATTGGTATACCAGCCGCGACATGTCGAGTCGCTTAAAAATAAAACGGTCATTTGGCTGGGATGTCTATTTTCTCATTGCGCTTTATGGCTGTATTTTCGTCTTGCAGGGGGTGCTTGCAACGGGGATTGTTTGGCTGATCTTACTCGCCGCTTCAGCACTCAACAACACGTTTGCACTTAGCAGTCTCGTACACGCCCGCTGGCATGTGGATTTTATGACATGGAGCTTTCTGGGTATTCAGGCACCGGTAGTGATTATGCTCGCCTTTGCCCTGCTGTTTTGTGTGTATCGTTCTAACTGGGCTGGTAGCGCGCGATTAACCGCCAGCAGCCGCCGCGACCTCTATCAGCGATTGTCGCGTTCGAACGGCATTGAGCAGATGTTGTTGCAGTGTATGGAAGAAGGTGAGTTAGCCTGGGTAACGCTAAAATCCCGACGCATCTACATTGGCATGATTCATGCCGCCACTTTCGAATATGCCAGCACGGCTAATATTGTATTAATACCGATGCTCAGCGGTTATCGCGATGCGCGCACGCTCAACCTCGCTGTTGAACACAATTACAGCCGCTGGTACCACGAACACGGTATTGATTTTATGTCAAAACCCAAATCGGCTTTAGAGTTTCGCAAAGTCATTATGGTTGATCAAATCGAGAGTCTGTCGCTGTTTGACCCCGCCAGCGCCAGTGCTCTGGCAATGGGTGAAGCAGGAACCGATGACGTCAGGACAGAGGTATCACCCTAACTTCCAGCGCAACCAATTATCCAGTTCGCTTTCAGGTAATGGGCGGGAATGAAAGAACCCCTGCGCCTGATCGCAACCGAATTCTTTTAACGCTTCAAGCGTCTCAAGATTTTCCACGCCTTCAGCTAACACCACGTAATCCAGTTCTTTAAGCATGGTGATGATACTGCGAGTGATGATGCGTGACGCGGTGTCCGTGGCAAGTCCCCCGACAATCGAACGGTCGAGTTTGACCACATCCAGAGGCATTTTTCGCAGATAACTGATATTGCTATAGCCGGTGCCGAAATCGTCCAGCGCAATACCGAAACCGCGCAGTTTCAACATTTCCAGGCCACTGATTGCTGCCGTGCTTTCGATGATGCGCTCGGTTTCCAGGCACTCAATGCCGAGCAGATTCGTCGGCAGGCGTGCCTTGATCATCTTACTTTCGAGTCTGTCGGCAAAACTTTCCTGACTAAAGTCGCGCACGCTAACATTCACCGTGACAGGCAACTGGATACCTTGTCCGTTGAGCCGCTTCAAACGCTCAATGGTTTTATCAATGACCCATTCGGTGATCTCTTGCAGCAGCGTGGTTTGTTCCGCGAGCGGGATGAAGACTGAAGGAGAAAGCTCACCTCGGGTGGGATGGCGCCATCGAATCAGCGCTTCAAGACCAATCGGTAAACCGCTGCTCAGACAGATTTTCGGCTGGAACACCAGATACAAGCCATGATTGTGCCGTACAGCAGTGGCCAAATCGTTGACGAGAGTAAAGTCATCCGTACGCCGCTCATCGTTTTTCTCACTGAAGCTCATACACGGGATACCGCGACAAATGGCTTCATGCAACGCACTAACGGCTCGACGCAGCGCTTCCTGAGCGGAAATTTCTGACGGCGAAAAGAGGGTTTCACCGGTATGCGTCGCCAAATCGACCGATAAACCTTCGCCAATCTCGGCGCGTACGCCTTCCATGCGTCGCGCAATCCACTCGGCGCACAATGGACTTTCTTGTTGGGTTAATAGCGCGAACCGCCCGGTTGCCACGGTATAGAGCAGTTCATTTTTGCCGGGACGCAAACGTAGCGGCAGTAACGTTGCCATATCTTTGAGCAGCCCTTCGACTGGCGCCATGCCCAACGAACGCGCCAACTCATAGGCTCGCGGCATATCGATGCAGTCGATCAACACCAGTCGATACCGTGTGTTATCACCCGCATTACGCAAGGATTGCAGGTCTCGAATCAGTTGCTGTCGGTTAGGCAATCCTGTCACCAGATCGGTAAAACCGACAGAATGCCAGGCTTCCAGAAAGGAAATCACCAGTTGTGATAGCAATGTCATCGTCGCCAGCTTTTCAGCGCTAAAGGTGTGTGGTTTGCTATCAACCACGCACAGCGTGCCTAAGACCAGCCCTTCCTGGCTCTTCAGTGGCACGCCCGCATAAAAGCGAACAAAAGGTTCGCCAATAACAAAAGGATTGACGGAAAAACAGGCGTCCAGTTGGGTATCGGGCACCACCAGCGGTTGATCCCCTTCTACCACGTACTGACACAATGAATCGGCACGCAACGTTTCACCGACGTTAAAGTTGTGAGCAGCTTTGATGTATTGGAAATCATCGTCAAGGACAGAGATGAAACTGCTGGGAACATCCAGCGTTTTACTGACCAAATCAGTGAATTTGCTCAGTACATCGTCACGGCAGATATCTGGAGTCCGAAGTGCCTGGAGCGTGATGCAGCCTGGCTTAAATTCGTTAGTTATGCTCATTTGCACTCGCCCATTCTATTGGTACGGATAGCAATGCTGAACTCAAAAGAATAACTTCATTATCATTAAGGAGAATATCCGCCATTTTGCGTCTATTTTGCTCATTATTTACCGGTGAATATCACCATACTATGCCCGCCATCACGTTTTGTCATGCTGAAATATCTTTACAAAAAGCTTACATGACAACTGAGTAAAGGGATCTTTCACCTGATTTAAGCGAAGCGTTAATTGAAAACAAGGATTACGGCTGCCCAGACATCTTATCAATGGCACACTCATTAATAGGGTTTAATAATTAGCGCATTAAATTCAATCTGTTGTCAGAACTTCAATAAGCACAGAAAACCATCAAATAAGTGATGCGTCACGGAAAATATATTTCTGCCGTATCGCTAAGTTGCTGCCGATTTTCTCTTAATGATGCCACTCGATTATTAGCTTAATCCCTCTACGGTGGATTATTTTATTTTAGCTAAGGTTTCAAATCCCAAACATTCAGCACCCTGCTCTGGGGAAATCCAGAGATATTACTCTGCAACGAATGTTAAGCCGCTTCGCGGGGTATTTTCCTTTAGTCTATCTTTACCTCTGCCCTCTTTTCCTCCACATGTCACGTCCTGGCAGGCTTAAACGGCGAAAAGTTGGAGATGCTGTGCATGGTCACGGCAAACTTACCAATATTTCCCCTTCCATCTTATCCGGACGCAGCGTAACCTATATGCAAAACGACTATGTTTCATATACGGATCGCATAATGGGTATCGTAAAAATTTCTGATCTGATGCATGAGAATCTGCGTATCGCGAGCACGGCGTTAAGCCGTTCCATCAATGCGCAGGCAGAGCACTGGATGAAGATTGGCATGCTGGCTGAGCTTTATCCTGACCTCAACCTTCAGGAACTGACACGACTGTTGATGCGTGTCGAACGTGACGGCGGCGCAGATTTAGCGCAGCTGCTTGACCAGCCTACATTAACCACGCAGGGAATCGCGCAATGACCATCAAACTGCATACTGCTGAAGAAATCGAACTGGCACGCGCTGCCGGACACACCGCGGCAAAAGTGCTGGAAATCATCACCCCTTACGTCAAACCCGGCGTGACCACAGATGAACTGGACGCCATTTGCCATGACTATATTGTCAATGAACTGAAGGTTGTTCCCGCCAATATTGGCTATCACGGCTATACGCGCACCACCTGTACGTCGGTAAACCACGTGGTGTGCCATGGGATTCCTGGTGAGAAAAAGCTCAAGAATGGCGATATCGTCAACATCGACGTCGGTATCATTAAAGATGGCTGGTACGGTGATACCAGCCGCATGTATTACGTGGGTGAGCCATCGGTGCGCGCTAAACGTCTGGTCGATATCACCTACGAATCCATGGTGGCGGGCATTAAAGTCGTCAAACCCGGTGCAACTTTGGGTGATATCGGCGCCGCGATCCAACAGGTGGCGGAGAAAGCCGGATTCTCAGTGGTGCGTGAATATTGCGGTCACGGTGTCGGTGAGATTTATCACGGCGAGCCTCAGATTCTGCACTACGGTACGCCGGGCACAGGGATTGCGCTGCAGGCAGGCATGATCTTCACCATCGAGCCCATGATCAATGCCGGTAAAGCAGGCACCAGTGTTTTATCTGATGGCTGGACGGTGGTGACAAAAGATCGCTCGCTGTCGGCGCAGTGGGAACACACCATTGCTGTGACCGAGACCGGCTTCGATTTGCTTACGCCATGGCCCGAAGGCACAGGGGATTACGCAGCAATAGAAGCCTGAGTGCGGCTCACCGCGCTGACAGTCATTCAGGATGCGCCAATGGAGTGGCGTTACTTTTCACCGCCGTGTAAGGTAACGTCACTTTTTTTATCCCGAACTGAGACTGATGCGTGAACAAGCCATTTTTGCCGGCGGCTGCTTTTCCACTGCAACCATCAGGTAATGTGCTCCTGATGGCCGCTGGCATTGGCATCACTCCGCTTTTTAACTTATTTAGTGCGCCACATGCGGTACTGTCCCCAGAAGCCCACTTCTGTGGCGTACTCTTGTGGCGTGCCGTCAGCCACAATATCCAGCGACTTACGCATCCCCATGCTCATCACTGAACAGTCATTACTGACGCGTAACTTGTGCAGACCATTTTCCAGATACGCAGTGACAAACTGGTTTTGACGCAACATCGCGACATCCTGACCATCCACGTTCACCACGAATTTGCAGGATCCCCCGCTTGCACTACCAATAAACTGCTTAAGGCGCGTAACGGTAACCGGCGTCTGCTTCTTGCTGGTATCCGGTGTGACCATTTGCTGATTGATGATGGTATCGGCTGATCCATAAGGTCTGGCGCACCCTGCCAGGGTTAAAACCGCTAACGCTATCAATGCTTTTTTCATTATTTTTCCCTTTAAGCTGCTCCATGCAGCAATTCGCTATGCGTTATCGGCGTTGTGGGTAAAATCTTCAATACCACGCTACAACAACAGCTCCCTCAGGTTGTAGAACGCGCCCGCCAGTGCGATCAGCAATAATATCAGCATTGATACCCGCTCCATACGTAGCTGTTTTGCACCCGGCAGCCAGCGTTTTACGGTGATGATGTAAAACGCCAGCACCGCAAAATCGAAGGCCATCCACACCAGCGCCAGAGTGATCAGGCTGCTGCTAAGATAGGGCGTAATGGCGATAAACTGTGGAAACAGCGCGGCAAAGAACAGAATATCTTTTGGATTAGAGATGCCCACCACAAAGCCTTTCAGCAATCCACCCTGTGCTGCGGGCCGGTGGGCGATTGCACTGGTTGCAGCACGTAAGCCTTGCCATGCAATCACGCCCATAAACAGGGAACCCAGCAACCCGGCGACTTGCAAACTCCGAGGATTGATCGAAACCAATCCCGTCAACATCAGCGCAGCCAGCGCGATCAACACCAGTGATGCCGCGTTAGTGCCCACCACGGTGGCAAAAGCGCGGCGATAACCGTGACGTGCGGCCGTGCCCGTAACCAGCGCCACCACCGGGCCTGGCGTCATTAACAGCAATAAAATCGCCAGCATATATGCCAGCAGCAGTGAGAGGTTCATGACAACGACCTGTAAACGCATGAGAAGGTCGTCAGTATTGCCTTTCGTTTGTTCGTTGAAAAACGCTTTAAAATGACGTTGAATGTGAGTTTTACTCAACATTGAGTTTGCCTTATGACGCTTCCTCCACTTTACGCGTTGCGCGCCTTTGCCAGTGCGGCGCAGTTGGGGTCTTTTAGCCAGGCCGCCGCCGCACTCAACGTCACTCCTGGCGCGATTAGCCGTCACATCCGTACCCTGGAAGAGTGGTTCGATTGCCAACTGTTTATCCGTAAAGGGCCCAGGGTCGAAATCAGCGCTGCGGGTAGCGTATTCGCGGCACAATTACAGGTCGGATTTGCCTCTTTAGAGCAAGCTTGCGCCGCCTTCGCGCAGCAGGGTCATCAACTCCGCCTCAAGGCCCCTTCGACACTGACCATGCGTTGGTTGCTGGATGTACTCCAAACATATCGTGAGCAAAACTCAACGCCTGAAGTGCAGATTACCAGCGTTTGGATGGACACCGACAAAGTCGATTTTGCCCGTGAACCTTTTGACTGCGCCATCTTGTTGGGTGACGGAAATTTTGGTGCAGACACCGAGTGCCATTTGCTGTTTCAGGAGTGGTTAATTCCGATTTGCGCCCCCGCGCTGAAACGACAAGCACAAACGCAACTGGCAAGCTGTGAATTGATTCACCCTTCACACGATCGCCGCGATTGGTTGCGCTGGTCACAGGGGGCAACTGATGCACCGATTATCAATCTGTGGCAAGGCAAACTGTTCGATACTCTGGAACAGGGCACGATGGCGGCGATTAGCGGACATGGCGTTTCAATAGGTGACCTGCTGCTCAGCCAGCAGGCGATCAACAACGGCTTACTGGTGCTGCCATTTAACCAGCCGGTGGCGACAGGTGACGGTTATTATCTGGTGTGGCCGAAAACCCGGCAGGAAGCGCCCAACATCAAGCTATTGCTTCAATGGTTGCTTGATCAGGCGCCCGTCTTAAATAGCGAGAATATAGCGTAGTGGCGGCCTTCAGGCCGCCTGTCACTTGTTGCTATGCGCTCTGACGCAAGGTAAACACACTGACGCTGTTCACCATATTTGTCGCTTGCTCGCTGAGCATGGCGGAAGCAGCCAGGGACTGTTCCACCAGCGAGGCATTTTGTTGTGTCGTGATGTCGATTTGGCTGATGGCGGTGTTGATCTGACTGATGCTATCGGCCTGTTCGGTACTGGCCTGGTTAATCTGTGACAGCACTTCCTTCATGTTCACCACGTTGTTCATCATTTCCGACATCAGTTTGTTGGCATCCGCCACCATGTCACGGCCATCAACGATGCGCGTGGAGGACTCCTCAATCAGATGACGAATCTCATGCGATGAGGTGGCGGTTTTCTGCGCCAGCGCACGCACTTCCTGCGCAACGACCGCAAAACCGCGACCGTGCTCCCCTGCTCGTGCCGCCTCAACAGCCGCATTGAGCGCCAGGATATTGGTCTGGAAAGCAATCGAATCTATCAGATTGATAATGTCTGCCATGCGGCCTGCGGAATCATGGATCTCAGCCATTTTGGTCGACACATTGTTCATCATGGTGGCATTCTGCCCCACGGCGCTTTCCGCCTTTTCAGACAGATCGGCAGCAAAGTGGGTGTTATTGCGCGTGTTGCTAATGGTGGCGGTAAATTCTTCAACCGATGCTGCCGTTTGCTCAACCGAACTGGCTTGTTCTTCAGTGCGCGCGGCCAAATCATGTGTACCCGACATAATTTCGCTGGCACCTCCTGAGATTTGCTCTGCGCTGATACGAATATGACTGACAATGGTCGACATTTTATCCTGCATCTGCTGAATAGCGTTTATTAACTGGCCCATTTCGTCTTTACGTTTTTCATAGAAATTCGTACTGAGATCGCCATCAGCAACGCGGCCTAAAAACGCAATCACATTTTTTAATGGCACAGTAATGGATTGGATAATAATCCAGCCAATCACTGCAGAAAGAATAATCGCCGCAATAAAGATCACCACCATTGAAATTTTAGTGGTGTGGTAGGAATCCATAAAATGTGTGTAGGAGCCGTTCATCTGCTGCTCTTGCAGTGCAATAAAACGCTGCACTTCACTCGTGTAGTCCTTTTGTTTACTCGCCAATGCTGTCAGATAATAATCCAGCGCTTTATTAGGGTCCTGACTCGCGAGTTGCATAAATTCATTGCGGCCCTCTAAATAAGATTTGCGTTTATCATCCAGGATTTTGAGATAAGCAATGGAATCGTCATCTGTTGCCAGTGCATGCAGTTGACGATAAATCTCCGTAATTTGCCCGGTCGCCCCCTGAAGCTCATTCATGATGGTGCTGCGGCGCTCCGCATTGATTGAGCTGAGCAGCAAAGCCTGTCGCTGAATGGTGGTGTTAATCTCATCGATCAACTGATTGCCCAACGCAATGGTTGGGTAATCATCTTTCATCATGCCGTTGACGCCGGTTTGTGCCATAAACAGCGAATTTAAACCCAGTACCGCAACCAAAAGCAGCATACCGATATTGATGAGTGAAGAAATAATGAGTTTGCTGCGCAATTTAATATTACGTGAAAATCCTTGAACTATGTCCATTTAGAAACCTCAATGATTTTTATTAGTGAGTCATGAAATCCAGGTGTTATTAAAACAAAGAAATGGAGACGCTCCGCGTTTTCATCGGCAGCATCCCTGCTGTTATCGTCAGCATGCTCACTAACCTTAATGCTTTTACTTAAATATAACTTACTCGTGAAAGACAATTCACTTCCTGTGGAATAGCGCAATTAGACAATTTGATCAGTTATATTAAATTGTTAGCAATAATAGTCACCTGAGTGATCAATGTGCTTTACTTATTAAACTGACTTTGGGCAGGTTGATCTTAGGTTTGGATAAACGTAACGGCTTTTTAATGCAGCTTATGCAATTGCTGTTAACGTGCAAACATTAATAAGGCAAAATATTTTCTCTGCGGGCAGCCAGCAGGCCACCCAGAGAAAACGCTATACCACGCTTGATGCTTCACTTATCGCGAGCAAGTCTATCGATTCATTGGCCGCTTCAGGCAAGTCTGCAAGCAGTCTGTCCGCCATTTGCCCTTCCTGTTGCAAGATGCGCTGAAAAATATCCACGCCTTCACTGTCACCAGCCTGTCTGGCGGCAGCAATTAACGTGGTATAAGTGGCAAGTTTATAACTACAAAAGACATAGACGCTGACGGCCATCTGCGCGCCCTGCTCAGCACGCAGCATATCGCTTGCGGCCTGCCCCACCACAGACAGGCGACCTAATGCCTCTTTTAATGCCGACCAACCCTCGTCATGGCATTTCAGAACGTCTTTCACCTGCAACTGCTGTGCGCGTGATTGCGCAAGATAATGCGCGATGTGACTCCCGATTGCAGAATCACTGTCGAGACGCTCCATCGCCTGTTTTAATAACATTTCACCGTGTTTCTCCATCGCGTGTGCATCACGTAGCCAATCCAGATAAACAGATTCCCTCGTCATTCATTCACTCCTGGTTGATGTGCTGTTAATGAACTACCTTTGGGCATGGTATGCAGTTGCTTAGCAAGCTAACCGATTCAACACCTTCGCTCATGAAATTATCTGGAAATAAGCGAAGCGTTAATTAACGGCCTAACAATCACCTTAATTAAACGTAGCAAGTAAGCCCCCTGGCGCAAGCCGCTCAACTCAAAACTGAGAGGGATGATTAATATCACCACCTTACCGCTTCGCTTATATTTAACCGCACGCCACGCTTTACTCAACATCTAAAGTGCGCTAACAATCATCATTCATGTGAGTTTCATCTGCTTATAAACAAAAATCGACTTATCCTTAAACAATCAGTCTGCAAAATAATAAAACTTAAGATTAATTCTGACTTGATTATGGTAAAAACAACGCTACATTTATTTTTGCTTTATGTTGGTACAAATATAATGAGGAGAACGCATGACGGACCCTAACAAGCATCCTGAAGAGGAAGAGAAAAAGACGCAACGTCGTGGGGGCACAGGGAACTTCGCCGAGGACAAGGAGCGTGCCGCTGAAGCAGGCCGCAAAGGCGGTCAGGTAAGTGGCGGCAATTTTAAAAACGATCCGAACCGCGCCGTTGAAGCAGGCCGGAAGGGAGGAAAGATCAGCCGCCGGAAATAACACTATCATTAATTCAACACAGGGTTACGCTCGCTAGCCTTTATCACAACACTCTCCTGACGTGTATTAGCGCTTCGCTTAAATGCAAAATTCGCTACGTCAGGAGGGTTATTTTCGTCGCTAACTACAAAAAATCGATCATTTCTTGATCAATCGTGCGCCATTTGCCGCTTCGCTTATCCGGTATTTTTTCCTTATATATTAATGATCAATTTAAATTACAAAATAAATAACTAAACACGAATTAACCAACATATTTGTACACAGGAATTTAAGTTGTACACCTTAGTGAAAATTAAGATCGGACGTGATTAAGTTAATTACAAAACTTGAATTTGACATGCCTCAGATACAATTACCCTGTTGTTAATGGCTGTCCTGCTCAACATCAGGCAACAAAAAGGGCTGCTATTCTTTTAAAAATAGCAGCCCTGGTGAGTGAGTTAACTTAACGTGCAGGCATCTGTGCGGGTAACTTCAATTGCGCACGTGCTTTTGCCACTTCATCCGTTGTCACCGGCTTAGCCGCATTGCCCCAACTGTTACGCAGGTAAGTCGCCACTGCGGCCACCTGCTCGTCCGAGAGTTTCCACGCAAACGAAGGCATGGCACCACTGGTTGGATTTCCCGCTGTCACCGCGCCGCGCCCGCCCTGTAACACCGTCGTGATGATGGAAGAGGCATCATCCGCTAGCAGGCCAGGGTTATTTGCCAGGCTGGCGGCAAGGTTGGGGATCCCTTTGCCGTCGCTGTTATGGCAGGCAGTGCAGTTGGCTGAATAGACATTTTCACCCATCTTCATTTGCCCATTATCCATCGGTAACGGTTGCGGCAACGTCGTGGTCGATGCCGGCACTTGCTTGAGATACACCGCAATTGCGCGCAAATCAGCGTCGGTTAAGTGTTGTGTGGAGTTAGTCACAGCTTCCGCCATCGGGCCTGAAGCGACCGCCACATGGTTACTGCCGAGCTTGAGGTAATCCACCACCTGCTGCTCAGACCAACTTCCGATACCGTTGTGCGGGTTTGGTGTGATATCGGGGGCATGCCATTCACCCAGATTGCCGCCTTGCAGATAATCACTGCTGTCACCGCCAATCAGATTCTTCGCGGTATGGCAGGCGGCACAGTGTTCTGGCCCTTCCACCAAATAAGCGCCTCGGTTCCATTCAGCACTTTTACTGCTGTCTATCTGGAAACCTGCGTTGCGGAAAAACAGCAGGTTCCAGCCCATCATCGCCAGACGAATGTTATACGGGAAGCCCAGGTTGGTTTCCGGCACCTGATAGTGAATCGGCTTTACCGAGCGCAGGTACATCCAGAGATCATGCATGTCCTGATCCGTCAGCTTCACATAAGCGTTGTAGGGCATCGCAGGATATAGGTGCTCCCCTTCTTTACCCTTACCGTGACGCACTGCGCGGAAGAAATCACGCTCCGTCCAGCTACCGATGCCGGTTTCGCTATCCGGCGTGATGTTGCTGGCATAAATGCCGCCGAAGGGGGTGCTGATCGAGTAGCCCCCGGCCAGCGGCAGTTTGCTTTCCGGCATGGTATGACAAGCCGTGCAGTCACTGGCAATCGCCACATAACGTCCACGTTCAATCGCGGCACTGTCTGCCGCAGTTGGCGGTTGGCTGGTGAGTACGTTGTTGCTGGCAACATCATCCGCAGAAGTATCGCCGTTCATCCACAGCATGCCCGCTGCCACAGCCGCAGCAATCACCGCTACGCCCGCAATCAGTTTGGTTTTCTTCATCTCACACCTTCACCAACGGACCTGGGTTTTTCAGGTACTGTTCAATAATGGCTTTCGCCGTCCACAGACTCAGCGCCCCAATGGTGCCTGTTGGGTTATAACCGGCGTTGTTTGGGAAAGAGGAAGCCCCCAGTACAAACACGTTGTGTGCATCCCAGCACTGTTGGTAGCGGTTAAGCACCGAGGTTTTTGGATCGCTGCCCATGACCGCTCCGCCAATGGTGTGGTCGCTGGCAAAGTTGTACGGTGAGTAAGCGCCCGAGGCAGAGTTAGTGCCAATGACGATTTCAGCGCCCATGGCCTTACCGATCTCCACACTCTTCTCTTCGATAAATTTCGCCGAGCGGCGGTCATTGTCGTTGTAGTCAAAAGTGACACGCAACAACGCATTGCCGTTGTCATCTTTGTACTCAGGATCGAGGTCAAGATAGTAATCTTCGTGCGAGAAGCTGGTGCCCTGGCCGAAGATAAAGGTCGTGTTTTGGAACGCGTGGGTATAAGCCTTCTTCCAATCTTTACCCCAGCGTGGCGAGCCCGGTGGCAGTGCATCGGCATTGCCGATAGGACGCGCGCCACGCGCCACCACCAGGATCCCTGCGCCACCGATAAAGCCCAGACCGGTATGGTCAAAGTTATCGCCGTTCCAGTCGTCCACCTGCGAAGAGAGGGCTCCGGCACCGATATACTGATTCAGATTTTCATCTTTGAAGTGGATCGCTGCACCCGATACCGTCTGGAAGCTATAGGCACGCCCTACCACGCCAGTTTTGGTCACCGGGTTGTAAGGCACGCCAATTTTGGACAGCAGCAGCAGGCGCACGTTTTGCATCTGGAAGGCGGACAAGATCACGATGTCTGCAGGCTGTACCCACTCTTTCTTGTTCTTATCGAGGTAGGTCACGCCGGTGGCGGTTTTACCGTCTTCCGCTTTATTGACGCGAACCACGGCGGAGTCTGTTAACACCGTGAAGTTCTCACGTTGCATTAACGCTGGGATGACACAGGCGTTAGGGCTGGATTTTGAGAAGTTACCGCAGCCGTAATAGAGGCAGTAACCGCAATAGGTGCAAGGCCCCATACGCACACCCAGTGGGTTTACGTAAGCGCGTGACGCCTGTCCAGCGGGAACCATGAAGGGTTTCAAGCCGATCTTCTTCGCGCCTTCGGCAAAAATATCCGTCAGACGCATACTCTCCAGTGCAGGCAAAGGGTATTCGCTTGAACGGTTACCCTCGTAAGGGTTGCCACCTTCAATGACTTCGCCGTTCAGCTTACCGGCCTTGCCTGACACGCCGGCGATCTTTTCAAAGCGATCGTAAAACGGTTCCAGCTCGTCGTAAGTCACTCCCCAGTCTTGCAGGATCACCCCTTTGGCAATCTGCTGTTTTCCGTAACGCTTCACTGTCTGGCTGTAGGGCTCGAAATCGAACGGCGTAAAACGCCATGCCATCCCAGCCCAGTGAGTGCCCGAGCCTCCCACGTTGTAACCCAGTTCATTCAGGTTCCACTCGCGCGTTGGCAGGGCCGTTTGCGTGGTGTTATTACGGAAAGTGGTGGTTTCGACGGCGGGCGGCAGCAGCATACTGCGGCGCGTATCCCAACGCAGTTCATCGGTATCGACCGAGGGGGGAAAATCTGTCGCGGTTTCAAACCACGGGCCACGTTCAATGGCAACGACATTCAGACCTGCGCGGGTCAGCTCTTCGGCGATCAAAGAGCCGCACCACCCCAGGCCGACGATGGCGACATCAGCTTTTGGACGGACGTTATTCATAGTTTATTGCTCAGCAAACAAATTAAAGGGTGTTATCAATCAGGCTGGTAGGAATGATGTTGAGCTTCTGTCCTTTTTTCGGCAGCAGATCGCGGAAGTCGTAGCGAGCGCCAGGGAAGCCAATCATTTTCCAACTGGTCATGTCTTTGTTGCCGCCATAAATCGGGTCAGACAGGAAGCCCTCACGCACGTTCTGCAGCAACAGTTCAAAGAACACTTTGGTTTCAACTTCCTCACCGAGATCGAGGCTGTTCTGCTCCATTGCGGTCAGCACCTGATCCTGCTGATCACCACTGAGTGAGAGGAAGTCTTTGCCATATTGTTGCTGGAGGGCTTTATCCAGCGCAGCAATGCCCAGACGATAGCGTTGTGCAGGCGTCAGCGGAGATTGCGGCCCCTGCTCAGCGGTGCCTTTGACGAATTTGCCTAAACGGTAGATCGCCACTGCGTTGCCGTAATCGCCCGCGAGTTGCCGATCAATAAAAATGGCGCACCCTGCCTCTTTGCCACTCAGGCTGGTTTCATCGGCTGGAATAAATCGTTCAGCGATGGCGCCTACCGTGTCAAATTCATGCTGAGTGAGATATTGCAGCCCCCCTTTTCTCGGCGGTGCGGGCGGCGTTTGGATTTTGCCGGGTTCCCAGGGCTGGCCACCCGTCACCACATCGGCTTGTGCCAATGTCGGGATCGTGGAAGCCACTCCCAATGCGGTGATGGAAGTGAGAAATTCTCTGCGTTTCATGTTTTCCCTGCTTTCACATTGCAAACCAGGTCAAATAACAGACGTATTTGTGCCTGGCATTGAGCCATATAAATAAGGTTTATTGGATAAATACTGACGTTGCCCTGTGGGCTTTTATTAGATAAATACTGAGGTAAGTTTTTACATTCAAATTACGTAATTAATTAAATATTAACAACACAGCAAAGAGTAATGACTCCCCCTTCGCTTTGAAAGGTTTTTGTTGATGGTTTCCCATCATTGAAGTTTTTAATAAGCGGCGCTGGAAGATGTAGAGTATGGTTTCGTCCCGCAACATTTAACATCTTGCCAGTCACGAGATGTTGCGCATAATACGGCGAAAATAGACGCCCAGTTGTGACCTGAAGCGCACTCTGCGTTGTTGAAATATTGGACATGAATTTTACTGGGGCATTGAAGCATCATGAAAAAACTCACCCTGATTAAAGTGGCTGAACTGGCCGGGGTTGGGATCGCAACGGTTGACCGCGTACTAAATGAGCGTGGCGGCGTTCGTCCTGAAACGGTGCGCAAAGTCTTGCGTGCCGCACGTCAGGCTGGGTTGCAGCGTTTACTGCCGGATGATACACAGCATCCCTGGCAGATTGAGGTATTCCTGAGCAGTAATGGCACCTGGTTTTTTCAGCAGTTAGCCGATGAATTTGCCAACATTGCCGATCGACTGGGTTATCGTAAAATAAAATTATTTCGTACATTGGTGACGGAAAATCCACCGGAAAAACTGGCGGAAAAGATAAAAAAAAGCGGTGAGTTGCGCGACGGTATTATTGTTTATGGGCATGACTATCCCGTTATTCATGACGCCTTATCCTGGTGTAAAGATAAAGGTGTCCCGGTGGTTTCGCTGGTTTCAGATTTACCCAATTCACATCGATTCTGTCATGTTGGAATAAATCAATATCAGGCAGGACGTACCGCAGGCTTATTAATGAGCCAGACTATGCCTCACAAGGGGGATGTGATCATGGTTAGCGGGCGTTTTGATTTCAGCGCACATATCCAACGTATTTCAGGTTTTCGTGATGCCATCACCCAACGTGCTCCCTGGTTACAGTTGCGTGAAGTATTAGCGGGGGAAGATGAACGGCACAAAATCCGTTCGCTGCTGAATCACACGTTACAGCAATCAAGCAATGTGGTCGGTTTGTATAACTCTGGCGACAACAACAGCGATATCAGTGCTGTATTGCAGCAACACCAGTTGCTCGGCCGCTGCTGCTACATCACACACGAAGTGTATGATGTGACGAAAGAACTGCTGCAAACTGGCGCGCTCTCCTACACGCTGGATCAGAATGCTCGCCAGCATGCCGTGCTGGCCACTGACCTGTTGATAAGACATCTGGAACAGGGATTTGAACCCGATCTGTATCGGGACGGCCGCGTTGAACTGCGAATTGTGACAGCAGAAAATATGGATTAGCCAATGAGCCAGTGAGCCAGTGAGCCAGTGAGCCAGTGAGCCAGTGAGCCAGTGAGCCTACGATAATGACGCAAAATAAGGATGGAAAGAAAAGAGAATAAGCGAACCGCAACAATTAAATATTCACTTGTGCAGCATGATTATTCTGCACATAGCGGAGATAGCGGTTTACACTGGCACACCACGATTCAGGAAGAAGAGGTCATTGTGCTGTCGAAGATCCCCGATTATGAAACCGATCGCGAAGGCTATCTGGAGTTCATGACCCGCAGCAATGCGCTGCGCATGGAGCTACTGATCTTGTCGGAAAAGTTTGTTGAGGTGCACGGCTCCTATGAAGCAGGCATGGCGGAACTGGGAGAATGGCTACTGAACTATGCGGATAACGCCATGATTCAGAAGTTAAGTTCTGGACCCATCAGCAAAGAATGGTTGTTTGATGAGTTGAAAAGACGTCATAAGTAGCTGTCAGACTCAACTGCTGCAATTCAGCATCGCACCCGCACCTGCTCAGCCTGATGATGTATTAGCGACTTATCTGCGCACTGACCAACGCGATACCAAGGTGATCGCGGCGCTAGCTCAGGTCAGTGGCAACATTGGCGCCACTCTGAAGCAATATGGCGCGTTACAGACAATTCCTGCCGATCAAAAACCAGCCGTGCTTAGTGAGATGTATCTGGCAGCTGAAACCATCAAACGCCTGCAAGCCGACCGCTCACTAATTTTACCGTCTGCCACGCAGCAAAATCTGCAGCGCTGAAGACTGCACTGAATAGCGCAACGCAGTTTATTCCGACCTGGGTCAAACACTGGCTTTGAGATCAGGCACCATGGTGGGCTGGCGTCGCATTGTCACCACGTTGGGTGAAAAGATTGGTAAGAGCCAGCTTAACTACGCGCAAGGCATCAGTGCGCAGATGGTGGCGATGGGCACCATTGTCGCAGCGGATGCCTTTGGTTTGCCGGTCTCAACCACACACGTGCTCTCCTCAGGGATTGCTGGCACCATGGCCGCCAATCGCAGCGGCTTACAGTTCAGCACACTGCGACTCAATCTGCTGCAACAGGTGCCGTATGAAGCCGCAGAAGGCGAGCAGATTTCACTGCCTTCCCGCATTCATCATGAAAATTATGCCCGTCATCCGGTGCCAGAGAGCATGATCGTACCCGATAGCTACTGAACTATACTTTGACCAGTCGATGATCATCAGGAGGGGTTATGGCAGGCGGCTGGTCTGAAGATGGTGCAGTGCAAAAGCAAATTGATGCGACCGTGGATGATGCGATTGCGCGCGCCAGAAGTCACCTCAACCAGGGTGAAAGTGCAGAGTATTGCGACGAGTGCGGGGAGCCGATTCCCGCAGCGCGTCGCAGCGCATTGCCTGGGGTGCGTTACTGCGTGAAGTGCCAGAGTGCGTTAGATAAGCAAGGAGCCAGCCACAGCGGGTATAACCGCCGTGGCAGCAAGGATAGCCAGTTGCGTTAGCGCACAATATTATTCACTAACAGCGCCGTCACCTCAGAACTGTGTCGCGTTTTATCCAGCGATTTAGTGAAGGTTACCGTAGCGTCCTTTCCTGCTAACTCCCTTGCCATTGCCTGAGCAGTACTCAGGGGATGAATTACATCCATTTGTGTACCCGCCACCGCAACAGGGATTTGGGCATCCTTTATCACACGGGCATCATAGCCAGGATAACAGCTGGCGATTTGCCGCAATAAATGCAGCGTTGGTTCAGCCGCCAGAGCAAACGTCTTCATGAGTGAGTGGGCATTATCCGGTGATTGTTGCTCAATCGACTGATAGGTTGCCGATTCAGCAAAAGCACGCTGGCCCTCCTCCTTCCCGTAGAGTTGCCAGTAATCAGCCAGCACGCTGTAAACATTCATATTCAGCGGGCTGCGCTGCTGATGCCACGCTGGTCGAATTAACGAGAGTGATTTAACACGGTTCGGTTGTCGGCTGGCTGGCATCCGACCCGGTATTCAAAAGGTTACCGTCATCACAGACCGCAGCCTGGCAACAACTTCAGAACGACCTGATAAATGTTGAACCCAGCGAAAGCATAGCCTGTGTGGAGTCGTTCTTCAGAGCCCTCACCTCTCAGCGCTGGGTGCTCCCTCTTTTTCATCACTGGCTGGAACTCAAGAGTGAGAAATCCTTCGGCTGGCGTGACGTCAACACGCTCGGCTGGCCTGATTTCAGCCAGTTGTGGCTGGATTAGTGCGTTGATGGGATTGAGAAAGGACTATTGCCATCCCCGTTTTTCAGAGCAATATTATCTTCGCAGGCGATATTCTGAACTGATGAAAGCATGGCAGTAGAATGAGTCCGCTACCGAACATCCGTTCTTCGCAGATTTAATTGCCAGCTTGATTGTCAGCTTTGTGGTGTGGCTTCAACGGGTCGATGCAACGCTATCCTTGATCAAGGGGACGTTGTTATAGAAGTCCGCCAGGTGGTAATTAATCACGGACATCCTAAGTCAGGATGTTATCGTTTTTTAATCACGAGCCTGATTAAGATTGCAGATAGTACAACAGAAATAGCAATGTTCACTGCCATCATAAAATCGATAACCGATTCTGAGCCTGTTATATTTAGGTCATGCGCCAGGCTGTAGAACACTGTAGTGGGGATTAGAACAGCGATCCCTTTAGAAATAGCCACACAACAACCGATAAAGAACAAGCCGAGCAAAAGAAATTTCATCATTAGTACACCTTCACCGTTCCGTAAGCCATCAGGTTACTGCCCGGAATCTTTAAGGTTGGGCCATCGCGTAAGAGCCTGTCGCGCATATAATTGAACTGGACAGGATGCGCTAACGTAATACAGCCTTCACTGATGCCTAATGGGCCAATGGGATGCAAACGAAACTGGCCTCGCTTTAACCGTTTATAAACGTGATGTCGTCAATTTTTCCGTCATCACGATAGAGTGCAAACCATGTTGATCAATCCGTACCATAAACTTCCTTGAGAAAACGCTCTCTAAATGGCCCCAGCCTGCCACCTGTTGGCCGCTCAACAATATAGTAGCGCCCACGCACAAGTGGGCCGATATCAGCAACAGCAGTCATATCGGGATTATTTCGCCCCTTATCTTGACCGGAAAATGCAGGAAAGCTCCCTATTCCAGGGCAGTTTAAGTTGGTCATCTCACGACGATTTAACAACAGATAACAGCTGAATGGCATAACGCTTCCCTTTGTCAAATACGACCATTCTAGATCCAATCAATAGTCAGGTGTTTAGGAATATGGCTTAAATTTAAGCAAGGGTACTTTATCGGACAGCGATATTTTTTGCTTAAGTGGAGCGCTTTTAATTATTATAATCAAACGGTTACACCAGTGGACCCCACCAGACAAACCTGAGACACGCCTTCGCGATTCAACGGAATTTACTGTTGCTGCCAGTTCTCCTAGTCGGGTAGTCAGGCAGACGCCCCCGCTACACCGGCAAACCGAAGAGGCCAGAAAAATTTCTAAGATGAATGACAGCTAAGTGTCAGAAGCGGACTTCGAAACATCACTGTTTAATAAGAAAGTAACAGGTCATAACGTATGTCCTTCATTGCCGACCTTCCATCAATTCAAGCGTCTGCCCGTCGGGGCTTTGTACATATATAACTCTGGTTCCCTTCATGGGTCCTGACGAGACTGTCTGAGGTGTCCCTGGCGTCTTCCAGCCATAGTCCGATATTTTGCTCAGGAGCGTATCAAGATTCTCGACCATAAACGCAAGATGCGCGTAGCCCGGGATGTAGGGGGCTGAAGGCGCTTCTGGCTGTTCAATATTATTGTATTGCAGTAATTCAATTTTCATACCAGCCAGTTCAAGCAAAGCCATTCGTACATCAGCTCCCCTGGCGCCTGTTACTTCATCAATAATAGGGCCAGACATTTTCCCTTCGCGTAATACTTCTCCTCCAAGAATATGGGTCCAGAAGAATAATGAATCTTCAATATTTTTGACTGAAAAACCAACATGATTAACACTTAAGATCATGAGATTACCTGCTGACTTTTAAAGTTGAGTATCTAAATAATTAAAATTCCAGCTTTATTTCTTAGCGATTAGTGCGCTGGGATTAATTCAGAAAAGAAACGTAAGTATATGCGGTCTGAGTAATGTAGTCACGATTCATCCACAGCAACAGCTATACTGGATACCTACACCTTGTTGATAGATACGCGACTGCGTTACAAGTGTTTATATATTTTAGAGAAACTGCGAATGTCCGCTTCTCGCTCTTATCAGACGAACAAGCCCTTTTGAATATGCCTTTTGGTTGAGAAACATGTTTTAGGTTAAGAGGATATATTTTTCATTCCTGCAGTTATGCCGTCGAGACCGACGATAGCAGAGAATCTTCAGCTTCATATCCGCGCGGCAGAACGGTACTGTGCTACTTGAAGATGCGACAAGCTTTAACAATCATCCGTATCGAGATTCAGGAACAACCAGAGTAAGTCAGATATTTATAGTTAAAGTAAGGCAGACGACTGGCTCAGACAACTCCATGAGCAGGGCCATATCAGAGCGGCCCGTTTCTATGCCAAATAATTTTATACATCGGTAGGTGGATATAAACCCCTGCGACTCACCTCTGCAGATTAACTGAATTTCAGGAAACTGCCGGCATCGGATAAACAGGGTGTCAGATACGACCAGTACCACTGAGAACAGACAGATTTATATTTAAGCACAGCGCCAGTGTGGAAGCGGCTGCATTTTTACGCTTCGGTCATTATCCAGCCCCCGCAGAAAATAACCGAAGGTATTGAATGCATGTTGATATTATTCGCAGAGAACTCATTGGAAAAAAACCATTCCGGACATGCCATGGCTTTGCTGCACCTGAACAGGATCAAGCAGTCTGCTGGCGGGCACGCCTTTCCGGAATCGAATGCGCAGCGCATGCACCGTGCTTCTGACAGTACGTGTTACTTGCTCTGACCCGGGTACAGGTCAGAGTGAGAGATATTTTCTCAGGATGGAAGACGCAACATCAATATATCAAAAAAATATCAGCCACTTATAATAAAATGAAAAGATTCAATTTATTTATCCTTATTAATCCATAGGCGATAACTATGCACATCATTTAAATTCCGCTTCGCCGTTTGCTATAATAGTTGGGTGGTTAAATTTATTCTCATTCATTTTTAAGCGAGGTGAAAACGTGTTGTACAGCGAAGACATGACCGGTCACGCAGTTATTGGTGAAGCAGCAGTCAATCTTGCCGTGCGTGAAGAGGAAATATCCGTTGATGCTCTTCTGACAGAGCTGAACATTATGCTTAAAGCAGAGAAAATCAGCAGCCGCAGCCGGCGCATCAGCGATGCCATCAGCTGGCTGCGCGACTTCCGGACCGTCGGTGCGCGCGGGAGTGACAATAAGGAATGGATGCTCCCTAATGTTGACAGCCACAGTGCCGGCGGCGAGGCCACCATTCGCCTGCAGGCTGATGATGAAGATGAAATGAGATAACCACAACCCCAAGGAGCGGGCGCTTAGCGTCCGCCTTCACCTGACTTCGTAAGATGAATGCCTGCGCGCGCCATCATTAACGAAGCGCACCCCAGCGCCTTTTAACCTATAATTTATCTGTCATCGGGTACGTTCTGCAGATGCAGCGCTGCCGGCCACACAATAATAATCAGCAATACCACTTTTACCGCCGTCATCCGCTCAGGATGCTCCGGCAGGGACTTCACAGCATGAAAAATACCAACTCAGTGACCACAATCCGCACCCGCCTGCAGAACAGCGGCGACGCGCTGGCGGCTGAAAGTCAGGAGCTTGAAGAGGCAATGCAGGCGATTCTGGCCTCAGGCGGACAGCTGACCAACAAAACGCTCATCATCCACGTCATTCACGACCTTGAGCAGGAGCGTGACGCGCAGAGACAGGCGGTGCTGCGCAGCGTGCTGGAGCTTATCGTCAGTCACACGCCGGACGACGCCGGCGGGCAGGCTTCATAACGCCTGCGCGACAGGGCTATTTCAGTTAAGTTTGGCGGCAAAAATCCGGATGGCCCGGCTGCAGGCCTCGCGCATGGCCATATCGGTAGCGGACTCCTTCAGGCGCCACAGCGTGTCGATAAGTTCGTGCGGGCTGACTGTACCGCCCCTGTGCAGTACCTGCCTGATGGCCAGCCCGATGGCTTCGTGCATCAGTTCCTGTATTTCATTTTCGGTTTTCAGATGCGCTCCGCTTATTGGGGATATACACAGTGTATCGCGATAAGCGGCGCGCAGATATAAGCACCAAAAAAAACCGCCCGGAGGCGGTTAAATCAGCGGGGTGGCGCCCCGGTCGGGCGGAATGTCTCTGTCGCCGCCCGGCACCTCGTCTTCATGACCGGGCGCCGGCTCGTGGTCCGGCAGCGGGGTCGCATCGTCAGGCATCGGCTGGTCAGACATGCTATTTTCCACCCTTCTGCTTCATGGTATCGCTGTCCCTGGTGTCTTTTTTGTTGCCCGCGGGCAGCTTGCTGTGGTCGGCGTCTTTGCCATCCTTCACATTTTTATCGTTACGGTCAGCCATGGTTACCTCCGTCACCCGGTATCGGGTAACGTTAAGTTTAACCGCGTGACGGTACCGGAAGGTGAATAAATATCCGGTCTGTGACTTAAGCGTAAAAACCGCTCATTACGCGGGCGGTGAAAGCGAGGCGTCCCGCGCCTCGGTCATGCTGTCGTCCACGCACAGACGGCAGATGCAGGCCCATATCTTCAGCTGATGTGACGCAATCTGATACGCGTGCCGGTAGCTCACGGCCGAGCCCAGAAACTGACGCTCAGGATGGTCCTCCAGGCACACGCAGCCCTTCACGTGAAGCTGTTCCTGCTGCTCCATTCTCAGCAGATAATAAAACTGCCACATAAGCGGCCTCCTTCCATGATAAAAGGAGCAATGCATGCCTGAATATATAACGGTGGAATTAATTTCTGATGCGATTCAAGCGCGGGATATGCGGAGAGTGTCGTCCATGACAGGTTCTCCGGCCGGTACACGCCTGAGCGCGACCGCTGAGGTCATCTTCATCGTCGTCTTCCGGCCAGAGCCGGACTACGTCCTTTGGCGTCAGTTCTTCTCGTCGTTCAGGCCCGCAAGGGTCTGCAGATACGGCACGTGCCGGACGGCCTGCTCCGGCTCGTGGAAGCTCTTCAGCCAGCTTCTGGCTTCGGATATTTCAGTGAGCCGGTTATCGCTGCCGCCGGCCTCCGCCATGTGTCCGAGCTCGGCAATAAGCGATTGCACGCTTATTTCCTTTTCGCCCAGCGCCAGGCTCAGTGCCGCCTCGCCAATAATGACGTGCCCTTTCCCGTCGTGTTGAATAGACAAATTTACTACCTCCGTTTCACGTTGATGACAGCCTCACGTCACACTGTAGACACAGTTAAAGAAAGTGCCCGGAGGATGTTCTGAAAACCCCTGTTCCGTAATAATTTATTTCATCAAATGTGATTACAGGGCTCCGCGCGCGGCGAAGATTCTTGTTGCAGGCAAGCCCTGATATTCATTCCGCATCACACTGTGCCCGTTACCGGTCCGGTTTGAGAAAGTGCGGCCGGCTGCTATGGTGCCCGTGACAATCTGCGGCAATACGGAGCCTGTAATGCTTACAACCATAATTTACCGGAGCCACCTCGCCGATGACGTGCCCGTCAGCATTCTGCCGGGTATGGTGGAGAAGGCAACGCTGCTCAACGCCCGCCATCAGGTGACGGGCATCCTGCTGTTTAACGGCACGCACTTCTTCCAGATCCTGGAGGGCCCGGAACAGGGCGTGCTGGACATCTACGGCCGCATCTGCGCCGACCGGCGTCACCACAACGTGGTTGAGCTGATGCGCGACTACTCGCCGTCGCGGCGCTTCGGCAACCACGGCATGGAGCTGTTCGATCTGCGCCATCACCCCCGCGGCAGCGTGCTGCAGGCGGTGCTTGACCGCGGCACCTCTAAGTACCGCCTGACCTATGACGATCGCGGCCTGCAGTTTCTGCGAACCTTCGTGGAGGCCCGGGAGAAAGAAAACTACTTTGAGGTTCTGCCCGCCGACTACTGGGACTTTGTGCCGGATGAGAACGGGTCACCGGCCCCCGCGGCGGGCGTGACCTTCCGCCCGGTGGTCGACCCGCTCGGCCGTGAGGTCACGGCCCTTGAGGCCATACCCGATGATGCGCCGGAGGGACTCTCCGGCGATGCGATGTACGTACATAATCTCGCTGCGGTCACCGGGGCGCTGCACAGAGCCGGCAGGTCATGCCCTGACGACATGATGCTCTACCTCAGCATTCTGCCCGGGACGCTGGTATCCGTTCCGGATGCCGTTAGCCGGATTGTCCGCGCCATCGACAGCGCTGAACTGGTGCCGCAGCAAATCATATTGGGGGTCAGCGAGACGGAGGTGATTTCTCAGCTGGAAGCATTTTCCGCCGCGGTGCGGCAGCTGAAGCAGGCCGGCATCAGCCTCTCTGTCGATAACTTCGGTGACGGCTCCGCCGGGCTGTCTCTGCTGGCGCACGTCCAGCCTGACCGCGTACGCATCGGCGCCGCGATCGTGCGCAATATTCACCGCAGCGGACCCCGCCAGGCGGTGGTGCACGCGGTGCTGCGCTGCTGTTCTGCGCTGGAGATTAACGTCATCGCGGCAGGTATTGAGCAGCCGGAAGAGTGGATGTGGCTGGAGGCGGCAGGGGTCACTGACTTTCAGGGCTCGCTGTTCACCGCAGAGGGCGCGGCCGTGGCCTGGCCGGAGACACGCGAGGCCGTCTGAGGCGCAGGAACAGAACAGGGGCCCGTGGGCCCCGTATGATTAACAGGACGCGGCCCGGTGTGATGCGAGCCGCGCGCCGACAACTCCCGCAGCCACGTCTGGATTTTCCTGACGCAGAGTTCTTCCCCGATTGGCCTTTTCAAGCCAGGTGCGGAAATGCGTCATCATGGCCGCCGCATGCTGCACGTCCGGCGTGTGGTAAATCAGCAGCCGGCCCTTGGTCTGGTTTGAGAAGTCGAGGGCGTAAATCTCGATGACGGCGTCGCGCTGCTCGCTTTCAATTGCTGTGAAATGCATGTCAGGCCAGCGGTTCACCTTCAGCATAAACTCACTTAAAATCATTTTTTTCGCCTTTTATTGTTTTAAAATCGGTACTCTTTTCACTGGTCTGCCCAGCGTAGAACTGGTTGCGGACTCTGCAAGCCGTCAGCACGGAATTAAGCGTAAACATTTCGTAAAGGCAGTCACTCAGCCCCTTTCAGCGCCGCAGGTTCCTGCAGCATGTGTCAGCAGGGCATGTCCGGCAATACGCCGGCGGACTATCAGTGCAACAGGCAATAACGGACAGAGGGAAGCAGCGATGATCAGCGAGGACCGGCTCAGCCAGATCGCGGAGAATCCGGACAGTCATGACGCGGAGATCGTGGCGTTGGCGCAGGAGCTCCTGCAGCTGCGCCGCACGCTGGGCGCGCCCTGGGCCGTTGTACAGCCGCTGGGCGAGCTTTACGTGGAGGACGGGAACGCGGCGATGATCTGGCCGGCGAGCCTGGCGGAGCGCGGCGACATCTGCCTGTACCGCCTGCAGAGGCCCTCACCGGAGGCGGATGCCGCGCCGCCCGCAGCAAAGCAGCGCGGCCGCAGAAAGAAATTACCGGCGTTGGGGTAAGGTATTTTCAGGACAGCTACCTCTGCCGGACAGCCCTGACGTGGCGCGTCCTGACGCTCTGGCGTAAAAGTTTTGCAGGGCTCGCCCCCTTGTGAATGTTCGGGCCAGCTGCGCTGTGGTAAGCTCTGCGCCCGAAACCTGCTGCCGGATAACCCCATGAAAAATGACTTTGAAGAAAAAATGGCCGACATCATGATTGGCGAGGCCGTTACGGCGCTGCTGGAAGAGGACGCGGCCATCAGCTGGGCGGCCCTCACGGATCGCCTGCGGTCGGCCATTGAAAATGCAACGGATGAAGATCGAATTCGCGCCGGTCTGCGCGCTATTGAAGAGGTCCGGCGGGAAATGCAGATTCGCGCCGGTGAAAAGGCTGGCGTGGCCAGCCTGACAGAGCAGAAGCTCCACTGACGGCCGGGGCGGATACCGCGGCCGCGGTATCCGCCCCGGCCGTCAGTGGAGCTTCTGCTCTGTCAGGCTGGCCACGCCAGCCTTTTCACCGGCGCGAATCTGCATTTCCCGCCGGACCTCTTCAATAGCGCGCAGACCGGCGCGAATTCGATCTTCATCCGTTGCATTTTCAATGGCCGACCGCAGGCGATCCGTGAGGGCCGCCCAGCTGATGGCCGCGTCCTCTTCCAGCAGCGCCGTAACGGCCTCGCCAATCATGATGTCGGCCATTTTTTCTTCAAAGTCATTTTTCATGGGGTTATCCGGCAGCAGGTTTCGGGCGCAGAGCTTACCACAGCGCAGCTGGCCCGAACATTCACAAGGGGGCGAGCCCTGCAAAACTTTTACGCCAGAGCGTCAGGACGCGCCACGTCAGGGCTGTCCGGCAGAGGTAGCTGTCCTGAAAATACCTTACCCCAACGCCGGTAATTTCTTTCTGCGGCCGCGCTGCTTTGCTGCGGGCGGCGCGGCATCCGCCTCCGGTGAGGGCCTCTGCAGGCGGTACAGGCAGATGTCGCCGCGCTCCGCCAGGCTCGCCGGCCAGATCATCGCCGCGTTCCCGTCCTCCACGTAAAGCTCGCCCAGCGGCTGTACAACGGCCCAGGGCGCGCCCAGCGTGCGGCGCAGCTGCAGGAGCTCCTGCGCCAACGCCACGATCTCCGCGTCATGACTGTCCGGATTCTCCGCGATCTGGCTGAGCCGGTCCTCGCTGATCATCGCTGCTTCCCTCTGTCCGTTATTGCCTGTTGCACTGATAGTCCGCCGGCGTATTGCCGGACATGCCCTGCTGACACATGCTGCAGGAACCTGCGGCGCTGAAAGGGGCTGAGTGACTGCCTTTACGAAATGTTTACGCTTAATTCCGTGCTGACGGCTTGCAGAGTCCGCAACCAGTTCTACGCTGGGCAGACCAGTGAAAAGAGTACCGATTTTAAAACAATAAAAGGCGAAAAAAATGATTTTAAGTGAGTTTATGCTGAAGGTGAACCGCTGGCCTGACATGCATTTCACAGCAATTGAAAGCGAGCAGCGCGACGCCGTCATCGAGATTTACGCCCTCGACTTCTCAAACCAGACCAAGGGCCGGCTGCTGATTTACCACACGCCGGACGTGCAGCATGCGGCGGCCATGATGACGCATTTCCGCACCTGGCTTGAAAAGGCCAATCGGGGAAGAACTCTGCGTCAGGAAAATCCAGACGTGGCTGCGGGAGTTGTCGGCGCGCGGCTCGCATCACACCGGGCCGCGTCCTGTTAATCATACGGGGCCCACGGGCCCCTGTTCTGTTCCTGCGCCTCAGACGGCCTCGCGTGTCTCCGGCCAGGCCACGGCCGCGCCCTCTGCGGTGAACAGCGAGCCCTGAAAGTCAGTGACCCCTGCCGCCTCCAGCCACATCCACTCTTCCGGCTGCTCAATACCTGCCGCGATGACGTTAATCTCCAGCGCAGAACAGCAGCGCAGCACCGCGTGCACCACCGCCTGGCGGGGTCCGCTGCGGTGAATATTGCGCACGATCGCGGCGCCGATGCGTACGCGGTCAGGCTGGACGTGCGCCAGCAGAGACAGCCCGGCGGAGCCGTCACCGAAGTTATCGACAGAGAGGCTGATGCCGGCCTGCTTCAGCTGCCGCACCGCGGCGGAAAATGCTTCCAGCTGAGAAATCACCTCCGTCTCGCTGACCCCCAATATGATTTGCTGCGGCACCAGTTCAGCGCTGTCGATGGCGCGGACAATCCGGCTAACGGCATCCGGAACGGATACCAGCGTCCCGGGCAGAATGCTGAGGTAGAGCATCATGTCGTCAGGGCATGACCTGCCGGCTCTGTGCAGCGCCCCGGTGACCGCAGCGAGATTATGTACGTACATCGCATCGCCGGAGAGTCCCTCCGGCGCATCATCGGGTATGGCCTCAAGGGCCGTGACCTCACGGCCGAGCGGGTCGACCACCGGGCGGAAGGTCACGCCCGCCGCGGGGGCCGGTGACCCGTTCTCATCCGGCACAAAGTCCCAGTAGTCGGCGGGCAGAACCTCAAAGTAGTTTTCTTTCTCCCGGGCCTCCACGAAGGTTCGCAGAAACTGCAGGCCGCGATCGTCATAGGTCAGGCGGTACTTAGAGGTGCCGCGGTCAAGCACCGCCTGCAGCACGCTGCCGCGGGGGTGATGGCGCAGATCGAACAGCTCCATGCCGTGGTTGCCGAAGCGCCGCGACGGCGAGTAGTCGCGCATCAGCTCAACCACGTTGTGGTGACGCCGGTCGGCGCAGATGCGGCCGTAGATGTCCAGCACGCCCTGTTCCGGGCCCTCCAGGATCTGGAAGAAGTGCGTGCCGTTAAACAGCAGGATGCCCGTCACCTGATGGCGGGCGTTGAGCAGCGTTGCCTTCTCCACCATACCCGGCAGAATGCTGACGGGCACGTCATCGGCGAGGTGGCTCCGGTAAATTATGGTTGTAAGCATTACAGGCTCCGTATTGCCGCAGATTGTCACGGGCACCATAGCAGCCGGCCGCACTTTCTCAAACCGGACCGGTAACGGGCACAGTGTGATGCGGAATGAATATCAGGGCTTGCCTGCAACAAGAATCTTCGCCGCGCGCGGAGCCCTGTAATCACATTTGATGAAATAAATTATTACGGAACAGGGGTTTTCAGAACATCCTCCGGGCACTTTCTTTAACTGTGTCTACAGTGTGACGTGAGGCTGTCATCAACGTGAAACGGAGGTAGTAAATTTGTCTATTCAACACGACGGGAAAGGGCACGTCATTATTGGCGAGGCGGCACTGAGCCTGGCGCTGGGCGAAAAGGAAATAAGCGTGCAATCGCTTATTGCCGAGCTCGGACACATGGCGGAGGCCGGCGGCAGCGATAACCGGCTCACTGAAATATCCGAAGCCAGAAGCTGGCTGAAGAGCTTCCACGAGCCGGAGCAGGCCGTCCGGCACGTGCCGTATCTGCAGACCCTTGCGGGCCTGAACGACGAGAAGAACTGACGCCAAAGGACGTAGTCCGGCTCTGGCCGGAAGACGACGATGAAGATGACCTCAGCGGTCGCGCTCAGGCGTGTACCGGCCGGAGAACCTGTCATGGACGACACTCTCCGCATATCCCGCGCTTGAATCGCATCAGAAATTAATTCCACCGTTATATATTCAGGCATGCATTGCTCCTTTTATCATGGAAGGAGGCCGCTTATGTGGCAGTTTTATTATCTGCTGAGAATGGAGCAGCAGGAACAGCTTCACGTGAAGGGCTGCGTGTGCCTGGAGGACCATCCTGAGCGTCAGTTTCTGGGCTCGGCCGTGAGCTACCGGCACGCGTATCAGATTGCGTCACATCAGCTGAAGATATGGGCCTGCATCTGCCGTCTGTGCGTGGACGACAGCATGACCGAGGCGCGGGACGCCTCGCTTTCACCGCCCGCGTAATGAGCGGTTTTTACGCTTAAGTCACAGACCGGATATTTATTCACCTTCCGGTACCGTCACGCGGTTAAACTTAACGTTACCCGATACCGGGTGACGGAGGTAACCATGGCTGACCGTAACGATAAAAATGTGAAGGATGGCAAAGACGCCGACCACAGCAAGCTGCCCGCGGGCAACAAAAAAGACACCAGGGACAGCGATACCATGAAGCAGAAGGGTGGAAAATAGCATGTCTGACCAGCCGATGCCTGACGATGCGACCCCGCTGCCGGACCACGAGCCGGCGCCCGGTCATGAAGACGAGGTGCCGGGCGGCGACAGAGACATTCCGCCCGACCGGGGCGCCACCCCGCTGATTTAACCGCCTCCGGGCGGTTTTTTTTGGTGCTTATATCTGCGCGCCGCTTATCGCGATACACTGTGTATATCCCCAATAAGCGGAGCGCATCTGAAAACCGAAAATGAAATACAGGAACTGATGCACGAAGCCATCGGGCTGGCCATCAGGCAGGTACTGCACAGGGGCGGTACAGTCAGCCCGCACGAACTTATCGACACGCTGTGGCGCCTGAAGGAGTCCGCTACCGATATGGCCATGCGCGAGGCCTGCAGCCGGGCCATCCGGATTTTTGCCGCCAAACTTAACTGAAATAGCCCTGTCGCGCAGGCGTTATGAAGCCTGCCCGCCGGCGTCGTCCGGCGTGTGACTGACGATAAGCTCCAGCACGCTGCGCAGCACCGCCTGTCTCTGCGCGTCACGCTCCTGCTCAAGGTCGTGAATGACGTGGATGATGAGCGTTTTGTTGGTCAGCTGTCCGCCTGAGGCCAGAATCGCCTGCATTGCCTCTTCAAGCTCCTGACTTTCAGCCGCCAGCGCGTCGCCGCTGTTCTGCAGGCGGGTGCGGATTGTGGTCACTGAGTTGGTATTTTTCATGCTGTGAAGTCCCTGCCGGAGCATCCTGAGCGGATGACGGCGGTAAAAGTGGTATTGCTGATTATTATTGTGTGGCCGGCAGCGCTGCATCTGCAGAACGTACCCGATGACAGATAAATTATAGGTTAAAAGGCGCTGGGGTGCGCTTCGTTAATGATGGCGCGCGCAGGCATTCATCTTACGAAGTCAGGTGAAGGCGGACGCTAAGCGCCCGCTCCTTGGGGTTGTGGTTATCTCATTTCATCTTCATCATCAGCCTGCAGGCGAATGGTGGCCTCGCCGCCGGCACTGTGGCTGTCAACATTAGGGAGCATCCATTCCTTATTGTCACTCCCGCGCGCACCGACGGTCCGGAAGTCGCGCAGCCAGCTGATGGCATCGCTGATGCGCCGGCTGCGGCTGCTGATTTTCTCTGCTTTAAGCATAATGTTCAGCTCTGTCAGAAGAGCATCAACGGATATTTCCTCTTCACGCACGGCAAGATTGACTGCTGCTTCACCAATAACTGCGTGACCGGTCATGTCTTCGCTGTACAACACGTTTTCACCTCGCTTAAAAATGAATGAGAATAAATTTAACCACCCAACTATTATAGCAAACGGCGAAGCGGAATTTAAATGATGTGCATAGTTATCGCCTATGGATTAATAAGGATAAATAAATTGAATCTTTTCATTTTATTATAAGTGGCTGATATTTTTTTGATATATTGATGTTGCGTCTTCCATCCTGAGAAAATATCTCTCACTCTGACCTGTACCCGGGTCAGAGCAAGTAACACGTACTGTCAGAAGCACGGTGCATGCGCTGCGCATTCGATTCCGGAAAGGCGTGCCCGCCAGCAGACTGCTTGATCCTGTTCAGGTGCAGCAAAGCCATGGCATGTCCGGAATGGTTTTTTTCCAATGAGTTCTCTGCGAATAATATCAACATGCATTCAATACCTTCGGTTATTTTCTGCGGGGGCTGGATAATGACCGAAGCGTAAAAATGCAGCCGCTTCCACACTGGCGCTGTGCTTAAATATAAATCTGTCTGTTCTCAGTGGTACTGGTCGTATCTGACACCCTGTTTATCCGATGCCGGCAGTTTCCTGAAATTCAGTTAATCTGCAGAGGTGAGTCGCAGGGGTTTATATCCACCTACCGATGTATAAAATTATTTGGCATAGAAACGGGCCGCTCTGATATGGCCCTGCTCATGGAGTTGTCTGAGCCAGTCGTCTGCCTTACTTTAACTATAAATATCTGACTTACTCTGGTTGTTCCTGAATCTCGATACGGATGATTGTTAAAGCTTGTCGCATCTTCAAGTAGCACAGTACCGTTCTGCCGCGCGGATATGAAGCTGAAGATTCTCTGCTATCGTCGGTCTCGACGGCATAACTGCAGGAATGAAAAATATATCCTCTTAACCTAAAACATGTTTCTCAACCAAAAGGCATATTCAAAAGGGCTTGTTCGTCTGATAAGAGCGAGAAGCGGACATTCGCAGTTTCTCTAAAATATATAAACACTTGTAACGCAGTCGCGTATCTATCAACAAGGTGTAGGTATCCAGTATAGCTGTTGCTGTGGATGAATCGTGACTACATTACTCAGACCGCATATACTTACGTTTCTTTTCTGAATTAATCCCAGCGCACTAATCGCTAAGAAATAAAGCTGGAATTTTAATTATTTAGATACTCAACTTTAAAAGTCAGCAGGTAATCTCATGATCTTAAGTGTTAATCATGTTGGTTTTTCAGTCAAAAATATTGAAGATTCATTATTCTTCTGGACCCATATTCTTGGAGGAGAAGTATTACGCGAAGGGAAAATGTCTGGCCCTATTATTGATGAAGTAACAGGCGCCAGGGGAGCTGATGTACGAATGGCTTTGCTTGAACTGGCTGGTATGAAAATTGAATTACTGCAATACAATAATATTGAACAGCCAGAAGCGCCTTCAGCCCCCTACATCCCGGGCTACGCGCATCTTGCGTTTATGGTCGAGAATCTTGATACGCTCCTGAGCAAAATATCGGACTATGGCTGGAAGACGCCAGGGACACCTCAGACAGTCTCGTCAGGACCCATGAAGGGAACCAGAGTTATATATGTACAAAGCCCCGACGGGCAGACGCTTGAATTGATGGAAGGTCGGCAATGAAGGACATACGTTATGACCTGTTACTTTCTTATTAAACAGTGATGTTTCGAAGTCCGCTTCTGACACTTAGCTGTCATTCATCTTAGAAATTTTTCTGGCCTCTTCGGTTTGCCGGTGTAGCGGGGGCGTCTGCCTGACTACCCGACTAGGAGAACTGGCAGCAACAGTAAATTCCGTTGAATCGCGAAGGCGTGTCTCAGGTTTGTCTGGTGGGGTCCACTGGTGTAACCGTTTGATTATAATAATTAAAAGCGCTCCACTTAAGCAAAAAATATCGCTGTCCGATAAAGTACCCTTGCTTAAATTTAAGCCATATTCCTAAACACCTGACTATTGATTGGATCTAGAATGGTCGTATTTGACAAAGGGAAGCGTTATGCCATTCAGCTGTTATCTGTTGTTAAATCGTCGTGAGATGACCAACTTAAACTGCCCTGGAATAGGGAGCTTTCCTGCATTTTCCGGTCAAGATAAGGGGCGAAATAATCCCGATATGACTGCTGTTGCTGATATCGGCCCACTTGTGCGTGGGCGCTACTATATTGTTGAGCGGCCAACAGGTGGCAGGCTGGGGCCATTTAGAGAGCGTTTTCTCAAGGAAGTTTATGGTACGGATTGATCAACATGGTTTGCACTCTATCGTGATGACGGAAAAATTGACGACATCACGTTTATAAACGGTTAAAGCGAGGCCAGTTTCGTTTGCATCCCATTGGCCCATTAGGCATCAGTGAAGGCTGTATTACGTTAGCGCATCCTGTCCAGTTCAATTATATGCGCGACAGGCTCTTACGCGATGGCCCAACCTTAAAGATTCCGGGCAGTAACCTGATGGCTTACGGAACGGTGAAGGTGTACTAATGATGAAATTTCTTTTGCTCGGCTTGTTCTTTATCGGTTGTTGTGTGGCTATTTCTAAAGGGATCGCTGTTCTAATCCCCACTACAGTGTTCTACAGCCTGGCGCATGACCTAAATATAACAGGCTCAGAATCGGTTATCGATTTTATGATGGCAGTGAACATTGCTATTTCTGTTGTACTATCTGCAATCTTAATCAGGCTCGTGATTAAAAAACGATAACATCCTGACTTAGGATGTCCGTGATTAATTACCACCTGGCGGACTTCTATAACAACGTCCCCTTGATCAAGGATAGCGTTGCATCGACCCGTTGAAGCCACACCACAAAGCTGACAATCAAGCTGGCAATTAAATCTGCGAAGAACGGATGTTCGGTAGCGGACTCATTCTACTGCCATGCTTTCATCAGTTCAGAATATCGCCTGCGAAGATAATATTGCTCTGAAAAACGGGGATGGCAATAGTCCTTTCTCAATCCCATCAACGCACTAATCCAGCCACAACTGGCTGAAATCAGGCCAGCCGAGCGTGTTGACGTCACGCCAGCCGAAGGATTTCTCACTCTTGAGTTCCAGCCAGTGATGAAAAAGAGGGAGCACCCAGCGCTGAGAGGTGAGGGCTCTGAAGAACGACTCCACACAGGCTATGCTTTCGCTGGGTTCAACATTTATCAGGTCGTTCTGAAGTTGTTGCCAGGCTGCGGTCTGTGATGACGGTAACCTTTTGAATACCGGGTCGGATGCCAGCCAGCCGACAACCGAACCGTGTTAAATCACTCTCGTTAATTCGACCAGCGTGGCATCAGCAGCGCAGCCCGCTGAATATGAATGTTTACAGCGTGCTGGCTGATTACTGGCAACTCTACGGGAAGGAGGAGGGCCAGCGTGCTTTTGCTGAATCGGCAACCTATCAGTCGATTGAGCAACAATCACCGGATAATGCCCACTCACTCATGAAGACGTTTGCTCTGGCGGCTGAACCAACGCTGCATTTATTGCGGCAAATCGCCAGCTGTTATCCTGGCTATGATGCCCGTGTGATAAAGGATGCCCAAATCCCTGTTGCGGTGGCGGGTACACAAATGGATGTAATTCATCCCCTGAGTACTGCTCAGGCAATGGCAAGGGAGTTAGCAGGAAAGGACGCTACGGTAACCTTCACTAAATCGCTGGATAAAACGCGACACAGTTCTGAGGTGACGGCGCTGTTAGTGAATAATATTGTGCGCTAACGCAACTGGCTATCCTTGCTGCCACGGCGGTTATACCCGCTGTGGCTGGCTCCTTGCTTATCTAACGCACTCTGGCACTTCACGCAGTAACGCACCCCAGGCAATGCGCTGCGACGCGCTGCGGGAATCGGCTCCCCGCACTCGTCGCAATACTCTGCACTTTCACCCTGGTTGAGGTGACTTCTGGCGCGCGCAATCGCATCATCCACGGTCGCATCAATTTGCTTTTGCACTGCACCATCTTCAGACCAGCCGCCTGCCATAACCCCTCCTGATGATCATCGACTGGTCAAAGTATAGTTCAGTAGCTATCGGGTACGATCATGCTCTCTGGCACCGGATGACGGGCATAATTTTCATGATGAATGCGGGAAGGCAGTGAAATCTGCTCGCCTTCTGCGGCTTCATACGGCACCTGTTGCAGCAGATTGAGTCGCAGTGTGCTGAACTGTAAGCCGCTGCGATTGGCGGCCATGGTGCCAGCAATCCCTGAGGAGAGCACGTGTGTGGTTGAGACCGGCAAACCAAAGGCATCCGCTGCGACAATGGTGCCCATCGCCACCATCTGCGCACTGATGCCTTGCGCGTAGTTAAGCTGGCTCTTACCAATCTTTTCACCCAACGTGGTGACAATGCGACGCCAGCCCACCATGGTGCCTGATCTCAAAGCCAGTGTTTGACCCAGGTCGGAATAAACTGCGTTGCGCTATTCAGTGCAGTCTTCAGCGCTGCAGATTTTGCTGCGTGGCAGACGGTAAAATTAGTGAGCGGTCGGCTTGCAGGCGTTTGATGGTTTCAGCTGCCAGATACATCTCACTAAGCACGGCTGGTTTTTGATCGGCAGGAATTGTCTGTAACGCGCCATATTGCTTCAGAGTGGCGCCAATGTTGCCACTGACCTGAGCTAGCGCCGCGATCACCTTGGTATCGCGTTGGTCAGTGCGCAGATAAGTCGCTAATACATCATCAGGCTGAGCAGGTGCGGGTGCGATGCTGAATTGCAGCAGTTGAGTCTGACAGCTACTTATGACGTCTTTTCAACTCATCAAACAACCATTCTTTGCTGATGGGTCCAGAACTTAACTTCTGAATCATGGCGTTATCCGCATAGTTCTGTAGCCATTCTCCCAGTTCCGCCATGCCTGCTTCATAGGAGCCGTGCACCTCAACAAACTTTTCCGACAAGATCAGTAGCTCCATGCGCAGCGCATTGCTGCGGGTCATGAACTCCAGATAGCCTTCGCGATCGGTTTCATAATCGGGGATCTTCGACAGCACAATGACCTCTTCTTCCTGAATCGTGGTGTGCCAGTGTAAACCGCTATCTCCGCTATGTGCAGAATAATCATGCTGCACAAGTGAATATTTAATTGTTGCGGTTCGCTTATTCTCTTTTCTTTCCATCCTTATTTTGCGTCATTATCGTAGGCTCACTGGCTCACTGGCTCACTGGCTCACTGGCTCACTGGCTCACTGGCTCACTGGCTCATTGGCTAATCCATATTTTCTGCTGTCACAATTCGCAGTTCAACGCGGCCGTCCCGATACAGATCGGGTTCAAATCCCTGTTCCAGATGTCTTATCAACAGGTCAGTGGCCAGCACGGCATGCTGGCGAGCATTCTGATCCAGCGTGTAGGAGAGCGCGCCAGTTTGCAGCAGTTCTTTCGTCACATCATACACTTCGTGTGTGATGTAGCAGCAGCGGCCGAGCAACTGGTGTTGCTGCAATACAGCACTGATATCGCTGTTGTTGTCGCCAGAGTTATACAAACCGACCACATTGCTTGATTGCTGTAACGTGTGATTCAGCAGCGAACGGATTTTGTGCCGTTCATCTTCCCCCGCTAATACTTCACGCAACTGTAACCAGGGAGCACGTTGGGTGATGGCATCACGAAAACCTGAAATACGTTGGATATGTGCGCTGAAATCAAAACGCCCGCTAACCATGATCACATCCCCCTTGTGAGGCATAGTCTGGCTCATTAATAAGCCTGCGGTACGTCCTGCCTGATATTGATTTATTCCAACATGACAGAATCGATGTGAATTGGGTAAATCTGAAACCAGCGAAACCACCGGGACACCTTTATCTTTACACCAGGATAAGGCGTCATGAATAACGGGATAGTCATGCCCATAAACAATAATACCGTCGCGCAACTCACCGCTTTTTTTTATCTTTTCCGCCAGTTTTTCCGGTGGATTTTCCGTCACCAATGTACGAAATAATTTTATTTTACGATAACCCAGTCGATCGGCAATGTTGGCAAATTCATCGGCTAACTGCTGAAAAAACCAGGTGCCATTACTGCTCAGGAATACCTCAATCTGCCAGGGATGCTGTGTATCATCCGGCAGTAAACGCTGCAACCCAGCCTGACGTGCGGCACGCAAGACTTTGCGCACCGTTTCAGGACGAACGCCGCCACGCTCATTTAGTACGCGGTCAACCGTTGCGATCCCAACCCCGGCCAGTTCAGCCACTTTAATCAGGGTGAGTTTTTTCATGATGCTTCAATGCCCCAGTAAAATTCATGTCCAATATTTCAACAACGCAGAGTGCGCTTCAGGTCACAACTGGGCGTCTATTTTCGCCGTATTATGCGCAACATCTCGTGACTGGCAAGATGTTAAATGTTGCGGGACGAAACCATACTCTACATCTTCCAGCGCCGCTTATTAAAAACTTCAATGATGGGAAACCATCAACAAAAACCTTTCAAAGCGAAGGGGGAGTCATTACTCTTTGCTGTGTTGTTAATATTTAATTAATTACGTAATTTGAATGTAAAAACTTACCTCAGTATTTATCTAATAAAAGCCCACAGGGCAACGTCAGTATTTATCCAATAAACCTTATTTATATGGCTCAATGCCAGGCACAAATACGTCTGTTATTTGACCTGGTTTGCAATGTGAAAGCAGGGAAAACATGAAACGCAGAGAATTTCTCACTTCCATCACCGCATTGGGAGTGGCTTCCACGATCCCGACATTGGCACAAGCCGATGTGGTGACGGGTGGCCAGCCCTGGGAACCCGGCAAAATCCAAACGCCGCCCGCACCGCCGAGAAAAGGGGGGCTGCAATATCTCACTCAGCATGAATTTGACACGGTAGGCGCCATCGCTGAACGATTTATTCCAGCCGATGAAACCAGCCTGAGTGGCAAAGAGGCAGGGTGCGCCATTTTTATTGATCGGCAACTCGCGGGCGATTACGGCAACGCAGTGGCGATCTACCGTTTAGGCAAATTCGTCAAAGGCACCGCTGAGCAGGGGCCGCAATCTCCGCTGACGCCTGCACAACGCTATCGTCTGGGCATTGCTGCGCTGGATAAAGCCCTCCAGCAACAATATGGCAAAGACTTCCTCTCACTCAGTGGTGATCAGCAGGATCAGGTGCTGACCGCAATGGAGCAGAACAGCCTCGATCTCGGTGAGGAAGTTGAAACCAAAGTGTTCTTTGAACTGTTGCTGCAGAACGTGCGTGAGGGCTTCCTGTCTGACCCGATTTATGGCGGCAACAAAGACATGACCAGTTGGAAAATGATTGGCTTCCCTGGCGCTCGCTACGACTTCCGCGATCTGCTGCCGAAAAAAGGACAGAAGCTCAACATCATTCCTACCAGCCTGATTGATAACACCCTTTAATTTGTTTGCTGAGCAATAAACTATGAATAACGTCCGTCCAAAAGCTGATGTCGCCATCGTCGGCCTGGGGTGGTGCGGCTCTTTGATCGCCGAAGAGCTGACCCGCGCAGGTCTGAATGTCGTTGCCATTGAACGTGGCCCGTGGTTTGAAACCGCGACAGATTTTCCCCCCTCGGTCGATACCGATGAACTGCGTTGGGATACGCGCCGCAGTATGCTGCTGCCGCCCGCCGTCGAAACCACCACTTTCCGTAATAACACCACGCAAACGGCCCTGCCAACGCGCGAGTGGAACCTGAATGAACTGGGTTACAACGTGGGAGGCTCGGGCACTCACTGGGCTGGGATGGCATGGCGTTTTACGCCGTTCGATTTCGAGCCCTACAGCCAGACAGTGAAGCGTTACGGAAAACAGCAGATTGCCAAAGGGGTGATCCTGCAAGACTGGGGAGTGACTTACGACGAGCTGGAACCGTTTTACGATCGCTTTGAAAAGATCGCCGGCGTGTCAGGCAAGGCCGGTAAGCTGAACGGCGAAGTCATTGAAGGTGGCAACCCTTACGAGGGTAACCGTTCAAGCGAATACCCTTTGCCTGCACTGGAGAGTATGCGTCTGACGGATATTTTTGCCGAAGGCGCGAAGAAGATCGGCTTGAAACCCTTCATGGTTCCCGCTGGACAGGCGTCACGCGCTTACGTAAACCCACTGGGTGTGCGTATGGGGCCTTGCACCTATTGCGGTTACTGCCTCTATTACGGCTGCGGTAACTTCTCAAAATCCAGCCCTAACGCCTGTGTCATCCCAGCGTTAATGCAACGTGAGAACTTCACGGTGTTAACAGACTCCGCCGTGGTTCGCGTCAATAAAGCGGAAGACGGTAAAACCGCCACCGGCGTGACCTACCTCGATAAGAACAAGAAAGAGTGGGTACAGCCTGCAGACATCGTGATCTTGTCCGCCTTCCAGATGCAAAACGTGCGCCTGCTGCTGCTGTCCAAAATTGGCGTGCCTTACAACCCGGTGACCAAAACTGGCGTGGTAGGGCGTGCCTATAGCTTCCAGACGGTATCGGGTGCAGCGATCCACTTCAAAGATGAAAATCTGAATCAGTATATCGGTGCCGGAGCCCTCTCTTCGCAGGTGGACGACTGGAACGGCGATAACTTTGACCATACCGGTCTGGGCTTTATCGGTGGCGCAGGGATCCTGGTGGTGGCGCGTGGCGCGCGTCCTATCGGCAATGCCGATGCACTGCCACCGGGCTCGCCACGCTGGGGTAAAGATTGGAAGAAGGCTTATACCCACGCGTTCCAAAACACGACCTTTATCTTCGGCCAGGGCACCAGCTTCTCGCACGAAGATTACTATCTTGACCTCGATCCTGAGTACAAAGATGACAACGGCAATGCGTTGTTGCGTGTCACTTTTGACTACAACGACAATGACCGCCGCTCGGCGAAATTTATCGAAGAGAAGAGTGTGGAGATCGGTAAGGCCATGGGCGCTGAAATCGTCATTGGCACTAACTCTGCCTCGGGCGCTTACTCACCGTACAACTTTGCCAGCGACCACACCATTGGCGGAGCGGTCATGGGCAGCGATCCAAAAACCTCGGTGCTTAACCGCTACCAACAGTGCTGGGATGCACACAACGTGTTTGTACTGGGGGCTTCCTCTTTCCCAAACAACGCCGGTTATAACCCAACAGGCACCATTGGGGCGCTGAGTCTGTGGACGGCGAAAGCCATTATTGAACAGTACCTGAAAAACCCAGGTCCGTTGGTGAAGGTGTGAGATGAAGAAAACCAAACTGATTGCGGGCGTAGCGGTGATTGCTGCGGCTGTGGCAGCGGGCATGCTGTGGATGAACGGCGATACTTCTGCGGATGATGTTGCCAGCAACAACGTACTCACCAGCCAACCGCCAACTGCGGCAGACAGTGCCGCGATTGAACGTGGACGTTATGTGGCGATTGCCAGTGACTGCACGGCTTGTCATACCATGCCGGAAAGCAAACTGCCGCTGGCCGGGGGCTACTCGATCAGCACCCCCTTCGGCGGCATTTATGCCAGCAACATCACGCCGGATAGCGAAACCGGCATCGGTAGCTGGACGGAGCGTGATTTCTTCCGCGCAGTGCGTCACGGTAAGGGTAAAGAAGGGGAGCACCTATATCCTGCGATGCCCTACAACGCTTATGTGAAGCTGACGGATCAGGACATGCATGATCTCTGGATGTACCTGCGCTCGGTAAAGCCGATTCACTATCAGGTGCCGGAAACCAACCTGGGCTTCCCGTATAACATTCGTCTGGCGATGATGGGCTGGAACCTGCTGTTTTTCCGCAACGCAGGTTTCCAGATAGACAGCAGTAAAAGTGCTGAATGGAACCGAGGCGCTTATTTGGTGGAAGGGCCAGAACACTGTGCCGCCTGCCATACCGCGAAGAATCTGATTGGCGGTGACAGCAGTGATTATCTGCAAGGCGGCAATCTGGGTGAATGGCATGCCCCCGATATCACACCAAACCCGCACAACGGTATCGGAAGTTGGTCTGAGCAGCAGGTGGTGGATTACCTCAAGCTCGGCAGTAACCATGTGGCGGTCGCTTCAGGCCCGATGGCGGAAGCTGTGACTAACTCCACACAACACTTAACCGACGCTGATTTGCGCGCAATTGCGGTGTATCTCAAGCAAGTGCCGGCATCGACCACGACGTTGCCGCAACCGTTACCGATGGATAATGGGCAAATGAAGATGGGTGAAAATGTCTATTCAGCCAACTGCACTGCCTGCCATAACAGCGACGGCAAAGGGATCCCCAACCTTGCCGCCAGCCTGGCAAATAACCCTGGCCTGCTAGCGGATGATGCCTCTTCCATCATCACGACGGTGTTACAGGGCGGGCGCGGCGCGGTGACAGCGGGAAATCCAACCAGTGGTGCCATGCCTTCGTTTGCGTGGAAACTCTCGGACGAGCAGGTGGCCGCAGTGGCGACTTACCTGCGTAACAGTTGGGGCAATGCGGCTAAGCCGGTGACAACGGATGAAGTGGCAAAAGCACGTGCGCAATTGAAGTTACCCGCACAGATGCCTGCACGTTAAGTTAACTCACTCACCAGGGCTGCTATTTTTAAAAGAATAGCAGCCCTTTTTGTTGCCTGATGTTGAGCAGGACAGCCATTAACAACAGGGTAATTGTATCTGAGGCATGTCAAATTCAAGTTTTGTAATTAACTTAATCACGTCCGATCTTAATTTTCACTAAGGTGTACAACTTAAATTCCTGTGTACAAATATGTTGGTTAATTCGTGTTTAGTTATTTATTTTGTAATTTAAATTGATCATTAATATATAAGGAAAAAATACCGGATAAGCGAAGCGGCAAATGGCGCACGATTGATCAAGAAATGATCGATTTTTTGTAGTTAGCGACGAAAATAACCCTCCTGACGTAGCGAATTTTGCATTTAAGCGAAGCGCTAATACACGTCAGGAGAGTGTTGTGATAAAGGCTAGCGAGCGTAACCCTGTGTTGAATTAATGATAGTGTTATTTCCGGCGGCTGATCTTTCCTCCCTTCCGGCCTGCTTCAACGGCGCGGTTCGGATCGTTTTTAAAATTGCCGCCACTTACCTGACCGCCTTTGCGGCCTGCTTCAGCGGCACGCTCCTTGTCCTCGGCGAAGTTCCCTGTGCCCCCACGACGTTGCGTCTTTTTCTCTTCCTCTTCAGGATGCTTGTTAGGGTCCGTCATGCGTTCTCCTCATTATATTTGTACCAACATAAAGCAAAAATAAATGTAGCGTTGTTTTTACCATAATCAAGTCAGAATTAATCTTAAGTTTTATTATTTTGCAGACTGATTGTTTAAGGATAAGTCGATTTTTGTTTATAAGCAGATGAAACTCACATGAATGATGATTGTTAGCGCACTTTAGATGTTGAGTAAAGCGTGGCGTGCGGTTAAATATAAGCGAAGCGGTAAGGTGGTGATATTAATCATCCCTCTCAGTTTTGAGTTGAGCGGCTTGCGCCAGGGGGCTTACTTGCTACGTTTAATTAAGGTGATTGTTAGGCCGTTAATTAACGCTTCGCTTATTTCCAGATAATTTCATGAGCGAAGGTGTTGAATCGGTTAGCTTGCTAAGCAACTGCATACCATGCCCAAAGGTAGTTCATTAACAGCACATCAACCAGGAGTGAATGAATGACGAGGGAATCTGTTTATCTGGATTGGCTACGTGATGCACACGCGATGGAGAAACACGGTGAAATGTTATTAAAACAGGCGATGGAGCGTCTCGACAGTGATTCTGCAATCGGGAGTCACATCGCGCATTATCTTGCGCAATCACGCGCACAGCAGTTGCAGGTGAAAGACGTTCTGAAATGCCATGACGAGGGTTGGTCGGCATTAAAAGAGGCATTAGGTCGCCTGTCTGTGGTGGGGCAGGCCGCAAGCGATATGCTGCGTGCTGAGCAGGGCGCGCAGATGGCCGTCAGCGTCTATGTCTTTTGTAGTTATAAACTTGCCACTTATACCACGTTAATTGCTGCCGCCAGACAGGCTGGTGACAGTGAAGGCGTGGATATTTTTCAGCGCATCTTGCAACAGGAAGGGCAAATGGCGGACAGACTGCTTGCAGACTTGCCTGAAGCGGCCAATGAATCGATAGACTTGCTCGCGATAAGTGAAGCATCAAGCGTGGTATAGCGTTTTCTCTGGGTGGCCTGCTGGCTGCCCGCAGAGAAAATATTTTGCCTTATTAATGTTTGCACGTTAACAGCAATTGCATAAGCTGCATTAAAAAGCCGTTACGTTTATCCAAACCTAAGATCAACCTGCCCAAAGTCAGTTTAATAAGTAAAGCACATTGATCACTCAGGTGACTATTATTGCTAACAATTTAATATAACTGATCAAATTGTCTAATTGCGCTATTCCACAGGAAGTGAATTGTCTTTCACGAGTAAGTTATATTTAAGTAAAAGCATTAAGGTTAGTGAGCATGCTGACGATAACAGCAGGGATGCTGCCGATGAAAACGCGGAGCGTCTCCATTTCTTTGTTTTAATAACACCTGGATTTCATGACTCACTAATAAAAATCATTGAGGTTTCTAAATGGACATAGTTCAAGGATTTTCACGTAATATTAAATTGCGCAGCAAACTCATTATTTCTTCACTCATCAATATCGGTATGCTGCTTTTGGTTGCGGTACTGGGTTTAAATTCGCTGTTTATGGCACAAACCGGCGTCAACGGCATGATGAAAGATGATTACCCAACCATTGCGTTGGGCAATCAGTTGATCGATGAGATTAACACCACCATTCAGCGACAGGCTTTGCTGCTCAGCTCAATCAATGCGGAGCGCCGCAGCACCATCATGAATGAGCTTCAGGGGGCGACCGGGCAAATTACGGAGATTTATCGTCAACTGCATGCACTGGCAACAGATGACGATTCCATTGCTTATCTCAAAATCCTGGATGATAAACGCAAATCTTATTTAGAGGGCCGCAATGAATTTATGCAACTCGCGAGTCAGGACCCTAATAAAGCGCTGGATTATTATCTGACAGCATTGGCGAGTAAACAAAAGGACTACACGAGTGAAGTGCAGCGTTTTATTGCACTGCAAGAGCAGCAGATGAACGGCTCCTACACACATTTTATGGATTCCTACCACACCACTAAAATTTCAATGGTGGTGATCTTTATTGCGGCGATTATTCTTTCTGCAGTGATTGGCTGGATTATTATCCAATCCATTACTGTGCCATTAAAAAATGTGATTGCGTTTTTAGGCCGCGTTGCTGATGGCGATCTCAGTACGAATTTCTATGAAAAACGTAAAGACGAAATGGGCCAGTTAATAAACGCTATTCAGCAGATGCAGGATAAAATGTCGACCATTGTCAGTCATATTCGTATCAGCGCAGAGCAAATCTCAGGAGGTGCCAGCGAAATTATGTCGGGTACACATGATTTGGCCGCGCGCACTGAAGAACAAGCCAGTTCGGTTGAGCAAACGGCAGCATCGGTTGAAGAATTTACCGCCACCATTAGCAACACGCGCAATAACACCCACTTTGCTGCCGATCTGTCTGAAAAGGCGGAAAGCGCCGTGGGGCAGAATGCCACCATGATGAACAATGTGTCGACCAAAATGGCTGAGATCCATGATTCCGCAGGCCGCATGGCAGACATTATCAATCTGATAGATTCGATTGCTTTCCAGACCAATATCCTGGCGCTCAATGCGGCTGTTGAGGCGGCACGAGCAGGGGAGCACGGTCGCGGTTTTGCGGTCGTTGCGCAGGAAGTGCGTGCGCTGGCGCAGAAAACCGCCACCTCATCGCATGAGATTCGTCATCTGATTGAGGAGTCCTCCACGCGCATCGTTGATGGCCGTGACATGGTGGCGGATGCCAACAAACTGATGTCGGAAATGATGAACAACGTGGTGAACATGAAGGAAGTGCTGTCACAGATTAACCAGGCCAGTACCGAACAGGCCGATAGCATCAGTCAGATCAACACCGCCATCAGCCAAATCGACATCACGACACAACAAAATGCCTCGCTGGTGGAACAGTCCCTGGCTGCTTCCGCCATGCTCAGCGAGCAAGCGACAAATATGGTGAACAGCGTCAGTGTGTTTACCTTGCGTCAGAGCGCATAGCAACAAGTGACAGGCGGCCTGAAGGCCGCCACTACGCTATATTCTCGCTATTTAAGACGGGCGCCTGATCAAGCAACCATTGAAGCAATAGCTTGATGTTGGGCGCTTCCTGCCGGGTTTTCGGCCACACCAGATAATAACCGTCACCTGTCGCCACCGGCTGGTTAAATGGCAGCACCAGTAAGCCGTTGTTGATCGCCTGCTGGCTGAGCAGCAGGTCACCTATTGAAACGCCATGTCCGCTAATCGCCGCCATCGTGCCCTGTTCCAGAGTATCGAACAGTTTGCCTTGCCACAGATTGATAATCGGTGCATCAGTTGCCCCCTGTGACCAGCGCAACCAATCGCGGCGATCGTGTGAAGGGTGAATCAATTCACAGCTTGCCAGTTGCGTTTGTGCTTGTCGTTTCAGCGCGGGGGCGCAAATCGGAATTAACCACTCCTGAAACAGCAAATGGCACTCGGTGTCTGCACCAAAATTTCCGTCACCCAACAAGATGGCGCAGTCAAAAGGTTCACGGGCAAAATCGACTTTGTCGGTGTCCATCCAAACGCTGGTAATCTGCACTTCAGGCGTTGAGTTTTGCTCACGATATGTTTGGAGTACATCCAGCAACCAACGCATGGTCAGTGTCGAAGGGGCCTTGAGGCGGAGTTGATGACCCTGCTGCGCGAAGGCGGCGCAAGCTTGCTCTAAAGAGGCAAATCCGACCTGTAATTGTGCCGCGAATACGCTACCCGCAGCGCTGATTTCGACCCTGGGCCCTTTACGGATAAACAGTTGGCAATCGAACCACTCTTCCAGGGTACGGATGTGACGGCTAATCGCGCCAGGAGTGACGTTGAGTGCGGCGGCGGCCTGGCTAAAAGACCCCAACTGCGCCGCACTGGCAAAGGCGCGCAACGCGTAAAGTGGAGGAAGCGTCATAAGGCAAACTCAATGTTGAGTAAAACTCACATTCAACGTCATTTTAAAGCGTTTTTCAACGAACAAACGAAAGGCAATACTGACGACCTTCTCATGCGTTTACAGGTCGTTGTCATGAACCTCTCACTGCTGCTGGCATATATGCTGGCGATTTTATTGCTGTTAATGACGCCAGGCCCGGTGGTGGCGCTGGTTACGGGCACGGCCGCACGTCACGGTTATCGCCGCGCTTTTGCCACCGTGGTGGGCACTAACGCGGCATCACTGGTGTTGATCGCGCTGGCTGCGCTGATGTTGACGGGATTGGTTTCGATCAATCCTCGGAGTTTGCAAGTCGCCGGGTTGCTGGGTTCCCTGTTTATGGGCGTGATTGCATGGCAAGGCTTACGTGCTGCAACCAGTGCAATCGCCCACCGGCCCGCAGCACAGGGTGGATTGCTGAAAGGCTTTGTGGTGGGCATCTCTAATCCAAAAGATATTCTGTTCTTTGCCGCGCTGTTTCCACAGTTTATCGCCATTACGCCCTATCTTAGCAGCAGCCTGATCACTCTGGCGCTGGTGTGGATGGCCTTCGATTTTGCGGTGCTGGCGTTTTACATCATCACCGTAAAACGCTGGCTGCCGGGTGCAAAACAGCTACGTATGGAGCGGGTATCAATGCTGATATTATTGCTGATCGCACTGGCGGGCGCGTTCTACAACCTGAGGGAGCTGTTGTTGTAGCGTGGTATTGAAGATTTTACCCACAACGCCGATAACGCATAGCGAATTGCTGCATGGAGCAGCTTAAAGGGAAAAATAATGAAAAAAGCATTGATAGCGTTAGCGGTTTTAACCCTGGCAGGGTGCGCCAGACCTTATGGATCAGCCGATACCATCATCAATCAGCAAATGGTCACACCGGATACCAGCAAGAAGCAGACGCCGGTTACCGTTACGCGCCTTAAGCAGTTTATTGGTAGTGCAAGCGGGGGATCCTGCAAATTCGTGGTGAACGTGGATGGTCAGGATGTCGCGATGTTGCGTCAAAACCAGTTTGTCACTGCGTATCTGGAAAATGGTCTGCACAAGTTACGCGTCAGTAATGACTGTTCAGTGATGAGCATGGGGATGCGTAAGTCGCTGGATATTGTGGCTGACGGCACGCCACAAGAGTACGCCACAGAAGTGGGCTTCTGGGGACAGTACCGCATGTGGCGCACTAAATAAGTTAAAAAGCGGAGTGATGCCAATGCCAGCGGCCATCAGGAGCACATTACCTGATGGTTGCAGTGGAAAAGCAGCCGCCGGCAAAAATGGCTTGTTCACGCATCAGTCTCAGTTCGGGATAAAAAAAGTGACGTTACCTTACACGGCGGTGAAAAGTAACGCCACTCCATTGGCGCATCCTGAATGACTGTCAGCGCGGTGAGCCGCACTCAGGCTTCTATTGCTGCGTAATCCCCTGTGCCTTCGGGCCATGGCGTAAGCAAATCGAAGCCGGTCTCGGTCACAGCAATGGTGTGTTCCCACTGCGCCGACAGCGAGCGATCTTTTGTCACCACCGTCCAGCCATCAGATAAAACACTGGTGCCTGCTTTACCGGCATTGATCATGGGCTCGATGGTGAAGATCATGCCTGCCTGCAGCGCAATCCCTGTGCCCGGCGTACCGTAGTGCAGAATCTGAGGCTCGCCGTGATAAATCTCACCGACACCGTGACCGCAATATTCACGCACCACTGAGAATCCGGCTTTCTCCGCCACCTGTTGGATCGCGGCGCCGATATCACCCAAAGTTGCACCGGGTTTGACGACTTTAATGCCCGCCACCATGGATTCGTAGGTGATATCGACCAGACGTTTAGCGCGCACCGATGGCTCACCCACGTAATACATGCGGCTGGTATCACCGTACCAGCCATCTTTAATGATACCGACGTCGATGTTGACGATATCGCCATTCTTGAGCTTTTTCTCACCAGGAATCCCATGGCACACCACGTGGTTTACCGACGTACAGGTGGTGCGCGTATAGCCGTGATAGCCAATATTGGCGGGAACAACCTTCAGTTCATTGACAATATAGTCATGGCAAATGGCGTCCAGTTCATCTGTGGTCACGCCGGGTTTGACGTAAGGGGTGATGATTTCCAGCACTTTTGCCGCGGTGTGTCCGGCAGCGCGTGCCAGTTCGATTTCTTCAGCAGTATGCAGTTTGATGGTCATTGCGCGATTCCCTGCGTGGTTAATGTAGGCTGGTCAAGCAGCTGCGCTAAATCTGCGCCGCCGTCACGTTCGACACGCATCAACAGTCGTGTCAGTTCCTGAAGGTTGAGGTCAGGATAAAGCTCAGCCAGCATGCCAATCTTCATCCAGTGCTCTGCCTGCGCATTGATGGAACGGCTTAACGCCGTGCTCGCGATACGCAGATTCTCATGCATCAGATCAGAAATTTTTACGATACCCATTATGCGATCCGTATATGAAACATAGTCGTTTTGCATATAGGTTACGCTGCGTCCGGATAAGATGGAAGGGGAAATATTGGTAAGTTTGCCGTGACCATGCACAGCATCTCCAACTTTTCGCCGTTTAAGCCTGCCAGGACGTGACATGTGGAGGAAAAGAGGGCAGAGGTAAAGATAGACTAAAGGAAAATACCCCGCGAAGCGGCTTAACATTCGTTGCAGAGTAATATCTCTGGATTTCCCCAGAGCAGGGTGCTGAATGTTTGGGATTTGAAACCTTAGCTAAAATAAAATAATCCACCGTAGAGGGATTAAGCTAATAATCGAGTGGCATCATTAAGAGAAAATCGGCAGCAACTTAGCGATACGGCAGAAATATATTTTCCGTGACGCATCACTTATTTGATGGTTTTCTGTGCTTATTGAAGTTCTGACAACAGATTGAATTTAATGCGCTAATTATTAAACCCTATTAATGAGTGTGCCATTGATAAGATGTCTGGGCAGCCGTAATCCTTGTTTTCAATTAACGCTTCGCTTAAATCAGGTGAAAGATCCCTTTACTCAGTTGTCATGTAAGCTTTTTGTAAAGATATTTCAGCATGACAAAACGTGATGGCGGGCATAGTATGGTGATATTCACCGGTAAATAATGAGCAAAATAGACGCAAAATGGCGGATATTCTCCTTAATGATAATGAAGTTATTCTTTTGAGTTCAGCATTGCTATCCGTACCAATAGAATGGGCGAGTGCAAATGAGCATAACTAACGAATTTAAGCCAGGCTGCATCACGCTCCAGGCACTTCGGACTCCAGATATCTGCCGTGACGATGTACTGAGCAAATTCACTGATTTGGTCAGTAAAACGCTGGATGTTCCCAGCAGTTTCATCTCTGTCCTTGACGATGATTTCCAATACATCAAAGCTGCTCACAACTTTAACGTCGGTGAAACGTTGCGTGCCGATTCATTGTGTCAGTACGTGGTAGAAGGGGATCAACCGCTGGTGGTGCCCGATACCCAACTGGACGCCTGTTTTTCCGTCAATCCTTTTGTTATTGGCGAACCTTTTGTTCGCTTTTATGCGGGCGTGCCACTGAAGAGCCAGGAAGGGCTGGTCTTAGGCACGCTGTGCGTGGTTGATAGCAAACCACACACCTTTAGCGCTGAAAAGCTGGCGACGATGACATTGCTATCACAACTGGTGATTTCCTTTCTGGAAGCCTGGCATTCTGTCGGTTTTACCGATCTGGTGACAGGATTGCCTAACCGACAGCAACTGATTCGAGACCTGCAATCCTTGCGTAATGCGGGTGATAACACACGGTATCGACTGGTGTTGATCGACTGCATCGATATGCCGCGAGCCTATGAGTTGGCGCGTTCGTTGGGCATGGCGCCAGTCGAAGGGCTGCTCAAAGATATGGCAACGTTACTGCCGCTACGTTTGCGTCCCGGCAAAAATGAACTGCTCTATACCGTGGCAACCGGGCGGTTCGCGCTATTAACCCAACAAGAAAGTCCATTGTGCGCCGAGTGGATTGCGCGACGCATGGAAGGCGTACGCGCCGAGATTGGCGAAGGTTTATCGGTCGATTTGGCGACGCATACCGGTGAAACCCTCTTTTCGCCGTCAGAAATTTCCGCTCAGGAAGCGCTGCGTCGAGCCGTTAGTGCGTTGCATGAAGCCATTTGTCGCGGTATCCCGTGTATGAGCTTCAGTGAGAAAAACGATGAGCGGCGTACGGATGACTTTACTCTCGTCAACGATTTGGCCACTGCTGTACGGCACAATCATGGCTTGTATCTGGTGTTCCAGCCGAAAATCTGTCTGAGCAGCGGTTTACCGATTGGTCTTGAAGCGCTGATTCGATGGCGCCATCCCACCCGAGGTGAGCTTTCTCCTTCAGTCTTCATCCCGCTCGCGGAACAAACCACGCTGCTGCAAGAGATCACCGAATGGGTCATTGATAAAACCATTGAGCGTTTGAAGCGGCTCAACGGACAAGGTATCCAGTTGCCTGTCACGGTGAATGTTAGCGTGCGCGACTTTAGTCAGGAAAGTTTTGCCGACAGACTCGAAAGTAAGATGATCAAGGCACGCCTGCCGACGAATCTGCTCGGCATTGAGTGCCTGGAAACCGAGCGCATCATCGAAAGCACGGCAGCAATCAGTGGCCTGGAAATGTTGAAACTGCGCGGTTTCGGTATTGCGCTGGACGATTTCGGCACCGGCTATAGCAATATCAGTTATCTGCGAAAAATGCCTCTGGATGTGGTCAAACTCGACCGTTCGATTGTCGGGGGACTTGCCACGGACACCGCGTCACGCATCATCACTCGCAGTATCATCACCATGCTTAAAGAACTGGATTACGTGGTGTTAGCTGAAGGCGTGGAAAATCTTGAGACGCTTGAAGCGTTAAAAGAATTCGGTTGCGATCAGGCGCAGGGGTTCTTTCATTCCCGCCCATTACCTGAAAGCGAACTGGATAATTGGTTGCGCTGGAAGTTAGGGTGATACCTCTGTCCTGACGTCATCGGTTCCTGCTTCACCCATTGCCAGAGCACTGGCGCTGGCGGGGTCAAACAGCGACAGACTCTCGATTTGATCAACCATAATGACTTTGCGAAACTCTAAAGCCGATTTGGGTTTTGACATAAAATCAATACCGTGTTCGTGGTACCAGCGGCTGTAATTGTGTTCAACAGCGAGGTTGAGCGTGCGCGCATCGCGATAACCGCTGAGCATCGGTATTAATACAATATTAGCCGTGCTGGCATATTCGAAAGTGGCGGCATGAATCATGCCAATGTAGATGCGTCGGGATTTTAGCGTTACCCAGGCTAACTCACCTTCTTCCATACACTGCAACAACATCTGCTCAATGCCGTTCGAACGCGACAATCGCTGATAGAGGTCGCGGCGGCTGCTGGCGGTTAATCGCGCGCTACCAGCCCAGTTAGAACGATACACACAAAACAGCAGGGCAAAGGCGAGCATAATCACTACCGGTGCCTGAATACCCAGAAAGCTCCATGTCATAAAATCCACATGCCAGCGGGCGTGTACGAGACTGCTAAGTGCAAACGTGTTGTTGAGTGCTGAAGCGGCGAGTAAGATCAGCCAAACAATCCCCGTTGCAAGCACCCCCTGCAAGACGAAAATACAGCCATAAAGCGCAATGAGAAAATAGACATCCCAGCCAAATGACCGTTTTATTTTTAAGCGACTCGACATGTCGCGGCTGGTATACCAATAGCCACATACCATCAGCACCATAAATATTGCCGTGCCCATTTAAATACCCTTCAACGTTTTGACATGATGGGAAAAATCGCGCTGTACTTTTGGGCTTAAAGGATTAACCGAAGCGTTACCATCTTCATCAATAATGATTCTGTCACCTTCCTGAATAGATTCTTTCATATCATCCTGACTCATGACCTGGAGCAATGACTCTGGGCTGTTAAAGAGGGAGCTAATAAAGCTAAACATGTTAATTTCCATTTCTCTGGGATGAAAACAGTATGGCACAAAACCAGTTGTTGTTCTGGCTTCTCTCATCCTCAAAGGGGATGTTTTTGAACTTTACAGATTAATCCGGTCATTTAATATATTTAAGCGAGGCCGTAATCTGGGGGTATTATTACCTGATGTTAATTCCTGATAAAAATTGATTTGTATTACAAATAGTAGACTATAGTTATTAAGAAACTATTTATGAGGTAATTTATGAAAAATCATAACGAAAATGAGCAACGTAAAAGGGAAGGTAATACGCATAAAAAGCTACCTGAGGCGGACCTTTATGCAGTAAATGCTCTTGAAGAAGCAGATCATCCTGCCAAAGATAATCCGAAAGATCATGGAGAGATCCCTCGTACACGCGATGACAGTAAAGATCACAAACATGATCCTTTTCAGGACAAATAACATGTTTGAAACGGGGTTGGATGTTTGCGTACAGCAATAACCCACAGGGTATTAAATAATGCGAGAGGAAGTTACCTCAGCCAGTATGGCATGGCTGAGGTGTGCCTATGATAGGATCAAGGTTCATCTATTCTTGAGACTTTTAGATGAGCATTTTCTCCTTTACCAAAGACTTTACCGCTGACTCGCACTTTATCCTCAGCATTGAAGGTTTTTCCCTTAAAAGTAGTGAGCGGTGCATCGATATTTACCGTGCCGGAACTGTCTCGGAATTGATAGGTATCGCCTTTAATCTTATGGGTGATGTAGCCTTCAAGCGTGCTATACCCACCCTGACGAAAGTCTTTTATCAGCGTCACTGGGGTTTCTGCCGTATCTTCAGAGCCTTTATAACCGGCATCCTCCTTATTTTGTGGCGGTGGCGTTTTACCTGGCTCAAAACCTCCCTTTTCAGCGTGAGCCCCGAAACTCAATGACAACATTAATGCAACCCATGCAGCTTTATGCATATCTCATCTCCGAGATGAATGTCTAATACTTAAGCCTGGCACAAATGAGGGAGAGTAAACGCAGCCGCAGAATAATAACTTCATTTTTAATTCTTCATTAAACGGCGAAAACTGTGGATAAGCAGTAGCTTGAAAGAAAATACCTCGTTTTAATGTGAGGGACATTGTGCACTAAGATTTTAAAACGAGTGATTTATTAGATTTAGTTTTTCAAACTGAGATCCAGTGATAAACGAAGCATGTAGTTAAGAAAACTCACTTTACTAGTCGCGGCTAGTTTTTAAAAAATATTTTACGCTTGTTTCACATAATCGGTTATCTAGTGCATCGCTTTAATCATCACCTAACTAAACTACCTATACCCAATCAGGGTGAATGGAGGTATGTATGTCAGAACGTCCAGATCCAGATGATGTTAAGCCACTGCCTGGCGACGATTTGCCTTTACCCGATGAAGAAGACGATGAGACTGACGATCGTGGCTTACCTGATGATCAAAAACCCATTATCTGATTCTCAATACAGAGCCGCTGCTGCGGCTCTTTCGTTCTATCTGAAGGTAAGTTTTGTTACAGAACAAAGGTTCAATCATTGGATGATGTATCATCTTTGATGTATTGCCGCATCGCTTCATGCATAGCACGATTACGATCTACCTCAAGTCCGCGCTCTTCATACTCTTTAGCCATGTTAATAATGACTTCATCGTACTTACCTTTGAAGCTAATGTTATTCAACGCAACCTGTTTAATCATCAGTTCGCGCAATACATCGGTTTCAATTTTTAACCGCTGCACGGTTTCCTCAAGTTCCTTTATTCTCTCTTCAGCTGACATCATCGCTCCCTATTAAAGTATGTTGATTAAGCAAGCCACGGTATTGAAATGAATATCGCATTGAAATGCTTATAACTCAAGCCTCTGCTTTTCAGTTTGAATAAGCGAGCCGTAAAGCACAGATGTGAGAGCAATAGCTTATTGTTTGGTTTATATTCACGGCGCATATTAACGACCCGCATTGATGACGCTGAAGCGCTGGAACCTTCCTATGATGAACATCTTCGCCCTGATTCTGGCCATTGCTGTGATTTTTAGCGGCCTGAGTTGGGCATATAGGCTTTGCATTGTCTCTCGCGTCAACGTTGAGAAGAAAAAAGCAAAGTCCTCGCTCATGCAGCAGAGCCTATCCAAACGTCTTCCGGGCTGGCTGGATACGCCCGCATCGCTCTTTCCGTTGCTTGTCATCGTGTTACTGGTTCGGGCTTTTGGCTGGGAGCCTTTTCGCATTCCTTCTGGCTCCATGATGCCAACCTTACTCACCGGCGACTGGGTGCTGGCAGATAAGTATTCATACGGGCTGCGAAATCCATTCAATCAGAAAACGCTGCTGGCCACCGGGCACCCTCAACGCGGTGATATTGCGATATTTACGTTTCCTCAGGACGAAACGCAGTTGTTCATTAAAAGAGTCATCGGTTTGCCCGGCGACAAAGTGATATTCAATCCAGCGACACAACAGCTCACTGTTTTCCCTTTTTGCCAGGACAATCAATCTTGTGCACCTGCGCTAGCCATTGACTATAGTGCGCTCAAAGCGGGCGAGTTCGTCGAGACTGCCGGAGCGCATCCGGGCTTCTATGCCAGGCCCATTGGCGAGGAAAAGCCTGCTGAACAGCGTTTACTGATGCGCACTGAAACGCTGGCGGGGGTGACGCATCGCATTTTGCAGAAACCTGAATTTACTGTTTCAGCATCGACGTTTTTCCATCAACCCGGTCAGCAGCCCGGAGAGTGGGTGGTGCCGGCGGATAGCTATTTTATGATGGGGGATAATCGTAACAACAGCTATGACAGCCGCTATTGGGGTTTTGTCCCTGAGCCTAATCTGGTGGGCAAAGCGGTGGCGATTGGATTCAGCGTGGAAAAACAGGAAGGGCAGTGGCCGACAGGGTTGAGGTTAGATCGCATTGGGCGGATCCAATAAGAGGAGATGCCAGTCCCTGGCAGAACAAATCCTAAAGCGCTTTACTCAGACTTTGTTGGAGGACGGCGACTTATCTTGCCTCCTTTCCGACCCGCTTCAATGGCGCGTTCAGGATCGTTTCTGAAGTTGCCTCCACTGGCTTTGCCTCCCGCTTTGCCAGCTTCTCTTGCCCGTGCCGGATCGTTAGCAAAATTCCCTGCACCGCCTCTGTAGCTCTGTTGTTTCATAGGAAGACCTCATATCAATGTTCCGTGAGAGATAAGGACTAGCTAGTCACTCCATAATTTTAGTGCGCGATTGCGGCTTCGTCAGCGCGGGATAATTAATATTTTGTAGTCTTTATCGCACAAAAAAAGAAATGTTATCCGATTTAAAATAGCCACTAATCACGATTAAATGATTTTTTAAATTGTTTAAGTAATAAACATGAAAATATTAAATGTTGAAGCCAATTTCTGGGCCGCGCTTGGCTTAGAAAAGCTATTGATATCTGCTGGTTACCAATTCTTATCCTGCACCTCTTTATGTGATGCAAAAAAAACATTAATCGATCAATCCATCGAAGTGATGATTATTGAGTTAAAAACCGAAGCTGATGATATTGAATCTTCCTATACGTTCTTACGCCTGTTGCAGGCACTTTATCCTTGTATCCGCGTGTTGGTACTGACTGACATTAAAGATGCCGCGCTGCTTAATTTTCTTGCCCATGAATTTCATTCGGTTTTATTTCTGACAAAAAAAGCCTCATTAGCCAGCATTGTTCAAAACGTCAATATACTCGCTGAGAAGAGACCTCATACCTCAACACGAAGCCGTGTGCCTTCGCTCTCGCTGCAAGAATTTCACATGCTGAAATGGCTTGCCCGATACAGCAGTCAGCAGGACATTGCCTTGCGTGTCAGACTGAATAACAAAACCATCAGTCACTATAAGCGATCGATTTACGCTAAGCTGAATTGTGAAAATAATGTTGAGTTTCATCATCGGCTTACGCAATACGGGTTTAATCGAACCCCTGTCGATTAATACTTCCACTGACGTTGTCCCTCTCTCATGACACCTGTTACGCCCGGTCAGTAAATGGCGTCTTTTGCCTGAGGCTTGAGAATTCCGGCTCGCAGGAGGAAGATATTCCCCTTTGCCAGGGCCGGGAATAGCCATGCTGATCACTTCCGAAAACACGCGCACTTTTAATACGGATACCCGACTCGCCTGTACGCTGGCGGCCGTGGCGGGCGCGCTGAACACTGCTGCATTTGAAACCGTCGGTTTTTTCTCAGCCAACATGACGGGCAACGTCTCGTCACTGTCCGACCATTTGGCGAAAGCGAATCTGCACGTTGGATTGTTCTTCCTGCTGATCGTGCTGCTTTTTATCGCCGGTTCTTCAGTTTCGACCCTGATCATCAACTCCGGCCGCAGACGACAAATTCGCGGGATTTATGCCATCAATATCCTGCTGGAAGGCGTGGCATTATTAGCGCTAGGCGTCATTGAGAGTTGGTTCAGCTTTAGTGAATCGGGAGTACTGCTGGTTCTCAGTTTGAGTTTTTTGATGGGATTACAAAACGCCGTGGTGACAAGAATTTCCAACGCACGCGTGCGCACCACCCATGTCTCCGGTACCGCCACCGATATTGGCATTGAACTGGCCATGCTGTTTGATGTGCTACGCCGTAAAGAGTCCCCGAAAGATGCACCGCTCTATATCGAACGTTTAAAACTGCATTTCTTCACGGTGATGGCATTTCTGTTCGGCGGCGTGCTGGGTATTCTGCTGCTCAACGCGCTGAGCTATAAACTGTTAATTTTGATTGGCGTGATGCTTTCTGCACTCGCTTTGTCTGCATTACAACGTGCCGGACATCTACTGCACTCCTGAACAATAATTGACGTCCCTCACATTTCTCAGCGTGTTTTTAGAAAACTGCTTGCTACTTTTTGGCAATGCTCCGCAATATAATCGGCGTTAAGGATTGTTACTGTTCGGCAGGCAAAACCTGAGGCGCGCCCTTTCTCGATAGCAGAGGGCGCGCCTCAGGTTTTTTTTTGCGCGAAATTCGGGGCGTTTTGCAGGAGAAAGGAAGATGCAATATCAGGAACTGGCAGATGACATTGTGGCAGGCGTGGGGGGAAAAGAGAACATTATCAGCGTGATGCATTGCGCAACGCGCCTGCGCTTCAAATTAAAAGAGCGTCAAAAAGCGCATACCGCCGAGTTAAAAAATAATCCTGGCGTCATTATGGTGGTAGAAAGCGGTGGACAATATCAGGTCGTCATCGGCAACCAGGTTGCGGAGGTCTATCGCGCGTTAACGGCACGCTATGCACTCGATCGTGCCGACAACGTGGAGGACACTACGCCACAAAACCTGTTTGCCCGTTTTATCGATCTGGTTTCCGGCATCTTTACACCGTTTATTGGTGTGATGATTGCGACAGGCATCATCAAGGGACTGCTGGCGTTGGCGCTGGTGCTCGGTGTGATGGAATCGAGCAGCGGTAGCTACAAAGTGTTGTTTGTCGCCAGCGATGGCCTGTTCTATTTCTTGCCGATTCTGCTCGGCTACAGTGCCGGGAAAAAATTTGGCGGTAACCCCTTTGTCAGTATGGCGATTGCCGCAGCGCTGGTGCATCCATTAATTCTGGAAGCGATGCAACAGCAGCAGGCAGGAAAGCCACTGACCTTTGTGGATATTCCGCTGGAAATCCTCAATTACAGCTCCTCGGTGATCCCGATTATCTTTGCTGCGTGGGTCTCAAGCTTGATTGAGCGTTGGGTACATCCGCGTTCACCTGGCGCGGTGCGCAACTTTACGACGCCGCTGGTGTGCTTGTTAATCACCGTGCCGCTCACCTTTCTGGCCATTGGCCCAGCCGCGACCTGGCTCAGCCGCTTGCTGGCAGAAGGCTATCTGTGGATTTACAGCCTCAGTCCGATGATGGCGGGGGCGGTGATGGGCGCGATCTGGCAAATCTGTGTGATTTTCGGCCTGCACTGGGGCCTGGTGCCGATCATGCTCAACAATCTGGCTAACTTCGGTCACGACACCTTACTGCCATTACTGATGCCGGCGGTATTAGGGCAGGCGGGCGCGACATTAGGGATCTTCCTGCGCACGCGTGATATCAAACTCAAAGCGATGGCGGGTTCGGCGTTCACCGCCAGTATTTTTGGCATCACCGAACCGGCGGTGTATGGCGTCACGCTGCCGCGTCGTCGTCCGTTTATTTTCGGCTGTATCGGTGGCGCGCTGGGTGCCGCCATTCTAGGCTTCTGGCACACCACCATTTACTCCTTTGGTTTTCCCAGCATTTTCACCTTCATCCAGGTCGTGCCCTCAACAGGTCTTGATGTCAGTGTGCTGGCATCCTTTGCCGGTGCCCTGGTGGCGCTGATTTTTGCCTGTGTCATGACCTATGTGTTTGGGCTGCAGGAGTCCGCGCCTCCGTCCGCTGTGGCGGAACCCGTAGCCGCACCCGCAACATTGACGCGCCGTGAAAGCGTCGTCAGCCCGATGGCGGGGGAAGTGTTATCACTGGAAAAAGTCAAAGATGAGACCTTCGCTAGCGGTTTACTCGGCAAAGGCGCGGCCATTCTGCCGCAAGTGGGCCGCGTGGTGTCGCCGGTCAATGGCGTGGTTTCTTCGATGTTCCGCACCGGACATGCCATTGGACTGACGTCAGATCAAGGCGCGGAAGTGCTGATCCATGTTGGACTCGATACCGTAAAACTCGATGGGCAATATTTCCATCCTCAGGTGCAAAACGATCAGCCGGTGAAAATAGGTGACGTGCTGCTGGAGTTTGATATTGAGGCGATTAAAAGCGCTGGGTTTGACCTCACCACACCGGTGCTGGTGAGTAACAGTGATGATTTTATTGATGTGTTAACCCTGAACAACAGCGCGGTGAGTGAAGGCTCGCCGCTGCTGGCCGTGCTGAAATAACCAAGGAGCAAGTAAATGACTACACGTTTCCCGGATGCATTTTTATGGGGTGGCGCCGTTGCCGCCAATCAGGTGGAAGGTGCCTGGCAGGAGGGCGGTAAAGGGTTATCGACCTCGGATCTGCAACCTAAAGGGATTTTCGGCGCGCGCGTTGAACGCAGCGGCGACGATTTTGGCATCAAAGACACGGCGATTGATTTCTATCATCGCTTCCCGGAAGACATCAAGCTGTTCGCGGAAATGGGCTTTACCGTGCTGCGCACCTCGATTGCCTGGACGCGTATCTTCCCGCAGGGCGACGAGGCACAACCCAACGAAGAGGGGCTGGCCTTTTACGATCGTTTATTTGATGAGATGGCAAAGTACAACATTACGCCATTAGTGACATTGTCACATTACGAAATGCCGTATGGCTTGATTAAAAAATACGGTGGCTGGGGAAATCGCATCACTATTGATTGTTTCGAACGCTATGCGCGTGCGGTGTTCACTCGCTTCCAGCATAAAGTGAAGCTGTGGCTGACGTTCAATGAAATCAACATGTCGTTACACGCGCCCTTTACCGGCGTCGGCTTGCCGGAAGAGAGCGATCAACAGGCGATCTATCAGGCCATCCACCATCAGTTGGTGGCGAGCGGTCGCGCCGTGCGAGCCTGCCATGAGATTGTGCAGGACGGTAAGATCGGCAACATGCTGCTGGGTGCGCTGCTCTATCCGCTCAGCTGCCGTCCGGCCGATGTGCTGGAAACTCTGCAGCAGAATCGTGAGTGGTTATTCTTTGGTGATGTGCAGGTGCGCGGCGCCTATCCGGCATACATGAAACGCTTCTTCGCCGATCGCGGAATCACAGTCTCCATCACCGATGAAGACAAACGTGACCTGCAGAACACCGTGGATTACATCTCCTTCAGTTATTACATGACCGGTTGCGTCACCACGAATGAAGAAGAGAACCAGAAAGCGCAGGGCAATATCTTGTCGATGGTGCCTAATCCGCATCTGGCCAGTTCAGAATGGGGCTGGCAGATTGATCCAGAAGGGCTGCGTATCCTGCTTAACATCTTGTATGACCGCTATCAGAAGCCACTGTTTATTGTGGAAAACGGGTTGGGTGCCAAAGATGTGGTTGAGGCCGATGGCAGTATTAATGACGATTACCGTATCCAGTATCTGAATGATCACTTAGTGCAGGTGCGGGAAGCCATTGAGGATGGTGTGGAAGTGATGGGCTACACCTGCTGGGGACCGATTGACCTGGTCAGCGCCTCCAAAGCCGAGTTCTCTAAACGTTACGGTTTTATCCATGTTGATCGCGATGATGCAGGCAACGGTACGCTGGAGCGTTCGCGTAAAAAGAGCTTTTTCTGGTATCAGGACGTCATTCGCAGCCACGGCGCGGCCTTGAAATAACCTCTTTAACGGGCGCGCAGGCGCCCGTTTTCACGCCTCGTCTGCATCTTCCTGCAACGCTAAAGTCTCTTTGCGTACCCGCTCAATATGGATGGTGAGAAACATGCGCTCTTCAGCAGACAGGGCATAGCGGTATTTGTGCTGGATGTGGCTGTCGATCTTTAGCGCGCATTGATAGGCAATGGGATATTTATCGCGCACCACATCGTGCAAAGACTCATCTTCACTGCATACGCCGCGTTTCCCGAGCATGCGCTGGGCAAAAAACTTCAGGTGGTTGACGAAGCGGTTGTAGCTCAGGCTGTCGGTGCGGTAATCCAGCTGCAACCGGTACTTCACGATATGCAAAATCTCCTGCATAAATTGCGTCACGTGAGAGACATCGGCAAATTCACTGCCCAATTGTGCATTGACCAAATGCAGGGCGATAAAGCCCGCTTCATCGTCAGGCAAGGCCACATTAAGACGTTTGTCTATCAATGCCAGTGCTTCCATGCCAATCGCGAACTCTTTTGGATAGAGCGTTTTGATCTCCCACTTCAGTACATTGCGAATCGGCATGCCCTGCTGATGGCGCTCAATGGCGAAATGACAGTGGTCGCAAAGCGCAATCGAAAGGCTCTCATGCAGCGGCTGGCCCAGCTGTTGACGTGCATTGGCGATGATTAACTCGCTGGTGGTGATGACTTCCAGCGGGATGTCGGAAAGCAGTTCGCTGAGCCTGCCTGTCAGAGTGTCACTTTGCAAAGCGAAGACTTTCTCAATCTGTTGCGTATCCAGCGCATCACCCACGCGCTTCTGAAAAGCCAGCCCGCGCCCCATGACGACCTGTTCTTTGCCGTTCTCGCCCAGTACGACCACGACGTTGTTATTGAGGACCTTCGCGATTTTCATGTTTTATCTGCCCTGAAAAAGAAAAAACCTGACCCACCGGGAGGGCGGCGTGTCAGGTTTTGCCTGCGTTTGCACGCAGTAACAATCTGGCGAGATCATAAGCGGCTGCGTGATTCCGACAAGCGAGAGAGCGGTGATATGTGAGTTACGTCATGTTTTTGCGCCGCTGGAGACTCGTCACACGGGAGACCCTTCCGTCGCTATCTCGATTTTTGCCAAAATGCGCCGGTTGATGATGCGCAAAAGCCTGTGCGAAAGCGAAACGTAAAGAAACAATCGGCATCGCAGATCCTCTGGAAGGGGCGCTGGATGGGCGTTTTGCACCAATTCCGGGCGCCAGGTAAGGATATTCGTAAGGATAGCGTAAAGAAATGATCTGGTTTTCATTAAAGGTTTGCCTTAAGTCGCCGATAGTACCGTAACGTCAAAATAACAGGAGTTACGTACATGGCCGGGATTTCAACTTTAGGTGTGGGTTCAGGACTGGGTTTAAGTACCATTTTGGATAAGCTGACCGCCGCTGAAAAACAGTCACTGACACCGATTTCAAAGCAGCAGTCTGCCGCCACGGCGAAGCTTTCTGCTTATGGCACACTTAAAACCGCGATTCAGGCTTTTCAGACGGCTAACACCAAATTAAAAGATGCGAGTCTCTATACGGCGACCAGTACCACTTCCAGTTCGAGTGCATTTAGCGCGGATACCAATGGCAGCGCGCTGGCAGGGAAATACACCATCAGCGTGGATCACCTGGCGCAATCACAAACGCTGACCAGCGATGCGAAAACCGATGTCAAAGCGGCTATTGGCAGCGATGCGGCATCGCGTACCCTGAAATTTGTCACTGCGGATGGCAAAGAGAAGAGCATTACGTTAACCAAAGATCAGACATCCCTGACAGCGCTGCGTGACACCATTAATAAGTCCGATGTGGGTATCAGCGCCAGTTTGATTAAAGTATCGGGAACCGAGTATCGCCTGTCCTTGACTTCTAAGGCGACAGGGACAGACCATGCGGTGACATCTCTTAGCGTCACGGGTGATGATACGCTGCATGGTTTTATTGGATTTGATAAGTCCGATCAAACCAACAGTCACCTTATTCAGAGTGTGGAAGCGCAAAATGCCAGCCTGACCGTCAACAATGTGGCGATTCAAAGCAGCAGTAACACCATTGAAGACGCCGTGGAAGGGATTACGCTCAAGCTCAACGATCAGACGACCGGCACTCAGACATTGACCGTCAGTGCAGACACCAGCAAGGCGAAAAGTGCCATCACCGATTGGGTGAATGCCTACAATTCACTGCAAGATACGATGGGCAATCTTACCCGCTACACAGCGGTGGATGCGGGTAAAGAACCGGACAGCAAAAACGGTGCACTGCTGGGTGACGGCACGCTGCGTAACATCCAGACCCAGTTGAAGAGCATTATTGCCAACTCGTCCGGTTCGGGAGTCTACAAAACGCTCAGCCAGGCGGGTATTACGACCGATCCCACCGATGGAAAATTGAAGCTGGATGCGGACAAACTTTCCAATGCACTGAAAGTCAGGCCTGACGCCATTCGCGATATGTATACCGGTGATGGTAAGAAAACCGGCGTCACCACGGTACTGGATACCACTTTTACCGCGTTTCTGAGCAGTAAAGGCGTGATTCAGGGGGCGACGGATAGCATCAGTAAAAAACTGAACCAGCTGACCGATCAGTACAACACCACCAGTAAACGCATTGATGACAAGATTGCGCGTTACAAAACCCAGTTCACCAATCTGGATAAAGTGGTTAGCGTTCTGAATAGCACCAGCAACTATCTCACACAGCAGTTTGATAATATGACCAGCAGCAACAGCAAAAAATAGTTATTCCCGCGCTGCGGGCTTATCAGGGCACTTTTTCGTGCCCGAATGATGAATATCGTCGTCTATTTGCATTGAATCATACTCGCTCAATAGATAAGTAAGTGCTAATGTGTGTGCTATCCCCATTTTTTGCGGAGTGGTACCATGCTTGACATTAACTCAACGTCTTCTGAAGCTGCAGCAGCGTCCCTTAGCTCATCGTTGATGGAACATCTGATCAACGCCCGTAAGATCTTCATTACCGGCACCGTGGATGAAAAGATGGCGAAAGAGGTGGTGCAGCATTTACACATCCTGGCAGCGATTAATCACCAGCCGATTACCGTATTTATCAACTCTCCTGGCGGACATGCGGAATCCGGCGACATGATCTTTGATGCCATCCGATTTATCGCGCCGGAGGTCATCATGATCGGTTCGGGTTGCGTCGCCAGCGCCGGCGCGCTCATCTATGTGGCGGCCAAAAAGGCGCATCGTTACGCGTTGCCTAACACGCGTTTCCTGCTGCATCAGCCCTCAGGTGGCATGCAAGGCCCCGCCAGCAATATGCAAATCTACAGCAATGAGATCGTGCGTATGAAAAACCGTCTTAACCTCATCTTCGCTGACGCCACTGGGCAGCCAATCGAAAAAATCGAGCAGGATACCCAGCGCGATTTCTGGTTGAGTGCGGAGCAGGCGCTGGAATACGGTTTGGTGAACAAAGTGATCATCACCGAGCAGGAAATTGCGGCAGATTATCTTGCTGCTTAAATAAGCCAGTGCTAATGTCATCGACATGATTGAAAATGCGATATTCAAAGCACTGGCGGATCCGACCCGTCGTGCCATATTTGAAAAGCTGTCGGTGGGGCGCATGAATGCCACGGCGTTGCGCGACGGGATGGAGATCAGCCAATCGGCGATGTCTCAGCATCTCGCGGTGTTGCGGGGGGCGGGGCTGGTGCGTGAAGAGCGGCAAGGGCGCTTTGTGAACTATGAAGTCGATCCGGTTGGCATGACGTTTCTGGTCAACTGGTTAGCCAGGTATCGTGCGTTTTGGCCGACACGCATTGATGCCCTGAAAAGTTTGCTGAAGGATATGGACCAATAAGTGAAGCCGAGACAGCGATCGAACGTGTTGAGGAGTATCAACTGGACGCGCCACCGGAGAAAGTGTGGCGCGCCATCAGTATCGCCGAATACCGGGAAGCCTGGCTGCCCGATGCGGTATTAGCTGACGCTGAACCCCTTGCCTGTGAACCTGGCAAAGCGATCCGTTATCGTATGCGTGATGACACGCCCCCCTACCTGGAGAGCGAAGTGTCCTTCGTGATCGCGCCGGATGACGCCGGTGGCACCTTGTTGACCATTGTTCATCGCCTGAGCGATCCGCGTCTGCAAGCGGCTAACGATGGATTCAGTCCGCTCATGCTGGCCGCCTAACAGAACTGGTTAATCATTGAGAGCAGCATCGGTTTTAAGTTGCTCAACTCTTCCAGATGCGCGAGCGAGAGCGACTCCAGTAGCTGCTCCGCTTCTGCCGTCAATCGCAAAAAGGTTTTGCGCTGATCAGTTTGATCTGGCTCGCGTAGCACCAGTCCCGCCTCTTCTAACCGACTTAACAAGCCGGACGCACTGTGTGGTTTTAACATCAGACGCTCTGCCACATAACCCACTGTGGCGTTGCCCAACGCGGTACCGCGAATGGTCAGCAGTGCCTGGTGCTGTTGCGGCGTTAACCCTACGCTGCGTGCTTGCGTTTCACTGAAGGCCATAAAGGTGCGCAAGGTGGCGCGGAAGTCCGCCAGTAGCGCGTAATCGGCATCTTTCATTTTGGGTTGTGACATGTTGAAAACCTTTCTGCATTGAATTTATATCGCATTGCGATGTAAATTGCGCCTTTCGATAATGTAACCAGGAGCAACAAGATGCGGGACACGTTGTCCGATTCCTCACATCGGCCCAAACTTTCTGACCACACCGTGACGAAGCGAGTGATTATACTCGCGTTGATGGGCATTCTGATAGGAACCGGCGGCGCGTTCGGTGCCATTGTGCTGCTGCATCTAATCGCCCTGATGACCAATCTGTTCTGGTATCACCAGTTTTCCTTCGCCGAGCACGTGATGCCGGGCAACGCTGGCGCGCTCCACACGCTTGCGGCACCGGTGCTGGGCAGCTTGATTATCGGCGTCATGGCTCGCTTTGGTTCGGAGAAAATTCGCGGCCACGGCATTCCAGAAGCGATTGAGGCGATTCTCTACAGCGAAAGCCGCATGTCAGCCAAGGTGGCGGTGCTTAAGCCGCTCTCCTCCGCGGTGTCGATTGGTAGCGGTGGCCCGTTTGGTGCAGAAGGGCCGATTATCATGACCGGTGGCGCAATCGGTTCTTTGTTTGCTCAGTTATTTCATCTCAGTGCGGCCGAACGTAAAACCCTGCTGGTGGCGGGCGCGGCTGCGGGCATGACCGCCATCTTCAATGCTCCTATAGCAGCAGTCCTGCTGGCGCTGGAAGTGCTGTTGTTTGAGTGGAAGCCACGCAGCTTTATTCCGGTGGTCAGTGCGGTGTTGGTCTCCTGGTGTTGGCGCAACGCGCTAATTGGCACCGGCGCGATTTTCCCTTTCCCGTGGCTGGCTCATCTGCAACCGATGCAACTCATCGTGGCGGTGGGTATTGGCGCTCTGACTGGCGTGATCGCCGTGGCGCTGTCGAAAAGCCTGTATCGGCTGGAAGAGTGGTTCCATCAGTTGCCCGTCCACTGGATGTGGTGGCCCGCGCTGGGTTCCGTGGCGGTGGGTATTGGAGGCATTCTTCAGCCACGCGTTCTGGGTGCGGGTTATGTCAGTATCCAGAATTTGTTAGATGGCTCGCTGGCAATCAACATCATCATTTCGCTGCTGCTGGTAAAAAGTATCGTCTGGCTGATCTCGCTGGGTTCGGGGACTTCTGGTGGCGTGGTCGCTCCGTTGCTGATTATTGGTGGTGCGGTGGGCGCGGTGGTGGCGCATCTGCTGCCCGGCTACGGCGGGATGTTGGTGATGGCGGGTATGGCCGGTATTCTCAGCGGGGCTATGCGAGCACCGTTAACAGGGACGCTGTTTGCGGTGGAAGTCACAGGGCATTTTGACCTGCTGCCCGTGGCATTAGGGGCGGCAGTGGCGTCCTATGCGGTGAGCGTCTTGATGATGCCGCGATCCATCTTCACGGAACGACTGGCGCGTCGTGGACATCACATCGTGCAGGAGTATGCCACCGACACGCTGGAGACCACCAAAGCACGACAAATTATGACCGCCGCTCCAGCGACGCTATCGGCCTCAATGCCTTTGCAAGAGGTGATTGCTGTGATGAGCGATTTACATGCGCATCACCATTATCCGGTGGTGGATGCGCAGGGCAGATTTGTTGCGGTGGTGTCACGTAAGGAGATGATCCACTGGCAACTCCAGCAGCGTGCGATGGATATCAGCTTGCAGGCGTTGCTCAGCGACCAACCACAAATGAGCGCCCATCCCGACACCTTGTGCAGCCATATTGCGGATCACTTATTCAGTGAAGAGGTGGGTATGGTAGTGGTCACCGATGTTGAGTCAGGCGAGGTGAAAGGGGTTATCACCCGCCATGATATTTTCCGCGTGCGCTATTTGGCGCAAAAAGCAGAGAACTTTAAGGTGCGCTACTTAGGTTTGCGCAAGTCAGCTTAGTGTCAGCGGCAGAAGGCGGCCTGAGGGCCGCCTGATTTAAACGGATTGTTCAGCCTTTTTGAGGTCTCGGGAACCCGCCGCACCTGCGCACACCAACGCCAGCAGCACCATGATCAGTACCGGCAACATCGCCATGCGCAGACCCGCGTGTTCACCAATAAAGCCCAGGCCTGGCGGTCCCACCAGAAAGGCCAGATAGCCAAGCGTGGCGGCGATGGTCACGCGGACCGCGCTGTTTTGGCCGTCGCCCGCAGCGGAGACAGTCAGTGGGAAGCCAAGCGATGCGCCAATTCCCCAGAACAACACCGCCGCTGCCGCCAGCCATTGGTTGTTGGAGAAAATGACCATCGCCAGACCCAGGGCGGCTGAGAATGCGCTGGCGCGTAATACAAGCACACGCCCCACGCGGTCCACGACATATCCGCCAAGGAACCGTCCCACCGTCATGCCCGCGGTGAAACCTGCGTACACCAGCGTGCTTTGCGTGTGATTGAGATGATGACCATCGATCATCAGTAACGGCAGCCAGTCATTGGCAGAGCCTTCCGCCAGTGCCATCGCCAGGATCACCACCCCAAGGATGAGCAGTTGGCGGTCGCGCAGTTCTCGTCCAACTTGCGCCAGAAACCCCCCGCTGTGAGCCTGTTCATGTCGTTCGCTGTCGCTGGTGGCGGGTAAATGACGCAGTGCAGTGGCGACGATCAGCAGGTTCACCAGCACCACGGCGGCAAAGTGCCAGCTAATGCCGATATCCGCTGCCGTCATCGCAAGACCTGACAGAGCACCAATCAGCGTACCAAAGCTGAAGAAGCCGTGAATGGTGGTCATAATTGACTTGCCGATCAGCCGCTCAAAGGCTGCGCCTTCAACGTTTATCACCACATCGATTAGCGCTGTCCCTCCGCCCAGTAACACCAGGCTGGCGAACACCCCGTAAGCGTTATGCAGCAGTAGGGCAGCTAACATGACGGCGACGCCACTCAGCAGCAGCACAAAGCCATAGCGCATGACACGGCTGGTGCCACATTGCGCGATTAATTTTCCTACCAGCAACACGCACAGCATGGAACCACAGGAAAAGCCGAACAGGATAAGGCCCATCATCTCGGTGGAGGCATGCAAAATATCGCGCATAAAGGGCGTGCGACTAACCCATGAAGCCCAGGTGAAACCGGGTAAAAACATCAGGCCGTAAATCGCCCATTTGCCGCGTAGCTGTTGCTGTAAATTCATCACTGTCCCTTTTGTCGTACAGGTGTACGAGGTGATAATACAGAAATCGACGAAACCTGAACAGGCAGATTTCTCCGTTTAGCTTGCCTGATTATCGTCCTGCGCGGCGATATTGCGTACCGCGTTAAGAATCGTTGTGCGGCTGATCGGGGTATTATTGAGCAGGTTGTGAATGGTGAACCCTTCAATTAGCGCGTCGAGTGAACAGGCTGTTTCCATTGAAAAAAACAGGTGCAGGGATTCGCGGCTGCGTTGCATCCATTGCTGTAACAGTTCACGGAAGGGCTCTTTGCGCGCGGCCAGGGAATAAAGCTCAAAACTCAACACCAAATGACGCTTGCTGGCCCAGATATCACCACAGATCAGATCCACCACCGCGTCACAGGCGCTGGCTCGATCGCGCGCGGCATGCATACGGTCACGAAAAGATTGCGCAATGGTATCCACCATATGGCTAAAGGCGCCCATAAGCAGGATATCGGTTTGTGGAAAATGGTAGGTGAGGGTGCCTGGTGATAAGCCCGCTTGTTCAGCCACCCGACGATAAGTGGTGCCGCGCACACCCTGGTTAATAATCACCGTGAGTGTGGCTTCGAGAATGTCTGTTTTGATGTCGCTGTTGTCAGCCATGGAGCGTTCCCCCGTCCCTGAATCAGCGCCAAGGGTAACAGAAAGCCTTCCTGCGCGCGCGGCGCAGGAAGGGGCAGGGCTTAAAAACTCTGCCAGTCGGCGTCGTTCACCACGGTTAAACGCTGAGGTTTTGGCTGAGCGATTTTACGCAGAACAGGCTGTGGCACATCCATCGCATCGCTGACATGGAATTTACCCACCAGATGATTCAGGGTTCCCGCTTGTTCCTGCAGTGACTGCGAGGCTGACGCGGCTTGCTCGACCAGCGCGGCGTTTTGCTGGGTGACATCATCCATCTGATTCACGGCCTGTTGAACCTGCACAATGCCTTGGCTCTGCTCAACAGCCGCCGCTGCAATTTCACCGACCAACTGGCTGACCTGATGAATGGCCTCGTTCATGACTTCCATATTGCGGCCTACATCGGCAGCTTGTGTGGCACCCGATTCGGTCAATCGGTGCGACGCTTCAATCAATACTTTGATCTCGCGTGCCGCATTGCTTGAACGCTGTGACAGGCTACGTACTTCACCCGCGACCACGGCAAAGCCTTTACCGTGCTCCCCGGCGCGAGCTGCCTCAACGGCAGCATTGAGCGCCAGAATGTTGGTCTGGAAGGCGATACCTTCAATAATTGAGACGATCTCCGTGACTTTGCGCGAGCTGCCACGGATGTCATCCATCGTCGATAACATGGTGGTGAGCGATGTACCGCTCTTCTCTGATAAATCGCTGGCGTTGGCCGCTAACTGGCTCGCCTGGCGGGTGTTGTCCGCTGTCTGACGCACGGTCTCACTCAGCTCCGTCATACTGGCTGCTGTTTGTTCCAGCGATGCCGCTTGTTGTTCGGTGCGCGAAGAGAGATCTTCGTTGCCAGCTGAGATCTGCACCGACGCGCTGCTCACCGACTGCGACGCTTTACGCACAGAAGAGAGCGCCTCTGACACGCGCTGCATCAGAATATTGAACGCGTGCGCCATGTTACCCACTTCATCGCGGCGACTTTCATCGGCGCTCAGTGTCAGGTCGAGATTTTCACTGGCGGTCATCATCACCTGGCCCACCGCGCTCAAACTGCGACGAATACGCATCACGGTAAATAGGGAGAACAGACCGAAGATCACCACGGTTGCTGCTACACCCGCAACGGTGGTCCAGAAGACAAAATGGAAGGTACTTTGATTGGTGGCGCGCAATACGTCGCCTGCACGAATGTTAAGTGCCAGCTGGGTCTGGTAATCACTGATTAACTGACGAATGGCGGCACCTACACCACTGTTACCTTCCAGCAAACCCAGGCTCACTTCATTCTGGTGTGCACGTGAAGCCGCGAGGAAAGCAGGTAACTGCGACACAACGCGCTGAATGTTATCCAAAGCGACATTCGTCAGGCGCTTGTCCTCTTCATTGGAAATATCGTTCGCCATGTAGTCATCGGTCAGCGCTTTCAGTCCATTGATTTGCTTATCGATTTGCTTCTCAACTGCGGGCATGTTGCTGTCATGCAGTTGGCTTTGGTGTTTGTACAGCGTAATGGCTAACTGGTTACTTTGGTCGATCAGTTTGCCAATGTCTTTAATCGAAGGAATGGCGTTGGTTTGCACAAATTCAAATCGGTCCTGAAATCCTGACAACAGCGAGAGCGCAAGAATGGCCTGCAGGATGATGGCGCCAAACAACATGGAAAGGGTCAGCAAGAGACGCTGGGAGATGTTCATCTAATTATCCTTAATCTAAAAGCACCCCTGGTTCAGGAAAATCAGGGAATAGGGCAGATTAATAACCATCGGCAGATTGCGAGATTTAGTTAATTATTTTTTAGCGAGGAGTGATGGGGATCGGAAAATCCGCGGTGAAAGTGCAACATTTCTAACCGGTTCGGCACTATTTAATAGTTCCAGTGAAAAATAGTGAATATTGTTAACCTCATCATCGTGCCGCTGTGACGACTTCACAGCGGCACCAGATTGATCTTAAGGCCTTCTAAACAGCGCCATGCTGCGGCCTTCCAGTTCGAAATCCTTCTCTTTGGTGATCACCAACCCCTTTTTAGCCGTATCGGAGGTGGTGAGTTCCAGCACCCAACCGCCTTCGCCAAATTGGGGGATGCGGAAGGGCACATTGCCTTCAAACGGATTGAACAGCATCAGCACATCGTGCCAGATGCCCTCTTCGGTTTGCAGATCGGGACGACCAATATAGACGCCAAGCGTGCTGCCCTCATCCCATTGGTCTTCCTGCTGGAAGCCGCCTCCGGCGTTAAACCACTTAATATCCATGCCGTCACGCCAGTTTTCACGGCGCAGCAACGGCTGTTTCGCCCTTAACGCCAGCAAATGACGGGTGAATTCGCGTAAGGCATCAGCGGATTCTGGCAGATTTTCCCAATGCAGCCAGGAAATTTCACTGTCCTGACAGTAACCGTTGTTGTTGCCCATCTGGCTGCGGCCAAACTCGTCACCGGCTAACAGCATCGGAGTGCCGTGTGAGAACAGCAGCGTCGCGAGGAAGTTACGCTTTTGCCGCTCACGCACCGCGTTGATGCCTTCATCATCAGTCGGACCTTCTGCACCGTAATTGTACGAACGATTATCGTTATGACCGTCATTGTTATCTTCACCGTTCGCGTCGTTGTGCTTCTCGTTGTACGACACCAAATCATTTAGCGTGAAGCCATCATGCGCGGTGAGAAAATTGATGCTGGCCCATGGACGACGGCCGCGTTGATCATAGAGATCGCCGGATCCGAGCAGACGTGCGGCAAAGTCGGTAGAGACGTTGTCGCCTTTCCAGTATTCGCGCACCGTATCGCGGTATTTATCGTTCCATTCTGCCCAGCCTGGCGGGAAGCCCCCGACCTGATAGCCGCCCGGGCCGATATCCCAGGGTTCGCCAATCAGTTTCAATTTCGACAGCACCGGGTCCTGCGTCATGGCATCAAAAAAGCCGCCACGCTGGTCGAAACCCTCCGGTTCGCGCCCGAGAATGGTGCCCAAATCAAAGCGAAAACCGTCGATATGCATCGATTCCGCCCAGTAACGCAAAGAATCCATGACCATCTGCAATACGCGCGGATGCGAGGTGTTGACCGTATTACCGGTACCGGTATCGTTAATGTAGTAGCGATGCTGATCCGGCAAAGTGCGGTAATAGGAGAAGTTATCAATGCCTTTGAACGACAGCGTCGGACCCAGTTCATTGCCTTCAGCCGTGTGGTTGTAAACCACATCGAGGATCACCTCGATACCGGCATCGTGGAAGGCGCGGACCATATCACGGAAGCCCTGAATGCCACGCGGACCAAAGTAGCGCGAGGCCGGGGCAAAAAACGCCAGTGAGTTATAGCCCCAGAAGTTTTTCAGCCCTTTATCGAGCAGATGCTGATCGTCCGGGAACCAGTGCACCGGTAACAACTCAACCGACGTAACACCGAGACTTTTGATGTATTCGACGGTGGCTTTGTTGCTCATGCCATCGTAAGTGCCGCGCATTTCAGGGGGCACTGCCGGGTTCAACTGGCTGAAGCCTTTAACGTGTGTCTCATAGATGACGGTCTGTGACCACGGGATAACCGGACGATTGCGGTCCTGCCAGTCAAATTCATTGGGATCGATCACCCGGCATTTTGGCGTAAAGGGCGCGCTGTCACGTTCATCGAAAGTCAGGTCTTTATCTTCATGCAGCAGGTCATAGGCAAAATGCGCATCGTTCCACTGGATATCACCCCGCAGCTCACGAGCATACGGGTCGAGCAACAGTTTGTTGGCGTTAAATCGGTGGCCGTTTTCTGGCTCAAACGGACCATGCACCCGATAGCCGTAAAGCGCGCCGGGCTGCAGGCCGGGAATGTAGCCATGCCAGACTTCATGGGTATTTTCCGGCAGGTCAAAACGCGCGATTTCGTGCTGACCGCTCTCGTCGTAAAGACACAATTCCACACGCTCGGCGAACGCTGAAAACAGGGCAAAATTGACCCCCTCGCCGTCATAATTTGCGCCAAGCGTTTGACCCGAACCCGCGATAATTTCTAAAGGCTTTGCGTTAGACATTCATTCCTCTCCATCCGATGAACAGAAATACAGGCTTGTTATTAACTGGCAATCAGCACCAGTGGCGCGTAAGGCGGTAAGTTATCTAAAGAAAGTTGTTCGTTAAGCGCGAAGGTTTCACCACTAAATAGGTTGCGATAGTGCCGATGAGCCAGCGACTCAGGCAGGGGAATGGACGTCTCAGCCCAGGTCGTGCTTTCCAGCATCAGACGGGGCGTCACGACGATCAGGCTGTTTTCACTATCCTGCCGTGCATAGGCAATCAGATGCTCCGGATGCGCGCCTGTGGCATACAACGGTTGATAATCGCCGAAACGAAACAGTTGCGGCTTATCCAGACGCAGGTGCAATAAGCGCGCAATCATCTGCTGTTTCAGTTTGCCGCTGCGCCAGTCTGCGGGCTGAGTGAAATCAGGACGGCTGCGATCAACAAGTTGCGCCTCCAGCACGGCGTAATCGGGCTCGCGACGGTTATCAGGGTCAACAAGACTGAAATCCAGCGCTTCGCTGCCCTGATAAATATCCGGTACGCCTGGCGCGGTGAGTTTAATCACCGTCTGAGTGAGACTGTTGATCAGGCCGGCATCGACGAAAGGTTGAATTGCCGCGAAGAAGTCCTTCAGGAATGCCTGGTTTTCTGGTGATAACAGATGCTGTGCGTAGCCCAGCACCGCCTGCTCGTAGGCTTCATCGCCTTCTGACCAGTCGGTACGCAACTTGGCTTCACGCAGTGCTTTCTCCACAAAAGGTAAAAAACGTGTCTCAAGGGCACGCAATCCTTCGTGGTCATCTGGATGCAAGGAAGCGGGCCACGCACCGGCCAGCGCTTGATACAGCATCCATTCCACTGCGGGTTCCGGGGCCGGGCCTTCGTTTAGGGTGAGCACCCTGGTTTGATTCAATTCACGCCAGCGCGTGACGTTCTCTGCCCAGCGTGCGGGTGCTTCGCTCAGCGAATAGAGTCGGGCCCGGGCATCTTCCCCACGTTTGGTATCGTGTGTTGACGTGGTCGAAAGTGCGTCGGGTTGATGATGCAACCGGTTTTGCATCTGCTGGTGGAAGTGTTCCACCGAGAAGGGATGCGGCAGCGGTTCCGCGCCGACTTCGTTGATGGCAAGGATGGCGTGATTGCGGAAGAACAGGGTGTCTTCCACCGATTTCGCCATCAACGGGCCGGTGAGTTGCTGGAAGCGCGTGCGGAAATCAGCGGCATCCGGTTCGCTTTGTTCCGAGACCGCACCGAGTAATATGGCCTGCAGGAAACTGAGTGCAGACGGGGACGCACTAAACTTCACCGTTTCCAGCACTTGCTGGAGAAGTGCTTCACCAGCCAGCGGCATGCCTGCCGGGCGACCATAGGTGCGGTAAACCGGGAAGGCAATGAGTAGCTCGCGCAGGGCAACATGCAGTTCTGCTTCGCCAAAATTGCGCTGTTCTAAATGTGCCACCCCGGTCGCGATCGCCAGCAGGCGTGAAAATTCACCGGCGAAGTTGCGATCAACCATCAATTCACGGGCGGCGCGCAGACCAGCACTGACATCATTCCGCTCTTCGGTGACGGCTTCATAGGCCAGATGCAATGCATCAATCTGGGTATCGTCGATCAACGCATGTGAAAGCGCAGCGATAAACTCATAGCCGGTGGTGCCGGAAATGGGCCATTCAGCCGGAATCTGCTCCTCTTCCGCCAGAATCTTCTCAACCGTGATGTAGCAATCTGCACCTGCGGCCTGGCGCAAACGCTGAAGATAACCTTGTGGATCGGCCAGACCATCAACGTGATCGACACGCAAACCACTCACAGCGCCGTTGTGAACCAGCTCCAGAATCAATGCGTGTGAGGCGTTGAACACGGCTTCATCCTCGACCCGTACGCCGACCAGCCCGGTGATTTCAAAGAAGCGTCGGTAGGAGAGATCTTTTCGTGCGTCACGCCAGTTGATCAACTGCCAGGGCTGCTGCTGATGCAACTCGGCAATGGCTGCGCGATCGTTGATGGCCAGCACCTCGTCGGCGCGACCTTGCCAGCTGGCGGGCGTCAGGGGATAAAAGCTGTCGTAGTAAGCCAGCGCCGGATGGCCGGTTTGCGGATGAGGTTGAATGCTCAATTCGTCGTTTTGCAGAACGCGTTCAAAATCTTCGCCGAGGAAGGGGAGCGTCAGGCGACGCGACCAATCGATATCGAAATAGCGCGCATACTGGCTGTTTTCGCCATGCTCAATCACATCGCGCCACCAGGTATTTTCCAGTGATGCCGCCATATGGTTTGGCACGATATCCAGAATAAAGCCGAGGCCTGCCTGCTGTAACGCCGCCGACAGTCGGTTAAAGCCGTCACGTCCGCCCAGAGCGGGATCGATCTCATTGGCATCGGTGACATCATAGCCGTGCGTGGAATCGGTGGTGGCAGTGAAGATTGGCGAGGCGTAAAGATGGCTGATACCGAGCCGCTGCAAATAAGGCAGCAGGGTAATGGCGCGATCGAAGGTCATGCCGTTGCGGAACTGAAGACGGTAGGTTGCTGAAGGAATCGTCATGCTTTTTCTCCCTGTGCCAGACGCACCACAATGGCATGTTGCGGCAACACATCATTCTCCTGCGGCCAGGCAAAAAGGGTTATGCCTGCCATGGTCGGTAAGGGTTGTGCCTGCTTACTGATATTCAGCGCCAATGAGAGCTCGCCCTGCGGGAACTGCCAGCTCACCGCGATAAAACCTTTGGCCGTTTTCAGCACCTTGCCACTGTGACCGCCCGCTTTATCCAGCAGCGGCACAATGTGGCGCTGACGCAATGCCAGCAATTGCCGGGAGAATGCCAGCCAGGCTTTGCCGTCTTCACTCTCCAGCTTGCTCCAGTCGAGTTTTGACCGATTGAAAGTCTCTTCCGCATTGGGATCGGGCACGCTGTCGTCATGGCCCGCATGGCCGGTAAACTCGCGCGCGCGTCCTTCACGCACTGCTTTGGCCAGATCGCCGTGGAAATCGGTGAAGAACAGGAATGGGTTGGTTTCGCCATACTCCTCGCCCATAAACATCAGAGGGATATGCGGTGACAATAACAGCGTGGCCAGCAGCACTTTGGTGCGATCGGTGCCGGCCAACGTAATCAAGCGATCACCCTGCGCGCGGTTGCCCACCTGATCGTGGTTTTGAATGAAGTCGACGAAGGCAACCGGGGGTTGTGCCGCACTGGGTACGCCGCGCCGTTGACCGCTCTGCGGCGAAATTTCGCCCTGATAGGCAAAACCTTCCGTCAGAATGCGCGCGATCAACTTTTCAGGGACATCGGCGAAATCCTGGTAGTAGGCATGGGTTTCACCGGTGGCAAACACATGGATGGCGTTGTGGAAATCATCATTCCATTCGCCGGTAAACAGCGGCGCATGGCCCTGCTTGTCGCGTGGATGCAGGAAGGTGACATTGCGTGAATCTTCAGTGGTGAGGTGGATAGGGCGGTCCGTTATCTCACGACGAATGCGTTCAGCGATCTCGATCAACGCATGTTGGCTGGAGGTATCTTCGATCTGATCGATGGCATCAAAGCGCAGGCCATCGAGGTGATACTCCTGCAACCAGTACAGTGGCGCTTCAACGATGTAACGACGTGCGGCATCAACATCATAAGCGATGCCTGCGCCCCAGGGTGTCATGCGTTCTTTGTGGAAGAAATCAGGGGCCAGCAGCGGCAGATAATTCCCTTCAGGGCCAAAGTGATTGAGCACAATGTCGAGCACCACCGACAGGCCGTGTCCATGTGCGGCATCTACGAAGGCTTTGAAATCATCCGGCGAGCCGTAAGCGGAATGCGGCGCATACAACAGCACGCCGTCGTAACCCCAACCGCGATTACCACCAAACTGCGATACCGGCAGCACCTCGATCATGGTGATACCGAGCGTTTGCAAGTAGGGCAAGCGGGCAATAGCGGCCTGAAAGGTACCTTCGGGTGTGAAAGTCCCGATATGCAGTTCGTACACCACCGTTTCTTGCCAGGCGTGTCCGCGCCAATCGGTGTGTTGCCACGCATAGTGACGAGGGTCGATCACCACTGAAGGGCCATTCACCTCGGATTGCTGTGCGCGCGCGGCAGGATCGGGCACCTCCGTGCCATCCGCCAGGACAAAATGGTAGGTCGCACCGGGTTGTATGCCACTCAGTTGCCGTTGATACCAGCCGTCGTCGGAGGCTGACATAGGGTGATCGCCATCGGCGAGACGCAAGGTAATCTGTTGCTGACCTGGTGCCCACAAGCGAAATAGCACGCTGCCATCTGCCTGAATCTCAGCTCCCCAGGATTTTTCAAATGATCTGAATTCCATTCAATTGCCTCGTTTAACCCTCGCAAGGGCAATGGACGACACCAAGCGGTCTACGTTCCGTTTAAAGATGCTGGCTGATTACGATTTACAGCGGGACGACACGAAATGACTGAGAACAGATCATAGTCGATATTTTGCGCTTTTCTGGCGCGAACAGATGGGTTTAGGAAATTATCGACGCCTTGCGCTTCGCTAATCAGGGAAGGATATAGAAGAAAGGCGACCTGATGGCCGCCTCGAAGATTATGCTGGTTTATGTTGCTGGACCTTGCGGCCGCGCTGCTTACGTAATTTATCTATCAGCTTATGCGCTTCCGCCTTATTGGCAACAGCAGGAGACGAGCCTTTCAACGGCTTGCGCGCTGTTTCACTGAGCGTTAACACAGTAATCAGGCCGACAACCCCGGCTCCCATCATGTAATAAGCGGGCATCATGGCATTGTGTGTGGTGTCCACCAGCCAGGCAGTGATCAACGGTGTGGTGCCGCCAAACAACGACACCGACAAGTTAAAGCCAATCGCTAATGCGCTATAGCGAATGTCGGTGACAAACAGTGCCGGTAGCGTGGCGGGCATGGTGCCGCTAAAACAGGTATGTAATAAACCTAATATGGCCAGGCCGGCAAATACCAGCATCATATTACCTGAGCCAATCAGCATATAGCTGGGAATAGCCAGCAGGATTAATCCCAATGCCCCTAAGCCAATGACCGGCTTACGGCCCATGCGGTCGGTTAAATGTCCCCACATCAACGTTAATGGCATCATAATAAACATAATGACCATCACCAGCATCAGCCCGGATAATTCACTCATACCCAATACGCCGGTTAAATAGCTAGGCATATAGGCAGTTAACATATAATTGGATACGTTAAATAACAGCACCAGACCAATGCATTTTAACAACGGTTTACTCTGTACACGCAGCATCTGCAACAAGCTCAGTTGAGGCTTATTGTGTTCAAGCTCTTCTCGCTTATCCATATGCTCTTTAAATGCCGGCGTCTCTTCCAGTTTCAGGCGAATATAGAGACCAAATAATCCCAGAGGTGCGGCGAGGAAAAACGGAATACGCCAGCCCCAATCCATCATGGCCTGATGCGGTAATAGCGCAATCATGCCGGTGACCAGGCTGGCACCGAGCAGGTAACCCGCCAGTGTACCGAATTCCAGGAAGCTGCCCATAAAACCACGGCGCTTATCGGTGGAGTATTCCGCGATAAAGGTCGCTGCGCCACCGTATTCGCCGCCGGTGGAGAAACCCTGCACCAGACGCGCCACCAGCAACAGAATCGGCGCGGCAATACCAATACTGGCATAGCTGGGAATCAGGCCGATGCAGAAGGTGCCGATCGACATCATGATCATGGTGAAGGCGAGCACTTTCTGCCGCCCAAAGCGATCGCCTAACGGCCCAAATACCATGCCTCCGATCGGACGAACTAAAAACGCGGCGGCAAAGGTACCGAAAGAGGCGATTAACTGCGCAGTATTACTGGCGCCGGGGAAAAAGACCTGGCCGATAATTACAGCAAGATAGCTATATACGCCAAAATCAAACCATTCCATGGTATTGCCTAGCGCAGCAGCGCTCACAGCGCGTTTGAGTAATTTATTATCAATAACCGTAATATCATCTACGGTTAAGTCAGATTGTTTAGAAATCGTTCCGGTGCTCATAAACCTCCATGAGTAAAATTAGAGCGATCTTATAGCTTTCGCAGCCGAATAATTCACCAATGGAAATGAAAGCTATAAGAGGCTGAAAGGCGGACACCTTAGGAAAATTTTTTAAGATGTGCAAGTTTGAGACATATATCCTTGCATAAAAGCGTAGCGATGAAGGTATATTCTGTCAAAGTGATCTCAGGGTGAAATAATTGATTGTGTCGTGATGGAGGGGTTGGGTTTTATATTGCGCTATATTATGCGGTGACACTATGCTAGTGAGTTAATTATGCTGCGGTTATTCATATCGCATAAGATTCAGCTGCACAACGCAGGTGAAGGAAAATCATTTGAACAGCGCATTCACGATGGAGGTAAATACTGACCCTGTAACGAAAGCATGATGAGTAATATTGTCTTGGTTTTGGACATCCGCTAACCGCTTTAACGCCGCTTCTGGCGTCGCTGCTTCGATCTCTTCATCTAACTTTTTATAGCCTTGTGAAATGAGTAAGACGGCGCTCTCAACATCGGATCTCTCGACGGTGGCTACGACCTCATCTTTTTTATAGAAGATGTAATCTGGCATGGTCAAATTCCCGTGTAAACATGCAAATGCAGCGTTTTCATGATTGATGTCGACTACTTTAGCAAACACAGGCTGATTGAGCTAAGTCGGTTGATGCAGTTGCGGGTGTAATCAATAATTCTCTGACTGTTTCCAGCGAGCAAGAGAGGGCTCGATAACGTTTACTGCTGATGAACCCATGTTAAGAGCAGGAGGCAGTATGCATTACATTATCAGCGGATTGAATAGCAGCGATTTCGCCCATTTATACGGGCAGGATGATGAATATCTGGCGCAGTACAACGCACGCAGAGTGTTAGCTAGCCACAACTCGGCTTTGCCAGACCGTATTGGTTTGAAGGATGTTCCCTCGGGCGAGAACGCAATCTTACTCAATCACACTTATCAACCCGCGCAATCACCCTACCAGGGGAAGCACGCTATTTTCATTCATGAAGGCTGTACTCAATCTGGTCTATTCCATAACGAGATCCCGGAGTATCTCGTTAAGCGTCAACTCTCATTGCGGGCTTTCAATCATGAGCACTGTATTATCGCCGCAGAGTTGGTGACGGGCGATGCAGTGGAGCAAACAGTTTTAGCGTTGCTGCAGCGGCCTGAAACCGTTTATGTCCACGCCCATAGTGCGCGATTCGGCTGCTATCTGGCGGCAATTCATCAGCAGCAAGGTTAACTCACTCTTACGGCCTGCACCAAAGCGCTGTTCCTGGTACGCTGGTGTGGTGTAGCCGACAGCCAATAGCGTCTTACCACTCATCCCGCAGTGCCGGCCTGCTGAGCATCCTGAGGGAGCGAAGCAGGTTTTTTTCGTTTTAAAGACCTGCTTACGATCACAATTCAGTTCATCTTCACCATGAGCATTTACACTACTGCAAGGGGCCAACGAAATATCAGCCGCGTGTCTTCGTAACAAGTGCAATGGGCTGCGGACTAACCAATGAGGTGGTACTCGCTGATGCACTGCGTTATTTGCCTGCGACGACTATCAAGCTCAATTAACAACTTCATTAAAATATTGTCGTAACGCCCACATAAATGAGCGCTGCTAATAGGGTGATTGAAATATAAAAATGAATTTTATTCGGCTATTGCAATCGCCGCCTATTACATTGAAAGGGTTTCGCAATACCAGATATTCTTACTGATGCCTGTAAGGGTAATCGGTAAATATAATGTGGAATTTCTTACATTGAACTGTTTTTCGTGAAATATTGCGTCGTCATTGAGCAGAAGATTTTGTGATGTAACTCCAAAAAATGGATAAATTACTCCAGTGAACAGGTAATAATAAAATAAATTTAAAACAATGACTTGATTATTTTATTTTAAGGTCTTTGGTGGTATTTCATACAAAATGGAAGCTTTGTGTAAAATATGAATTTGCAAGAGCTTATTAAATGATGTTTTACTGTTGCTGCTGAATCTTTCTCACTAAGAATGATGGAAGTGACAAATCCTCTGGAAACTGTCATTCCAGCGAATTGGACGATTCCTGTTATCGATAGCTGTTATTTCCCCACTCATTAGCCTTGAGTGGGTGCTGATAGGTGAACTATGTATTTATTAACAAAATGCTTTATTTTATCTGTGCTTATTATGATTGGGAATTGGTTTTTGAGTGGGGCCTGCATTGTTCCTGGCTTTATTGATTACACGCCACAATATGAACTCTCTAAGATGATTGTCATGATAACATCGTTAACGACATTTATTACGCTAGGTCTTAAGTTGAATAAATATATCGCGCGTAAATTTGATCTGACACGCTGATTGATTACCACTATGGATGATGGCTTGATGAACACGGCCAAACCTTTGGCATGTAGTCGTAAATATATCCCTTTTCGTACTAATGTTTTTATCTACAGCTTTACCGCTAGATTTCCCCGATCGTGTCGAATGATAAACGAAGCAAGTGTGAATCGGGCTATTCGGGCACTCAACATCACGCGCATCATTGTTGCGCACCGAAAAAGCACGATAGAGTCTGCAGACAGAATTATTACCCTTGATTAATGGTCCTGTTCAAATGTGCGGGTAGTAAAACTCACTGGATTGCCCCTATCGTCAATAACTTCATACTGGACCGTCTCGCTGGGAAGTAAGGCGTGTGTTGATAATAGGGTTTGCTTTGTAAAAGGCGCCACCAGCACATCATCCACTTTGAACTTATTGGCAATATGTAATCTTAAGCTCATATACCACGCCGTTGGATTCTCTACTGTTAGCTGGCGTTCGTGCACGACAAATCGCAGCTTCTGCACATCTTCAGGCTGAGGCGCACCTAGCGCCGCCGGTCGGATAAAAATCTTAAGCCGCAATCGCAACGGCAACAGGATTTTTTGTTCGGCGCTGCCGGTTTGCCTGCTCAGCGCGGGAATCTGATAAATATTCAGCCAGTAAAGGCTCTCACGATCCTCCGGCAGTGACTGGCGTGAAGTAAGCACCAGACGAATCGCACGCTGCTCATCGGGTGCGAGTTTCATCATCGGCGGCATGGCAAAAATGGGCGCAGTACTCAATTCCGGGGACTGCATCAAATCACCGTCATCGCTCCAGATCTGCACCACGGAGGGGGTATCAGCACCGTTTTTTATATTTAGCGCCTGGCTGCTCTCACCGGCATTAAAAATGATGCGTGTTCTATCCACATTCACCACGGCCATGGCGTGAACGGCGAATAACAGGCTGCTCAACGCCAATGTGTTACTGAAAACTGACCACAACTTGCAACTGCGCATTGACTGTCCCTGCTGTCACTGTTTGTCCACTTAAGGCTTCAAGCGAAGCCAAAAAATCACCGCTGTAAATATTGCTGCTGCCGGAAGAGACCAGCGAGGTGAGATCGGTATAGGCATACCAGCCGCGCGTATTCCCGCTGCCAGTGCTGGCGAGGTTGGGCAATAAATTAATGGCAGAACCACTAGCGTTATAAATTTTAATGCCCACACCCGAGGCCACGCCGCTGCTGCCATATTGATTATCCAGCAGCCAGGTTAATCCACCGCCGCTGGTGGTCAAACCTAACTGTGTCGCCTGTGTCACCGCATTGGGCTGATTCACCAGCAAGCCCATCGCGACATTGGCGGCAGTGCTGGTGGAGGTACTGGTGCTGGATCGCGCGCCCGTTTCACACTGCAATGTGATGGAAAACGGTACCTGGCTGCTGCCGCCCGCCTTGAGCGCATTCACGCTAATGGTCGGCAACAGCACCACAGAAGGGTAGTTTTGTACTTCACACAGCGCGCCACGCACATAGGTCACGTTGCGATAAGTGCTCCAGGCGGCGGGCCAGTTGCCGTAAAATCCGTACCAATAGCTGGCGCTGTCCTGGCCTACCGCCAGACTGTTGGTGTCCAGACCTGGGCCTTTGAAAGCAATGTAGCCGCGCGGTTGCGTCCAAAGATCGCTATAGCGGTTATCGCCATTGGCGTAATAGCTGGTTGAACTGATTTTGAACATCTCGTACAGCACATTGCTAAACGCGCTGGCCGGAATGTAAATGTAGGTGCCGTCGGAGTACCAACTGTCAGCGGTAAACTGGCGTGACTTCCAGTAACGACTGTAATACTCGCCAGTGCTCAGATTGGTCATGCGCACCGCCACGTTTTTCGCCACGTCGTAATAAGCCCCGCTGACCTCGCTGCTGGCGTACATGCCGGCATAAGCGCTGTCGCCGTTGGTGGCGTACATCTCATACAGACTGCCTGCATCCGCCACCGCACAGCGGTAGAGGATTTGATTGGGGCTGTAATCGGTGTTGCTGGCGGCGCTGAGAAACGACCCCACTGAACTCGCCAGCAATGACCCTGCGGGCTGAAATGAGGTGCCGCTGTTAATACTGATTACTGAAGGCAATCCCACGTTGCCTGAACAGGTATCACAGGCACCTGCCCAGGAGGCTGCGGTATAGCCTGCAGCTTTAGCGGCGGCAGAGAGTGATGAAGTGCTGGTGACTTTGATGCAATTAGCCCATGACGTCAGGGGCAGCATCAGCAGCACAACCAGGAGAGAGTTAATTTTCACTTGTTATAGCGTCCTGCAAGTACCATTGAGAAGTATAAGCGCCTGTTGCGCCTTTCCGGTGATTTGATAATTGACGGCGCAGCGTTGAGTATTGCCATCCCAGCTGATTTGCAGACTGCCGGAGTCATGCGGAACGCGCGCGTAAAGTTGGCTTCCCTGACCGACAACGCCAATCACGGTGTTGGAGGCATCACGCACTTCGGCGCCCATCGGCGGTGCCATTCCCTCGGTGGTATTCAGTGAAATCAACACTGCGGTGCCGCGTAAGGTGGCAAAACTAACCTGACTCACGGCACCAGCGTAAGGAACCACACGCTGGCTTCCGCCGTTTAACTCGGCATCGGCGCGCATGTGCAACGTATCGAGGCTGACCGTGTTTTCACGATAAGGAGTGAGTGAGGGCAACAGCGCATATCCGTTGCGGTCGATAATTGCACCTTGCCCGTTTTGAACCGCCGCACCTTGCGCGCCCTCTGCATGGATCAACGCGAATGTATCGCTGGTGAAAGGCCCAGCGGTGAGACCGCCACGATGCAGCAGTAAAGTGCCAGACGTACCCAAACCGACCTGGCGATAGTGATCCCCCTGGCCGTAGTTGGCGCGGACTGCGCCAAAACGGGTGTTTTGCTGCAGGTTGCCCCCAAAGGAGCTTGCTTCTCCGTTGACGCCATTGCGGTAATGCTCAGTTCCTCCGTAGAGCGAATAGGAGAAATCGCGCTGTTCGCCTGCTGAACCGGTCAGTGACACCATCGAAGACTGGCTCTGTTTTGACTGGTTGTAGTTGTAGGCCAGAGACGAAAGCCCCGCGCCCCAGTTAAGCGGCACTGAAATATTCACTGACAGGGTATTTTCGCTGTATCGCTGCTGGCGGCTGCTGTCGAGGTTATCGTTGACGCTCACGTTGAATTGCTGGGTATTCCACCAGGTGCGTTGACGCGCCACATTGATACCGTAACTGATATTGCGCCAGCTGTTGCTATAGCCAAACTGCAACTGGGTGATGCGTGACTGGTTGTTGTAATAGTCGGCCGTGCTGGCGCTTAAACTGACCAAGCCATACGCATCCATTGACTGGCTGAGTGTCGCCGATAAGCGATTACGCTGGTTGAGCGAGTCTGAGTAGTAGCTGATGTCCGCTTGTTGCTGGCGCCGAACCCCTAAGACATCCTGCAGGTCGCGAAATCCACGAGTCGAATATCGATAGGCGGCGAGTACCAGGTTGGTGCCAGTTTGAAAGGTTTTGCTGTAGCTCAACTCTGCACGCCAACCCGAGGTGCGCTGGTCATTTTCTGCCTTTGCCAGGGAAAACGTGGTGTTGAGACCTAATGCACCTGCGCCGGTTGCCCAGACACCGCCCAGAAGCCACGCCTGGTAATCTTCCGCCAGCCGTGAACCGACCGTTGCCGTCAAACTATTGCTCACGCCGTGCTGCATCACGCCTTCAAAGAAAGCATTATTAACGGCGTAATATTGGCGGACACGGCCCAGGGCCAGCGAGTAATGCCAGTTGCCCGGACGCACCGAATCAGGAACCGAGGAGTAGGGCACCGTGAAGGTGGCGATTTTACCGTTGGCTTCAATCACCTCAACCTCAAAATCTCCCTGGCTGCGAGTGTTGTTGAGATCATCAATGATAAACGGGCCAGGCGGTACCACCGTCTCATAGATCACTTTGTTCAACTGTTTTACGACCACCCGGGCGTTAGTGGTGGCGATGCCGCGGATTTCAGGAGCGTAACCGCGCCTGCCTTGCGGCCACATACGTTCGTCAGTGGCGAGTTTCAGGCCATTAAATGGCAGACTGCCAAACAGCGAACTGTCGGTGTAACTATCGCCAAGGGAGATCTGGCTATTGATCGACGCTAACGGCCGTTGCACCCAGGTTCGCACCTTGTTGTAGCGATAGCTGCTGCCACCCAGACTGCTGCTGAGGTAGCGGAGATTGCCCTGATGACGCAACTGCCAGGTGGCGATGTTGGTGCCTGCGGTGATCCCGCTCCACAGGTATTGATAGCGGTAGGCGGCAGCACTGTTTTCTGTCCAGGTGTAATTGGTGTTATGGCGCAGGAACAACGCCGTCATCCCGGCATCCCACTGTTCGGGTGGAATATAGCCGCGTGGCGTGCGGTTAAGCGCTGACAGGGGCAAGGTGATATTCAGGCGTAATGCGGCGGCATCAAAATCCCAGTTGCCTTGCGGCGTCCAGTCGCTAAGGGGAGCGCATTGATGAGCTATTTGCCGCGTGATGTTTTTTAACTGCATCTGTTTAATCAACGCAAAGGGCAAGCACGGCTCTACCACTTTCCCTGGTGCGGAGGGCAAAAATTCCAGCTTCACGCTGGATGACACGAGTCTATTATTTAAATAAACGTCGACCAGATAATGGCCCGCCGGCAACTCGCTTTGGTTGAATTGCGCGATGTTTTGACCGAAAGCCGAGCCTTTAAACAGCGACGGGTCAAAATAATATTCATCGCTATAGACGGGCGTTGAACAATAGAATGAAACGGTCAGCACGAATAAGGGGAGTTTCAATTCACTGGGAGTTGATGGGGTAACTTTCACTTATTCTGGCTCCCTGATCGTTAATCGCGTCGAGTTTGACGCTGCCTACACCCTGTAGGCGTTGTTTGGTATGACTGAACCAGCAGGTATGTGTGGAAAAGGGGGCAACCATCACGGGTTCGCACTCAACGTTTTTCCCCATCATGCGTATCGAAATAGCGACGAATGAAGCATGCCAGGGCTGCGCATTATCGATCTGCAGTCCGCTGCCTTTATGAGGATCAGAAAGAGTGCGGACTTTTATGCCGTTTAAAATATTTCCCGGTTTGCCTATAGCCGCAGGACGATAAAAAAATTTCACCCGATTGCGCAGCATCACCGTCATGGCATTTTTATCTGCGGCAGCCTGTGATGTGGGCGGAATTTGCAGCATGTTAAACCAGTAAACGGACTCTCTGTCCTGCGGCAGTTTCTCTGACTGGCTCAGGACAATACGCGCGACCTGCCCTGATTTCGGCTGAATACGAAATACCGGTGGAGTGGTAATAAAGGGTACGCGATTAATCTGCTGCGGTTTGGCATCCATATCGCCATCATCAAACCAGGTCTGGATAACATAGGGAATGTTATCGTCATTTTTAAATTGAATATTGATGGAGCTGGCTGGCGCCGGATAAATAATACGACTGCCCAACAGCGTGACGCTTGCAGTCGCCGTCGCTGACATTGTGCTAAGCAATAAAGCACCAAAAATATTTCGTAAAGACATACGCAGGGTCTCGTGGAAATTTACGTACGCCCAAATAGCCGGGCGCACGCTGAAGATTTATTATTGGTAAGTCACCGCATATTGTAATGAAGCAGCCACGGTACCCGCGGCCGCAACGCCATTGGCATAATATTGTGCGTTATAGGTCGCTGAAGATTCGGTTTCATCGGCGGCAAGGGTCAGGTCGCCATCGCCGGTATAGCCTCCCGTCAGGTTGATCACAGCGTCTTTGCTATCCACCAGCTGGACTTCAACATTCTGCGCAGTACCGGTGTTCGCCAGGTTGCCATTGGCCGTCACGTTATTACCGACAAATACTGTTGAAATTTTTGTCGATGAAGCGGAGTTAGCGGTGCATCCGGTTAAACCGACGGTGAAGGCCGTCTGTCCGGCAACATTGCCACTGGCCGACAGATCGGATTTGCTCACGGTGGGCATCAGCACCACCGGTGAGGCCGCATTGCCATTCACCGATATAGAACAGGTTTCATCAGAGACTTCACCCTGGAAGTTAATGGTGTTATCGGAAGCTGCACCCGCAGAGGCCGAGAACAGTACACAGGTGATAACCAGTGAAAGCAGTGTTTTATGTGTTTGCGTCATTTCGTTTAATCCTTTTACTTAGTGACCCGAGATCAGCTGATTAAGGCTGGTACCGGTCTTCCGTCGAATCGAATCTTTGATGTTGTAGATCTTTTTCATCTCATGGTTCATTGCTATCGAAATGGCAGAAAGTGAATTCCCTTTTAAGGCTAAATCCAGAAAGGTGACTTCCTCATTCGACAGTGAATTAACTCTCCTTATTGTGCCTCCTTTTAAACCATAATAGGTACTGTTAATCACTTTCTTGATATCCTCTAACCGATCTTCACAATAAATAACCGAGTGGATTCCCTCTCTCTTTATCCAATGTGCAGCCAGAGCAGCCAGTGGACGATCGGAGACTAAAATGATTGTGAGTCCGGTGGATTTCAAATAATCAATCCAGTTTTTATTGGTGAGATAACGTAAGTTTTCTCGCGAAAAATCAACGAATATACATCCCCGGCAAAACACACTTTCGTAGCGACCGGCCACTAATGACAACACACCTTTAATCAGGTAATGGTTGTTCCCCGGCCAAATCGCAATTTTCTGTATCGGGCAGCGATTAAGAATATCGTTGTTTCGGTTCGTCAGCTGGCAGCCATATTTACAACTGGCACAGCGTAAGTCCTCTCGTGTTGTATTTTTCATAACAAACTCATCCGCTCCTGTAAGAGCTGCGGATATCCTGGCAGGATAGTTGTTCTTATTCAACGAGTTAAGAAATTTAGTCATTTCCTGTCCTCAGAAAAGTCTTAGGTTGTACGGGGTAGCGTTTCTTTAAAATGTCATTGTCTTTTCTCCACTTGGCATGCCAGTCATCGCTTCATACCTCTATCGAGTTAAGAACTTTCTAATTCCTCCAGGATTAATGGCGAAAATCAGTGGTTAAGATCAAAAATCAGATAGCATTAATTGCTAAATAATTTAATCTTCGGCAGTGATTAACTGAGGCATCTTCAATGTGATAAGTTGTTTTTTAGGGGCTTTTAATTGGTGTTTAAGTAATGGAAACTGCCTCAAATCTATGAAGTGTGATGCAGCGAGGTAATGGAGTAATGAAGTTCACCTTGCGGAAGGGGATATTTCGCTCTCTTAAGAATATTCTTACACCTAATGCGTGGCGGATTTGATCCTAAAATGTCCAGATGGATGCATTTTTTGACATGCGATTAGCAGACCTGCGACTGCTTTGGTTAATGTAATTAATCAAAGCGGATAAATGCTCTGACCCTTAACCCTGATTTATCGACGAATTATTTAGTTTTTTTAAATCGATTAGTAATCGCGGGTGTTCATATCAAACATAATGAATGACCTGTTTTCTTTGCAGGAAAACGAAACCAATATTGTCTGGTTGAGGCTATGTTGTGAATTAAACGACATTACAAGTCGGGCCAGCGACATTCATCACGCATGGTTTGCGCTAATGCGGAGGCAGCGTGGGAAAGTTGGTGCTGTTTCAATCGCAAAATACCCACTCGTCGCTCAATGTGTGGCGCGACCAGCGGTACACAAACCGCGCCGAGTTCTCGCATCTGCTGAATGCAGAGTGCAGGTACGGCGCTGGCCCCCAAACCACTGGCGACCATTTTTCCCACGGTGACCAATTGATGACTCTCGTAAGCAACGTCGAGTCTTCTGCCTGCCTGAGCCAGTGACTGCTCAAGCAGCAGACGCACCGCTGAAGGGCGTTGCAACGTAATGAAATCCAGATGCAGCAGTTCACGCCAGCTCAGCTGTGGCTTATCCGCTAGCGGGCTATCAGCGGGCACCACGGCAACAAAGCGGTCGCTGCCCAGCGGGGTGAAGTGCAGCGCATCGGCCAGTTCGGGTTCAAAGGCGACGCCCATCTCTACACGCCCCTCCTGCACCATCTCCAGCACTGTCTCATTTATGACGTCATGCACCGAGATATTGACGCCTGGATAGCGCTGACGAAAGGCCTTCAGCACCGCAGGCAGCAGGTTGCCAGCAAACGAGGGCATGGCGGCAATCGACACTTTTCCCAACTGCAGCGTGAAGCGCAGATGCATCGCCTCTTCGGCGTTTTCCCAGTCTGCCAGCAGTCGTCGCGCCATCGGGAAAAAAATCTCACCTTCCGGGGTCAACGAAACATGGCGCGTGGTACGCATAAATAACGGTCCGCCCAACGCTTCTTCAAGTCCGCTGATCGCCAGGCTTAACGCCGGTTGCGAAATCGCCAGGCGTTCGCTGGCTTGGGCAAAACTCAAAGTGTGAGCGACCGCTAAGAATGCACGTAACTGCTTGATAGTCATTTTCATTTTTTAATTTGTTAACTTTATGTAAAACAAAGATTAATGGAATATTAATAAAAAAAATAAATGAAAGGCCAATAAAAACAAAATTAACAAATCATTATTGTGACGCGAGGATGGCTTTATTCAGTGAGCTGAGGAGATGTACAGCAATGGCAGGATTGGATAAACGCGTCACCAGTTATCAGCAGGCGCTGGCCGGATTGCAAGATGGCATGACACTGCTGGCGGGGGGATTTGGCCTGTGCGGTATTCCAGAAAATCTCATCGCCCAGATCCGCCAGCAGGGGATAACGGGACTGACCGTGGTCTCGAACAACTGTGGTGTGGATGGATTTGGCCTCGGCCTGTTGCTGGAAAATCAGCAGATTAAAACCATGATCGCCTCTTACGTCGGTGAAAACGCGCTGTTTGAACAGCAGATGCTCAGTGGTGAGCTGGAGGTGATTCTCACGCCGCAGGGCACGCTGGCAGAAAAAGTGCGCGCAGGCGGCGCCGGGATACCGGCATTTTACACCGCCACCGGCTACGGCACGCCCGTGGCGGAAGGCAAAGAAGTCAGAGAGTTCGATGGACGACATTACATCCTTGAGCAGGCAATTCGCGGAGATTTCGCCATCGTGAAAGGCTGGAAAGCGGATTGGTATGGCAATGTCATCTATCGTCACACCGCGCAGAATTTCAACCCACTGATGGCGATGGCCGCTCGCGTCACCGTGGTTGAAGTTGAAGAGATTGTGGCGCCGGGTGAGCTGGAACCGGCCGCGATCCATACGCCGGGCATTTATGTTGATCGCCTGATTCAGGGCAGCTTCGAAAAACGCATCGAGAAACGCACCCTGAGTGAAGGAGGTGCACATGCTCACGCGTGAACAAATGGCGCAGCGCGTGGCTCAGGAGCTGCGTGATGGCGATTACGTCAATCTTGGTATTGGGATGCCGACGCTGGTTGCCAACTACGTACCTGAGGGGATGGACGTGATGATGCAGTCGGAAAACGGTTTATTGGGCATGGGGGCGTTTCCCACTGAAGCTGAACTGGATGCCGACATGATCAACGCGGGCAAACAAACCGTGACCGCACGCAAAGGTGCGGCAATCTTCGATTCTGCACAGTCCTTCGCCATGATTCGTGGGGGGCATGTTGATCTGACGGTGCTGGGTGCGCTGGAAGTGGACGTCAACGGCAATATCGCGTCGTGGATGATCCCCGGAAAAATGGTCAAGGGCATGGGCGGTGCAATGGATCTGGTGGCGGGTGCGGAAAACATCATCGTGATGATGACGCACGCTTCTAAGCATGGCGAATCAAAGCTGCTGTCCGAATGCATCTTGCCGCTCACCGGCGTCGGTTGCATTCGAAAAGTCATTACTGAACTGGGCTGGCTGGAAATTGAAGAGGGCGCTTTTGTGCTGCGTGAGTATGCGCCGGGCGTCTCGATCGATGAAATCCGTGCAAAGACGGCCGGGCAATTACGCATCGCTGATGATGTTCGTGAAATGCGTTTATCCCAGGAGGCACTATGAACGAATGTGTGATTGTCGCAGCCACCCGTACGCCAATCGGCCGTTTTCATGGTGCTCTCTCGTCTCTTACCGCGGCGTCGCTGGGCCAGCAGGTGATCGCAGCCCTGCTGAAACAGACCGCGCTCGATCCCGCGCTGATCGATGAGGTGATGATGGGACAGGTGCTCACAGCCGGATGCGGGCAAAACCCCGCGCGCCAGGCGGCCATAGCGGCGGGTGTGCCTTATAGCGTCCCTGCCAGCACGCTGAACATGGTGTGTGGCTCGGGATTAAAAGCGGTGATTCTGGCGGCGCAGGCGATTCAAAGCGGTGCCGCTGACATCATTATCGCAGGCGGTCAGGAGAGCATGAGCCAGTCGCCTTATTTACTGCCGGACGCGCGTGGCGGCTGCCGTCTGGGGCACAGTCAGCTGATGGACAGCGTGATCCACGATGGTCTGTGGGATGCGTTCAACGATTATCACATGGGGATCACCGCCGAGAATCTGGCCGAAGAATATGGCATCAGCCGTGCCGATCAGGATGCCTTTGCCTTGCAATCCCAGCAGAAAGCGGTGGCGGCACAACAACAAGGCGTTTTTCGTGCCGAAATCACGCCTGTCACGGTGGAACAGGGCAAAGGTGAAACGCGGGTGATCAGTGAAGATGAACAACCGCGCGCGGACAGTTCAATTGAGCGACTGGCGCGCCTGCATCCGGCGTTTAAAAAGGACGGCAGCGTCACCGCTGGCAATGCTTCAAGCCTGAATGATGGTGCAGCCGCCGTGCTGCTGATGTCCGCATCGCGCGCCGCCGCATTGGGGTTGCCGGTGCTGGCGCGATTAAGCGGAAGCGGCATTGCCGGAGTGGATCCGGCAGTGATGGGCATTGGCCCGGTGGCCGCCAGCCGCAAAGCCCTTCAGCAGGCAGCGTGGACGCTGGATCAAGTGGATTTAATCGAAGCGAACGAAGCGTTTGCCGCGCAGGCACTGGCGGTGGGTAAAGCGCTCGACTGGCAGCCGGAGCGTGTCAATGTCAACGGCGGTGCGATTGCGCTGGGGCATCCGATTGGTGCCTCCGGCTGCCGCATTCTGGTGACGCTCATTCATGCCTTGCAGCAGCGTGAGCTGAAGCGCGGTCTGGCAACGCTGTGTGTGGGTGGCGGCATGGGCGTCGCTCTGGCAGTTGAACGCCCGGATTGAGGCGGAACGGTTCCCATTTTTGGCAATGTTTTTACCTTCAACCCGACAAAATAATAAGGAAGCAACATGAGTGTCGTTATTGCCCTCGCTGCGCTTGGGTTGCTGATGTTAGCCGCCTATCGCGGCTATAGCGTAATTTTGTTCGCCCCGATTGCCGCGCTGTTAGCGGTGCTGTTAACCGAGCCGGCTGCGGTCGCACCGGTGTTTAGCGGCCTGTTTATGGAAAAGATGGTGGGCTTTGTGAAGCTCTACTTCCCGGTGTTTCTGCTGGGCGCCATCTTTGGCAAATTGATTGAGCTATCCGGATTCTCACGCTCAATTGTCACGGCGGCGATTACGCTGATGGGGCGCCGCCATGCCATCCCGGTGATTGTGCTGGTGTGCGCACTGCTGACGTACGGCGGCGTATCGCTGTTTGTGGTGGCGTTCGCTGTTTATCCGTTTGCCGCAGAACTGTTTCGTCAGAGCAATATCCCTAAGCGCTTGATTCCGGCAACGGTGGCACTGGGTGCGTTCTCCTTCACCATGGATGCACTGCCCGGCACGCCACAAATCCAGAACATCATACCTGGTAGTTTCTTTGGCACTAACGCCTGGGCTGCGCCATGGTTGGGGTTGATCGGTTCACTCTTCATTATTGTGGTGGGCTTGCTGTGGCTGGATCGGCAACGCCGTAAGGCGCAAGCCAACAACGAGCAGTACGGAACCAACCTGAAGAATGAGCCGGAAACCGCTGAGAATGTGCAACTGCCGCATCCGGCGATTGCCATTCTGCCGCTGATTTTGGTTGGGGTACTCAATCTCTGTTTTACCTGGTGGATTCCTGCCTGGTACGGTGCGCACAGCAGTGTCACGCTTCCGGGTAATCCCACGCCCATTGTGACTGATATCGTCAAAAGTACTGCGATCTGGGCCGTGCAGGCTGCATTGCTGAGCGGCATTCTGGTGGTATTGATTTTCGGCTGGCGCAATATTCGCGGTCGTCTGGCGGAAGGTAGCCGCACCGCGGTGGCGGGGGCATTGCTGGCGGCGATGAATACCGCCTCCGAATACGGTTTTGGTGCGGTGATCGCCGCGTTGCCGGGCTTTGTGGTGTTGTCTGGCGTACTGCAGGCGATTCCCAACCCGCTGCTCAATGAAGCGATCAGCATTACCGTGCTGGCGGGGATCACCGGTTCGGCGTCGGGCGGGATGAGTATTGCGCTGGCGGCAATGGCTGAACACTTCGTGCAGGCGGCACAGGCCACGGGTATTCCGATGGAAGTGTTGCACCGCGTGGCGGCCATGGCCAGCGGCGGGATGGATACGCTGCCACACAATGGTGCCGTCATCACGCTGTTAGCGATCACCGGTCTAAGCCATAAAGAAGCCTATGGTGGCATCTTCGCCATCACCATTATCAAAAGTCTGGCAGTGCTGTTTGTGATTGGGGTGTTTTACCTCACCGGCATTGTCTGAAGGAGGATAAATCGATGCAATTAGCAGGAAAAGTGGCACTGGTGACCGGATCAACCAGCGGAATTGGATTAGGTATTGCTGAGCAACTGGCACTGGCCGGCGCCACGGTGATACTCAACGGCTTTGGCGAAGTGGAACACGCGAAAGCGCTTATCGCTGCCACCGGGGCAAAGGTCGATTATCACGCAGCAGATATGTCCGATCCGCAGCAAATCGCCGCGATGATAGCGTGGGTGGAAGCGCAGTATGGTGCGGTGGACATTCTGGTGAACAACGCCGGTATTCAGTACACCGCGCCGGTGGAGTCATTTCCGGTTGAGAAATGGGATGCGATTATTGCTATCAATCTCTCCTCGGTATTCCACACCAGTCGCGCCGTCTTGCCAGGCATGCAGGCACGTCACTGGGGGCGCATCATCAATATCGCCTCCGTGCATGGCCTGGTGGCGTCGAAAGAGAAAGCGGCCTATGTTGCTGCGAAGCATGGTGTGGTGGGGCTGACAAAAGTGATCGCGCTGGAGAACGCACAATCACCGATCACCTGCAACGCCATCTGCCCGGGCTGGGTGTTAACGCCGCTGGTGCAGCAGCAGATCGACAAACGCATTGCGGCTGGCGAAGATGCCGAAACCGCGCGCCTGGCGTTATTGTCAGAGAAGCAACCTGCTCAGGCGTTTGTCACGCCAGAACAGTTGGGGGCGTTAGTGCTGTTTCTTTGCAGTGAAGGCGGTGCGCAGGTGCGCGGTGCAGCCTGGAATATGGATGGCGGCTGGCTGGCGCAGTGATGCGTCATGGCTTGATCCACGCGGCAATACACTCTTTCATCACGCGCAGGCGCTCATCCAGCGCCGCTTTGGCACTAAGATCCTGTTGGTAAATAATCGACAGCGTGGACTGATTAATCAGATAGAAAAAGCCCAGCGCGGAGATATTGATGTTGAGTTGCATCACATCGATATCCTCGCGCACATTTCCTTCGGTGCGTCCCCGCTGCAGCAATTGCTGGGTGATACTGCTCCAGCTCTGATTGATCTGCACAGTGATGTCAGAATCTTTGAGATGCCGCGCTTTTAGCTGATTTTCGCTGTTGAGCAGGCGAATGAACTCGGGGTTTTTCAGGTAATAATGCCAGGTGAATTCCACCAGTTGTAAAATAGCGTGGTCGGCGGGGAGATGATCGAGTTTTAACGCCGCTTCCTGCTCGCGAATGTCACGATAGGCTTCTTCCAGCACGCGGGTAAACAGAATGTCTTTGTTGGTGAAGTAGTAGTAAATCAGTTGCTTATTGGCATGGGCGCGTTCGGCGATGCTATCGACGCGCGCACCGTCGAATCCTTTCTCAGCGAACTCTGCGCGCGCGGCCATCAGTATCCGCACCTGCTTATCCGTGACATCCTCAATGTTACTCGCAACACGATCAACCAAAGCAGAATCCCCACATATCATTGTTTTACTGAGCATTATAGTGCCTCTTTTTGCGCATAAAACAAGAGCAAAAGATTTTCAACTAACTAGTTGGTTATGTGAATTCGATCAAAGTCAGGTCTCTTTCTGCCCACTATAGTGACGTCATCAACCAGTTAGTTGATTGATTATGAATCAGCGAACGGTGAAGCGTTGAAATAGATGTTGAGCGTGTTACTTCCATCACAAACGACTTTGAGGTGAATACATGGCGCAGATTCCAGTGGGCATCATCATGCACGGCGTGACCGGGCGTATGGGTAAAAATCAACATCTCATTCGCTCAATAGTGCAGATCCGGCAGCAGGGCGGCGTGGAGCTGGCCAATGGCGACCGATTGATGCCCGATCCGATTCTGATTGGTCGCAACGCGGAAAAAATGGCTGCGCTGGCGCGAGAGTTTGGTATCGAACGCTGGGGAACCAATATTGATGAAGCACTGAATAATCCGCATGACATCATCTTTTTTGATGCAGCGACCACGCAAGCACGTCCGGCGTTGCTAAAGAAAGCCATCAGCAAGGGGAAACACGTCTATTCGGAAAAGCCGGTAGCGATGGGGCTGGAAGATGCGCTGGATTTATACCATTTCGCACAAGAAAAAGGCGTGTGTCACGGCGTGGTACAGGACAAGTTGTGGCTGCCGGGTCTGCAAAAGCTGCGTTTGCTGAATGAATCCGGCTTCTTTGGTCGCGTGTTATCGGTGCGCGGTGAATTTGGCTACTGGGTATTTGAAGGCGATCGCCAACCGGCCCAGCGTCCTTCCTGGAACTACCGCAGTGAGGATGGCGGCGGCATTATCCTCGACATGATTTGCCACTGGCGCTACGTCATCGACAACCTGTTCGGTGAAATCAAAAGCCTGAGCTGTATCGGTGCCACTCACATTCCACAACGCTGGGATGAACAGCAGAAACCTTATGACGCCACGGCGGACGACGCGGTTTATGCCACCTTTGAACTGCACAACGGCGCGATTGTACAGATCAACAGCTCCTGGTGCGTGCGCGTGCGCCGTGATGACCTGGTGACATTCCAGGTGGATGGCGTAAACGGTTCCGCCGTAGCGGGTCTTAGCGATTGCTTCACGCAGGCTAGCGTTAATACGCCGAAGCCGGTGTGGAATCCGGATATCCGTCAGACACATAACTTCTTTGATGACTGGGCCAGCGTGCCGGATACCCAGACCTATGACAATGCATTCAAAGTGCAGTGGGAGCTGTTTTTACGCCACGTCTGGGGCGAAGGGGAATACCGCTGGGATCTGCTGGAAGGGGCGAAGGGTTTGCAACTGGTCGATCTGGCTCTGAAAAGCTGGAAAGAGCGTCGCTGGGTTGATGTGCCATCACTGGAACGCTAAGGAGCCGAACATGAATCGACCTCATTCCGGGCAACTTTCACTCAACACGGCGACCGTGCGCCAGCAGTGGGATTTGCGGCAAATCATTGAAGGTTGTGCGCGCCATGAGATTCGCGGCATCTCGCCGTGGCGCGATCAGGTGGCAAACATCGGTTTAGCTGAAGCGGCACGGCTGATTCGTCACCACGATCTGCGGGTGAGTGGCTACTGCCGTGGCGGGATGTTTCCCGGCGTTGATCAGCAAGCACGCCAGGCGACCCTGGCCGACAACCAGCGAGCGGTGGATGAAGCGCTGGAATTAGGTGCGGAGTGCCTGGTGCTGGTGGTCGGCGGTTTGCCGCCAGGTTCGAAAGATCTGCCGGGCGCGCGCCAGCAAGTGCGTGATGGACTCAGCGCTCTGCTGGAGTACGCCCGCGCAGGTGGTATGCCGTTGGCGATTGAACCGCTGCATCCGATGTACGCGGCGGATCGCGCCTGCATCAACACGCTGAAACAGGCTAACGATCTCTGTGACGAGCTGGGCGATGACGGATTGGGGATTGCCGTCGATGTCTATCACACCTGGTGGGATGCTGAGTTTTATCAGGAAATCGCGCGCGCGGGTCTGAAACGGCTGCTGGCGTTTCATATCTGCGACTGGCTCACGCCTACGCGGGATCTGCTGGAAGATCGCGGCATGATGGGCGATGGCGTTATCGATATTCGCGCCATGCGGGAAGCGGTAGAAGCTCAGGGTTACTGTGGATGGCATGAAGTCGAAATTTTCTCCCGCCTGAACTGGTGGACTCAGGATCCTGATGAAGTGCTAAAGACCTGCAAGGCTCGCCATCTGGCGCACGGTTAACCGTATCTGACAGAGCTGAAAAGCTGTTTTCGTCGGTCACAGACATTGTCGAGGAAAAGATGAATACAGATACCCGCAAAATGATTCTGGTCACCGTGCTGTGCGGCCTTGGCTACATGATGTACTCGGTGGATCGCATGACGGTGTCATCAGCCATTGGGCTGATCGCCGGAGAGTTCGGTCTTGGTAAAGCGGAGAGTGGCATTCTGCTCTCCTCCTTCTTCTTTGGCTTCATCGTCTTTTTGTTCATTTCCGGCATTATCGCCGACAAGTTGAGCGGTAAACCGGTGCTGATTCTCGGCCTGATGATGTTTTCACTGGCGACACTGTTAACCGGTGTCGCCGGCAGCATGACCAGTCTGATTTTTTACCGCGTGATGACGGGCATCGGTGAGGGCATCTTCTGGCCTGCGGCCTCGCTCGAAGTGGCCAACGTGACCAGCGAAAAACAGCGCACCACGGTGATGTCGCTCTATTGGATGGGCTATCCGATTGGCGGATTCCTTGGCACCTGGATGGGCGCCATGCTCGGTCCGATCTTTGGCTGGCGTGTGGTGTTTTACGTGGCGGGTGCCATGGGCATGCTGGTGGCGTTGTTGTATCTGGTGTTGGTGAAAAATGACCGAAAACCCGCCGAGCTGATAGCGCGCCAGACAGCGGAGAAAGTACCCTTAAAAACCTTGTTCCGCCATGCGCCCGTGTTGCTGATGGCCGCATTCTATTTCGTGCTGCTGGCAGGCTGGTGGATTGTCCTGTTATGGGCACCCAGTTATTTGATGCAGGTGAAGAATCTGTCGATGGGTACCGCTGGCACCATCGCCAGCTTGCTCGGCATTAACGGGGCACTGGGCGGCTTTGTGCTGGGGCGCTACTGTGATAAAGGCGATTTCAAACGCCGTCGCACCATTCTGATGGCCATTACCTTTATTAGCGGGCTGGTGATGGCAGCGATGGCAATCAATCTCTCCGTCCCCCTGGTGATTGTGCTGGTGCTGATCCTCGGATTACTTGGCTATCCGATTACCCCCATTGTTCTCTCGCTCACCGCCGAACTGGTGCCGCCTTCGCTGCGCGGTTCGGCCATCGGCTTTGTAATGAATATGGGGATGGCAGCGGGCGGTATCTCGCCGATCGTCGCGGGTTATTACGCACAACACTACAGCTTACAGCCGGTCTGGCTGGTCGCCGCCTGCGTCATCATCTGCAGCAGCGTGGTGCTATTGGGTGTGCGTCGGCTCCCTATCGGAAGCCACAACAGTTCGCAGAATGTGATGCCGTCCGGGCATCTGGCAAAACACTGAGAGAAGGAACAGAACCATGTCTGTGAGCAATAAAGTGCGTTTACTGGATCGCAACGGTCAGCCTTACAGTTACACCCTGCAGGGTGAGCGCCACTGGAGCGTGCCAGCAAAACCGGTATTTAACCGTGACGTCTATGCGGCTGCGCATGTGGTTGCCGACCCGCCGCGGATGCAAAATCCGCAGAGTGATATGGCGATTGACTGGGATAGCACGTTGGAATATCGCCATCATCTGATGTCACTCGGATTAGGCATTGCCGAAGCTATGGACACCGCCCAACGCGGCATGGGGCTGGACTGGCCAACCGCGCTGGAGCTGATCAAACGCAGCGTGGAGCAAGCGAAGGCTTACCCTGGTGCACGGGTGGCCAGCGGCGCGGGCACCGATCATCTGACCGATTTTTCCCAGCTGACCTTGCAGGATGTGATTGCCGCGTATGAACAGCAAATCGCGGCGATTGAGGGGTGTGGTGGACGTATTATCTTAATGGCCAGTCGTGCGCTCGCCGCGATTGCCAAAGGGCCAGATGATTACATCAAGGTGTACAGCACCCTTTTACGTCAGGTGCGTGAGCCGGTTATTTTGCACTGGCTGGGGGATATGTTCGATCCAGCGCTACGCGGCTACTGGGGCGGCGCGACAATTCACAGCGCGATGGAGGTCTGTCTGGCGGTGATTCGCGAGAATGAGGCCAAAGTGGAGGGGATAAAAATCTCTCTGCTGGATAAAGATCGAGAAATTGAGATGCGCCGCCAGCTGCCGGCAACCGTCAAAATGTATACCGGCGATGATTTCAATTATCCCGAATTGATCGCCGGGGATGAGCAGGGCTTCTCGCATGCGCTACTGGGCATTCTCGACGGCATTGCACCGGCCGCCACCAGCGCGCTGCATGCATTAGCACAGGGCGATCGTGCCACCTTTGAACGGATACTGGCTCCGACAGTGCCGCTGGCGCGCCATTTGTTCTCGGCGCCCACTCAGTATTACAAGGCGGGCATCGTGTTCCTCGCGTGGTTGAATGGCCATCAGAAACATTTCACCTTACTGGGTGGTATGCAGAGTGCGCGCAGTCTGGCGCACTACTCTGAAGCATTCAGGCTGGCTGACGAGGCGGGTTTGCTCAATAACGCGGATGTGGCTGCGGAGCGCATGTGGCTGCTGGCAAAAATGCACGGTATTTAGCCTATCGGCCTAATGTGATGAGATGCTATTTAAGCTGTCCGAATTTCTGACGGAAAAAGAAGATTCACACGGTTAGAGCGAAAAAAAGCCCGCCATTGGCGGGCTTGATAGCAGCGGCTATCGAATAATCTCGTAGGTGACGCGCGTGTATGTACTGCAACCACGATTGTGGCAGTTCATTATTGCAGGAATATTTTGTTACTGAACATACTGTTTCCTGATGGTTGTGTGGCAGTGGGCTTTAAGCGCCGACTCATACGTACTGAATATTGAGCGCACCCTGTGCCGATGTCGTGATCTGCGCCTGAACCCGCCACGTTGTGTGTATGCGTTCGGGTGTGAGTACCACATTAGGCTTACCCGTCGAAACCACACGACCCTGATCGAGCACCACAAGGTGTTGGCAATATTTTGCCGCCAGATTCAGGTCGTGAAGTGCAATCACCACCGTCACTGGCAGCGAAGAGATAAGACGCATCAATTCAAGCTGGAATTGGATGTCCAGGTGATTGACGGGCTCATCCAGCAGTAAAACATCCGGTTTTTGCGCCAGTGCGCGGGCGATTTGGCAACGCTGGCGCTCACCACCGGATAATCGTTGCCAGCCGCGGTCGACCAAATTTTCCAGTTGCATTAACGCCACCGCCTCGTGAACGGCGCTGGCATCTTCTGCCGTCCAGAACTGGAATGCGCCACGATGAGGTGTGCGCCCGAGACGAATAATGTCAATCACCGTGAGTTCATCATCGGCCTCGGCGTGTTGTGGGACAAAGGCCAGTTTACGCGCCAGTTGATTGCGCGAAAGTTGGTTCAGCCTCAGTTCGCCGAGGGTTATCTTCGCGCCCGAATCAGGCATTAGCCCAGCCAGTGCACGCAGCAGCGTAGATTTTCCTGAACCGTTCGGGCCAAGCAAACCTACGGTTGCAGACTGAGCCGCGTTGAAGGAGACCGCAGTGAGGATACGACGCGCCTGAAGTTGGACGCTGAGGTCACTGACCGATATCGTCATCGTTTAGTTGCCCTTTCGTTGATAGAGAAGGAAGGCAAAAGCAGGGGCGCCCACCAATGCCGTCACCACGCCAATGGGTAAAACCTGATGTGCGATCAACGTTCTCGACATCAAGTCAGCGAGGATCATGAAATGGCAGCCCGACAGGAATGTCACGGGAAGGGTGATCAGGTGTCGCTGTCCAACCAGCATGCGGGTCACGTGCGGAATGACCAATCCGACAAACCCCACCGCCCCAATCGAGCTGACAATGACCGCCGTGATTAATGCCGTGATCAACAGCAACACAATCCTTACTTTCACGACCTGCGTGCCCAGCGTTACGGAGACATCGACGCCAAATGAAAAGGTGTCAAGTGTGCGTGCATAGCACATGATCACCCCAAACCCGCTGACGATGACGATGGCGCAGAGAATGGCATCTGGCCAGCGTACGCCACTTAAACTGCCTAACAGCCAAAACATCACACCACGCGATTGCTCCGCATTGGCTGATGTGCTGACGATGTAAGATGTGAGCGCATTGAACAGCTGTGTTCCGGCAATACCGGCCAAAATGATGCGTCCGGTGTTTTCTCCCATCCCTCGTGAGAGCAAGATAATCAAGCCAAACGCCAGGCAAGCGCCGGCAAAGGCACCGCTGCCAACCGTCAACACGCCGCTGCCAATACCCAGCAGCATCACCATCACGGCACCGGTGGAAGCACCCGCAGAGATACCCAACAGGTAGGGTTCCGCCAGCGGGTTTCTTAACAACGATTGCAACACCAGGCCGCAAAGGGCTAAGCCACCTCCGCTGCAGGCCGCCATGAAGGCCCGGCTCATGCGATATTGCCAGACAATACCGGCCTCAACGGCAGGGACATCATAATGCGTCATCCCCAATCCATTGGTGATCGCCTGAAAGGTAGCGATCAATGAGATGGGCATATCGCCAATGCTCGATGAGAAGATCATCATCACTGGCAGGCTGACCAGGCCCGCCAGGACAATAAAGCCGATGTTAATGTGGGAAGTGCGTCTCATACTATTTGAAAGCGGCCATCTGCTGACCGATCAGCTCAACCGCATCGATATTGCGCAGGGACGGATTGAGTGACATAGCAGGCACGACCACGATGTGACCCTGCTTAACCGCGTTCATTTCTCGTGTAACGGGATCGCTTTTGAGAAAGGCTTGCTTTACCGCGACGTCATCTGCTGGATACAGCCTTCTCTCCATGCTGGCAATGACGATGATATCGGGCTGAGATTGTGTGATATGTTCCCAACTTACGGCGGGCCATTCGTCGGAGGAATCAATAATGTTTTGCAGGCCGAGTGTCTGAGTGATCCAGCCCGGGGCACCCTGGCTGCCTGCGATCCACGGATCGCCTTTAAGGCGTGTGCTTGAGAACCAATACACCACCTTAAGTGGCTTGCGGGCGTGTAAAACCGCCTGTTGTTGCGCCTGAACGACGCGTGCAGACAACGTCTTCTTTAATTCCTCACCACGTTGAGCCACGTCGAACAGGTTGGCCAGCGCGGTGATTTCATCATAGATCACGTCAATGGAATAAGGCGTAGCGCGTGCACCGTCAGCGTTTGAGGAAGCCGTTACCGCTTTGCCCTGACAATCAGCAGGTGAAATCCAGGTTCTGATGCCAAGTTGTTCGAATTGTTCGCGGGTTGCGACTTCACCCTGAGGCCCAACATGCCAGCTATATTGCGCCAATACCAGGTCAGGTTTTTGCGCGACAACCGCTTCAAATCCCGGCGAGTTATCTGCAAGGCGCTTAAGACCACTGCCTGTCTGCGCTAAATCTGGCGGTAAAGGGCTGAACCAGACGGCGGTTCCAGCGATTTTGCTTCCCAGGCCAAGTGCCAGAAGGAGTTCGGTTTCATGTTGCCCAATGGTCACTACGTGTGCAGGCGGTTGTGAAAAGGTTTCCGTTTTACCGCAGTTTTCAATGCTGAGGGGATAGGTGGAAGCCAGTGCGGTGGAAGTGCTTAATACCATGATGAGTGCCAAAAGGCGGTTTGAAAAAGTGCGCATGAATTACCGATTACGTAGTGTTATGTTATAACGTAACATAATGGCAAGTCTGATGTATTCATGTCAATTGATTCTGATACCCATTGTTAGTGTTAAGGCTGTTGAAGCGAAGTCCGTGGCCCGGACTTCACTATGATCTTAACCCGGACCATCACTCCCTGCTGCCAGCAGAGGTACAACCACATCGCTGATCGGGGTCGCGATGCCTTGAGCTTTGCCGCGTCGTTGTACCACGCCATTGCGGATGTCCCACTCAAGCGGGCGATCAGCCTGACGATCGGCCAGAATCGAGGTGCCCAAATCTGCCGGGGCACGATGAAAGCCAGCCATGATGTCCTGCGGCACGTTGTCGCTCAGGTTGGCCCCTTCAGCACGCGCAACCGCCAGACATTCCCGTAGATAGGCCAAACCCAGCGTGGTGATATCTTCGCGCTGAAACATCCCTGCACGGCGATTGGCCAACACCATCAAACCCGCGACGGCGTTTTGCAACAGTTTGCGCCAGGCGATGGTGAGGAAATCTGCCTCCAGTTCGACCGCACAGCGCGAGTCTTGCAGCGCTTGCACAATACGCTGTGCTGGCGCGACGTCGGGCACAGTCAGGCGTGGTTTCGCGCGTAACCACACCGATGCATCAGGCTCGCGCTGAGCCGGGAACCACACCACAGAAGGCAGTACCGTTGCGCCATTGACTAACGGTGACAACTGTTCAACTTGCTCCACGCCATTTTGCAGCGCGCACACCACCGTATTCTCATCGCATAATACCGCCAGCCAGGAGGCAATTTCCGCCACCTGCGTGGTTTTGACCGCCACAAACACCAAATCAAAGGGCCTGGCGATTGCTTCAGGATTGCTCAGTACCGGGCCAGGCACCACAACCTCACCGTCTTCGTGGCGCAACAGCAATTGTGTATGTGCCGTACGTCCGCACAGTGTTGGCGTGCGATGCATTTCATGCAGCGCGGCAGCCACAGTGGTGCCGATGGCGCCGGGTCCGACAAGGGCGATGGTTGGAAACTCAGACATGCAGCAATTCTCCTGTTTAGCCAGTGCTGCCTCAGGGTCAGCGAAAACTCACTATTACAGCCTGGCATTGTGACCGAATGATGAGCGAACTTTCGGCCAGATAAAAAATGACGCTGTGGAATAACCGATTCATGTTTGGCTACAAGGGACAACTTACAGCAAGGCGATCTGCTGCTGTTGCAGCATGTGCTGCATCTCCGCGTCAGGTTCACCGTCAACAATCAGTGTACTCGCCAGTGACAGATCGCCAATGGCGAACGCCGATGCTGAGTTGAGTTTCTCTTTAGAGACCATCACCACCGTTTCCGCCGCACGCGCTGCCAGGGCACGCTTTACACCCGCTTCTTCATAGTTACCGGTGGTTAACCCTGCTGTTTTGTGCACACCAGTGACACCCATAAAAAACAGGTCTGCATTGATGCGTGCAATGGCTTCGATCACCGCAGATCCCACGGCGACCACCGAGTGACGGTACAGTTGGCCGCCAATCAGAATCACCTCAACCAAAGGAAAATCAACCAGTGCGACGGCAATACTTGGACTGTGGGTCACCACGGTAAAGGCCAGTTCTTTGGGCAGCAGTTGCACCATTTCTGCTGTGGTCGTACCGCCATCGATGATCACCACCTGACCCGGTTGAATCAGTTGCACCGCTTTTTGCGCGATCAGGCGCTTAGAACTGATTTGCACATTTTTGCGTGTTTCGAAAGGGGCAATAGCAGCAGAAACCGGCAGTGCACCTCCGTGCACGCGTTGCAGTAATCCCTCGCTGGCTAACTCCCTTAAGTCGCGGCGAATCGAATCCTCAGAGACGTTAAAACGCTGGCTTAGTTCGCTGGACATCACTTGCTGCTCATCGGCAAGAATCGTCAATATCTGCTGTTTACGTTGACTGGAAAGCATAATTTTCTCGTTCGTGTTTTTGCTTGTATGTGCACGATTATGCATGATAACGTCTGTTTTGTCAGCCATCGGGAGACCAAACATGCAGCATAAAGTGCGCAATATTCGTGAGCAGTTGTTATCCGACAACTGGTACACCTTAAAAAAATACACCTTCGATTTACAGCGTGCCGACGGCAGTTGGCAACAGCAAAGCCGTGAAGCCTACGATCGTGGCAATGGCGCGGTGATCCTACTTTATAACCGCCATAAACAGACAGTCGTCCTGACACGGCAGTTTCGCTTTCCCATCTTTATCCATGGGCATGATGGCTTTTTGATCGAGGCCGCAGCCGGTTTGCTGGATAACGCCTCGCCGGAAACGCGCATCATTGCCGAGGCAGAAGAAGAGACAGGTTACACTGTCACAAATATTGAGAAGGTGATGGAGGCTTATATGAGCCCGGGTTCGGTGACGGAGAAGTTGTTTTTCTTTATCGCGGAATATCACGATGGCGACCGAAAGCATGCTGGCGGCGGCCTTGAGGAAGAGGGGGAAGATATCGAAGTGCTGGAGTGGCCTTTCGCACGCGCCATGGAGGCGATCCGAAACGGTGAAATCGAAGATGCCAAAACCATCATGTTGCTGCAACACCTGGCATTAAACATTCAATTTGAGGAGAAAGTGCAATGATGATTCTGATCGCAGGTCCGGTACGCAGTGGTACTCACGGTGACCAGCAACTGATCGAGCAAAACATGCAGAAACTCGATCGCATGGCATTGCAGGTTTATCAAAAAGGCCATACCCCGGTAATAGGTGAATGGCTGGCGTTACCGCTCGCCACTGCAGCGGGTTCACAGCAGATCGGGGATGAGATCAGTGAAGCCTTCCTTTATCCCGTTGCGCATCGCCTTATTCAGAGCTGTGATGCCATTTTACGCATGCCTGGCGCTTCAACGGGAGCGGACCAGGATGTGCAAGTCGGCAAGGCTTTGGGGTTGAGTATCTTCAGCAATATTAACGAGATTCCAGCGGTACAGGCATAAGCAGGAAACTTATCGGCTGGCACTGCTGTCTGTAACTCATCGGTGTACCTACTTTGGGTGATGAGCGATGACCTCGGTTCTGTTGATAGAAGATGACCTCCGGCTGGCGGAAATGATTCTGCCGTATCTGGCGCAGTATGAATTCAAAGTTGAACACAGTGCCAGCTCTCAGGACGCGCAGTTAAAAATGAAACAGCACCCTTTTGATGTGGTGCTGTTAGACCTGATGCTGGGTGATGCTGACGGACTGGCGCTTTGCCGCGACATTCGCGGCCAGTATCTGCATGAACCCGCCATCATCATGGTGACAGGGCGAGGCGATCCCGCAGACAGAATTATCGGCCTGGAAGTCGGTGCAGATGATTACCTACCAAAACCTTTTGAGCCCCGTGAATTACTGGCGCGCATGCGTGCAGTGCTGCGACGTATCAAGCCGGGCAGCGGAGTGCGTGAAACAGGGTTGATTCGTTCTGGCTCGCTGGAGATTGATACTGCAGCACGCACGGTGATGTTAAATCAGAATAGCTGCTCGCTAACCTCATTGCAGTTCGACCTGCTGGTTTCGTTAGCGCGGAATGCTGGCAGGGTTTTGAATCGGGAACTGATTTGGCAATCTGTCCGCGGCGAAAGCTATGAGAGTTTTGACCGTGCGATTGACGTGCACATTGGCCGCATCCGGCAAATGATTGAAGACGATCCCCGTGCGCCAAAACGGATTATCACCGTACGCGGTGTCGGCTACGTATTTTCGGCGTTGCCTGGTGCATGAAGCGTCTCAGTGATTTACCCATCCATTTGCAGATCTTTTCTGCCTTCAGCTGTGCGCTGTTGCTGGTGGTGGCATGCACCATTGCACTTTGGTTGTGGAGTGATGATAACAACCGTCATCTTGATGCCTTCGCGACCTTTTCTGAGTTAGTTGAGAAAAATTTACCCCCTGCAACCGCTTCTCCTGCGGCGCAATCTGCCGCCATTGACCAGTGGATTGCACGCGCGCATACCCGCTTTGCACTTTTCGCCGCCGATGGCACACCATTGAGCCGCCCGCTGACGCCTCCTCTGGCGTTTCCCAAACGTGTCGACCATGGCGGATTGTTTGACGACTGGTACGGCATGCGATTTGTCTGGCAACTTAAAGATAAACGCGTGTTGGTCATTCAATTCAGTAGCGACCGACAGAAACGGCCGTGGGTGTTTATCCTGATGTTGATGATGCTCGCGGCCAGCGTTGCACTGATCTCTTTCCCCGTAATCCGGCGTTTAACGGCGCGGCTGGAATCACTTCAGCGCAGTGTTGAATTGTTGGGGAAAGGGGATCTTTGGACACGCATGCCTGTCGCAGGACGAGACGAAGTCGCGCAGTTAGCGGAGAGCTTTAACCGTTCAGCCACCCAGATCGAACAACTGGTGCAATCGCAGAAAACCATGTTGGCCAATGCTTCGCACGAACTCCGCTCGCCTTTAATGCGAATTCAGATGGCAGCAGCGCTGTTAGAGCAAAATGATTCAGCGCCAGGACGTGAATTACAACGCAGCGTGGCGGAATTGGATGCACTGGTAGAAGAAATTATGACGTTAAGTCGCCTGGAGTTATCCCCCAATGTGATCAACGGTGAGCTTAAACGTGTCGATGTGACCGCCATTGCTGCTGAAGAGTGCGCGCGTGTTCAGGTTGAATTGACCGCCGTACATATCGTTGCCGAAGTCGACGCGCGCTTGCTGCGCCGTCTCCTGCGCAATTTGATCGAGAACGCGCTGCATTATGCCGGACGTGATATTCGGGTCGAACTCAATGACGACGGCGAGGGTCACTTTATCCTACAAGTGAAGGACCGTGGGCCAGGTATTCCCGAAGCCGATCATGCGCAGGTGTTTGAGCCGTTCTTCCGGCTAAGCCGAAAGGGCAACGGCTCCGGGCTGGGCCTCGCCTTAGTCCGCTCCATCGCCGTATACCATGTGGGCAGTATTACGCTGAGGAATCGTGCCGGGGGCGGAGCCTGCTTTAAAGTGCGAATTCCGCTCGCTGTTACATAACTTTACCAGGGATAAAAACAGGATTTACAAGGGAGTGTTGCAATCAGCGGGCTTAACTTACGCCCTCTTGCAACCAAAGGATGAATTTGATGCGCTTCACTCTGGCTCAACCTGTGACGCTGTTTTGCCTGCTCTCTTTAACGTCGATGTCCGCTTTAGCCGCAGACGATAGCCCTGAGTTTTCTGGCTACATAGGAGGCGGTGTTGGCGAGAAACCAAATTACTCGGGTGCCAAAGACAATAAAACCGAGTTCATCCCCGCGTTCAGACTGGCTTACGGCCCGCTCTTTGTCGGCGGGGTTGATGATCTGGTTGCTCTCGGCTGGGATGTCTTGAAAACCGAACACTGGACATTTGCGCTAGGCGCAGGGACAGACATTTCACCCCGTAAGGAATCCGCTGATGACCATCTGCGCGGGCTGGGTGATATTGATGTTACGCCGCGTGCCTTCACTTCAGCCACTTACGAAAACTCCTGGTTCAAAGGCAGCATCATTGCCTCTCAGGATGTTGGCGGCAACCAACAGGGTTTTAAACTTGCCTCTTATGCCCATCTGCAGTGGCATCCCGTGGATAATCTGCGGCTCTACACTGGCCCGACGTTGAGTTGGGCGGACAGTGATTATTTACAAACTCAATACGGTGTCACGGCAGCGCAGTCCGAGCGCAGCGGTCTGTCACGTTACACTGCGGATGCCGGAATTGAGAAGATTGGCTGGGATGTCGGCATGGATTATGTCGTGACGCCCTCCTGGCTGTTAGGCGCGCGCGTCACTGCACAACGACTGCGGGACGACGCAGCCGATAGTCCGGTCACTCAGCAAGCCAGCCAGTTAACCGGTGTTTTATTTCTGGCATGGCGGTTTTAACAAGAGGGATAGTATCATTGGTCAACAAAAAGTTGATCAATGATATCTGCAATGCTATTTTTCTACAAAATGTAGAATTAATGGTGTCCAGATGTCTTCAATTACAGACGAGCAATATGTTGCCAACATAATGCGCATGCTGGCTGGCGCGGTAAAGGTCATCGGCAGTGTGATCCAGCGTAATGCCGAAGTCGTGCTGCACGATCTGCGTCAGCCTGAATATTCGATTGCTGAGATCGTCAATGCAGAAGTGACGGGACGTAAGCGGGGGGATTCGGTATTAGCCGGATTACGCACCGACAGGGCATTTATCAGCGCGATGGAGCGCAAAGATGAAGCCATTTCCTTATTACTGGATTACCCCACCTTTACCCGCGAGGGCAAGCCGCTTCGTAGCAGCACTGCTATTTATCGTGACCGATACGGTGTGCCTTTTGCTGCACTCTGCATTAACGTCGATAACGCAGATATTGAGCAGGCGCTGCGCGTGCTGCAATCCATGACTGCGATGTGTCAACCCGAGGTGCAGGCCTCAGAAGTCGAACCGGCAGCGGAAAGCCCGGACACCATCGAAGATTTGATGAGCGAAATCATCAACACGACTTCTGCACTCAATCACGGAAACAATCGCAATGACATCAAACGGGCCAATCTGCTCGCGGTGAAGCATATGCAGGAGAAGGGACTGTTTCTGATGAAAGGTGGAGTGGAGAAAGCCGCAGCGGCGCTCGGCGTCACGCGTTACACCATCTACAACTATCTGGATGAAATCAAAAATGAAAACAGCTGAGTCGCTAAGCATTAAAACGCCGTTGCTGGAATCTTTGCCACTCAGCCAACTCAATAAAACCCGCGTGTGGCTGAAGATGGAAGCGATGCAGCCTTCCGGTTCCTTCAAAATCCGCGGTATCGGGTTTGCCTGTCAGCAGCATGCTGCGCGCGGAGTGAAGCGATTTATCTCTTCATCGGGGGGAAACGCCGGTTTGGCGGTGGCCTATGCGAGCCGTCAACTCGGTGTACCTGCAGTGGTTGTGGTCCCGGAGTCGACGTCTCAACATGCGCTACATCTGCTGACACTGGAAGGGGCGGAGGTGATCGTTCACGGTAAAACCTGGGCGGACGCTAATCAACTGGCGCAGTCGTTGGTGGCCGAACAGGACGCATTTATCCATCCTTTTGATCATGCGTTGTTGTGGCAGGGCATAGCGAACCTGATCGATGAAGTTGTAGAAGAAGGTGTGCGACCTGATGCTGTGGTGCTCTCAGTGGGCGGCGGCAGCCTTTTGTCAGGGGTTGATCAAGGGTTAACACGGCAAGGATTACATCATGTGCCGATTTACATCGCAGAAACCACGGGTATGGCGTCTTATCACGCTGCGTTGGCCGCGGGACATCCAATTGCCGTGGAACATCTCAGCGGCATTGCGACGTCATTAGGCGCACGCCAGGTCTGCCAGCGCGCCTTTGATGTCAGTAAAACCCGTGACGTGCTGGCCTCGCGCGTCAGTGACAGGGAAGCCGTTGATGCCTGCCTGGCATTTCTTAATGACCATCGCACCCTGGTGGAACCGGCATGTGGTGCAGCGCTGGCACTGCTTTACGGACAAAAATTGCCGTTAGCGGGTGTAGAAAACCTGTTGGTTATCGTCTGCGGCGGTTCCACTACGACCTTGAACGTGCTGCAAGCATTTAAGTGATAATTGGAGTTGAGATGACGGAAAGAGCCTACTATTTCAGCGATCTGCTGGAGATGGATACGGAAGTGGTGCGGTGTGAAGCGCAGGAAGATGGCCGGTTTCGTGTGCAACTGGCGGCAACGCTGTTCCATCCACAAGGCGGCGGGCAACCTGCTGACCAGGGCACGATAGGTGAGGCGAGGGTGTTACAACTCGTTCAGGAAGAGGGTGAGTTATTGCATATTACCGACCGTGAAGTGGCGCTGGGTCGCGTGCATATCCGAATTGATGCGGCACTGCGTGAGCTGCACACACGTTACCATTCGGCAGGACATCTGATTGCGTATGCCGGAGAGAAGTTTGGCTGGTTAGGCTACAAAGGTGATCATCGTCCCGGCAATGGACGTGTTGTTTTTAAACCGCAGGGCGAACCGCAACCCGTTGATGAATCGGCAATCGCTGAAGGTGTCGATGCGCTGGTGGCGCAGGATCTCGCACGCGTGCTACGGGATGACGCCGGACGAAGAATGGTCAGTTGGGGCGAGTTGACGCCGTATGCCTGCGGTGGCACGCATGTGCCGCGCACCAGTGAAATGGGTGAAATCGTGATTACCCGGGTTAAAGCGAAGAAGGGTGAACTTTCGGTGCAGTATGAAGTGCGAGATTGATGAGCAGGCGCATTAACGCCTGCGCTGCGTTACTTAAATTCATCTATTTTTAATTGTGCGAAAGCCTGATCGACATCGTTATAGGTTTGTGAGGTGGTATAACTGCCAGACAGTTGCCAATAAAAAACCGGCGCGCCAGGCTCTTCGCTACTCTCCGCCACACGATAGCGAGAGAATTTTATTTTCGCGGCTTCAGTTAGATCTTCATTGTCCTGATTTGATGAGAACTTCATTGCGCGAATCAGGTAATAAACGCCCTGAATCTGATGCAATTCAAAGCCAATGATTTTGTCAGACGAACCTGCCAGGCGGAAATCTGACCAGGTAAATCCGTCATCATCCGGGACCGGTAAAATATACGCGTTGCCGTTTTTATTGATGAACGCAGATAGAGTCTGGCTGGGATGTGAGGTGTTATTGTCAAAGGTGGCTGAGATCAGTAAATCCGGGACGCCATCCTGATTAAGGTCGATACTATTCGCCCCTGCCAGCAACTCGACTCGCGTAGCAGCCTGAGCGCCGAAAACGGTGCAAAATGACAGAATGAGAAACGCATAAGTCTTTAACTTCACTGCACGATTTCCTTACCGGTTTAAGACAATATCAGGGATTAACACCTCAATATTGAAAGACAGCATGGCATTGCTGCCTGATAGCCATCATGGCGTATTCGACGTTTTTGCTCTGCATGAGCGCTGAATTATGTGTGTTTTTGCCGGGATGCGAAAGGGTGAGAGGAGTAATTAAATTCAGAGCGATTCACTGATGAAGTGCGTCATCCATTACGCACTTTGCTACAGGAAAACGGGCCTAACCTTGACGTCTTTCCTTAACTTTCAACTCAGACCTGCGCCATGCCGCCATCCACGAAAAGTTCGGTGGCATTAACAAAGCTGGAAGCATCGGATGCAAGAAACGCCACTACCTGACCAATTTCACCCGGTTCACCCAATCGACCCAATGGCACCTGGGCGGCTAACGCATCGAACAATCCCTGACGCTGATCTTCCGGCACTAAATCGCCCAAACCCGGCGTGCGCACTGGGCCAGGGCTCACCACGTTGACACGAATTCCGCGATCTTTCACATCCAGCGCCCATGAACGGGCAAAGTTGCGCACGGCGGCTTTACTGGCGCTGTAAACACTGAATCCTGCTGTGCCCTGAATCGACGTGGTAGACGCGGTTAAAATGACCGAGGCTTTGTCGCTTAACAACGGCAGCGCCTTTTGCACGGTAAACAGCACACCACGCACGTTGGTGCCAAAGATACGGTCGAAGTGCTCTTCAGTAATCGCACCTAGTGGCAACATATCGCCGCCGCCAGCATTGGCGAATAGAATATCGAGCCGGCCCGCCTGGCGCGCAATCTGAGCATACACTGCATCCAGATCGCTCAACACGGAAGCATCAGCGCGAATGCCGATTGCCTGTGCACCGATTAGCGTGACAGCAGCATCCAGTTCTGGCTGGCGACGACCGGTGATAAACACGCGAGCGCCCTGTGCTGCCAGCGCCTGGGCAGAGGCTAAACCAATCCCGCTGGTGCCGCCGGTGACTAAGGCAATTTTACCGTTTAATGATGTGTTCATGAGTGTTCTCCCAAATGGATTTAAGTGTGTGATGACTGCGTTGCAGTGCATGGGAGGCAATGTAACCCTGCGTGGTTTAGCGATAAATGGTGTAAAATCGAAATCACTATTCCTGTGTGTGGATAATTATCATGGATCAGCTGTTGGCGATAAAGGCGTTTGCACGCGTGGTGGAGGCGGGGAACTTCACCCGTGCGGCCGATTTACTGGATATGCCCAATGCGACGTTGAGCAAACTGGTACAGGAGTTAGAAGGGCATCTGGGTGTGCGCCTGTTACAGCGCACCACGCGACGCGTCACCGTCACGCCTGAGGGACGAGATTATTACGACAAAGCGCTGCGTATCGTGCGTGACTTAGAAGATATCGACGGGGCTTTTAATGTGGTAAACGGAACGCCGCGCGGGTATCTGCGCGTTGATATTGGGGGCTCAACGGCGCGTGAGGTACTCATCCCACTGCTACCGGATTTCGTTGCGCGATTTCCTGAAATACGCCTCGATCTTGGCGTATCGGACCGGGCTGTGGATCTGATTAGCGACAATGTCGATTGCGTCATTCGTGGCGGTCCACTGGGTGATTCATCGCTGGTGGCGCGTCATCTTGGTGATGCTGAGATGATCACCTGCGCGGCACCCGCTTATCTCAAAACTTACGGCGTGCCAGCTTATCCGCAAGAGCTTAAAAATGGGCATCGCTGGATTAGCTATTTATCTCCGCAGAGCGGACGCGCCTTCCCGCTGCGCTTTCTGCAGGGTAATGAGAAACAGGAAATGAAAATCGAGCATCGCATTGGGATTAATGAGAGCAATGCTCATCTGGCGGCGGCGGTGGCAGGATTAGGTATCATCCAAACTTTCCGATACGCCGCAGCCGCAGATTTAGCGTCAGGTGCACTGGTGGAAATACTGAAGGATTGGCGTCCCGCCAGCTATTCGTTTCACGTGGTGTATCCGCAAAACCGCCATCTGACCCAGCGTTTACGGGTGTTTATCGAATGGTTGCGGGAAGTCTTTCCTGCACGACTCAATGGATGACAAGCCTGAGGCGATCTGTTAACTTTTTGTTTCTGAACTCCCTATTTTGATTACAGGCCTGCGTAAATGACACTTTCAGCCGCACTTTCCCCGTCATACGAACATGGCCTGTATGCGATCTGCTGTCCTCCACCGCCTCCTGCACGCGTTGTGGTTCGCTAAGAACCGACATTCTTTCACGCTTAAATTTACAACGTTTGTTTTAGGAGCATTTTCATGCGTTCTTCGTCTTTGACGTCGCAAGCGGCGACGTCGGGCTTCGTGCTGCTGTGGGGCAGTGCGGCCATCTTCTCACGCCTTGGTTTGGACAATGCCTCACCCATCGCGCTATTGATTGTGCGCTTCAGTGTTGCGCTGGCTGCATTATTGCTGGTGGGTCTATTTCGACGTCGATGGTTACCCGATGCAGGCAGCCGAAAAACGGTGATGTTCACCGGACTCATGTTGATTGGTGCCTATTCGGTGTGTTACTTCCAGGCGATGGCCGAGGGTGTGACGCCCGGTTTGATTGCCACCATTATGGGCATACAACCGATCCTGACCCTCTGTATTGTGGAACGGCGCATGCAGGGCATGCGATTACCGGGACTCATGATCGCCTTAGCGGGATTGGTTCTACTGGTATGGCGCAGTCTGTCAGCATCACAATTGCCGTTGAGTGGCATTGTCTTCGCGTTGGGTGCACTGCTGTGTATGACATTTGGTGCCATCATGCAGAAAAAAGTGTCACAGCATCCCGCACAGATACTGCCGTTACAATATGCGGTGAGCCTTGCGCTGTGCGCGTTGTTACTGCCGATCAAAGCTTTCCATATCGATTTTACGTTGCACTTCTGGATCTCCGTGCTGTTTCTCGGCGTGATGATCTCAGTGGTGGCGCAGTTGCTGCTTTACCGACTGCTGAGTGCGGGAAGCATCGTTAACGTGACCAGTTTGTTTTATTTGGTCCCGATCATTACAGCGGTGCTGGATTACCTGCTGTTAGGTAATGCGTTGCCGTGGTCGGGGATGGTGGGAATGTTGGCTATTCTGCTTGGCATCATGCTGGTATTCCGCGCGCCGCGCCTGAAAACTTCGGGCTAAGATCGAGTAGGGCGCATCAATCTTGATGCGCCGTTCATTGGGGTTAAACCGTGCCGGTGCCCCCATCAGAACACCAAACCTGTCCCGACGTGAAGCTATTCGTCGTTTCCGCAAACGTCACGTAGAGCGGCGCAATTTCAGCGGGCTGACCGGGGCGACCCAGTGGCGCAGTAGCGCCAAATTTCTCCACTTTTTCCTGCGGTTGGCCGCCACACACCTGTAGCGCAGTCCAGTACGGGCCGGGGGCCACGGCATTTACGCGGATTTGATCTTTACCTAACTGTTTCGCTAAGGCTTTAGTAAAGGCCACAATCGACGCTTTGGTCTGGGCATAATCCAGCAGGATTGCGCTAGGATCATACGCCTGCACTGACGACGTGTTGATAATCGATGATCCGGCCGGTAGATACGCCAGCGCCGCCTTGGTTATCCAAAACATGGCATAAACGTTAGTCTTAAACGTCGCATCAAAATCTTCCGTTGAAAGGGTGCGAATCGATTCATTGAACTGCTGGCGACCGGCGTTGTTGACCAAAATATCCAGACCGTCCAGTTTCGTCGCCGCTTCCTTCACCAGTTGCTGGCAAAAGGATTCGGAACGGATATCACCCGGAATGGCAATCGCCTTACGACCTTCCGCTTCAATCAGTTTGATCACCTCCGCCGCGTCCTGTTCTTCGTCGGGCAGATAATTTATCGCCACGTCGGCACCTTCACGCGCATAAGCAATGGCCACCGCACGGCCAATCCCAGAATCGCCGCCGGTGATCAGCGCTTTACGACCGGTTAAACGACCGGTGCCACGATAGCTGGTTTCACCATGATCCGGACGCGGTTCGATTTTGGCGGCCAGCCCAGGAAAATCCTGCAATTGTTTTTTAAAAGGAGGGGTTGGATATTGATGGGTAAGCAACGTTTTGTTAGTAAATGAACTCATCGTAATCTCCATGTTCTTCGCTATAGATAAAATAAGCTTGGCATAAATGTGATATATGTCACGTCAAAAAATGACCAATTGAAATTTCGTGGGTTAAGCGAAGCGTTATTGTTGCTGTAGCGATATGAGTAAAAGGAGTATTTGCAATGGGGAGCGAAGACCAGAATAAGCGCAAGACGTCAATCATATATCGCCGTTGCACTTATTCTTTTGCCAGTGGAACATCCCGGCATCCTTGTCGGTGGGGCGACTAGCACGCCCGATGCGGATTAAGATCCTTTGTTACTGCTTTTCCCGCCTTTTTTACCGGCTTCGGAAGCTTTCTCGGGGTTGTCTTTAAAATTCCCGCCGCTACTGCTTTGTCCACCTTTTTTACCCGCGTCAGATGCTTTTTGTTTGTCATCTGCGAAGTTTCCTGAACCGCCTCTATGCTCGGCCATAAAATGCCCTCATTCATGCATTGCGATTACATAATCGTGGGTAACATCACACGTTATGTCCAGACTGCAAAATTAAGGTTAGCGCCACTGGGGATATTAACAAGCGCGGCGGCAGCGTATTTTAATTTTGAATCGACAGATGCGATTTTTATTTTCTTAAGCAGATGAATTGCGAGGTTTAATATTATATATAAATAATCGAAGCGCAATTAGCGCTTCGATTATCAGTAAGAGCGTTTATTGCGCAGGCATCCGGGCGAAATAGGTTCCGCTGTAAGGAATAGGCAGGAAATCATGGAAGATTTGCTTCAAGGTTTGCTCGGGTTCGATATCTGCGAACAGCTGCGGATAGAGCGTTTTTGCCATAAATTCCGTTGCCGCGATGTGCCAGGGGCTGAGGTAAAAATTCATCCAGATGACCGCGGAGTGGCCGTTGCGCAATGCAGCTAACTCGCGCAAACCGTTTTGCTGCGCAGTCAGTCGGGCAAAGCTATTTTGCACCGCAGGCAGCGACACTTCGGGCCCGAGCTTGAGCAATCCCTGCGCCTCGTTATCGCCAAATCCAGTGGCAAAATAGTCATCCGGCTGTGCCGCGATCACCATTTCTTCACTTAAGCGACCAAACACCCCGTGCTGCGTTTTAGCCGCGATATTGTCACCGCCCGCGGCGTTTAACAGTTCGCCAAGGCTACCTTTGACGGCGGTGACACAACATTCATTCCGGCGGCCGAGGTGCAACTGCAACAATACCGAAGGCTTCGCGCCGTGATAACTGGCCAGCCGATCACGAATCACCTGCATATGTGCGTCATAAAAACGGTTAAAGGCCTGCGCGCGTGCTTGCTGATTCAGCACCTCGCCAAAGATCTCAACGCTGCGACGGGTATTCTTCAGAAGATGCACGCGCAGATCGATTTTCACCACCGGAATATGGGCGGCTTTCAGCATGCTCACCAGGCGCAGATCGGCATCATCGTAGCGCGCCAGGCTCGGCAGGATCACCACATCCGGTTTGAGCGCCAGGATCTGCTCAGGATTGATGGCATTCGGGCCACCTGAACCGAGGGAAGGGATGTTTAACATTTGCGGAAACTGGCGCGCAAAACTGTTCCACGTCTGGCTATCGTACTTTTTCAAATCCTGAGGCCAGGCAACGATATGCTGAAAGGGATTGCCCGGCTCCAGCAGCGCCAGCGTATACAGCATGCGGCTTTCGCCCAAGACAATGCGCTGCGGATGGTCAGGGATATCTACCTGATTTCCGTCAATATCCGTGACGGTTTTTGCCAGCGCGGCGCTGCTGAGTACCAGTAAGAAGCAGGCCAGAACAATCAGCATTGGCCCCCAAAGGGAACGGGCGCGCCGGGCGCCCGCTTTAACAACAGAATCAGAACTCAACGCTGGCCTCGACCATCAGGTTACGGGTTTCCCCTTCACGCACGCGCAGATTGCCGCCGCTGGAGGTGTAATAGTGTTTATTGAACAGGTTGTTCAGATTTAGCTTAAGCTGTGTCTTTTCACCAAACAGCCGATTGTTCCAGGCGATAAAGCTATCCGCCACCACGTAATCCGGCATCGTGAAGCTGTTCTCAGGATCGCCGGCTCGCGAGCCGACATAGCGCGCACCGCCACCGACGCGGGAATCACCGGGAATGCCGTTAATACTGAGACTGTGGCTGAGATAGAGTGCGCCCGAATGACGCGGTGCATTTTGCAGCCGATTGCCATTGTTAGCAGAATTTACGCCATCATCGACGATTTCAGCCTTATCGTAACTGTAGTTAGCGCTGAGATCCCAGCCCGGCAGCACTTCGCCGTTCAGCTCAAACTCTGCGCCGCTGGAACGCGCTTTATCAATCGCACGCGTTGTACCGTTAATGCTGAGTGACATGTCACGTTCATCTATGCGGTAAAGCGCGACACTGGCAAACAGCTTGGGCGATATCTGCCATTTACTGCCGACTTCCCAGGTCGTGCCCTGTTCAGGTTTACCGACATTGCCGTCATCGTCCACATCGGTGGAGGGGGTAAAGGATTTGCTGACGCTGGTGTAAAGCGAGACATCCGGGGTGATTTTATAAATCAGGCCCGCCTGCGGCAGGAATTTATTGCCTTCGCTGTTCAGTGTTTCCACCACCGGATCAAAGCCTTTAGACGCGCGCTGCTCGTAATGCTGATAGCGCCCGCCAAGCACGGCAATCCACTGTTCTGTCAGTGAGATACTGTCTTTAGCGTAAACCGAACGGCTATGAATGCGATTCAAATTATTGGCGTTGGCGGTGTTTTCCGTGGTGCTATTGGTGACCGGCGACAGGATGTCGTATTGCGGATCGGTAAAGTTAAACCCGGTATTCGATTTTCCCTGATACTGATGCGCACGATAAGTCTGGTTCATTTCATAGTCAGTCCCGATCACCACATCGTGCGTCATACCCAACAGCTGTTGCGAACCGAGCAGATCCCATGAAACGTATTTAGTTTTGTGGTTAAAGCCGCGGTTAGCATCTGCCCGACGCGTGACGACACCGGTGGTGGGATTGATGGCGGTAACGCGTACTTCGTTGTTGTCGTATTGGCGCTGATTCCAGCCAATAGTGACGCGCGTGCTCCAGTCATCATTGAACTGCCAGTCATAATGCGCATTAAGGGTTTTATTGTGGCCCCAGGCGTGGTTGGCCTTGTCGTCGAGACGATCCTTGTAGCCAATATCCAGCGGCTTACCATTGATAAAGGCGGTGCCGCGATCGTACGGAATATCGTATTGATAATCTTCATAGCTCACGAGGAAGCTGGCGTTTTCGCCGTACCACTGTAACGAAGGCGCAATCAGCGTATGCTTTTCGCTGCCAAAATTGCGCCAGTAATCCTGATTCTGCTTTTCGGCAATCAGGCGAAAGGCAAAGCCGTTGCCCAGCGGGTCGGTGACATCGACGGTTCCGGCGCCGCCACCTTCGCTGGAGGAACGGCCACTGATTTTGGTGTGCCAGTCATATTGCGGTTTTTTGCTGACAACGTTAATCACCCCGCCCGGATTCTGGATACCGTAAAGCAGGGAAGCCGAGCCTTTCAGCACTTCGACACGTTCGGTGGTGGCATCAAAATTTAATCCCTGGCTGCTGCGAATGCCGTCACGATAGATCGAACCATCGGAGTTGCTGCCAAATCCACGACGCACAAAACCATCTTCGGTGCCTGCCAGGGTATTGCCCTCCGTGACCCCACTGACAAAGCGCATCGCATCAGCGAGACTGGCGGCTTGATAGTCTTCAAGCTGTTGCTGAGTCACCACGCTCACCGATTGCGCTTCGTTCAGACGCGGCGTGGCGGTTTTGCTGGCAACGGAGCTGCTGGTGGCGTTGTAGCCTTGTGGGCTACTTTCCTGCGCCGAAACCGTGAGGGTATTGTTGCTTTCCGCTGCCAGACTGCCTGCGGCAGTGAGAACGCTGACGCCGTATATTGCGGCGATAATGGCCGGATGACATGTGGTTTTAAAAGCGAAATTTTTGTTGTTATTCATTTAAATAAACCTGGTGTTGGTGCGGAATTAATCTCGTCCATGAAACGAAGCTAGGATTAAATTTTTCCAGCAGAGAAAAATGCATGAAATAAGCATTCCCTGTGGATCATGCGACCTAAACTGAGATGGCGTGATGTTATTGAGAATCATTCAAACATGAAAAAATGTAGTAGTAAATGGAAATAATGACGTGGATACTACAGCATGAATGCAGTCCATGATCGCCATTTTCTTTTGAGGATTATTTCTAGTAAATAGATTAAAAACAGACACATGATTTGATGTCTTATTGTGGTTTAACGACCCACCCTAGAGGCGCGCTAACTCTCAGAGAGCTGGATTAAACAGGAAATATCACTACAATGCAGTGCCTAAATGGGGGACGGAATCACGCCCTGATGACAAACAGGTAAAAAGATGGCCGTAAATAAAATTAAAAATCGGGTTGATGTATTAGGTGAACGCTATCGCGCACGCGCCCCGTCATTATCGTCCAGCCTTCAATCCGTCGCGCGATATATCCACGATAATCGTGAGGCAATATTAGATGCCACCGCAATGGAAATAGCGGATGTGACTCACACCTCAGATGCCACCGTGGTGCGTGCCATTCAGGCATTGGGATTTGCCGGTTTGCGTGATTTGAAAACCACGCTGAAAGCCTGGTTTGGCCCGGCGATGAATTCAGAAGAGAAGATGAGCGCCACCGTCAGCGAACTGTCGTGTGACATCAATTCGGGCATCGATTTCGTGTTGGGCGGCCATAAACGCGCCTGCGATGCCCTCTCGGAACCCCACAACCGGCAAGCGGTCGCGCAGGCTGTCGCGATGCTGATCGACGCGCGACAGGTTGCGCTGTTTGGCATTAATGCTTCAGGAATTCTGGCGGATTACAGTGCTCGCCTGTTCACGCGTATTGGCATTCCTGCCGTCACGCTCAATCGTTCGGGCATTGCCCTCGCCGAACAGTTGATCACCTTACAGCGTGGTGATGTGCTGATCATGATGGCGCAGAAATCTGCTCATAAAGAAGGGCTGACCACCCTGAAAGAGGCGAAGCGACTGGGGATGCCGGTAATTTTGCTGACCAATGCCTTAGATTCTGCCTTTGCCAAAGAAGCGGATGTGATTATCAATGTGCCGCGCGGTGGGGAGAATGGTCGTATGCCATTGCATGGCACCGTGCTGGTGTGTCTTGAGATGTTGATTTTGTCGGTGGCTTCAGCAACGTCATCGCGCACGGTAAAAACCATGAAACGCATTCAGGATCTCAATCGCTCACTGAAGCCCACCGGCAAAAAATAGCGTAATTAATTGTCAGAGGTACGCGGCGTGGCGGCTTTGACCATTCCGCTGCGCGTGACAAGCCACACCGCCAGCACAATCAGCAATGCACCGCCGATAAAGCCCTGATAGATCTGTTCGTCCAGCACTAACCAGCCCCACAGGATACCAAAAGGCGGGATCAGGAAGGTGACGGTGAGGGTGCGCAGCGGACCAATATCGGCCAGCAAACGGAAGTAGATGATGTAAGCCAGCGCGGTGCAAATAAAGCCGACGGCCAGGATGCAGGCCCAGACTTCAGGGATGTGCCAGTTCGCCGCAGGCGTTTGCGGCGCGCTGAAGGCAAAGAAAGGCAGCAGGAACAGAGAGGCGCCCAGCTGGCTGCCGAACGCGACTTTGGTGGCATCAAGCCCGCCGCGCGAACCAATCCAGCGCTTAGCGAGAAAGCCGGCAAAACCGTAGCAGGTGGTGGCGACCAGACATGCCGCGATGCCGAGCACCAGCGCGTGTGAGAGCACCCCTTCACCAGTGGTACTGATCAACAAAATGCCGACAAAACCGGCCACCATGCCCAGCACTTTACTTACGGTCAGTTGTTCATTAAAGAATGCGGCGCCTATCACGACGCCCATCAACGGCGCGGTGGCGTTGAGTATCGCGGAATAACCTGCGGGCAGCACGCGAGCGGCGAGGCAATACATCAGGAAAGGTAATCCAGAGTTAATCACACCCAGCAACATTGCCCAGCCAAGTTTGCCTTCGAAGCGGCGCGGAATGCGTAGCACCGCCATCACGATGATTAAACCTAATGCGCCACATAACACGCGCAAAAAAGCCGTATTCACCGCACCCAGCGCGGGAACGGCAATACGCATAAAAAGAAAACTGGCTCCCCAGATAGCCGCCAGCAGTAATAGTCGCAACGAGTCCGATGTTCGCATGGTTCAGATTTAATCATTAGAAAGATGGGCTGACATCATAGCAAAAATTCTTAACACTCAAAGCGATGTCGCGGTGCTATGTTACTTCGCTGCATTACAAAAAACGGCGAGGGAATGAATGCATTGGGAGTCTGAAAGGCTGCTGTATCGACCGGTTGAACGCACGGATCTGCAGGCGCTTTTTCGCATCTATGGCGATGCGCGAACACATCAATTTAACCCGCGCGGGCCTTATCCAAACCTTGATCATGCGCGAGAAGTGTTATTACGCAGAATCAAAGATCGCGCCATTCATGGATTCGATGATTGGGCCATTATGGAAAAAAGCGATCCTCAGCATGTGATTGGTTTCGGGGGCGTATTTGTCAGCGAATTCAACGGGCGCAGAACTAACAACCTGGGTTACCGTTTTGAGCCGGATGCCTGGGGAAAAGGCTATGCGACAGAACTCGCGCATCGTGCCATCCGCCACGGTTTTGAAGACCTAAAGCTGAGAGAAATCGTCGGTGTGGTGCGCGAGAATCACACTGCATCGCGCCGAGTACTGGAAAAGGTCGGGATGACTTTCCTCGAAAGGGTGTTTAATCCGCAGGATCCACCCGCCAGTTTAATGTTCAACATCACGCGCCAACAATGGAGAGAAAGAAATGGAACTGAAGATTAGTAAACTCACGGCAGATGATTACGCACAGTGGAAATCGCTGTGGTTAGGCTATCTCGACTTCTATGTCAGTGAGGTCACAGAAGAAGTCACCAATACGACATTTCAACGATTGGTTGCGGAGGGCGAGCCGATGCATTGCCTGGTGGCGGAGGAGCAGGGCAAATTGACCGGGCTAGTGCATTTTATCTGCCATCGCAGCACCTGGACCATGGGTGACTATTGTTACCTGCAGGATCTGTTCGTCAGCCCTGACGGGCGTAAACAAGGCACGGGTCGCGCGTTAATCGCAGCGGTGAATGCTGCCGCTGAGGCGTTGAACTGCTCGAAAGTGTATTGGATGACGCGTGAGAATAATTACCGCGCACGAGCGCTGTACGATCAGGTCGCGGCGAAGACGGATTTTATTCAGTATCGTATTGCGCCCTAATTCGGGATCTCATTAGCACCCTTGCCAATCCTTAACCCCATCCTGTACCATTTGGGAATCGATCATTTCCTAAATGGTAATTCCCTTACCGCAAACTCTAATCTCGACACGAGAACGCGGCCAACCATGCCAGTCCAGGAACGATGATGTTTTAGACCTATCCGACTAAAATTTTAACCAATTAGGAAGTAATCATTTCCATTTTAGGAGTCACCGATGAAGGCCTCAGAATTAAAAATAACATCGCGCTGGTCACAACCTGTCGCCAATCTGCCTGGGTTTTCCCATCATTACGCCACGGTAGACGGTGTTCGCATCCACTACGTCAGCGGCGGCAACCCACAAGGTGAAAGCCTGGTGCTGTTAGCCGGGTTCCCGCAAAGCTGGTTTGCGTGGCGCAAGGTGATGGCTCTGCTTGGTGATCGTTACGCCATTATCGCGCCCGATCTCCCCGGTCAGGGGGACTCTGACAAGCCTAATAGCGGCTATGACACCACTTCTCTGGCAGAAAAAGTACAGGGCCTGCTGCAGCAACTGAACATCCATCACTACTATCTTGCGGCACATGATGTTGGCGCATGGGTCGCCTGGCCGTTTGCCCTGCGTTATGCCAATCAGATAAAAAAACTGGCACTGCTCGATGCGGGCATTCCTGGCGTGACCTTACCCGATGCGCTGCCCGCCACGCCTGATAAGGCCTGGAAAACCTGGCATTTTGGTTTCCATCTGCTGCCGGACCTGCCTGAAGCCTTAATTGCCGGGCGCGAAGAGATCTATCTGGAGTGGTTCCTGAAACGCAAAGCCGTCAGCCCAATGGTTTTTGACGCGGAGGATATGGCGGAATATACGCGCTTGCTGCAACAAAACGGGGCATTGCGCGCAGGCATGGCGGCCTATCGCGAAGTGAGCGTCTCTGCCGAACAAAACCGTGCGTTGTTACGTGATAACGGCAAGCTAAGGGTGCCGTTACTGGCTATCAGCGCCGATCAGGGTTCGATCCCCGATGTGGCGATTCCGCTTCAGGAGTTTGCGGCTGAGGTTTCAGGCATCAAAATCGCGCACTGCGGTCACTTCATCCCGGACGAGCAACCGCAGGCGCTGGCTGAAGCACTGCGCGAGTTTTTTAGTTAGTTGCGCAGACTGGCGATCTCCACACGTTGACCACTGGCAGAGGAGCGCACCATCGCTTCAATGATTTGCTGATTCTCCAGGCCAAAGCGGAAGTCCGGGAAACAACCGGCTTCGCTGCTGAGGCCTTTAATCAGGTCGTATATTTCGATGACTTTCACATCGAAATATCCCAGGCCACCGCCTGCGAAATCGAAGCCAAAGAAGCCACCAAATTGCTCGACCTGAGAACCGGCATAAATAGTTTTGAAACCACGATCGTGCCTGGCATCACCATAACGTGCAATCTTCAGCTCGTTAAAACGCTCTCCGTCCATGATGATGGTGCCTTCAGTGCCCGAGATTTCCCAGGCAATGCCAAACACTTTACCTGCGGAAATGCGCGAAGATTCAATCACGCCACCGGCGCGATTCTCGAACGTGACCAGCGCCTGAAATTGATCGTCGTTTTCCACTTTTAAACGCGCCGCCTGCTTATCCGCTTGTGCGCCATAGCCTGAGCCACCACCCGCCGCAGGGCGCGTTTCAATGAATAACTGCTCCTGACCTACCACGCTCTTGATCGGTCCCATCAAATATTGCGCCACACTCACCACGTGTGAGCCTAAGTCACCAAGCGAGCCAGAACCGGCCTGTTCGCGCGAGCAACGCCAGCTCCATGGCAGTTCGGGATCGTTGAAGAACCCCTGATCGAACCAGCCACGGAAGCGGGTCGGTGTACCAATGTCACCGCGGTCGATCATCTGCTTCGCCAACTGCGCCGCTGGGGTTTTGATGTTATTGAACGCCATGATGGTTTTCACGCCAGCGCGCTCAGCTTCTTGCGTCAGGATTTGTGCCTCCTGCAACGAAACGGTGAGGGGCTTTTCACAGTAGACATGTTTGCCGGCGCGAATGGCGGCGAGTGCCATGTCAAAATGCATGCTGTTAGGCGTGGTGATATCAACAATATCGATTTCAGGATGGTTGACCAGCGACTGCCAGTCCGCCGTGCTGTGCTGGAAGCCGTAACGTCGTGCTGCTTCCTCGGCCAGCGCAGGTGTCACATCCGTCAGCGTATGCAAAACCGGCTGTAGCGCCAGGTTGCGATAAAGTAAGCCTGCACGACGCCATGCATCAGCGTGCGCCTGGCCCATAAAGCCTGAACCTATCAGGCCGACATTCAGTGTTTTTCCAGCCATCAGCGGCTCCTTAAGCATTTGCAGGTAAAATATGTTGGGCAACAAAACGTTGTGCGCGGGTAACGGTCTCTAACGGGGGCGCTTTCGCCGGATCCTGCTCGGCTTCCACCACCATCCAACCCTGATAGCCGCTGCGAGCGATAAACTCTGCCAACGGGCGATAGTCGATGCCGCCGTCGCCCGGCACGGTAAACATCCCCGCAAGCACCGCTTCGTTGAAGGTCATACCGGTAGCCCGCACCTGTTGCAGGCGATCCAGCCGCACATCCTTCAGATGGATGTGGCAAATGCGGTCGGCGAATTCATCAATGAGTTGCGTATAGGAGAATCCGGCAGCGGTGGCGTGGCCGGTATCCAGTAACAGGCCAACGGCGGGCGAACAGGCACTAAACAGCGCACGAATTTCTGGCAGCGTTTCGGCCACCATCATGAGATGGTGGTGATAGGCGAGGCGTAAACCGTATCGATCAAACAGGGCTTCGGCAAAGCGGGAAAGGCGATCGGCATAGTCGGCGACCTGACTCTCCGGCAACAAACGTCGGGTGCTCAGTGGCACATCCAGCGCGTTGTCAGCCATCCAGCCGCATTCGCCGTACACCATCACGTTGGCACCATTTTCCTGCAGCAGGGCGGCATGGTTGTGCACCGCATCCAGTTCCTGCTCAACGCTGCGTTCGGTGAGAAATCCGTCATGCCAGCCCGACACCAGTTGCAGTTGATGTTGTGCCAACAACTGCTTCAATGCGCCCGGTTCGCGCGGGAATATGCGACTCAGCTCGACGCCCTGAAATCCGGCCTGTTTCGCTTCCTTCAAACAGTGTTCGGCCGAGGTACCTGCGCCAAGGTATTGCAGAACTTCATTGACCCAGGAGAGAGGGCTGACGCCGAGTTGCGGTGCGGGGTGCCCAGCGCGGTAAAACGCATCTTTTATCATTTGCTTTGATCCTGTAGGGGAGATAGCGAAGAAATTACCGGATGCGAGGAGGGGCAGCGAGGGGTTATTTGAGGTAAAACCTTCAATTTCTGAAGGTAAAGCGTCAAAAAATAATGCTGTTTTCTGGTCAGGAAAAAGGGTGAGTAAACAGAGGGATAGGGCGGTAAAGCAGGATCATACTGAAGTGGGCGGCGACTCAGCCGCCCAGCTACATTTAGAACGACATGGTCACGCCAGCGTAATAGGCGCGACCCGGTTCGTTATAGGTCACAGCACCGGTCGCTTCGCGGTAGATACGTTTATCAAACAGGTTGTTGATACCCGCATTAGCGCGAAGATTTTTAGTGATGTCGTAATTCAGGTTAAGGCCGACCACAGAATAGGGCTTGATTTCTTTCGTGGTCATGTTGGTGACATCCGTGTTGGTCTCCGCAAACTGGCGCGGTTTCTGGCGACCATACTGCGTCCAGTTGACGTTGGCACTCAGATCCTGTGTTGCCTGCCACTCCAGCTGTGAGTTAATGGTGAACTCTGGAATGATGGAGAGCGGATTACCGGTGTCTTTACTTTCCGAGCGGAACATATAGGTCGCGTTGGTACGCCATTCCAGCGTATCGGCCACTAATGGGATAGTCAGGTTACCTTCCAATCCTTCCACAATCGCCTTGCCGCCGTTTTCCCAGCGCAGCACGTTGTAGCCCGCTTCAGAATAGACAGGATCGCTGCCCGCGACGATTTTGTTTTTGTAATCGTTACGGAAATAGGTGATACCCGCCACATAACCTTCATTGCTGAATTCAATGCCAATCTCTTTGTTAACGCTGGTTTCCGGATCCAGATCGTCATTGCCCAGCAGATAGCATTGCGTCAGACCGATTGGGCAACCGTTGCCGCGTGTAGAAAGCAGGTAACCCGGCGTTGATTGATACAGGTTGGGTGCTTTAAATACGCGCGCGATACCGGCTTTCAGCGTGAAATTGTCACCCAGGCCCTGAGAAATGTTAAGGCTTGGACTCCAGTTTGCACCGAACTGATCGTGATAATCGAAGCGCAGCCCAGGAATCACCTCGGTGCTATCCGTCGCGGCGATATTGTCTTCAAAGAAGAGCGAACTGATGGTCGCGTCGTTTTTGCTGCTGCGCTGAGACGGATCGCCAGAACTGCCAGGCAGCGTCACGCCGTTGGCGGTTTGTGTGAGCATCGAAGCCGGATCGTTCAGCTCATCACGGTTCCATTCCGCTCCGAGGGTGACGGTCTGGTCCACCAACAGTTGCAACGGGAAGCTGACTTCACCGCCGGCGCGGTAGCTCTCCAGTCGGCTGGTGGCATACTCATCGGTGTTAATCATCCCTTCAGTACGGCCCGCGGTACCCTCCTTAAGGCGCGTATTATTGGTCTTCTCGTAATTGAAGTTGACTTTCGAGGTGCCCCAATCCCAGATGCCGTTGTGCGTAATGCCATAACTTTGGCGATAAAGGCGGTTGGTTTCATCACCATAAAGTGATTCCACCAACCCGCCGGTGCTGGCATTACTGTTGCTGTTCTGGGTGTCACCGGCGTAGATGTTGCCCTGACGGCTGTAGCCATAAGAGAAATCAACAACCTGCAAAGGCGTGATTTTCCATGACAGCACGCCATTGATATCTTTATTACGCACGCCTTCACGGCCCGCCGCGTAGGAACCATTTTCAGCCGTGTTGATGTCAAACGCATCCGCATCGGTGCGGTTGATATTGCCATACAGACGCATGGTTAACGCATCGCCAGCCAGTGGGCCACTCAGATTAAAGTTGGCGCGACGCGTGTCACCCTCTTTGCTGTTTTCAGGCTGATTGGTGAACAGTGACAGCGATCCATGCCAGTCATTGGTCGGACGCTTAGTGATGATGTTCACCACGCCGCCAGCCGCACCGGAACCGTAACGCGCGGCGGCTGGGCCGCGAATCACTTCAATACGTTCAACCATCTCCGCTGGCACCCAGTTGGTATCACCACGCGAGTCACGCTCGCCACGCCAGCTGTAACGCACTGAGTTACGTGAACTCACCGGCACGCCATCGATCATGATTAAGGTGTTTTCCGGGCCCATGCCGCGAATATCAATCTGGCGGTTATTGCCACGGCTGCCGCTGGCGCCGTTGCCGGTCAGATTGACGCCGGGCATTTTGCGGATGATGTCGGAGAGGTCGTTAACCGGCGGGCTTTTCTTGATGTCTTCAGCGGTAATGGTGGAAACGCCAGGTTGCTGCTTCAAACCCTGTTCCGCAGTGACGATCATCGATTCATCGTCAGCCAGTTTTTCCGTAGGTTCTGCGGCATAAGCAGGTGAAGTGAGTAGGGCTGCCACCATCAATGCTAGCGGGCGCTTCCTGACATACAAAGTTACATTCACTTAAATCTTCTCCCTGAAGTATTAACATATGTAAGCAAATGCGCATGATAATGAGAATGCTTATCATTGTATATGTGCTAATGAAGCGTCTCCTTTATTTCTCCATGATTGGTGCTAAATGCGGGTAAGCGTGAAGAAACGTAAAGTCAGAGTGAAGTTTGCGCTTAAAAACTTTGCGGAGAAAAAGCGTTCATCAAATTGTCATCAATTCGTTGCAAATCAGCAGACTAAAATTAGTGATAACGCACAGTAACTACATGGGAATCTGTTTAATTTCGAGCCTGCACCAAAAAGGGTGCCTGGGACTCTCATCAATCAAGGAGAAAGTGTGCGCCATATCATACAAACCTTTACATTCCTGCTGCTGATTTTGTTCACTATTCCTGTTGCCAGAGCCGCCGATAAAATGGATTTCTGGCTGCAACCTCAACATGGCGGCAACAGCTTCAATCGCATTCCACCCAATACCGCTTATTTTAACGCTCTCCACACTTATGGTGCCTCTTGGGTGCGGCTCTCGTGGGATAAATGGCCGACCAGACAACGTGATTTCCTGCTGGGCAGTGCGGATCGCTACCAGGGATTAGTGGCGGAAGATGTCGCAACCTTGAGAAATGTGCTGGATCACGCTGAGGCAGCAGGGTTGAAAGTGGTGATTACGCCGCTTTCCTTACCCGGCATGCGCTGGTCACAAAATAACGGCGGACAGTTTGACGACCGGCTGTGGCAAGACAAGGCTTTCTGGCAGCAAAGTGCCCGTTATTGGCGCGATCTTGCGGCCGCATTGAAAGACCACCCTGCAGTGGCGGCATACAACATCATTAATGAACCCGCGCCGGAGAAAATGGGCGGTCTGGACGAACATGCGCCTGCCGTGACCATGAAAAGCTGGTATCTGCAGCAGAAGGGCACCGCACGCGATTTACCGAGTTTTTACCGAACCGTGATTACGGCGATTCGCGAAGTTGATCCACAGACGCCGGTGATGGTCGACAGTGGCTGGTACGCTGCCGCCGATGCCTTCACGTATTGGCCGCAGCCGCTTGAAGATAAACGTGTGTTATATAGCGTGCACATGTATGAGCCTTATTCCGCCACCAGTGCACCAAACGCCAAACGGAAAACGCCCTGGCCTTATCCGGGCAAAGTGCCGTTTGCGGGATCGCAGCAACAGTGGGATGCACAACGCGTAGCAGAATATTTAGCGCTACCGTTTGAGTGGGCGAAATCGCACGGTGTGGCCCGCCATCAAATGGTGGTTGGGGAGTTCGGTTGTGTCCGCAGCTTACCAGGGTGCACACAATATCTGGAGGATGTGTTGAAGGTGCTGGATCAGCAGCAGGCGCATTGGGCGTTCTACAGCTTCCGGGAAGACAGTTGGGATGGCATGGATTACGAATTGGGTGACAAGAAAGCGCCGTGGCAATATTGGCAGGCTGTGGAGCAGAATCTACCCGATACCATTCCACGCCATGCGACTAAAGAGTTTGAGCCTATCCGCAAACGCTTAGAACGATAATGTCTTGTTAAGAAGAAAATGGTCGATAGCCGCTGCAAAAGCAGGCCGTTGAATACCTGACTAAATCTGAATACCTTACCTGACACCGCGCCATCATTGGCGCGGCCATCCCCGTAACCACGGGCGTCACCTTCTATTCCCGAATTCTGGCAATAGATATCCGTTTTTCGCATTTGTGATCGCTGCACATCTTACTGAGAATGGCTCCGGGACGTTCAGAGGATGACAATTTCTTTCCACCGAGTGGTGAGGAAGAAGAAAAATACATCGCTACCTCAACGCCTTTTCCCAACAGGGAAACATTTATATATATCAGGAGAAGGTTCCAGTGAAACTCGCCAAAGGTATCACCTTGCTTGCATTTGCATTGAGTGCGCACACCGCGTTTGCCGCCGATCAATCCGTGCCGACTGACAGTTCAATCCATGTTCAGGCCGATCCTGCGCTGAAAAGCCTGCTGCCGGCGGATGTGGTAAAGCGCGGCTATATCGTGGCAGGAACCAACCCAAATACACCGCCAACGACCTTCTATAAAGAAGACAACAAAACCCTGGCCGGCCGTGAAATTGACGTGATGAACGCCGTGGGTGAACGCTTAGGGATCCAGGTCCAGTGGCGTGACACCGGCGGTTTCGACAACATCATTCCAGGTTTGAAGACCGGTCGTTATGACGTGGCACTGTCTAACATTAACGCCACACCAACCCGCGCGAAAATCATCGATTTCGTCAGCTACTACGATGCCAGCCGATTGGGCATTATCTCGCGTAAGGATGCCAATGTGGCACCCTTCAAAACGCTGGACGACGTGTGTGGCAAAGAAGTCGGCGCAGGTTCAGGTACCACGCAGGTAACGCGTCTGGAAGAAGCCAGCAAAGCCTGTGAAGCAGCGGGTAAAAAACCGATCAAAGTATCCGTGTTCCCGGACCGTCCAGCCGGTGTTCAGGCTGTCGTCAGTGGTCGCGTGCCAATGTTCCTCGGCCCGTACGAAGGTCTGCTGTGGCAGGCGAAGGTGATTAAGCCTATCACCCTGAGCGGCGAAATCACCGTGCATGACGCGCCAGTTTCTGTGGCCTTCCCGAAAGATTCCGCGCTGGAGCCTGCGGTGCAAGCGGCGCTTAACTCGCTGATCAAAGATGGTAGCTACCAGAAGATCCTCGACAACTGGGGCATCGGATTTGGCGCTGTTAAAGAATCCAAACGTAATCAGGAAATCTTTCAATGAGTGATGTACGTGACCACACCGACGATCTACGAATCGTCGGCAAACGTTACTACGGACGCTGGCTGAGTGCGCTGGTGGTGCTGTTGTGCGTCGTGGCAATGGCGCACTCGATGATTAACAATCCACGCTTCGAATGGGGCGTGATTGCGGAAAACTTCACCGGCGCATCGATCCTGCAGGGCGTATTAATGACGCTGCAACTGACGGCGATTTCGGTGGTGCTGGGCTTTGCTTTTGGTACGGTGCTGGCGCTGATGCGCCTCTCATCTAACCCCGTGCTGGTGGGCGTGAGTTGGTTCTACACCTGGTTCTTCCGGGGTGTGCCGATGCTGGTACAGCTTTTCCTGTGGTACAACATTGCCGCGCTCTATCCGACGATTTCACTCTCTATTCCGGGATTGGGCGAGCTGTGGAGTACCCAGTCTAATGCGCTGGTGAGTCCATTCAGTGCGGCAGTGATCGCGCTGGTGATGCATCAGTCCGCTTATGCCGCAGAAATTGTGCGTGCCGGTATTCAAAGCGTGGGTAACGGGCAACTGGAAGCCGCACGTGCGCTGGGTTACCGCCCCGCGCAGATTTTCCGTCACACCGTGTTGCCGCAGGCGATGCGCGCCATCATGCCACCTGCCGGTAACGAAATTATCGGTCAGTTGAAAACCACTGCCGTCGTGTCGGTGATTTCGCTGCAAGACGTGCTGTTCTCCGCGCAGATCATCTATCAGCGTACCTATGAAGTGATCCCGCTGCTGCTGGTGGCGACGCTGTGGTATCTGCTGATGACCTCAGTACTGTCGATTGGTCAGTTCTACGTTGAACGTTATTTTGGTCGTGGCGTTACGCGTCGTGAAAAACGCAGCCTGTTTAAATCCTTGCCGGGCTTTAGCGCGCAAAAACCTGAAAGGAGCGTAAGCAATGGCTGAAGCGATCGCCTTACGTAAAGTCACTAAACGCTTCTCCGGGGTCACGATTCTGGACGAAGTGAATCTGGATATTCCCGCCGGTTCTGTCACGGTCATTCTTGGGCCTTCCGGTTCGGGGAAATCCACCTTGCTGCGCTGCATCAACCACCTGGAAAAGCTGGATGGCGGCACCATTCGTATTGGTGGCGAAATCATTGGCTACAAGCAGAAAGGCCAGGCTCTGCATGAGTTAAGCAGCGGTGAGATTGCGCGTCAGCGTGCGCAAATTGGCATGGTGTTCCAGCAGTTCAATCTGTTCCCGCATCGCACGGTGTTACAGAACATCGTGGATGCACCGATGCGCGTGAAAAAGCAGAACCGCCAACAGGCGACCAGCAAAGCGCTGTCACTGCTCAAGCAGGTGGGGCTGGCAGGGCGCGAAGAGGAGTGGCCGCAGAATCTTTCGGGTGGACAGCAACAGCGCGTGGCCATTGCGCGTGCGCTGGCGATGGACCCGGGAGTGATGCTGTTTGATGAGCCGACATCGGCGCTTGACCCGGAACTGGTGGGCGAAGTGTTGCAGGTGATAAAGCAACTGGCGCACTCCGGCATCACCATGGTGATTGTGACGCACGAGATTGGTTTCGCGCGCGAGGTTGCCGACAACATTGTCTTTATGGAAGATGGCAAAATCGTGGCGGCTGGACCCACTCAGCAAGTCCTCGACGACCCGGAAAACGGGCGCGTAAGAAACTTTATTGCAACGGTGCTTTAAGCACCGTTTTTCATTTTTGACAGCCAGGAACAGTGATGACGCAAAAATCAGTCATGCATAGCGCCCACTGGGGTGCATTTCATGCCCAGCAATCGGGCGATCAGCTCACCATCGAACCTTTTAAAGGCGATCCCGACCCCAGCCCGCTGCTGCAAAATTTCCGCACCGCTTTAAATCATCCGGCACGCGTCTCTCGCCCGATGGTGCGTCGTGGCTGGCTGGAAGATGGCCCCGGCCCCGATCAGCGCCGGGGTAATGACGCATATGTGGCCGTGAGCTGGGAGCAGGCTTACGAATTAGTGGCGCGTGAACTGAAGCGCGTGGGCGACACTTACGGCCCGGAAGGGATTTTTGGCGGTTCTTACGGCTGGTCGAGCGCTGGCCGTTATCATCACGCACAGAGCCAGGTGCACCGTTTTCTCAATACCACACTGGGTGGTTACGTACGTTCAGTGAACAGTTACAGTTCGGGCTCTGCTTCGGTACTGCTGCCACACATCGTCGGCGACATGAATGAGATTGCGCGACGCGGCGTGAGCTGGGAAGAGATTGCTAAACACAGTGAAATCGTCATCGCCTTCGGCGGCCTGGCACTGAAAAACTCTCAGGTGGCAAGCGGCGGATTAAGCGAGCACACCGAACGTAGCTTTATGCAGCAGGCCGCACAGCGCGGCACGCGTTTTATCTCGGTTAGCCCGCTGAAAAGCGATCTACCGGAGGAGGCCAAAGGAGAGTGGCTGGCCTTACGTCCGGGCACCGATGCTGCCTTTATTCTCGGTGTGCTCTCGGTATTGATTGATGAAAAACTGACGGATGAAGCCTTCCTCAGTCGCTATACCGTGGGCTGGCCGGAGATGGTCGCTTATATCCGTGGTGAAGAGGATGGCACGCGACGCGATGCCGACTGGGCGGCAGAGATCTGCGGCGTCAACGCAGCGTTTATCACTGATTTTGCCCGTCACTTACCCGGTAAGCGTGTGCTGGTCACCGTTGCGCACGCACTGCAACGTTCGGAGCACGGTGAACAACCGGTGTGGCTTGGGCTGGTTCTGGCCGCGGCGCTAGGCCAACCGGGTTTACCGGGCGGTGGTTACACCTATGCGCTGGGCGCGTTGGGTCATTACGGTAAGCATCACAACCTGGTGAGTTTCCCGGCTTTACCGCAGGGCAAAAATGGCATCGATCGTCTGATCCCGGTGGCGCGAATTTCGGACATGTTGCTCAATCCCGGCAAACCATTCGACTACAATGGCCGCCGCCTGACCTATCCGCATATTCGTCTGGCTTACTGGGCGGGCGGCAATCCGTTCCACCATCATCAGGATCTGGCACGGTTGCGACAGGCATTTTGCCAATTGGATACACTGATTGTGCATGAGATTGCCTGGACGGCCAGTGCACGCCATGCCGATATCGTGTTGCCCGCGACCATGACGCTGGAGCGAGAAGATATCGGCGGTGCGCCAACCGATCGCCATCTGTTTGCTATGCAACCGGTCGCGCAACCGCACGGCGAAGCCAAAGATGATTACACCATTTTTGCCGAGCTGGCGCGCAGGCTGGGACGTGAAGAGGCGTTTACTGAAGGTCGCGATACGCGTGGCTGGCTGAAACACCATTACGCGCAGTTGCAGCAAAAGCTGGCAACACATCAGATCGACATCCCCGACTTTGAACAATTCTGGCAGCAGGGCGTGCTGGAATTGCCGCAGCTTAAAGACGGTGGACGGATGATGAATGCTTTCCGCGCCGATCCGGATGCGGCACCACTGCCCACACCGAGCGGAAAAATCGAAATCTACTCAGCGACGATCGCCAGTTTCGATTATGAAAACTGTCCCGGACATCCGGTGTGGCGAGAGCCGCAGCAAAAGCCAGATGCCGACCATCCGTTCTGGCTCATTGCCAATCAGCCCGCGACGCGCTTGCACAGCCAGCTGGATTTCGGTGATTACAGCCTGAGTGGTAAACGCGATGGGCGTGAGGTGTGCAGCCTGAATCTGGATGATGCGGCATCTCTGGGGATTCAAGACGGCGAGATTATTGAGCTTTATAACCAGCGTGGTCACGTACTCGCCAGCGCACGCGTGACCGATACGGTGATGCCGGGCGTGGTGCAGTTGCCAACGGGTGCCTGGTACGATCCGGTCGATCCCACCGCGCTGAGGCCGTTATGCCGCCACGGCAACCCGAATGTGCTGACGCTGGATATTGGCACCTCATCGCTGACACAGGGTTGCAGTGGTCAAATAACGGTGGTGCAGGTGCGTAAATACGCTGGAGAACTGACGCCGGTGCAGGCGTTTATCCCACCGCAAAGTTAGCATGACCTATGGGCGGCCAACGGGCCGCCCCGGAATATTAATCTGCTAACTGCAGCCACATCACTCGCAGACGATGCCCATCAGGATCGATAGCCGTGAAGGTGTAGCCAAAATCCATCTCGGTCGGCGACTGTACAATGGTGATCTCGCGAAACGCACCCCATTCGTTATAGAGGAAATCGACGTCAGCTTTGTGCTGCACTTTAAAAGTGATTTCACCGTTGGCCGAAAACGGTTGCGTATCCACCGGCGGTTGAACGGTGTATTTCGACCACAAACCCAGCTTGAATCCGTTCTCAAAAACAAACATCGCAAAAGTGGGCGTGACGTTGATCGGCTTGATATCAAACAGCGATGCATAAAAGTCAGCGCTTTTGACGACGTTCGGTACATAAAGGATGGTCATATCAGCAGTAAACATGGCTTTTTCTCCTTGTGGGTTTACGGCTGCATAGTACGAGGCGGCTGTGACAGATTCTGTCAGTAGCCACAGCCAGACTGCTATGTACCCTTATCCTGACTTGATGAACCTGAACGCTAAAAAAGGTGAGATCCACCTAGTAGGTCTAGGGACTGGGTAGGTCTAGGGACTGGAATTTTTTTTATGCCATCTTCCGTCACTCCCTTTTTCGTACTTATGCTTGACTGCAGCCCAGGCCACTTTATGTGATACTTCCTCACGGGAGCTGTCATCCTTGCGGTCTTTTTTCTCTTTGTACTCATCCCATGCACTGTTGAAAGCCTCAAGGTAAATGTCCTGAGCATGTGCAGGAAGGACATGCCTGACGCTGTCTGGCAGAGAATCGCGTGATTTATACGGCATGAACGGCCTCCTATGATTAGAGAGTTAAGCCTGGTTCAGATATGATATTTTTCAATGTGCATTGCAGGAGCCGTGATTAAAAGATTAAAGTTGGAAAAATACCTTTTTACATTAATAAATTGAATTCTACTATTTAGTTAAACCCCTTCAATTCTGTTAAATAGAATCGAAACGGTTCGCCTGACACGTATGCATTTTTAGGTGTCTCCAAATTGCGCTAAATATCATCCTTTAACACAAGCCAGTCGCCGTTAGGCTTGTTTTTTTATATATCAGGTCCAGAATTTACGGGGTGTCCAGGCCACAAACGCAGTGCGTTTGTTTCCATAAAGGAGAGAGCAATGAGTAAGAAAATAGCCGTTTTGATTACTGATGACTTTGAAGATTCTGAGTTCACGTCACCCGCGCAAGCTTATGAAAAAGCGGGCCATGAAGTCATTACCATTGAGATGCAGGCAGGCAAAACTGTGAAAGGAAAACAGGGCAAAGCGGAAGTCACTATCGACAGGGACATTGATCACGTCAATGCCGCTGAGTTTGATGCGCTTCTGTTGCCTGGCGGACATTCACCCGATTCACTTCGTGGCGACGACCGGTTCGTTAACTTTACTAAAGAGTTTGTTGCCAGTGGTAAACCCGTGTTTGCCATTTGTCATGGCCCGCAACTGCTGATTAGCGCGAATGGCGTGCGGGGCCGCAAGATGACTTGCGTTAAGGCAATCGCTATTGATCTGCGTAATGCAGGAGCTGACTTTTATGATAAAGAAGTCGTTGTTGATGACGATAAACTGGTCACCAGCCGCACGCCCGATGATTTACCTGCATTTAATCGTGAAGCATTGCGGATCCTCAATGCGGCCTGATTTTTTTAAGCAACTAACCTGAAAGAAATGGTGTAAATGGTCGCAAGTATGGCGACCGTTTACCATCAATAAAATTAAAAAAATCGTAAATTTCCTTATGAGATAGCATCTTTAATAAACGATATTCTTATGTTATTTAAAATTTCATCATGGTTTCTGGATTCCAACTTTAAGAGTGGTGGGGTGGCAAAAATATTATGGCTATCGTGCTGCATCCATTTAGTTTTCTTATTGAACACATTCCCTTTCCTGCTGGCGTAGGATTTAACGGGGTGTCAACTGTCAGTGCTGGCTGCAGGCATCCTGACATAATCTGTTAAAAGGGTGTGCTGTCTTGCTGCCGACTTAGGCTAAACGTCGGCAGCACACCTAATTATTCTCATCTGGCGTGTGGCCCACGACAATCTGAAGGCAGTTTCGCAGGACATCCTGGTGGATCGGATTATTTTTACTCTCAAGCTCATTTACCAGAGCCAGAATGATGGCTCTGTTATTCACATGTCCGGTTGTCGCCACTAGTTTCCTGACGATGCTGCCTATAATTGCGGCTTCGGTAGCGTATTGTTCATCGGGACTGTCCAGATAGTTTTGAAGCGCCGGGCCGACTCGGGTTTGAGGCATGTTGCTCTCCAGCTGCGCGTCGCAATGGGGGGCGGGCGGCAGTGAAACAGGCGGTCTGATGACCAGTATCTGATCAGGCTTTCCTCACCGCTTCCGGTAACGAGGCATGTCAGAGTATCCCTGTGTGGCGCATTCGTAGCACGGTACATAGTTTGAAACGTTGCCGTTTTAATAAAAGACCGCTGAGCCAGGAAAAAATAACGACCGCTGAAAGTGACATCCGTACTATTTTCAAGGGCGTTTCGAAGCTTCATTCGTTACGTGCGACTGTGTTTTGCCCGGTGACTGTAACTGATAATTATGATTATGCACGCATTATCTGAATAAATTATTTTAGCTGCATTTTATTTGGCTTAGGTGTCTGTTTAATTCATGAATTAAGCTTAACTGTTCCATTGGTTATGGTTTCATCTGAACTCAGATTAAAAATAATTTCAGATATTTAAAAGGATTTTCAGAAATATCCACTACATTGGCAATGTTCATTCTACATCATCAGTTTAGCCCCTTTGTTTCAATAACAAACAGAAAGTTTAATAGGAAAAGTGTGCATAATCATCATGCTGAAATCCGTCTCTGCGTAAATGAAATTCGCCGCCTTGCTGCCACGTACCAGTCAGGAAATGTACTCAGCGAGGTCAAAAGACAGGTTGATGAAGCAATACATAACCTTGCAGGAACACTGAGCAGGGACCGCTCCTGCAGAATGGCTGTATGGTCCCAGATGAACGTAGATCTCCAGAGTTATATATCTAATCTTTCAGATCCACGATGGCTCGACGTTATCAACCATGCCAGACATCGGGTAAAAACCAGACGGTATACAGTAAAGACAGGGATGAGCTAACGACGTGATGTTTTTAGTAATGATAACTAAATGCATTCGCATAATATTTAACTATGATGAATTTGACTTAAAGTTGATTGGGGTGCACAAAGTCGTAAATTAATTTCCATTACGGGATAAAATAATTAGGGGGTTTGTCTTTTTAACTCTATCCTGAAATCAGGAACAATGCTGGTTCCGTATTGAAGGTGCAGTTTATACCACCCGACTCTGTGTCGGGTTTTTTTATATTTTTTTACCAATGAATCAATATCCTTACTGCGTCTTTCTTATCCTGTAATTTGCTTTACTGTACCCTCAACTGATCTTGAGCGAATGATTCCTGGCTGCAGATTTCATTTAAAAACTGGTCTCTGACTTTTGTTTCATCTCACTTTTATTTTATGAATAGAGAGACAGCATAAGTGCCTGAGACATGACGCTTCACGCCATGTGTAAACCATCCGGGCACAGCTCAACCAAAAAGCTCAATAAATAATGTGGAGACTGACTTAACTTTTTATGCAGGCTCGGCCACTCACTAAGCTTTTCGATAACGACTTCATTGACGATGGCCTGGTATGTAGAAGCTGATCGCAGGTAGGCATGTGTCGACTACAATCGTAGTGACGTTAACCACAGGGAGCTGTAATGAAAGATAACACTCAGACATCAAACGACGCCGCTTCAGAACCCGTACACGTCTGCATATTGCAAAGTGGTGCCGCCTGGAATGGCCAGCCCTATGAGGAATATCCAGCCGGTAAGCCGCAGATATCGGTGATGCTCATGACACTGCCTCCACATACTGATTTGCCGTGGCACACGCATCCTATGCCTAACACAGCATACGTTCTGTCCGGTCAGTTAACGATTGAAGATAAAGAAACAGGCCAGACACAATCTTTTAATGCCGGTGAAGCTTTAAATGAAACCGTTAACAGTGCACATCGCGGTTACACAACGGATAAGACCACAGAGCTGATCATCTTCTATGCTGGTGTGGAAGGGCAGGAATTGAGTGAGCCTTTACCCGGAGAAAAACCTGAGTTTTGAGGTAATTGCCAGTTAATCTCTCTTGAAGCACGCTGCGGTTGCATGACGGACATAACTCACCATGAGTGAGAACAGTGAGAATCCAGCGATACTGATGCAGTCTGCCGTCTGGCTCGCGACTTCGTTGATCCTCTATTAGGGTTAGTGAATCACTAAGCCACGGGAGGATATATGCAATCTGTTACCGCAACCAACGAGCTGGCGTTGCTAGATCGCTACTGGCGTGCAGCTAACTACCTTTCAGTTGGCCAAATCTATCTGATGGATAATCCTCTTCTTCGCGAGCCTCTCAAACCGGAACATATCAAGCCTCGCCTGCTGGGCCACTGGGGTACCACACCGGGACTGAATTTTATTTATGCCCACCTCAACCGGATCATTCGCCAGCGCGACCTCAATTTACTGTATGTCTGTGGACCCGGTCATGGTGGGCCGGGCATGGTGGCCAACACCTGGCTTGAGGGCAGCTACAGCGAAATCTATCCGCATATCTCGGACGATGCGGAAGGAATGCAGCGCCTGTTCAGGCAGTTCTCTTTTCCAGGTGGTATCCCCAGCCACGCCGCACCTGAAACGCCAGGATCGATAAATGAAGGGGGCGAACTGGGCTATTCCCTGTCACATGCTTTTGGCGCCGCCTTCGACCATCCCGAATTGATTGTGCCGTGCGTGATTGGTGATGGTGAAGCGGAGACGGGGCCACTGGCTGCCAGCTGGCAAGGAATCAAGTTCCTCAATGCCCAGCGAGATGGCGCGGTACTGCCGATCCTGCATCTCAACGGCTACAAGATTGCCAACCCCACTCTTCTCGGCCGCAGCAGCGACGAGGATTTAGAGCAGCTCTTCAGCGGTTACGGATATGAACCGCTCTTTGTCAGTGGTCATGAACCTGCGGATATGCATCAGCAAATGGGTGCAGCGCTCGACAATGCCTTCAGCAAAATTCAGGATTATCAGCAGGAAGCCCGCAACGGCATAGCGTCAGAGACGATACCACGCTGGCCGATGATAGTGCTGCGCAGTCCAAAAGGCTGGACCGGGCCGAAACAAGTGGACGGAAAGAAAGTCGAGGATTTCTGGCGCGCGCATCAGGTGCCGGTTTCCGCCTGCCGCGAGAATGATGAACACCGGGCGGTCCTGGAAAAATGGATGCGCAGCTATGAGCCGGAAACGCTGTTCGACGAGAACGGTAAACTGATGCCTGAACTGCGGGCGCTGGCACCTGAGGGCAGCAAACGAATGGGTGCGACACCTTACGCCAACGGTGGCCGACTCCGACGAGAACTGGTCACCCCGGATATTCGCGACTTTGCCTTTGATACGGGATCCCCCGGCAGCAGAGCCGGGGAAGCCACCGCGCAGTTTGCCCGCTATCTCAGTGAAATATTTAAGCAGAATCAGGATAACTTCCGGCTGTTCGGTCCCGACGAAACGGCATCAAACCGGTTATCCCCGGTATTTGATGTCACCAGCCGCACCTGGATGGCGCCGCTCAAAGATTATGATGAGCAACTGGCGCGTGACGGGCGCGTAATGGAAATTCTCAGTGAGCATCAGTGTCAGGGCTGGCTGGAGGGCTATCTGCTGACGGGGCGGCATGGGCTGTTTAACTGCTATGAAGCGTTTATCCATATCATCGACTCGATGTTCAATCAGCACGCCAAATGGCTCAAGGTCACCCGTAAGCTGGGATGGCGAAAGCCCGTTTCATCGCTGAACTACCTGCTCTCATCCCACGTCTGGCGCCAGGACCATAACGGTTACAGCCATCAGGATCCTGGATTTATCGATCACGTTGCCAACAAAAAAGCTGACATCGTGCGTATCTATCTGCCGCCTGATGCCAACACGCTGTTGTGGGTCGGCGACCACTGCCTCAATACGTGGGACCGTATCAATGTCATTGTGGCCGGCAAACAGCCCTCACCGCAGTGGCTCGATATGCCTGCCGCCATTGCCCACTGTGAAGCCGGGATGGGTGAGTGGGGCTGGGCGAGTGACGCAGGGGAACCAGACGTGGTAATGGCTTGTGCCGGGGATGTGCCCACCATGGAGACGATGGCAGCGGTGGATCTGCTGCGCAACTATTTGCCGGATTTGCGCATCCGGGTCGTCAATGTGGTCGATTTGCTCGCCCTGCAGACGCAGGAGCAGCATCCTCACGGTAAGTCTGAAGCCGCGTTTGATGCGCTCTTCACGCGTGATAAACCAGTCATCTTTGCCTTCCACGGTTATCCCAGCCTCATTCATCGTCTGACCTACCAGCGAAACAATCACAGTAACTTCCACGTGCATGGCTTCAATGAGGAAGGCACGACCACGACACCATTTGACATGACCGTGCTGAACGAGCTTGACCGCTATCATCTGGCACAGTCAGCCATTCTTCACGTCCCGGGGCTGGCCGAACGGCACCCTGAGTTGCTGGATGACTTACAGGAGCGGATTGCGGAACACCATCGCTACGTGCGCGAACATGGAGAAGACGTGCCCGAAGTCAGGGAATGGAAATGGTCAGGCAAAGGCAGCAACAACTGAGAGCGCTGCGGGCCTGGAATGCGTCTTCTTACCCCCTGACCCCAGAAAGGAAATGAAACCATGAGCATAAAAACCAGTGATTTCTTTGTCCAGCGTCTGAAAGAGTGGGGCGTAACCCGCATCTATGGCTATCCGGGTGATGGCATCAATGGCGTTCTGGGCGCAATCCAGCGTGCTAACGAGAAGGGCGACGGAATCGAGTTTATCCAGGTTCGTCACGAAGAGATGGCGGCCTTTATGGCGGCAGGTCATGCCAAATTTACGGGCGAACTGGGTGTGTGTTTATCAACCGGAGGGCCGGGCGCGACACATCTTCTGACCGGGCTCTATGATGCCAAAATGGATCATGCGCCTGTGCTGGCGATTGCTGGTCAGGCTGAGTCGACCGCGCGAGGCGCCAGTTATCAGCAGGAGATGAATCTCGATCGCGTGTTTGCGGATGTGGCCAATTTTGTACAGGAAGCTGCCGCACCGGCTCAGGTCCGGCACCTTGTCGATCGCGGCGTGCGCATCGCTCAGGCACAAAACGGGGTCGCTGTGCTGATTATCCCCAAAGATATTCAGGATGAGGAGTGGCAGGCGCCTCTTCATTTGCACGGATTCACCCATTCTGGCAGTGGCTACCAGCGTCCCAAAATAATTCCTTATGAGGCCGACCTGCAGCGTGCGGCAGACGTCCTGAACGCCGGAAAAAAAGTGGCGATCCTTATAGGCTCGGGTGCACGTGGTGCTGCGGTAGAGGTGGTGCAGGCGGCGAATCAGCTGGGCGCGGGTGTGGCTAAGGCCCTGCTGGGGAAAGACGTACTCCCGGACGATGCCCCGTTTGTGACGGGCTCCATTGGTCTTCTGGGCACCAAACCTTCCTGGGAAATGATGCAGAACTGCGATACGTTGCTGATGATTGGCAGTGGTTTCCCGTGGACAGAGTTTCTGCCTGAAGAGGGGCAGGCGCGTGCCGTGCAGATAGATATCGATCCCGCTATGCTCGGCCTGCGTTACCCTTGTGAGGTCAATCTGCACGGTGATGCCGCTGAAACCCTGCGTGCGCTTCTTCCACTGATCGAACAAAAGCAGGATCGCAGCTGGCAGGAACAGATTGCTGTGCAGGTGCAGGACTGGTGGAAGCAGATGGAGGAGCGTGCGCTGGCGCCTGCTAGCCCGGTTAACCCCCAGCGCGTGGTCTGGGAAATGTCTCCGCAGCTGCCTGACAACGCCATCGTCACGTCGGATTCCGGTTCCTGCGCTAACTGGTTTGCGCGAGATTACCGCGTTAAGCAGGGACAACGGGCGACGCTCTCCGGCGGGCTGGCCTGTATGGGGGCGGCAGTGCCTTATGCGATTGCGGCCAAGTTTGCTCATCCTGAACGTCCGGTTGTCGCGCTGGTCGGTGACGGCGCAATGCAGATGAATAATATGGCGGAACTGATCACCATTCAGAAGTACTGGCAGCAGTGGACTGATGGCCGGCTGATCGTCTGCGTTTTCAATAATCAGGATTTAAATCAGGTGACATGGGAGCAGCGCGTGATGGAAGGCAATCCGCGTTTTGAAGCCACGCAGCAACTGCCCGACGTGAAATATGCGGCGTTTGCCGAATCGCTTGGGCTGGTGGGCATTTATGTTGATAACCCTGAGCAACTGGCAAGTGCATGGCAGCGTGCGCTGAGCGCTGACCGGCCGGTGCTACTTGAAGTGAAAACGGATCCTGAAGTCGCACCCTTACCCCCACATATCACGCTTAATCAGGCTAAGGCATTCATGTCATCAATGGTGAAGGGCGATCGGGGGGCATCACAGGTTATCAAGGATACGGCCAGCCAGTTATTCAGTAAAAAGCATAATTAACGAATATAGGTGTTCAGAAATTTTTTCTTCTGAACACCCTGAGTGCGTCATCAATCAGGCTGTTTATCGCCTGACTCTGGCGCATTTCTTTCGTCATCTTTGGGCTGTTTTTCGGGTGTTTTCCGCGGATTGTAATCGGGATTATCACCTTTAACGGGACGGTCGGTCATATTGCTCTCCTCGTTTTAACTTGATGAGTACTGAGTGTAGTTAAATGCTCACTGAGGAGCCAAGCGGTCAGACAGATTAAGAGCTCCTGACATACATCGTCAGTGCGCTGTTGTTGGCCAAATCAAACAACACAGACTTTCAATTTGGTCCACCATGATGAGTTTGCGAAACTGCGAGGGGAAATTTCGGCTTTGAATTGAGATACGGAAAACAAACATCCCTGTCGGTCGTGGGCTCTACTTTTAAATGGTGCGTTATGTCCTGTCAGATATATCAGTATCCGCAGGTCATCTATACATCAAAGATTACAGTTTACTTTAAATATCCTTTAAATTTTCAACGTGCTCTTTAAAATCTCTTTGCACTTTTGGACTTAAAGGATTAACTGACGCGTTGCCATCTTCATCAATAATTATTCGATCTCCCTCTTCAAAAGACTCTCGCATATCCTGTTGACTCATAACCTGTAAAAGGGATTCGGGACTGCTGAACAAAGAAGATAAAAATCGAAACATAATCAGACTCCGCGGAGGGAAGAAGGGGATAATGGCAGATAAATGAAGGTGTAGATCTTTCTGGGGAAGATAAAAATTAAAAAACGCGATCTTTCAAAGTAATCCACACGACAAGCGAAACCGTTAATCAGGATCAACATTGCGTTCAGAAATAAAAAAACGGTGCGATTTTTAGCAGTCGCACCGCTTAGTCAACCGACCAAATTACACACGAGGAAAACAGAACATTGATATTCAATTCAAAAATTTCAGTCAGAGCAGGCAGGGACGCTCCCTGCTGTATATTCACACAAAGGGGAGGTAGTGCGCCCTTTGCAATTTATTTCACTGCAACTCAGGAAGAACCGCGGTGGCTGTTTTGACCACCTTTTTTACCGGCTTCGGACGCTTTGTTGCGGTCATTTTTAAAATTACCACCGCTATGTTGCCCGCCTTTTTTTCCTGCTTCAGAAGCCCTTTCTTTATCTTCTGCAAAGTTGCCTGAACCGCCTCTATGTTGAGTCATAATACTGCCTCTTCATGAGTAATAAATAACATGACGGCATATATACGTCATGTGCGTGTTGCGTTATTAATATTAATATATCCTCGCGGACATGCAAGCGCGACGGTTATATTTCTGCGCGCTGTACTTTAATGTGCCATATTTAATTCTCTGGTCATCCAAATTAAAACGAAGCGTCACTATGCTTCGGTTATTTACAGGAATCTAAAGATGAAAGCGATTGTTTATAATGGGCCTTTTGATGTCTCCGTTAAAAATGTGCCTGATGCGAAAATTGAACGTGCCACGGATGCGCTTATTCGCATCACAACCACCAATATCTGCGGCTCTGATTTACATATGTATGAAGGGCGGACCAGCTTTGAACAGGGCCGTATTTTCGGTCATGAAAATCTAGGGGAAGTGATTGAGGTGGGGAATGGCGTTGAGCGCATCAAGGTAGGGGATCGTGTCTGTATGCCCTTTAATGTGGGTTGTGGGTTTTGTGAAAATTGTGAGAGGGGCCTGACGGGGTTCTGCCTGACGGCAAACCCCGGCAGTGCCGGTGCCGCGTATGGCTTTGCTGAAATGGGGCCCTGGGACGGTGGTCAGGCTGAGTTATTACGGGTGCCGTTTGCAGACTTCAACTGTCTGGTCCTGCCTGAGGACGCATTTGATAAAGAGGAAGACTACGTCATGCTCTCTGATATTTTTCCGACAGGATGGCACGCAACGGAACTGGCAGGACTGCGGGCAGGGGAATCCGTCGCCATATACGGCGCGGGACCTGTGGGGTTAATGGCTGCCCACTCCGCAGTCATAAAGGGGGCCTCTCAGGTCTTTGTTATTGACACCCACAGCGATCGTCTGGCGCTGGCTGAACAGCTCGGCGCAGTGTCTGTGAATGCGGCCGGTGATGAAGCGGTACAGAAGATTCTTGAACTGACGGACGGCAGAGGCACGGACTGCGGCTGTGAATGTGTAGGGTATCAGTGCTGTAACAAGCATGGCCATGAAGACAACAGCGCCACCATGAACAGTCTTGTGGCCTCCACCAAGGCAACAGGGGGCATCGGTGTCGTCGGGGTGTTTGTTCCTCAGGATCCGGGTGCAAAAAGTGCTCTGGCTCAGGAAGGAAAAATGCCTTTCGATTTTGGCAGCTTCTGGTTCAAGGGGCAGTCTATCAGAACGGGCCAGGCCAACGTCAAAGCCTATAACCGCCAGCTTGCGCGCCTGATTCATCAGGGTAAAGCCAGCCCGGGACAAATTGTTTCACACCGGTTGAGCCTTGCTGAAGCGCCTGAAGGCTACAGCAACTTTGATAAAAGAGCGCCGGGATGGACTAAGGTCATCCTGAAGCCTTAAGAGGTTGTCAGCCAAAACATGTCAGCCTTGCCAATGAACTGCAGGGCTGGCATGTTTCTCTTCGCCTACCAACCCTCTCACTGGCGCTGCTTCGCTTGAACTCCCGTTCATGGCTGCCAGGCTTATTCTTCACATATTCAAAAAGTGAGGAGTAAGTATGTCGAGATTTTCAGAAAAAGTTGTCGTGATTACCGGCGCAGGTTCCGGCATTGGTGCTGCTGCCGCAAAGCGTTTTGCCAGTGAAGGGGCTTCAGTGGTGCTGGTGGGGAGAACCCGTGAAAAACTCGAAAACGTACTCAATACACTACCTGGCTCGCAACACCTGATTGCTCAGTGTGACGTCGGCGATCCGGAACAGGTAAAAAAGCTGTCAGAACAGGTGCAGCGTTCATTTGGCAGAGTCGATGTGCTGGTGAATAACGCAGGTAGCGTGGTTCAGGGAAAAATCCATGAAGTCTCAGTCGGGGACTGGCGAAAGCTCATGAACACCGATTTGGATGGTGTTTTCCACTGCACCCATTTCTTCATGCCTGGTTTGCTTAAGACCAGGGGCAATGTTGTGAACACATCTTCGGTATCCGGACTGGGTGGTGACTGGGGAATGAGTGTGTACAATGCGGCAAAAGGTGCGGTGACTAACTTCACGCGGGCGCTGGCCATGGATTATGGCGCTGACGGGGTCCGTGTTAATGCGATTTGCCCCGGATTCACCCTGACCGACCTCACCGAAGATATGAAGGATGATAAGGCGTTGCTCGAACGCTTTTATGATCGTATCCCTTTGCAGCGCGCAGGAGAAGCTGAAGACATCGCCAGTGCTATTGCATTCATTGCCAGCGACGATGCGCGATACATTACCGGGGTGAACCTGCCAGTCGACGGTGGACTTACGGCATCCAATGGTCAGCCTAAGCAGGCTTAACTCCCCGCTAAGCATGCGCTTCACAAGCACAGGATGACATATAGAAATCTGTTAACCTGTGCTTGTTCGTGAAAAGATTAACGTTCGGCAAGCAATATCTCTGACTGAAATAGAGCGTATTTTGAATCTTAAACTGCTTTTCTGCTGCCATAAAAATACTACAGAGGGATGCATTAAAGTGTGAAAGTTTAGGGGAGGATATTCATTTCTGGGGGGTTATTTAAGTAGTACAAAAAAATCCCGTGATTTGCTGGGGGCAGCAAGTCACGGGTTAAAATTCAAGTTTCACTTTTGTGCCAGACGTCTTTTGCGCCCGACATAACTAACTTATTGAAAAGAACGTGAAGATGTTGTGCAGAAAATGTGATGTGGGCTGTTTTGACAAAACGTTACGAAATACCGGTACGCTAATATTTAAAACCATTTCTTTAGAATCTCTCCAGTTACTCATAAAAAATGACTGCACATATTTATATTCCAGATATGTCTGGTCCTGTTTTGAGAGGCGTTTGAGGTTACGACCTTTCCCTTAAACCCGAAGATGCCCTGCCTGAGGGCTGTCCTTTATCCGAACAGTTGCACGAGTAAAATTGTATTTTGAAAGACGTTACTCAGGTTATCCCGATAACTGCAGCTATGATCTGATTGCATCTGATATGTGTGTCTGTCAGTAACGATTAAGTGCGTACTGTATGTAAAGCGCGACTCCACACCCTTCGTGCACACTCAGGGCAGGCGCACACGTCCCCCGCATTGAGATTCTTGAGTGTACCGCAGCGGTTGCAGGCGAATAGACCGCTGTCAGGAATATGGGTGTAGCAGGGCCGGTGTTCGGCAGGTAAGACGGAAAGACCAGGTACAACCTCAATATCTTTGTAGAAGTACAGGCTTAACTGGCCATCGACTTCAACCAGGCCCAGCCGGATCTGCCCAAGGTGCTCCGCGCCTTTCAGACGCAACTCCATCAGGAATTCATCTTCTGAAATGTTAAGCCGGTCGAGATTTGCCGACACGTATTTCCCGTCAGCGATCAACGTCACCACGTCTCCTTCCACCAGCGTTGAGATGTAGGAAGACTTCGTCATGGCCCACGTGGTTAACCTGTAGAGAAGGAGCAGAACCACGAATACAAGAATGACCGGAAGAACGGGGACATCATCATAGAAAGTGACATCCCCGGAAGCAGATCCCAGTGTCAGTATGACTACGACCTCAAAGAGAGAAAGCTGCTGAACACCTCGTCGACCGGAGATTTTGAGGAAAATGAACACAACAGCATAAGCAATACAGACCCGAACGATGACTTCGAAAAGAAAGGTGTAAGGTTGATCATTAATCAGAAACCTATGCAGATCGAAGCCTTCCATATGCTCTCCTGACTGGGTATGCGTTATATATTTCGTTGATTGTAACTATAGACCAGCGCCGGTAAGAGAAGCGGTCTAAACTGGTTGACTGCGCTTAAGCCGGCTGGCTTATCGGTCGAGTATTTTTCATCTCGAGGATAGTTGATTCCTGCAACATTGAATGTCGCATTGAAGTATGTAAGGTTCAAGCCAAAACAGGTTTTACCAGGAAAAACCGAACGGTATAAAAAAGCGGAGATAAGAATTTCCAGTTACTGCAATAACCTGTCCTGGCTATATGAACAGGCAAGTTGATTAGCTAGGTTTAAGCAGAGAAATATCGTGAAGATGATTTTTGAATTTTTTGGCGTTTATCGCTGCGCTTATTTATTCACAGGTAAGCCGTTATTTCTGCCTTTACTGAACTTTAAAACAATCCATACGGTCATGATCTATTCTTAAATGACTATATCAGTGAGGTTATTCATGAAACACCATAATTTGAATGAGCAACGCAAGAAAGAAGGGGATGTTCATAAGGGGCTTCCTGAAGCGGCGCCAGACGCGGGCAATGCTCATGAGGAAGATGATCACCCTGCCAAAGACAACCCAAATCAACACGGTGAAATTCCGCGTACGCGGGATGACAGCAAAGACCATAAGCGGAATCCCTTCAATGATAAGTAGCGCCCGAGAAAAAAATGCTGCTCAGTTTTCAACTCAGGAGGTGAATGATGAATCTGACAAAACTGGCGAAATATCTGGACCTCACGCAGGAAGAGTTACTGCAGATGGGACTCGGTGCAGACGACATCCATCAGGAAGAAAGTCATTCTGATAACGTCAAGCCGTCGTATTACTTTAACGTGCCTGACGTGACGCCAGACCGCATTCTAGGCAAGAAAGGCTGGTCGCTGGGGCAGCGGGTACAAGTTGACGCCAGCATAATCAATGATGAGTAATAGTTCGAATTTAAACAATTTTTTTCATTCTCAACGGCAGAAACGCACTTCAGTATTCGTTCTGACATTCACGACCGTGCCTGAAGGGGCCTTTTTTTGTGCCAGATGTTACCGTCTGCGCATGCGCGTCCCAACGAGCGCCTTTCAAACAGTGAGCCTGACAACAGCCGCTATCAATGGCGATGTCTTCGGGCGTCATTTCTGTGTAAAAAGTCTCAATCACCTAAATGGATTTCATGTTGGAAAGTAAACCGCGCAGTGATGTGTGATCAGATTATACGGCCCGACAGACGTGCCGGACACATATTACGACTGCGGCTGACCGACGGGCCCCTGACCTTGTGGGCCTCCCGGCACGGACTGCTGACTTGGTGCGTGAGGGCGACCGTCAGGCCCGACTGACGGGTCTGAGTGCTGGCAACCTGCTAATGTGACCAGGCTCGCAATGATGAACATTCCACCTAAAAAACGCTTCATAAACATCCTTTCAAAAAGTCAGGCAACCCAGCGTTGCAGAGTAAGCCTGGCCACGACTGTCAGCTTTTGAAAGCGAGACGGGACAACTAAATCTCTTTTAATGCCAGTATGTTCATGATTTTTACTGCCCAGTCGTCATAACCGTTATCGTCTCATCGACATCGGTGACAGTTTCGTTCACGCAAAATCTTTTTACTGTGAAGGATTTTACTCTGCAGTTATCCGCTGCTGCATTTCACGCTGATGCTTGTGAAAGTCCTCGCCACATTCCGCTGAGCAGAAGGCGGTGTTAGCCACTATCGGCTCATCAGTGCACCAGATGCAGTTACCATTTCGGCTCACTAAGCGTGGCTTTCGGGCAGACAGAGAGGCCGTCAGATGGGCTTCTTCACGTTCCTGGGCCAGGTCAACATCATCCATAAATCCTAATCCTTGTAGTCGTTTAATTGTTTATTGAGAACTCGTGCGGCTCAGTTATGTTATGTCATTAAGTACACAACCCCTCAGCATAGTTCATTTGTACAGGACAGGAGCGTAAGGCTGGATGATTAAGATATTCTCTGTTTTCTCGTACTATGCAATTGAAATGATGAAAGCCATTGTCATCTAAAGTTTTGAGCACCAATGGCGCCACCCTCGATTTCCCTCTTTTACCAGCCTCTTCCACTACAAAACCGAATCCGCGCTTAAATTGCTTTAACTATCAACCTTCTCACAAAACACCCAAACGTAATGGCTTGAACAGACTGTTCAACTCAATAATACTGTGCGTACATACAGTATTATTAGGAGGTATAAAATGCCACGCGACTACGAAATTCTGATGGCCTTCAGGCAGGCGGTAAAACGTGATGCCGCCGGCCGTTACACCATCAGCACCATTGACTTCGTCAGAGAACTTGAACGGCTTAACTGGCACTACACATTACGCGCCGCTAACAAGTGGATCGAGATGCATACGACAACGTTCCGGGACATCTCTACAGCTGAGGGGGAGCAGCGCATGTTTCAGGTCTTTAATCCTAACGGAAGAAACTGAGCAACATGTGCAACGCTCACTTGGGTACTACAACTGGCAGGCAATTGAGCATGAATTCATCATTGGGACTAAATTGTGAGCAGCGGAACATTAATTCCCCTATCTTGCTGAAATAAATGAAAAATCCAGATCAATATAACTAATAAATTAAAAACTGTGATTTTAATCACAAAAAAAAGAAATTTGTTAATTTTGTACAACTTATGTCGATTTTGTACAACTTTAAAAAATTCTCTTTTAAAAGCAACTGACTATAAGCGTGACGGGTAACTTACTGTTTTATATGTGAATTAAGCGAAACGGTAAACATGCATTTTAAATGTGGTTTTATGGAAAATTTCAGCCATATTATTTCTCGTTGGAAACGTTAGCACGCTTAATATTCGACTGATTTATAGGGGGGAGACATGCCGTCAAGAAGAGGTGGAGCCGGTAATTTTGCTGAGGATGCAGATCGCGCCCGTGAAGCGGGACGCAAGGGCGGAAGCGCAAGCGGTGGTAATTTTAAAAATTGTCCTGATCGCGCTGTTGAAGCAGGGCGCAAAGGAGGGCAAATCAGTCGCAGGCGCAAGCCGGAAAAGGTGGAAAGCTAGTCAGGTACAAGGGGGGCCGGTTCAGGTTTTACCGGCCCCACCTGAAACCAGGCGTCAGAGCTTTCCATATTAAAGACAGACATTGTTGTACCAACCTTTTATTTTCTGATGTATTTCAGCCAAATGTTCACCATGAACATCTGGCTGATTAGGGTGTAAGGTCCACAGTGTCCCGGTAGAAGCTGACCTATTGGTGCATAAAGTCGTGACAGGAGAGGGCGTGCATGCAGAAGCACCGAATTCGTCATAAGCCTGATTTCGAAAACCTCAAATATCGATTCATGTGGCTGACTGCCACGCCAAAACAGACTTTGTGGACTAAAAAGAGTCCTGGATTAAGAATCTCATGCAACAATGACGTATAGAGCCTCTCACTAAGAATTATCTTAATCAGTAAATTCATTTCTTCTTGTACAGGCTATAAAAATCTGTACACATATCAAACTGTGCTCCTTGCTTTTAAAAGACAAAAAAACTGAAGATTTGAAAAATGGCAATTTCTCTCTCTTTTTTCATCTCTTAACCACCTGGTTGCGCAGTGGCTAAATTTACCATTTTGTACAAAGATTACCCCCGACAAGGCCATTACTTTCTCATGCTACGAGGGTGTATATATGACAAATCGTCGAGGTGGTTCAGGCAATTTTGCTGTGGATCCGGAACGAGCGAGCGAAGCCGGGCGAAAGGGCGGCGCAATGAGTGGCGGTAACTTCCGCAATAACCCAGAGAGGGCAGTAGAAGCGGGACGCAAGGGCGGCAAGGCGGGTCGCGGGAAGAAAACGAATGACGGAAATACCTGACGTTTAAGCGGCACAGTTAACACTTATACTGTTTGAAACATCGATTTAGTATCTTTCATTGTTCCTGTCGCGCATGCTGACATCTCCTCCCGGGCGACAGGCCCGGGTCATTTACCCCAAAAAGGGGTTCTTATGTCATCTCATCTTTTCAACATGCCTTGCGTAAGGTTCAGTACTCACATGTGCGTCTTTCACTATTCATACTGGCTGTATTTTGCTTAAAACATCCAGTGTGTCTGCTTTACAGCGTGTATGGGCGCACAAATGAATCACACCTTTTAATTTGCAATGACGTGGAGACTGACTCCGCGGGGAGTGTAGAAATGGAGCAGGGTTTCTATTGGGTACAGCAGGACGATACGCAACCAGAAGTCTGGTATTTCGCCGATGGTGAAGGTGGAGGGTGGTTCAAACCGAGTCAAAGTCTGCCAGTCCATCCCAGTGATTTTGTCGCCCAGGGATATAAAGTGATAAGCGAGCGCTTGTCTCCCCCTGAAGGTTAACATCGCCTGTCGACAAGCCAAAAAAAAGCCGGTGTCATCCATCCGATGACACCGGCGGGCCACAGGGCCATTTTCCCAACGCGGAGAAATGCCGGATAATACAAAGCCCCGTCCAAAACAGTCAGTAGGACTTTTTACTGCCTGCTTCTGCTCCGGTAATCGGGTCAGTTAACGGATCCGACGCCGTTCTTTTTGCCATAGCATCCACGGCTTTTTGCTGCTTAGCAGGAAGGTCGACTTTGGCCAGTCCATCCCCTCCATCGACCGCAGGTTGTGGATCTGCGATATAGTTGAAGTTCTCATCCGAGTTCCAGCTCCCCCGCATGTCTTCACCTTCAGACATGCTGTAGTAGTTATGTGCATATTGCTCAATCGGTGGAAGCTTACCCGGTGGGAAGTTATCCTGAATGGCATACAGCGCTTTCTCGAAGGAGAGCTGGTGGGCTGCTTCACGGGTCATTAAGAAACCCAGTGCATCCTTGACTCCTGCATCATCAGTGACATTAATGAGGCGCTCGTAGATGATTTTTGCACGCGCTTCGGCTGCCACGTTTGATCGGAGATCTGCAGTGACTTCGCCGATGGTATCAACGTATGCTGCCGTCCAGGGCACGCCACCCGAATTGGTCAGCGCCGGGCCTCCGCCATAAAGGATCGAGGTCAGGTGGCTATCATTGCCGGCGCCTGTAATGGTACGGTAAAGGTCGCCTTCCTTTTCAGTTCCCTCTGCCAGTTGGCCCTTGGCACCTTTATTCAGCATTCCGACCAGGGACCCGATAATTTCCAGGTGACTCAGCTCTTCCGTCGCAATATCCATCAGCATATCGCGGCGGCCTAAGTCGTCATCCGAGAGTCCCTGAGTAAAGTAGCGCATTGCAGCCGCCAGTTCACCCTGAGGGCCACCAAACTGTTCGAGTAAAAGGTTAGCCAGTCCCGGATTCGGCTCACTGACGCGCACCGTGTATTGCAGCTGTTTGACATGTCTGAACATCACTCACCTCTGAAGTTTTCGACGGGAGAATACTCAGCGCTTAGCCTGAGAGTCAGGATCTTCACTGAGTACGAGGAACTGATCGGTCAGTTCTGGCAGATGGCTTATCATCCAGTCCGACATCGCCAGTTCCTGTTCGCAGATTTGTTTAAGCACAGGGACGCTTTCTAAATCACCTGCACGCGTGGCAGCGCTGATAAGGCTGGTGTAACTCGCCACTTCGGCATTCTCAAAGACGTAGCCAGCAATGGCCCCTTTGATGACTTCGTCCTCAGCGAAGATACCGCCAAAGGCCTGGCCCATCGCGGCCATTTTTCCCATGACATCTTTCACGCTGGAGTGTGAGATGTCATGGCGATCCAGGATGGTTTCCAGCAGCGTTTGCTGCTGGCGCGTTTCTTCGATGTGCTGCTCAATACGGGCCTGAAGCTGAGGGTAATTCTCAAGCCGCTTAGCCATCTGCTCCAGCATGGTTTCGGCCTGTTTTTCCATGGCATGCGCATCGCGTAGCCAGTCGTGATAATGAGAAAGTGCAGAGGTATTAGACATGCGTCCCTCCTGAGGGATCGGGTTATTGCTTCTCGGCAATCGAAGTGAGTTTCTTATCTGTCGATTTTTCTTCTTCCAGCGTGGCCGCCAGCAGGTTTGCGGCTTCACCGAGTTGCAGTTTGATAGCTAGCGCAATGAGCGTGCCGTAAGTGGCAATTTCGTAATGCTCGACTTTTTGTGCTGCCCCGATCAATCCTGCGTCACGAACCGGTCCGGCTTCGGTCGCCTCAATCAGTTCCTGCGCTTCTTCTACCAGCCCCTCCAGGGCATGGCACTTCATACGGAGGAGACGAAGCTCATCATGAGCATCGATCACCTGGTCAAGGCGTTCAATCTGTCCCTGAGTTTCATCGAGATGTTGCTGAAACGCCGCTTTTAATTTTTCATCCGTAGCAGTACGAATTAACTTAGGGAGGGCACGCGTAATCTGTTTTTCCGCGCTGTAAACATCAGAAAGGTCGTGAATAAAGAGATCTAATAACGTTTTAACTTTCATAGGGATTCTCCGGAGATAAGGATTAAATAAGATTTGATAAGAGAGTTCATTATAAAATAATCAGTCATAAGTAGGTTTAACGGAGCGTTCCCTGCTCCTGCTGGCTGTCCTTAGAAGAGGTGTCAGGAGCCGAGATGACTGTTCTGACCGCCTTTATTACCAGCTTCGGAAGCTTTTTCGCGGTCATTTTTGAAATTACCTCCGCTGTTCTGACCGCCTTTTTTCCCTGCCTCTGAGGCTTTCTGTTTGTCTTCCGCGAAATTACCTGATCCGCCACGATGTTCAGTCATAATATATCCTCTTTATGAAACGAAGTTACATGGGCATTCAATGCACCATGTGCGTGGTACCCTTTAAGGTTAAATGGAGGGTTAAATAACGCAAGCGTGACGATTAATGTTTATTCGTTGCGCTTTAATAAATTGATGTGGTATTTATTGTTGCATTCGTTTCGCTTTGATTTATTAATCCGTTAGAGTGAAAGGAGAATTATCGCCTTTCATGCATGTGAGAGAGTAAAATAAAAAGGACCTGGAGGTTTTAAATTTTTTTGTGTCAGTAGACAGCGCCAGGGAGTAATGAACCAGGTGGGGTCAGCCCTCCAGTATCCGCTTTAACTCCGTCAGACAGTAATGAGTGGCTTTGTGCATCACTTCTTCGCTTTCACCTGAAAACCACTGTCGGCTGGTATGAACACACCCTTCAGGAAGGCACCATGCGAACCAGACCGTGCCTGCAGGCGTACCGTCTTCTCCTCCCTCAGGCCCGGCATAACCGCTGGTGGCAATGCCTATCGCATCACCAGAAAGTGATTTTGCGCCACAGGCCATTTCGCAGACAGCAGCCTCACTGACGGCCGTATATCGTTCTAGTGTTTCCATACTGACGTTCAATACGCGGTGTTTGGCAAGATTGGTGTAAGTGATAAATCCGCTGCTGTAAAAAAGACTACTTTTACTGACCGCCGCCAGCGCCGTACCTACCCAACCTGAAGTACATGATTCAGCCGTTGTTATGGTCAATTTTTTTTCAATCAGTAAGTGCCCTAATTCAGTGGCGACTGCAATCAAATCATCATTCATTGGTTTCTTCCTGTATATCATTAAAAATTTAAAGTCTCACAGTAAAGGGTGGCAAGCACGCCGTAAGAGTGTCGTGCAACCCGTAAGTAAATGGAACCTCAGTCAAAAGGGGGGGCTAAAACTCATAGCATGACAAGTATAGGAAATGATGAATGATCTGCATTGGCGATAAGGTTGAGCGGAAATAATTTTATACCCTGCATTTGTTCGTCAATGTGAAAAGTTATGAAGGGGATGTAATCCGACTAGCCGTTAGGCTAATTGCTGATGAGTGGGGGAGCGTCACATTTGTTGATTTTCATAACGAGAAGTTGGGCATTTAAATTCTCTCCGCATTTCACATGGATAGTGGCACAGCGAAACGCGAAAGTTCGATTTAATGTATGCGGTCTCTTCATTCTAATTCTTCAAATAGTGTAGGTTTATTATCAACACACTACACTCAGTAATCTTTACCGTGATTGGGGACTAACAATGTTTGGACTTGATGCCTTTCATCTGGCACGTATTCAGTTTGCGTTTACGGTATCGTTCCACATTATTTTCCCGGCGATAACCATTGGCCTGGCGAGTTTCCTCGCTGTGCTTGAGGGGATGTGGCTCAGAACACGTAACGAAACCTACCGCGATCTCTACCATTTCTGGTCCAAAGTGTTTGCTGTCAATTTTGGTATGGGCGTGGTGTCAGGGCTGGTTATGGCCTATCAGTTCGGCACTAACTGGAGCGGTTTTTCACAGTTTGCGGGCAGTATTACCGGCCCCCTGCTGGCTTATGAGGTTCTGACGGCTTTCTTTCTGGAGGCTGGATTTCTCGGGGTGATGTTATTTGGCTGGAATCGGGTAGGGCCTGGGTTACATTTATTCGCGACATGTATGGTGGCGCTCGGCACGCTTATCTCAACATTCTGGATCCTGGCCTCAAACAGCTGGATGCATACTCCGCAGGGTTACCTGATAGAAAATGGCATTGTGGTACCTCAGGACTGGTTCAAAATCATCTTTAACCCTTCATTCCCCTATCGCTTATTTCATATGTCTATCGCGGCATTTCTTGCCAGTGCATTCTTTGTCGGGGCTTCTGGCGCATGGCATCTGTTGCGAGGGAATGATATCCCGGCGATCCGGAAAATGTTCTCAATGGCGTTGTGGATGGCACTGCTGGTAGCCCCCATCCAGGCCATGGTGGGGGACGCGCATGGCCTCAATACGCTTGAGCATCAACCCGCGAAAATTGCCGCCATTGAGGGCCACTGGGAAAATCCGCCGGGTCAGGCTACGCCGCTGGTGTTATTTGGCATCCCGGACATGCAGGAAGAACGAACAAAGTATGCGCTTGAAGTGCCTTACCTTGGCAGCCTCATTCTCACGCATTCACTGACGAAGCAGGTGCCGGCGTTAAAAAGTTTTCCTAAAGAGAACCGACCTAATTCCCTCATTATTTTCTGGTCGTTCAGAGTGATGGTCGCCATGGGACTTTTAATGATCACCCTTGGAGTGATCAGCCTCTGGCTACGTTATAAAAAGCGTCTTTATACCTCTCGCCCCTTCCTGTGGTTTGCGCTTCTGATGGGTCCATCAGGGCTTGTCGCCATACTGGCCGGATGGTTCACCACTGAAGTCGGGCGGCAACCCTGGGTCGTTTATGGCGTTCAGCGGACTATTGATGCGGTATCAGCGCACGGTGAACTGCAGATGAGCCTCAGCCTGATGGCCTTTATTCTTGTCTATTCCTCGGTCTTTGGTGTGGGGTACCTCTACATGATGCGTCTCATCAAGAAAGGGCCGCAAACCGGCGAAGGTAAAACTGTCAGGCAGGGAGGGCCGGGGCAGGATAAAACGCCAGCGCGCCCCCTGTCTGCTGCGCATGAAAGTTTAGAAGAACCACAGGAGCACAAGTCATGATTGACTTCTCAGTGATCTGGTTTGCCATCATTGTTTTTGCCACCCTGATGTACATCGTCATGGATGGTTTTGATCTGGGGATTGGCATACTGTTTCCCTTTATCAAAAGCACCCAGGAGCGCGATGTCATGATGAACACCGTCGCGCCCGTCTGGGATGGAAATGAGACCTGGCTGGTATTAGGAGGAGCCGGACTCTATGGCGCGTTCCCGCTTGCCTATGCGGTCATCGCGGATGCACTGGCTATCCCTCTGACGCTCATGCTGATCGGGCTGATATTCCGTGGTGTGGCCTTTGAATTCCGCTTTAAAGCCACAGAAGCGCACCGTGGATTCTGGGACAAATCTTTTATCGGGGGTTCGTTACTGGCAACCTTTAGTCAGGGCGTTGCTGTAGGCGCCATGCTGAATGGGTTTCCGGTAAAAGATCGTACCTTTGCCGGTTCCGCAATGGACTGGCTGACGCCGTTTACCCTGTTTTGCGGACTGGGTCTGGTTATTGCCTATGCATTGCTTGGCTGTACATGGTTAATCATGAAAACCGAGCATGGCCTGCATAAGAAGATGTCATCGCTCACCACACCGCTGCTGTGCCTGCTTCTGGTTGTAGTCGGGGCCATCAGCCTGTGGACGCCTTACGCGCATGACGCTATCGCGCACCGCTGGTTCAGCGTGCCCAATATTTTCTGGTTCCTGCCTGTACCGGTGCTGGTTCTGGCCTGTGCATGGGGGATCATGCGCGCCGTTAAGCGTGAAGCGCACTATTCCCCCTTCCTTTTAACGCTCGGTTTAATCTTTTTAGGGTTTTCAGGGCTGGGCATCAGCATCTGGCCAAACATCATTCCTCCTTCCATAACCATCTGGGCGGCTGCTTCACCCCCACAGAGCCAGGCATTTATGCTGGTGGGCAGCTTACTGATCATCCCTGTAATCCTCGGATATACCCTCTGGAGTTATTACGTTTTTCGCGGAAAAACACGTATTGGCGAGGGGTACCATTAAATGCTGTCACGTCAAAAGAACAAACAGCCCACCCACGGTGTTCAGTCAGGGTGGAAACGGCTGTTTTGGCTGATTGTCATCTATTCAGCCAGCGTGCTTGCGCTGGGGATTGTTGCCTCTCTGTTCAGGCTCTTGATGAACGCTGCGGGCATGCGATCAGACTGATTATCAAAAAGCTGACTGTTATTGGATATCCTGCGAGGTGAGAGGATGAAAAGGACAGAGTCAGAAAGCCGGGATTATCCTGTCAAAGAGGATATGACGTGGCAGCGCCGGGAAATCTGCATACAACGCGTTGGCCAGTACATGTTATTAGCCATTGTTATCGCAGGGGCGTGCGGATTATTTTCGAAGGGGTTTCTGAGCAACGGGGAGGCAAAGTCTCCCGATGGTGCGGTACAGGTCAGATACGAACGGTTCGGCCGGGTGCAGAGCAATATGAACATGAGCATTCAGGTCCCGGCGCAGGCGGGCGATAGGTTCACCGTCACTATAGGAAACGGGGCGCTTGACTCACTGGAAATTCAGACGCTTCAGCCTCAGCCCATTGAGGCGGTGGCACGTGCTAATGATTTACAACTTACCTTTCTGACTCACAACGTGAAATCAGGCCATACCATCTGGATTGGTATGCAACCACAGGAAATGGGTGCCATATCCATGAGCGTAGGCGTAACGGATTCTCCACCTGCACGCTTTTCACTTTGGGTTTATCCCTGAGGGAGACGACGATGGAAACTGTATTACGCGCGGCAGGTATTTATCTGCTTCTGATGGTGGTGTTTAAGATTGCCGGCAGACGAGCATTGCTGCAGATGACGTCCTTCGATCTGATCCTGTTGCTGATCATCAGCGAGGCAACCCAGCAGGCATTACTGGGCGATGACTTTTCCGTTACCGGGGCGGGGCTGACGATTATTACGCTGATTTCCATCGACGTGGTACTCGGCAAGCTGAAAACACGTTTTCCGGTTGTGGAGCAACTGGCAGAGGGCGGGCCCGTTATTCTGGTCGAGCATGGTAAAGAACTCCCGACCCGGATGAAAATGACAGGAATAAATCATGAAGACATAATGGAAGCTGCGCGCTCCTCGCAGGGGCTTGAAAGGCTGGAACAGATAAGATTTGCAGTGCTTGAAGTTAATGGTCACATTTCCATTATTCCGGAAAGTCATTAAACGAGAAAATTAGTCTGGCTTCGCAGCCCACAAGAGTAACAGTAAGTTTGATCTGATCAGCGAAAGGACTCCTCCTGTCGGGAATTCAGGAAAAAAAGCCCGCACCAGGCGGGCAAAAAGCAGTGGCTAAGGAATGTCTCTCTCGTAAAAAAACGCATCCTGTATGCTGTGCTGCCAGTAATGACTGGCTCACATACCTTAGACTAATTCTGATTAAGTGGTAGGATGTGTTAGATAAACCTGTTTAATTCCAGAAATTTCCTATAAGTCATTTAAATAACTGGATATCAATGCAATTTTAAGGCACTTAACCGAAGCGGGTATGATTGAACCGGAATTTTATCGGGGAGAAAATTTCATCAGGTTCGCGCGCAATTTATTTTATCGTACCCCAATTCCAACTCCGGTCAGCCATACTCAACTTCCTGTACCTCCCGGCCAAATTTTCTTTCTTACCAACGCTGTCTTAAAAGTCGTATCGACGACTTGATCGATCGTACTGTTTGCGGTTGCTGTTTATATATACAGTGATTATCGGGTTTTTCAAACTTGGGGAAATCCGCGCTGTGCTAGAGCTACCGCTCTTCATTGCTCGCGTGCCCTATGGCTTCCCGTCATCGCCGCAGGACTATGTTGAACTGTGGCTGGACCTTATCGGAACTGCAGTTGTAGAGCTCACCGCAAAGGGCCAGAGCATAACGAAGGGGAATATACTGTATGAGCTTGAAAGAATAGCTGCCTCTTCCAGTGATATTCAGGTGAAAACTCACGCACTGGATGCAGCAAAACTGCTCAGGAAGCATAATCATGTGAAAATGGATTAATTGAAAACTGATGACCGAATGATTAACCCCTGCCTGTTGATCAGGCAGAGGCGCGGGATTTTCTGTTAAGGCTCATCAATTCTTGTGACTTTCAGGTAAGTTGCCTGGCCCTTTCCGTGAACCTTGGCACTGACGCGGACTTTATCTTCAGCACTGTAAGTTTTGCCTTTAAAAGTTGCTGGAGACGCATCGATATATACAGTGCCTGTGCTGTCACGGAACTGATAGGTATCGTCCTCGATTCTTTTAACAATATAACCTTCAAGCGTGGCGTAGCCTCCTGGACGGAAATCTTTGATGAGCTTCACGGGCGTTTCTGCTGTGTCCTCCGATCCTTTGTAGCCTGCATCTTCTTTATGCTGTGGAGGGGGAGTTTTACCCGCCTCGAAGCCGCCAGTTTCAGCATAGGCCCCAAAGCTTAAAGGCAACATCATCGCAACCCAGGCAATTTTATTCATCTCACTCTCCTTTGTATTTCAGATGCTTTAAAGCATGGCACATCATAACGAAAATGTTCGGGTTAATAATGAAATTGATTAGCGATAATTTAAAGCGAAACGTAATAATGTGCCAATTCAAATTTATAGGTTGTGCAGGAACTGAGTTAAACTGACGCCCAACATTCTATTGGATGCTTTGATTTAACAGAATGATTTGGATGGAAAATTCAGTAAGATAGGGTTTATCAGGGTTGCTTTGTGTATTTTCAAGGCTCAATATCTCACCATGAAAATAAAAATTAAACAAACGTGGTTTTGAAATGCAACTATACTTGGGTTGAGATCTAAAATTCCGGATGCTTTTATTCTTTTTTCACTGACTGAACCTGTAATGGTAAAGATGATGAGTTGAAAAATTTTAACTTTAAAAAAAGGGCAATATGACAATGCTGAATTATCAGTTTTACACGATAAGCGCACCGGGAAATGATGGGCGCTGTACTCTCCATCGTGGAGATTGCTTAAAATTACCGTTAAGAGAAGAAAGACTGTTTCTGGGTTCATTTACTTCGGCACAAGCCGCATCTCAATATGTCAGAACTCAACATCTTTCCTGGCACCTGGCTGAATGTGTATTTTGTCTGAGTAAAGATATTGTCCCTGAAAATCTATCAGCGCAAAGCTAAATGTATGGACTCCTTCTCTGACAGACTCAGTGTATAACACCGAGTCTGCTCGATTATCAAACCATCGCTATCAGAAGGTGTCCCCGCATTAAATTCTATTCGATCAGTTTAACTTATACCGCCTGAGGTTTAAGCGATAGTCCCGCCAGGTAGCCACAGCCAGACTGGTTTGTTCCCTTAAGTGGACCCGGAATACGATCACCCCGTGTTTCAGACGAGAAAATAAGGTGCGAAGAGGTGTTTCCTCTTTAGCATTGTTCAACGACGGATTTCAGACGCATGGATACCGCCGCCAGTTCCAGAGACAAGGGGAGTGCAAGCTTATGCCTGGATTTTCCCTGCGTGATGTAAAGCCTGTCATCTCTGATATCCTTGAACTGCATGCCGGAACTTGTGGTGACGCAATGCTTGAAAGGATGGTCTGTGGCTTTTGGAAAGGCTGTCTTTCCTCAAGATCAAAAAAGAAAAACCGCCTCAGTGGGCGGCTTCAATGGATTTTCTGGCTTCATAGGCTCTTCGTTTCTCGACCATTCCGATGTAAAACTCATACAGTTGAGTGCGCATGCTTTGCTTCATCTCATCTGGTAATGATTGCTGGAGGCTCATCCACTCATCAAGTTCCGGCGTGCATTGCACATAGGCATCATCCACAACCTTTTTGGCCGGTATCTTTGATGAAATGAATGGCAGGGTATGGTCGTTAAGGCACCGGACCTCAGGGGTTTCGAACGAACGGGCGTCGGCTAACACAGAGGACGAGAGTACTACCCCCGTCACAAAAATCCATTTCATATAATATTTCCTGTGAATGTGAGTTGCGGGTGTCTGGAGCGATTAACGTTTCGACTTCATATTTCAGAACGTTAAATTTCGCCCCGGAACTCAGCCCATTCCGCCCAGCAATTCTCCGGGTCAATGTCACGATATCCACGACTTTCAGCCAGTGCCTGTGCAGCATCGCTGTCCACCACGATGGCCGTGGCGTTGTCACGAACGCGGATAACGTCTTCCTCAGTCAGCGGGCTTCCTTGCTCTTGTTCCTTACTGAGTAGCAAGGTAATCAAAGGAGGAATGAAAACAATGGTCATTTATCAATATCCTTCTGATAGACAGGATCGTTGCCTCGGAGATGTAAATATTATGCCGGAATACTGTTTCTGAATGGAGTAGGATTTCGGGTCAGGGTCAGCAGGCTGCGAGCTCTGAGCAAAAAATAATGGCTGAATGTCAAGGTGTTGGTGAGTTAAGCAGGGAAAGCAGAAGGCTCATAACCCGCTGAATTCGGGAGGAAGTTCCTGGTGGTTAGGGTTAAGGTTTTGCTAATGCTGTCCGCAGTAAAATCATGATAACTATCCTGACGAGTTATCTGCCATGCGAACCACCTTACTCAATTACTTTCCGCATGAAGATGCGCCTTTTTTTAAAGGTATGCACATCACAACGGCCTTGCTTGTACTGTCTCAAATCATTAACTCTAACTGGACTCGACGCGAAGCGATGGGAGCTGGCGGTCTGGAATCGGTGATCACCTGGTTTCATATTTTGTCAGGCTTTGTTCTTATCGCGTGCAGCGTCTTTCTGGCAGGATGGATGCTCTCACAACGCGGCTTTGCCTGGTATTTTGCGTGGATGAAACTGGATTTCAGCGGGTTTATGAGAGACCTGAAAATAGTGCGCAATTTCACGCTTCCTGATGCTCAGAGCGGGGGGATTGCTTCAGCCATTCAGGGGCTGGGCGTTATGTCCTTACTGGCTGTATCCCTGACCGGCGGCTTATGGTTTTTACTGAGTAATATGCCTTCGCCCAACGCCTCTCTTGCGCACGATGTGTTGCACTGGCATAAAACGCTCACGACACTGATTGAAATTTATTTCTATGCCCATGGCATCATGGGATTGCTTCATATGCTTCTCAAGATTTATGACTGATCAAAACCTTGAGAAGCGGTCGTTGTTAAATATCAACGGGTCTGGCTGAGAATAATACGGTCGAATATTCGGTCGCCCAGCCAGACGCGCATGCTGATCAGCATTTTCGCAAATCTACCGGCAGCATACCGTGTACGTGGGCGACGACGACTAACTGCACGAGATACCACGTTTGCAATAAGCTCCGGTGAACTGCCTTTGCCTTGCCCGTAGGTATTTTTTATCGACATATCTACCTTGTTCACCAAAGAGCCATAGGGCCCGTTGGCAGAACGTCTGATAATACTGTTTCTTGCGACTTCGCCGAATTCTGTCTCTATTACCCCCGGTTCAATGATGATGATTTTAATCCCGAATCCGGCGACTTCGAGTCTGAGGCAGTCTGACCAGCCTTCCAGAGCATGTTTAGTTGCGTGGTACCAGGCCCCGAGAAGGCTGTAAATCTTTCCGCCCATAGAAGTGACGTTAATAATATGCCCTGAGCGTTTGGCCCTCATGGCCGGGAGCAATAACTGCGTTATGCGTGCGGCACCGAACAGATTGACCTCAAACTGATAACGCCCCTCGTCGATACCCATTTCTTCGACGGGGCCGTAAAGACCAAAACCGGCATTGTTGACAAGAACATCGACACCGCCGGTCTGAGTGAGAATGGTGTTAATGCCAGCAACAATTTCCTCATCGACAGAAATATCCATACGCAGCGGCTGTGCGCCAAGACTGACCAGATCAGACATTTTATCGACATGTCGGGCTGCAACGTAAACCTGATAGCCATCCTGTATTAACTTATGGGCGATGGCCTTGCCCATACCGGACGATGCGCCTGTGACCAACGCGGTTTTCTTTTCCTGGCTAAACATAAGCACCTCACTTAATGAACTGCATCAAGTGTGCCTCAACAGACGCCGCGTCTGTCATGCTCAACGCGCCAGAATGATTGCTTAATGCGCCTTGTGCAGCATGCGGTGATCATCTTCACCTAAATGGATTTCATCCAGTTGTAACGCCCAGTTCGATCAACTGGTTCGAAGGCAGCACAACCACCCCTGCAGTGACGGGCACTTTTAGTGTCAGTGCCCTGGCCACAGCAAGCGCCCGCACGGGCTTATAAGCAGCGGGAAGAATCGGTGACAACAGTTTGGCTAGCGGAATGGAGATTAGTTCGCCCAGCCGAAGTGGCTGGCCTGGTCCGGTGCGGTAATCAAGCAGAAGGGAAGGTCGCGCAATGACCAGTGTGGTTAATGGAAGTGCGGTGAGTGCCTCTTCCAGCTCTCCCTTAACACGGGTATAGAACATCGAGGATTTCGCATTTGCGGCTCCGGCACTAACCAGCCCTATGCGGCTCACACCCGCCAACATAGCTGCCTGTGCAACTGCAAGGTTAGCCTCAAAATCGACAGCGCGAAAAGCCTCTTTGCTGCCTGCGACTTTAATGGTGGTGCCCAAAGCAAGATAGGCTTCATGTGCATGAGGAAGTTGTGGCAGAGAGGTAAAATCAACCAGATGGATCTGCAGCTTTGGATGGCTCACTCTGAGAGGTCTTCGAGTCAAAGCATGAACACACGACACCTCAGGGTCATTGAGCAGCAACTGCAATATGTGGCCACCTACCAGGCCTGATGCACCTGCAAGTAACACAATGCGATTCTTATCTGAATTTTTCATATGGTCTCTTTTAATAAGGATGCATGGCGTTTCTGACGTTTTCAGGCGTTTGGCCAGTCCATGCCATGAATGCACGATAGAATGAATTTGGGTCTTCAAAACCAAGCAGAAAAGCAATTTCGTAACCGGGCAGACGGGTATTCACCAGGTAGTGACGGGCAAGATTTTCGCGGCTGGTATTGATGAGATGGCGGAAAGTCACACCCTCTTCCTCAAGCCTGCGCTGAAGTGTTCGCTTGTTCACGCCCAGGCGTTCAGCCGTTTTCTCAATTGTCGCTTCGTTAGCGGGCAGCAACTCCAGAAGCACAGCACGTACCCGCTCAACGGTGGAAGCTGTGACATCTAACTCACTAAGACGTCGCCTTAGTTCAGGCTCAAAGACTTGCCACATCCCTTGATTCACTGTCAGAAAAGGCCGCAGGGCATCGGTGGCGGAAAAACAAATAGCAGGATATTCACCAAAAGAGATAGCCGTCCCAAAGTAGCGGTCAAATTGACTGGGTTCTGCTCCTGCTGGAAGATGCGATAGCTGTACTTTTGATGCCCTCACAGGTTCACGTGTTGCGATACGTGCAAGCTTAAGTAAAAAGGCAAGTTCTGCTACCTGCAGTGATGGGGCAGTGTCTGTGGCAGACAGCCAAAGAGGTGAAACCGTTAACGTACCCTGATGATCAATGTTGGTTTCAAGCAGCATTGGAGCAATAAGCTGTTTATATTTGGCCAGCCGCTGGACAGCTTGCATCATATTTGAGCTGCATAGTGCCGCAAAAAGCGGCGGATCGAAGACCTCAGCAGAAACCTTTTCAATGAGGTTCAGCGGAAAAGCGAGATGATGACTTTCAGCCTCCAAAGCGCGCCACAAACGAAAGTATTCTTCTGTATTTAGGCCGTGATCGGCTTTTGAAAAAGTATCATCAGGCAGGCGAGCCTTTCGAAGTATGTCTTCAGGCTCAAATCCGACATCTTTGAGCAATGTTTTCCAGCCGATATTGATGGGGAAGGCAAGGTTACGTTGCATTGTCAGATTCCTTGGGTACATGTTTTGATAATAGGCGACATCGTAATCTTTCAAATCGTAATTCTACACGCTAAATGCGCCATAATGCTGGTGAAACACGCCATATTTATGGTCGTGTGCTGAAAGATAAAGTTCAGGCTATGTGATCACTGGCCGTTAAAGATGCTTGCCGTAAGTATATCGGCTTCGATTCGCAGCGAGTTGAGGCAGTTCATTGGGGATGTCGATTAATAATTGATAATCCTGTCTTAGTTCTCAGGGTTAAATAAATGCGTAGAGGGTGAGGCTGAAATATCAATCTGATGGCTATTTTTTCGCAGCGACGGAGTGCCAGGATATAGCTTAACTCTGCTCGATGGCTGAAGGTGTATTTTAAGCGCAATAATTATGATTCGGTTCAGGGAACATTAACTCCTTTCAAAAATGACCTGATTAACTTTAAAATTGGATGTTCGTCTTTCTACCTATTTTGAAAGTAAAATAGTCACAAAAAACACGCAAATTACGACATTTTTGGGATGACACTATGCGTATTGCCATACTCGCCTTAGAAGGCAGCGTTCTTTCCGCAATTGCTGGCCTGGCGGATTTATTCTGGATTAGCAATAAAGCGATTGCTTCTTCTCCTGCTCATGCGTGCAAATTTTCGGCAGCCCCGTTTGAAACACTTATTGTCAGTGCGGACGGCGCACCTGTTCTGGATACGGAAGGCAGGCTAATTCATATTGATAGCTCTTTTCAGGGGGCAGGGAATCTGGATGTTGTCATTGCGCCAGGTATGTTGTTGGGCCCGGATTTACAACCTATAAATATACACAACATTCGTCAGGCAGCCGGATGGGTCAAAGAACTACATGAAAAAAATGTTTGCATCGCGGCTTCTGGCACGGGAGCTGTAGTTTTAGGAGAAGCCGGTTTGCTTGATGACAGGCATTATTCCACCACGTGGTGGGTGAGCCACATGATCAAAGAGCGTTATCCCAGTTCTCAATTGAGCAAGGGGAAAATGGTCGAGGAAGACCGCGGTATTGTAACCTCAGGGGGCTGTTTTTCATGGATATCACTTGCTATGCACCTTATTGAAAAAGGAGCGGGCGCAGAGGTGGCCAATCTGACTTCAGAAATGTCGCTCAATGATAATCATCTTCTTAGACAAAGTTTAAATCATTCAAATGTGGCAGCCAAATCGGACTCAGCATTCATGATTCGAGCGCAGGAAATCATTCGCTTAAAAAATCTATCCATTACCGCAGCGGAACTGGCCGACGCTTTACACACAACAGAAAGAACGCTCCAGAGAAAGCTCAAAACCATATCTCAAGAGACACCGAAGGAGTTTATAACGAGAGTACGCATAGAATCTGCCTGCAATATGCTGGTGAGCACGAATGTTAGCATACGCAAGGTGGCACAGGACTGTGGTTACTCAGAGGATACGGCTTTTCGCAAGGCATTTAACCAGGTAATGGATATGTCACCGATTCAATATCGTCAATGGATGTCTGCGCGGTTGAGTCGCCAATAATAAAAGTGTTTAAAATGAGAACGTCAGTGCGGTGGATCAGGAAATATGATTAAGTTGGATTAACTTTAATCAGTATATTTGATGTAATTGTTGTTCTTCTTTTGCCGATGTGATTGTTGCTAAGAAATCTCATTTCAACATTTACCAGGTAAAAAAGATGAATATTACTCAAAGGTTAACCCTGGCTTTTCTCTTACTCTCGGCTTCTCTCATTCTATGCGGCACCGTTTCCTTAAGGCTTTTATCAGGGTTTCAGGAGCGTTTTGAATACGTACAGTTGAACGCGATACCCTCAATACGCGACCTTGGCGATCTTATAGACCGGAGTAACAGATTATCCCTGACGCTTTACAAACATCAGAGTCAGACGGACAACACGCGAATGCCGCCGATTGAAAGTGAGATATCTCACCGCATGGCAGACATCCGAACGTTGGCAAATTATTACTTAAAAAATGACATATCCAGTGATCAAGATGAAAAGATGACCGAAACGGGGCTGGCTACTTTAAAGCTGGTTGAATCGAGATTGCCTGCTTTTTTAAATGCCTCTCGAACACACCAGGATGAGATAACACTGGGAATGCTCGAAAACGACAGTGGCATTGGCGGCGCCATTACTGCTTTAAAGGACAACTACCGCAAGCAACTCGCGCTGAATATTTCTCTTTCGGAAGGGCTTCGCAGTCAAAACAAGAGGATTTATCAGCGGACACTTTGGGGAATGTCAGCCTGCGTAACGGTGGCCATCATTCTGCTTGGTGCGTTAACCGTCATGACTCTTTTACGTATCCGCAGTAGCCTGAAGAACATCAGTGAAATCATGCTGCGTGCAGGCGATAGTTTGGATTTGAGCGTGACTGCCGATGACAGTCGTAAGGATGAAGTGGGTGCGATGGCGAAGGCATTAAACCAGCTTCTCAATCGTGTCAGTTCCGCACTCCACTCAGTCAGTACGACTTCTCACTCGGTGAGCACGGCATCTGCACAAATCGCGGCAGGTAATGAAGATTTATCCTCCCGCACAGAGCAGCAGGCAGCTTCGCTCGAACAGACTGCTGCCAGTATGGCCGAACTGAGTGAAACCGTGCGACAGACGGCAGAGAACACACGTCAGGCGAGTCGCTTATCCGGTAATGCATCAGTGCTGTCTGATGCGAGCGTCGTGTCCCTGGGAAGTATGTTAAGCACCATGGTGGAAATCAGAAGCAGTTCGAAAAAAATCACTGAAATTGTCACGCTGATTGAAGGGATTGCATTTCAAACCAACATTCTCGCGCTCAATGCTGCAGTGGAAGCGGCGAGGGCCGGCGAGCACGGTAAGGGATTTGCCGTGGTCGCGGGTGAAGTTCGTAGCCTTTCACAGCGTTCTACACAGGCTGCTCGGGAAATTAAACAGCTGATCGATTCATCCTATGTTTTGGTGGAGTCGGGTGCGGTTCAAGCTGAGACGGTCGAGAGTAATATGACGGAACTCAAAGCAGCATTCCGTCAGGTTAACGATCTGGTCAGTGAAATAGCCGCTGCGGCAGAAGAGCAGAATACCGGCATTAATCAGGTGCATTTGGCTATTAGTCAGATGGACGATGTGACGCAGCAGAATGCGGCATTGGTCGAAGAAGCTTCTGCGGCCTCCGCGTCCTTACAGGATCAGGCACTCACGCTGTCAGGTATGGTCAGGCAGTTTACATTGCCAGTTATTATGGCTGTTGAACCAACACCACTTAAGCACACTATGCCAGTTGAGTCTGTCCCGCTGACATCACAAGTGCGGATTCCTCAGAGACAATCCGAAAGCACTGACTGGCAGCGTTTCTGATGTGTGATTCATCTCTGAGGGAAAAAATGGATATAAATGCCTTCCTGAAACACGGGAAGTCTCATCGCGAACTGATAACTCGTTTCGAACAAATGAATATGCTCCTTCACCAAATGACGGATGGCGATTATCAGTCTCTGGATGTGTATATAAACAACTGTAATCATCTGTGCAGTCAGATTAATGCTGCTATGACCTCACTCCGCGAACGTGAGTTCGAGGACTATCTGATGCAACATGACCCAGCATTGTTTTACAATCTTCAGAGCGTCATGCTGTCGGTCAAAATGCTGAAAAATTTGCTTGAAAACCTCGCAGGTACAATGAAGTACTCTCTTCTGCAAACCGCCTGATTGATATCAAGATCAGCCTGAAGCCGTTTAGTCAAATCGGGCTTCAGGCTGAAACACATTGCGCCTTTTAAAATCTAACCTTCTGTGAGTCAGGCTGCATAACGATTGACAAATCCTTCGCGCAAATGGTTGTATAGTACAACCAACTTGGCAAGGTAACGTTAATGGCTACTGAACTTCAAAACATAAAAAACATCCGTGTGGCATCACGATTAATGGTGCGAGAACTGGGTTTCATGAACCAAAATCTCGCTGCAACGGATTATCCTCCGTCAGCCGTTCACGCCATGCTTGAAGTTGAACTTCATGGCGCAATGACGGCTGCTCAACTGGTGCAGATTTTGGGGCTGGAGAAGTCCAGCGTTAGCCGCATGCTCGCTAAACTCGTTGAGGCCGGAGAGCTTGAAGAAAGCCCATGTTCTGTAGACGCGAGGACCAAGCGACTGAGCCTCACCGGGAAAGGTAAAGATACCGTGCAGCGCATTAATGCTTACGCTGACCAACGCGTAGCAGCAGCTCTCGGGAAACTCGATCCCTTTACTCAGGAGGCTGTATCTCAGGGCCTATCGTCATACGCCAGCGCCTTGAAAGCCTGTCGGGAAAACACCGCAGGGCAAATGCGAAATAACGTTAAGATAGTCTCGGGTTATCATGCAGGTATGATTGGCCGCATGACAGAAATGCATGGCAGCTTTTACGCCAGAGAGCATCACTTCGGCCAATTTTTTGAAGCTAAGGTGGCTGCCGGTCTGGCTGATTTTACGTCGCGACTGGAAAAACCCTGTAATCAGATTTGGCTGGCGATGCTGAACGAACGCATTGTCGGCTCAGTCGCCATTGACGGTGAAGATCTGGGAAATAATGAGGCGCATCTGCGCTGGTTCATCCTTGACGACGGATATCGTGGTAGCGGATTGGGCAGAAAACTCATTTCAGAAGCGATGAGATTTTGTGATGAGCAGAAATTCACTTCAGTACAGTTATGGACGTTTAATAAACTCACCGCGGCCAGACGATTGTACGAATCATTCGGATTTGAATTGTCAAAAGAATGGGAGGGCGATCAGTGGGGAAATACCATCACTGAGCAACAGTTCACCCGAAAAAACATTTAAACATGCTGGATTATCTAACCGGTTTTAGCAGGTTTTTTGGGGCGGGTTATCAGCGATTATCTCTTTCCCGAAATAGTCATGTCCGCTGTTGGCACGCTGCTGCTCTTAGGCAAAGCAACGAGGCAGCAATCAAAAGGCATCCATTAATCGAAATGGACTTCCAGTGATAGGAAAGGCGTTTAAATCGAGTATGACCCTTTCACCATCAGCATGAACTCGTATCTGGCGCACAGCGAAAGTTGAACAATATTGACCCGCCAAAACCTGAAACTGGAGTGGACTGAGCTAACAGTAAGGTTAATGCTCCCATATTTACTATTGTGAAATTAAATTCACTATAATAAATTTAGATGAGACTTGGTGGTATGTATTTTCACCAGGAAGTGAACATCTAAGAGGTAGAATTAATGTTTAAAATACGAATGTCTCGCCCATCTGAAGCGCCAGAGATTATACAAATCTGGAGAAATTCTGTAGATGCTACCCACGATTTTCTGACAGCGCGCGACAGACAAGAAATCGAAAAAGAAGTCGTCAGCTTTTTTTCAGAGACACCGGTATGGGTAGCAACTCAACAGGATGACCAGCCTGTAGGATTTATGTTTTTGCATGATGGTCATCTGGAGGCGCTTTTTGTCGATGCGTCTGCTCGCGGACTGGGCGTTGGTAAGCGGTTGATATCCCATGCACTGGCTCTTCATCCTCATCTAAGCGTGGATGTAAATGAACAAAACCAGCAAGCTGTAGGGTTTTATCAGCATTTGGGTTTTCAGGTTTCAGGACGTTCCGAGCGGGATAATCAGGGAAGGCCGTACCCCCTGTTACATCTGAGCAAAACTCATGAGATGTAACCCCCTGGGCAGGGGCATTATCATTGATTTTTATGACTAAAAGCGACGATGTAAGTACAGCACTGATCGCTATCAGGATTGCTCATTTGATACTCGCTTGCAAAGGTAAGAGCCAGGCAGTCACCCACTCGTAAATGATGGGTCTGATTATTGACCTTGAAATCCAGGCTGCCGCTTAATATCCAAAGGGTTTGCCCTGAAAGGTGCTCATTAGCGGCTGCGGGAATCGTGAGTTGACCCAGAGCAGGGATTTCAACTTTGATAAGCTCAGCTGTAGCGCCCGCAGGAGACACAGACCATCGGGTGATACCTGATTGCTCATCTGTCCAATGCTGCTGCTGGTCGGCTGAAAGCACCATTGAGTTGTGGTTAAGCTCAAGTTCGGCGAAGAGTTTTGATAGCGTAATATTCAGGGCATTTGCTAAGCGACTCAGGATAGTTGCACTGGGGCTGGAGGCACCTCGTTCAACTTTGCTGATCATGGCCTGACTGACACCCGATCTTTGGGCAAGCTCAGTCACTGTCCAGTTCTTTTCTTTTCTGTGTTTCAGTAACAGACGCGCAATATCACTATCCAGTATCTGATTCTTAGCCGTTTTTTCCATCATGATGCTCGCTTTTTTTAAACCTGATTATGCCATTACACGCATTGAGCTGGAATAATTGATTTATGAAGGATCAATTGTTCTTCAGGTGTTTAACCCATCGGCACTGGGGTTAAGGTTTTCCAGCACTTAACTGAAATATAGGAGTTTGGGTATCTTGTGGCACACATTTATTTGATTAACTGACACATGAAAGTGTTGAGCATTGACCCCGGGCCCCGAATATGATCCATGCATAATCAGGAATAACCGGCTTTTCGGTACTGATGACCCTGATGCCGGTCATCACCGCCGTGTTGGCCGGATTTATGATTATTGGCGTGGCGCTTCCCGTTCTGCCCTTGCATGTAGAAAACGGTCTGGGATATGGGACTTTCATTGTGGGATTAGTGGCAGGCGCACAGTTTGCCGCCTCACTTATCTCACGCATCTGGTCAGGCTCTTATTCTGACCGACGTGGGGCAAAAAAAAGGTGTTGTTGCCGGACTGATGGCTGCTTCGGTGGCCGGACTGCTCTATCTGGTGTCACTTTGGACGATCAGCTTACCTGCTCTGTCGGTCGTCATACTGATGGCGGGCCGGGCCATTCTGGGCGGTGCAGAAAGTTTCATTATCACCGGGGGGGTGGCCTGGGGGCTGGCGAAGGTTGATAAAGCGCATGCCGGAAGGTGATTGCATGGGTCGGGACGGTCATGTTTGCCGCCATGGCGCTTGGGGGGCCGGTGGGAACAGTGCTTTACGGCGCGTTTGGCTTTAAGTCTATTGCGCTGATAACCCTGCTGTTACCCCTACTCGTGCTGTTTTACCTGTCACGTATACCCGCCGTGGCCCCGCCCCCGCCCCCGCCCCGCGCTCACGCCACGTTTGGCTCGGTCATGAAGGCAGTGTGGTTACCCGGACTGGGTGCCGCGCTTGCCAGCACAGGCTACTGCACCATCCTGGCGTTCAGCTCGCTCTATTACAGCGCCATGCACTGGCAGCCAGTGTGGATGGCATTCACCGCGTTCGGTATGGCCCTGATTGTGGCCCGCACCTTTGCCGGTCACCTGCCGGACCGTTTCGGCGGGGCGCTCATCGCGCTGATCTTCGTGCTGGTTCAGGCGGCAGGGCTGTTTCTGATGTGGTTCGCCAGAATCCCGCTGATGGCCTCCGCCTAGGCCGCGTTTGCCGGCTTTGGCTATTCACTGGTTTATCCGGGGCTGGTTATTGAAGCCATCAGCGGCACAACGCCGCAGAATCGTGGAATGGTGATGGGGATCTACACGGCCTTTCTCGATGTAGCGATGGCCATTGGCAGCCCGATGCTTGGTTGGGTGGGCGGTGACCTTGGGCTCGGCAATATCTTTCTGGCGGGCGCGCTCACTGTGTTGAGCACCGCGATTGTGGCCGTCTTGCTGATCAGGCGTTCAGCGTTAAGGAAAGAGAACGCTTCGTGAAATATTTTACGGCGGGGCCGAGTTTCTCTCGAATTAGCATTGCACTTATATACGCTGAGTTCATGTACTTAAATTCCCATACTGACATCGATTCTATTACCCAAGTGATACTGTTACTCACCTCACATAAAGTGTTTGCCGTAGATTGAGATAATTAGCACAACGAAAATTGAGGTAACAATTGCCTATCAATTATCCTCAGGACAGTTATAAAAATTTTTAGCTCTATCCGTGTAAAATTCAGGCAGGTGTGAACGTCGCTCACTGCGAAATGATCTTGAGCAGAAAAAGGTTATTTCTAATTTTTAGCGAAGACATTACTGATAAACATGCAGAAAACATCAGGAAGGAGCTACTAAAAGCGGGTCCTTCCTGGAGGTTTTATTCTTTACTGGACGAACGATTACGTAATATTTCCCCGACCACCGGGGCTGCGGTAAATGCGTTTGGCCAGCCAGCGTAAAATGCAGCCTGTGTGACGACTTCACCCGCTTCTGCAGCAGAAAGTCCATTATCCATCGCTCGGTTAAGGTGATAGCCAATTTGTGCACTCTGTCCGGATGCGATTAATGCACTCACCGTAATCAGGCTTCTGTCGCGGGGTTTCAGCGCGGGTCTTTGCCAGAGATCCAGGAACAGTGGGTCAGCGGTAAATTTAACCAAACCCGGAGATATTGGGCCAATATTTTTTTCCACCGTTTCTGAACGTTGCTTTTCTTTTTCCTGGTTAAGAGGGAGTAAGGCCGGAGACGCTTCGGGAAGCGCATCAGCTGTGACGCCGCGAGATTCAAATACCGCTTTGGTTACGCTGATGGCTGACATGGCATTTGGCCAACCTGAGTAGAATGCCAAATGAGTAATGATTTCTGACAGTTCCGCTGGCGTTACGCCAGTATCTAGGGCAATTTCTGTAAAGTGCTTAAGGTCACCAGGCTGGTTTCTGGCAATCAGTATGGCGACGGTCACCATGCTGCGATCCCTGGGAGAAAGGGGGGCACTTGTCCAGAGATCCTCAGTAATAGCTTCACGGCCAAAGCGCGCCAGAGCTGGTGATACAGCGCGAATATCAGCTTCCGAAATAGCTGAAGGTTCAATTTTTATCATAGCTTTACCTCTTTTTTCCTCTGCATTAGCAAAGTCAGAAATAACAAGCGACATGGCCGCCGCTGCAATTACGCCTTTCATGTTAATCCTCACTGGTCAACGGTTCGGATCCTGTTTAATTCCGCCTTTGTTACGGAGAAATGTCGGTTTTACAGGAATAGCGTTCTTACTGGTGCTCATCTGCGCCGTTTGTCTAAGATAATCCTTGAAGTGTGGCGTTTGTCGGTGTAGCTGATAATCCTCCTCACTGGCGTAAATCTCATAGAAATACCAGCGGTTCGGCGTCTGTGACTCTGTAGCGGCATACATGGCTAACACGCCTTTCTCTACTTTGAGCGACTGCGCCATTTCAGGAAGGACAATTTTTTTAAATTCGGTCTGAAATTCAGGCTTAACCTCGACGACCACCAGATTATTGATAGTCCGCTCATCCGGCAGGAAGTGTTTGTCCCCGAGAAACTGTGGCTCAAGGGTAATTTTCTGTTTCCGATCGATAATTTCAGGTGCATAAGCAGCGAATGCCCTGTACGGAACGGCAATAAGATGTTTGCGGTAAGCACCCTCGTTTTCATAGAGTTCGACCATGTATGCCTGACGTGGATTGGCGCTGTGTTTCAGGGCGTACATCGCCAGCGTGCCTGCTTCACGATCCACCGAAGCGGAAATCGTTTGTCTGGCCACGTCATCAAAATCCTTGTCCCGATCGGGCCGGACGCTAATGTTGAAGATATTCATCACTGGCTTATATTGCGTGTCCGCTTTCTCTGCAAAGACAGGACTGCTTATTAGTATGGAAATTAGCAGAATAAGGCTATTTTTCACGATGTTCCTCTTACTGATATTAATGCTTAAGACGTTTAATCAGTTGTTGCTTGAGGGATGTAAGCCGATTGCTACTGGCGCTCTCAAAAACCAAAGGAGGAAGCCACATCATACCTGCGTGCAGGGCGCTGGCCTTCATCGGTAAAAACACATCCGCAAGAGAAACACCGATCCTGCCGTCTGGTCCATAAGTGGAGTCTCCACCTGCAGCCGTACTGACAAGAAGCATCTCCTTTCCCTGCCACAGACCGGGTCCGACACTTCCCCAGGTTTCATTCAGCCAGGCTTTCATCATCGGCGTAATATTGAACCAGTGTGTCGGGAAGATAAAAACGACACGACTGTGCTCAAGCATCATCTTTCGCTCTGCGTCGCCATTAATGTTACGAGTGTCATAACCATATAAAGTCTCAAGGTTGCGAACCGTCACGCCTTCCAAACTCTCAGCTGCGTCCTGTAAACCTTTTGTCAGGACGGAACGTTCTGGATAAGGGTGAGAGACAATGACAAGCGTTTTGATGTCGGTCTTTTCACGGCTCAATGCATGACTGACCGACATCAAGAAGGCGAATGCAAACAAAAATAATGCTGCTACTTTGCGGTTACGTAACGACATCATAAAACCTCCTTTGTTCAAATAAGGCTGAAAAGCGCTTGAATGTTAAAGGAGTTTGTTACGGTAATCCCTCCACAATATAGGTTCGCGAATTACCGGCACGGTGTCGGATGGGGATGATCTTCTGGTATGCAGCTGAGTTATACCAGGCCTGGGCATTTTTTAGGCTCTCAAACTTGATAATAACCAGTCGGCCCTGTGCTCCAAACCCTTCTTTGATATCGGGTTCACCTGCTCTGACAATGAATTGTCCTCCAAAAGGCTGGAAGGTTGATTCAACCTGAGCACTGTAAGGTTTTATAGCTTCACGATCGGTTGCCTGAAACTCCGCAACGTAATAGGCAGGGGTTGCCGCCATTGCTGAAGCGAGCCCGATTAACAGGAGCAGACCGGCAACTGATGTTTTAAAAATCATCTTTCCTCCGATTTTCATTTTGTGACAGTGAAAAAGGGCTAACGCGTCCAGACTTGCTTAACGTCTTTCGTCTGCGGAGTGTTTTGCGCCATGATCCCTGTCAGAACATGCGGCTGATAGGTTTCCTCCAGAAACCGGATTTCTTCCGGGCTCAGCTGAAGATTTACTGCATTTACCGCGCCATCAACATGATCTTTTTTTGTGGCCCCTACGACAGGAGACGTGGTTTTTGTCAGCAGCCAGGCGAGTGAGATCTCCGTCATAGTTACCTGATGCCGCTCGGCAAGCTCGGCTACGCGCTCAATAATGCTCCGATCCTGTTCAGCTGTGCTCTCATATTTCCCACGAGCATAGTCATCCTCAATGGCTCGCAGCGAGTGGCCAGCTTTCCGGGAGAGACGGCCGCTAGCCAGCGCGCTATAGGGTGTCATAGCGATATCATCTTCAGTGCACAGACCGAAGAGCTCTCGTTCATCTTCACGCATAATCAGGTTGTAGTGGCTCTGGACGGAGACAAAGGGCGTCAGCCCTTCACGTTCAGCCAGCGCGTTCGCCTTAGCCAGCTGCCATGCATAGCAGTTTGAAATACCAATAGCGCGCACCTTACCAGCGGTAACGGCGCCATGTAGCGCTTCAAGCACGTCAATAACGGGCGTGTTGTAATCCCAGATGTGGTAGACGTAGAGGTCAACATAGTCCATCCCCAGATTCTGTAGACTCTGGTCAAGCGAGTAGGCTATTGCCTGTTTTCCGCTGATCCCCTCGGCAATCTGGGCAGTGGTGCGCGGCAGAAACTTAGTGGCCAGCACGATGTCATCGCGTTTCGCCATTTCCCGAAGCGCCCGACCAACGTATCGCTCGCTGGAGCCGTTCTGATAGGCGATGGCGGTATCGTAAAAATTAATACCCTTTTCGAGACCGTAGCGGATAATGTCCCGGCTTGCGGTTTCGTCCAGCGTCCAGCGATGCTGGCCCGTTAACGGGTCGCCAAACCCCATACACCCCATGCAGATGCGGGAGACCAGTAAGTTACTTTTACCGAGCCGGGTATACTGCATCATTATTCTCCTTCTGGATTATTCACGACGGTATTGAGCAGGTCGACAAGCCTTGAAGCGTGTTCCCGGGCAAGCATTTTTTGCTGCGCGATTTTGTCGACATCCCGGTCGGCATAGCTGATACCGCAGGTATAAACCGGCGCCAGCAGCTCAAGGTTGCACAGCCTTGCCGTGGTCTCGAACGGAATAAGATACTCTTCAATGGCATGGACAAAGAAACCGTCAGCGGTATAGAACGCCTGTGGCGCGCCCGTGGTGAAGGAGAGGATCAGCTTTTTACCGCCCAGTTTCGCGGTTGAGCCATGCGCGAAGCCGTGGACAAAGACCTCGTCCAGCCATTGTTTCATTAACCCGGGCAGCCCATACCAGGAAAAAGGGAACTGCCAGACAATCACATCGGCCCTGAGCAGGCTTTCCTGTTCCGCACCGATGTTGAATTTACCGTCCAAACTGAGCCAGTCCAGGCGACGAATTTCAGCATCGGGAAGTGCGGTCGCCAGTTCATCAAGGATAGTGGCGTTGGCGACGGAATGGGTCAGCTCTGGATGGCCGGAAATAATAAGGATGTTATTCATTTCAATAAGTTAAATCGTGATGATGAATATTTAACCCAGTATAGAGTGTCAGCATTATTTTGTTTAGAGCAGTAAAGACTTATTCACTTTTAGACAAAAACTAATAATGGTCGCCTGACTTCCATTGTGCTCAATCCTGATGAATCAGTGAACGAAGTCGTGATGCCAGGTAAACGCGCTGCATTGCGAAACGCGATGGCCTCTTTTTCAGCCTTGTTGACGGGCAGACTTTCAATAAATGTTTTAAACCGTCCAGGGTCTGATAGGGATAATCAACGGAGCACAGGATCCTTTCTGCACCCATCAACTCGTAGTAAAACTTAAAATGCGGCAGTCTCAGCATACCTGACGGGGTAACGTAAACGTGCTCCTGGAAGGTTCTGCAATAAACCATGTTTTTATCCGATATTTTCGATCCTTTATATTATTGCTGTTTAGTAATGGCAGAAATGGTACTTTATCTGCTTTATTGAACCATCGGGTTTTCCCAGGCTCCGCGCGTATCCACACCGGTCTCTGAGGCAAGCTGTTCCAGCAGGATAATTTACTCATTACTTAACTTAATTTCTGAAGCGCTGGCAGCATCCAGAACGTGATGAACTTTGGTTGCCCCAGATGCGTCAGCTCGGCGAGGAAGAAACCGGTCGGTACACCGGGTGCGCCTTTAATCGGATGGCTGGAGACGACACACAGAACAGGTCTATCTGCAGGTTTCATATCGGGCCTCACTATTTATTTTTAAATTCAGCGGCAAAGAGATTTTCCCAGTTAATAAAGGAGCCAAGCGGTATGCACTCAAAGCTTAATAAGCCTGCTTTTGCCAGCGGGAATTCGGCCATTACGTTCATCGCTTCATCGACAGAGTCACATTCAAGAAAAATGGCGACGCCAGGTCTGTCCTGACGGAAGTAAATGTCACGAATGAAGCCAGATTTATACAATCCCCAGGCGTGCAGAGCCTCCGCATTAAGGTGCGGAGCATATTGTTCAAGTGATGCTCCAGGGGCGGGGATGTCCAGACATAAAATTCGCATCAGAGTCTCCTAAACTCAGGGCGTTGTTGAAAGATACAGAAGTATAAGAGGCGCATTTCAGGAAGATTAGAGGGCCATTGACTTAAGCATATTTAGGCTGTACTTAATAATCAGGCGGTGATTGCTTAAGGAAGACATTATGAATAACGCCCTTTATAACCAGATACGCATCTTTCAGAGCATTGCACGTGAGGGCAATATTTCGGCAGCCGCAAGGAAACTGGAAATTACCCCTCCCTCCGTCAGCAATGCGCTTAAGCTACTGGAAGAGCATATCGGCCATCCGCTTTTTATACGCACGACCCGACGTATTGAGCTGACGGAAACCGGGCAGCTGTTGCTGGAACAGACCGCTGCGGCGGTGGCGTCGCTGGAAAATTCGCTTGAAAGCATCCGCGATCAAAACCAGGAGCCCACGGGTGTCGTGCGAATAACGCTCTCACGTTTTGCGTATCTCTTAATTCTTAAGCCTGCAATGGCAGAATTCTGTCAGCAATATCCGGGTATACAGCTGGAAATTTCGGTCTTCGACGGTACCGTGAATATTATCGAAGAACGTTTTGATCTGGGGATCCGTTTTGGCGATATTCTGGAGGGCGGGGTGGTGGCGCGGCCGATAATGAAACCGTTTCGTGAAGGGTTATATGCATCCTCAGCTTATCTCACCAGGCACGGAAAGCCTGTGGTACCGACTGATCTCCGTCACCACCAGCTGATTGGTTACCGTTTTATCACTAACAACCGCATCCTCCCTTTGATTCTGAACGATCGCGGTGAGCAGTTGACCGTTGAGATGCCCGGGCAGTTAATCAGCAACGATATTGACGTTATGGCAGATGGGATCCGTAACGGGCTGGGAATTGGACGTTTGTTTGAACCCATCTGGCGGCTACAACCTGACAAGGATCAATTTATCCCCGTGATGGAGAGCTACTGGAAAACCTATCCGCCGGTGTATCTCTATTACCCAAAAAATGCGGGTAAAACCAAAAGAGTGAAAGCTCTGATTGATTTTTTAATATCTGCTACGCAGCGATAAGTATTGCATCTTATCGTTCAGTTCGAATGAGCTTTTTGCAACACCAGCGGCCTGGCTACCCGCGGTAAGTGCAAAAGAGCTGTAACAGAACCCGTCAGGAGCGTGACGTGAACTTTTAGTCGCACTCGTGCTCAATATCCTGATAATGCACGCAGGATTAATTATTTGAACGCGGTAAACGGAGAGATGAAATGGTCAATGACTACTTTGCACCACCCCCAATGGGTATGACGCCAGAACAACACAAGCGAACCATCGCTGTGGCGGCCGCTTTAGCGGTGGCGAAGGAATCCGTCAGCGCTTCAACCTCTGCCAGCGGTTCTAAAGCGTCGTGGGATCTTCAGGCGGTAGCGAATGAAATTTCCAATCTGGCTGATGCCATTCAGGACGCCCTGGAACCTGAAGACGAGATGTAAAGCCAGCGCACCCTCACATGACGGTGTTTGAAACCGTTTTGTGAGGGGCGAAAATTTTTTTATTTTTATCTGCATCCAGTTTGCCCCCTCCTTACGTATATCCCGTTGTGAGCAAATTCTTCGCTCCCCTACAACGAGGATTTATGATGAAAAAGCTAATCACCACTGCAGTCATCTCTGGCGCGCTGATGTTCTCCGCCACGACTTTCGCAGCCATGAACTCTGACTCTGTCATGGTTGGCGGTGCCGCTATGTATCCGCAGAAAAACATCATTGAAAACGCCCTCAATTCTAAAGACCACACTACATTAGTGGCCGCAGTGAAGGCTGCAGGTTTAGTGGAAACACTCGAAGGAAAAGGGCCTTTCACTGTGTTCGCGCCAACCAACGCCGCGTTTGCGAAACTGCCCGCTGGCACCGTGGATAATCTGGTAAAACCGGAAAACAAAGCCAAGTTAACCAGCATCCTCACTTATCATGTCGTGGCCGGTAAATACGACATGAAAGCGCTGATGATGAAAATCAAACAAGGTGGCGGTCACGCGGAGCTGAAAACCGTGAACGGTCAGCCTTTGTGGATTATGAGTAATGGTCCTCACAATATTCAGTTGAAAGATGGCCAGGGCAATGTGGCCAATATCAGTACTTATGATGTGAATCAGAAAAACGGTGTGATTGATGTTATCGATACCGTTCTGATGCCTAAGTAATTGTCTATACTCGGAAGGCATTTCAATGCCTTCCGGGAAAAACATGGATAACGTTTTGGCTCAACAGCAGGTGAAATTAATGCGGGCGATTGCGCAAGGCGATCGCCAGGCATTTGAACAACTGTATCGACTCGCTTCGCCGCATCTTTTCGCCCTTGCTTTGCGCACATTACGCCAGAGAGCCTGGGCGGAGGAGGTGCTGCATGATTGTTTCCTCACTATCTGGAATCGAGCCGACAGCTATGATGCCGCACTGAGCGCCCCCATGACCTGGATGACGCATATTGTGCGCAATCGCTGTATTGATTGGCTGCGCAGTGGACAGGCGCGTGAGGCCATCCTGTCTGAAGAATATAGCGATAACGTTTCGGAGGGTGAGGCGGAAGGGCCAGATGCCCCCTTTGACGATTCACAGAACGCCCGATTACATCACTGTCTGCAGCATCTAAGTCATGAGCAGCGACAGAGTGTGACGCTGGCTTATTATCAGGGGATGTCGCATAACGATATTGCTGCCTGGATGCAGCAACCGGTAGGATCAGTAAAAAGTTGGATCCGTCGTGCGATGGAGCATCTTCGGGAGTGCGTGGGCTTATGAAAAACAATAAACATGATGATGCGCTCGCCGCCGAATATGCCCTGGGAACATTGCGCGGCAATGCACGATTGCGTTTCGAGAGGCGGCTGCAACAAGAGCCGGAACTGGCTGCGAAAGTGGCAAGCTGGCAGACAATGCTGGCAGGAATGGACACCCATTTGCGACCTGAAATCCCGCCGGAACGCGTGTGGAAAAAAATTGCCTTGAGTCTTCCGGCTAAAACCCCGGTGAAACGCGCCAATCCTTATGTTGGCTGGCTGGTTGCTGCGGGGCTTGCGGCATTCACCCTGGTATCCTATTACAGCCATCGCCCTGATGAGTTCGCACCCCTGGTGATTCTGGGGGATTCACAGCATCAGGGACAATGGGTGGTCAGCCGCAGTAGCGACCGCCGTTATCTGCAATTATCGCCGCTTAAACCCGTCGCCATTAATGCGTCCAGAAGTCTGCAGCTTTGGCTGATTCCTGCGGGCCAATCCCCGGTCTCGCTGGGTTTACTGGCAGACCATGCGGCAACGCAAATAGAAATGGATAATCGAGCCTTAGCAGCAGGGGCTACCCTTGCTATCAGCCTGGAACCTCAGGGCGGTTCACCAACGGGGCAACCCACCGGACCGGTGCTTTACAGCGGTATGCTGTAAACCCATTATCGAGCATCGGGATAACGTGCTTGCTGATAATCCTTCCAGCGCTTAAGCAACTGATGACGCGTCCCGGGATAGGTCTCATCCTCAACCACAATCTCTTCAATGCGGTCGACGCGGAAATTACGAAAATCCTGGCGTAGTTCGCACCAGCCACACAGCAAGCGCACACGGTCAAAATATCCCAGCACCACGGGCCAGATGATGCGAGTGGATGACACGTCTTTGAGATCGTTATAACGCAGCGAGATTTTATTGCGGGTATGGATTGCCTGACGCAGTTCCGGCAGATGCTTCTCAAACAGGGCTTCTCCCCGCGAAGCGACCAGCAATGATTGATGATCGATACCATGCGATAAATGCGCTGGCATGACGGCATAAATTTTTGCCAGCGCGTGCTGTGCGGCGGATTTTAATTCGGCATCGGTGTGGCGGCTGACCCAATCAAGGCCCAACGCCAGCGCATCAATCTCCTGACGGGAAAACATCAAGGGCGGTAAATGACCGTCGGATTTCAGCAAATACCCCAGTCCGGCGCTGCCCTCGATTTCCACGCCTTGCTGTTGCAGGCTGATGATGTCGCGATATACGGTGCGCACGCTAATGCTGAGTTGCTCTGCGAGATGCTGTGCAGTTATCGGATATCGGTGACAACGTAACATTTGCACGAGTGCCAATATTCGCTGGGTTTTGGTCATGGGGTGTGCCTAAGCTAAGAGTCTGGCAGTCAGGAGCGGTTCAGGCCGCACGCACCAGAGTTGACTCCTGTGCAGGTGCGGCGACCTGTAGTTTAATACGGCACTCGTCATCCCGGTAGACGCAACTTCGTCTGTGGCGTGGTGAATTAAAAGCGCTGCATCAAGATATTAAACGCGTAATAACTGCTGCAGCACCGCCAGATCAGCGGTTGTCTGCAATGCGCTACTTTGCTGCACCTGTTGCAATCGCTCGCCTGACTCCTGACGCAACGCCAGACGCAATTTACCCTCAACGTCCACGCCATCGGCCAGGGATTGCTGACGGGTACGACGCTGTTGCAGCCGGGTGCCATCGCGCAAGGTAAGAGTGACCAGATGAAAACGCAATGCGGGATTAATCGCATCTGGCGGCGCGGTGTCATCAGGTACTCGTCTCACTTTGGCTGCCAGTGGCATCACAGCATGATTAAGATCGCCTTCCGCAAAATCTTCCAGCCGCAGATCGTTAAAGATCAGCATCGCGGCAATCACGTATTCCAGACTGAAACGCGCTTCAATCCCATTGGTGGGCGATGTGACTGAGGCGGCAATATCACCGCCTGGCGGGAACGCCACGCTTATGTCGGTGATGTTATCCAGCAGCGCTTCCAGCAAATTGCCGCTGGCTAGCCAGCCATTGCGCAGGATACGCGCGGCTTCCGCTGCGCTGTGTGTTCCGGCGCAGGTCGGGAAAGGTTTGTACTCCAGCCCCGGCGAAACAATACGCCACGGCTCGCCCCATTGAGCAACCAGTCTGTCAGGTTGCGCCTGGCCATGGCTGTTGGCAGCCAGGAAAGCGTCGATCACACCCTCCTGTTTGCCATCAAAACCTGCCAGCGTCAGCTGTGCCGCCGCGACCGCGCGTTCTGCCGCCAATCCAGCGTGCAGAGGTTTGACGGCAGAGCCGAACTGCGCGCGTAGCCCGCTGGCCTGAGTGGTGGCGATGCCCAGCAGGTTGGCCGTCGCGCCGACATCCAGTTTTAATAGACGAGCCAGCGCGGCTGCGGCGGCCAGGGTGCCCAGCGTCGCGGTATTGTGATGACCTAACGCATAATGCTGCTGGCTGGCGGCCAACCCAAGCCGTCCGGCCACTTCCACACCGATGGCGTAAGCATCGAGAAACTCATCAATCTCTGCCGCCTGTTGCTGCTGCCAGGCAAACAGCGCAGGGAGGATCACCACGCTGGGGTGACCACGAAAGTCGGCGTGGAAATCATCGTAATCCAGCGCGTGAGCGGCATAACCGATAAGCAGCGCCTGAGAGCGTGGGCTGCCATCGGCATAAACGCTGCGCAGCGCGGGCAAGCCGCTGTCGGGTACCTGACCTTGCAGAACCGGCCAGCTGACGGCAAGAAAATCACGTACCCCTTCGCGGGCTGCTTCACGTGCGGCGGCATCCGGCTGGCTGTGAACGATCAACTCAGCGAGGGCGGGAGTGATGCTCATGGCTGCTCCAGACTGTGCAATGCCGCCACAGCCAGATTGGCCAGATAGCGCGACGTCGGCAGCAGCACATCATCGTTGATCCGAAACGCCGGATGATGCAGCGCATAAGGTTCACCGGTGCCAATCATCATAAACGCACCCGGCAGTTGCTGTTGGTAGAAGGCAAAATCCTCACCGATTGGGCTGGCTTCGACGACGCGGGCTTCAAAGCCGCTGGCTGCTGCCTGTTGCAGGGCGAAATCGGCCCAGTGCGCATCATTCACCACCGACGGTGGACCTGCGTGCCAGTTGAATTCGACTTTGGCCGCGAAGGCGGCGCCAATACCCTGCGCAATCTCACGGAAGCGCTGCTCCAGTCGTTCGCGCGTCTCCTGCGAGAACGAGCGCACCGTACCTTCCAGCCACGCGCTGTCCGGGATGACATTCCAGGTGCTGCCGCTGTGGATCTGGGTTATCGAGACCACCGCATTATCACCCGAAGGTGCATTACGGCTGATCAGCGTTTGTGCGGCCGAAACTATTTGCGCGGCGATCACAATCGGATCGTTGCCCTGATGCGGTTTGGCTGCGTGGCTGCCCGTCCCGGTAATCTTGATATCAAAGCGATCGACGGCCGCAGTGAGAGGCCCGGCTTTGCTGCCTATCACGCCCGGCGGTAACGAAGGATCGTTATGAATGCCGAAAATCGTCACGGCATCCTGCAGTGCGCCGGTAGCAATCACATCCGGCGCGCCCTGGCCGGTCTCTTCGGCGGCCTGGAACAAAATACGCACGCGGCCCGGCAACTGGGCCTCCTGCTGTTTCAACAGAATCGCCGCACCCAGCGCGGCGGAACTGTGGAAGTCGTGGCCGCACGCGTGCATCACGCCTGGGCGCTCTGAACGGAACGTGACGTCAGACTGCTCTTCAATCGGCAGCGCATCAATGTCGGAACGCAGCACGATCAGCGGTCCATTTTCGGGACCCACTTCCGCCACCAAACCGGTTTTCAGCGGCAAATCCAATACGCGGATTTGGTGTTTATCAAGCTGCTGACGAATACGTGCCGTGGTTTCAAACTCTTCATTGGAGAGTTCTGGAAAACGGTGTAACTCATGGCGGAAGGCAATCAAATGTTGGCCCAATGCGCTCTCATCAAAACTCATTATTTGCTTCCTTGTTGTGCGGCCTGACGTGTCATCCACGCATCATGCGCGCTGTCATCCAGCACTTTCTTCATATATTGGGTGATATGGCCTTTGCCGAGATCGGTGGTATGCATCAACTGGAAGCCGCGCTTTTTATACATCTCGATCAGCCATGGATGGCTGGTAGCGGTGCCTAATGACACCGCAGGGGCGCGCAGTTTGCCTAGCAGGATCTCTTGTTCCAGCCGATCCTGTACCTGACGGCCGTACTGTTTGCCGGGATAGTCGGGATGGGCACCGAACCAGCCAATATGCGGCAGACCAAACGGGCCTGGCAGCGGACCCCACGGATAGCGCACGGTGACCGAGGAAACCATCACGCCTTGCGTGTAAAGCGCATAAACGCCGTGACTTTGCAGGTGACGCAGCGTCTTTTCACGGTCTGCTTTGGCGGCATCAAATTTGATGCCCATTGCCAGCGTCGGCGCATACGCGGCGTGCATTAGCGCCTGATAGGTTTCAACCTCATCTTCTCTGACCTGACGAAATTCAAGTGACATATCTATCCCCGAGAGACCGCCTGAAAGCGGTAAAATGAATGCAGATTGAGTAACACTGAGTGGGCGATACCGACGCGTTCTAAAGCGCTAAAATTCAATACCCAGCGTGCTAAGCAACTCAGAATATCAGTAATGCCACAGGCTTCTATATGTGAAAAATGACTAAGCTAATGCGAATTTGTGAAAATGAAATGGCGGCTTTTCCATTGCTTATATCGCGATTTACCGTAGTATGCATAAAATACATAGCGCTATAACTATTTCGCATTAACCTCATGAAATAAAATAACTTTTCTCGTTATAGCCTTATTCTTAATCAGGGTGACGACGTGTTAGCGATCAAATCTCCGCGTGCTTATGCACATGAAGCCGGCCTGCGTGCGCGAGCCGGTGAATTTATCAAACCTTATGCCACACATATCCGCATTTTCACTTCTCCCAACGCCTGGCAAGCGGTTAATCCGGAATTAAGCCAGAGTTTAGAAGCCAACGGTATTCGCTGGGAACTGGAGTATTTGCGCGGTGAATGTACCGACCTCGCCATCGAAACGCTAAAAAACAACGTTGAGCACCAGCAAGCCGAGCTGCTGTTTGCGGTGGGCGGTGGTCGCGTGCTGGATGCCGCCAAAGCAGTGGGCAGCCAGTTACCGGATCTGAAGGTGATCAACTTTGCCACGCTTGCCGCCACGTGTGCGGCCTGGTCGCCAGTGGCCATTATCTACAACGAGCAGGGCGGCCATGTGCGCAGCCAGCCGCTGGGGAAAATGCCCGAGCTGGTGCTGGTGGACAGCGAAGTGATCGCCCGCAGCGATGTACGTTACCTCAAAGCGGGGATAGTGGATGCGCTGGCGAAGTACTACGAATTTGCCCCCTATCTGCGCAGCAACCCACACGATTTGGCGCTCGATCTCAAAGTGATGACGGCGCACCGTGCGCTGGATGTCTATCGCCAGTTAGGTGAGGCCGCCGTCAGCGCCAATGAAAAACAGCAGGTTACGCCGGAACTGGTGAAGGTGATCGATGCCAACATCGTCCTGGCGGGGCTGGCGAACAGCGTGCGCGATCAACTGCCCACCCCCGGTTTTGCCCATGCCATTCATAACCGTCTGACGCACCAGCCTGAGCTGCATCATTGGCTGCACGGTGAAAAAGTCGGTTACAGCCTGTTGGTGCAATCACTGGTTGAACACGATGGCGTGCCGGATGCGGAACTGCTGGCGTTGCTGCGTCAGTATGCGATGCCACTGACGCTGGCGCCGTTGACAGGCGACCGCGCGGCGGCGATACGCACAATTGCGGAACAAATTAAATTCCCGGCGGCCAGCGCTGAACGTCTGCCGTTCCGCATTCATGCGGATGCGTTAGAGCAGGCGCTGCTGGCGACCGAGAACCGTTTCTAACTTTTTACCCTCTTTATTGACCAGGACAACTTCATGGCTACTGCACAACCACAACGCATCCGCTTGGGCCTCTTCGTACAACCCGTAGGGCAACACGTCAGCGGCTGGCGTCTCACGGAAAAACTCGGCGATCCCACTGACATTGACTGGCTGATCACCATCGCAAAAAAAGCCGAAGCCGGTAAATTCGATCTGTTCTTCGTCGGTGATGCGCTGGCGACCAGCATGTACCGTCTGCCATCGACCATGGCGCGCCTTGAGCCGCTGACCATGCTGTCGGCGCTGGCGGTGAACACCAAACGCATTGGTCTGGCGGCCACCGCGTCCACCACCTTTAGCGATCCCTTCACTATGGCGCGAAGTTTCTCGTCGCTGGATCACATCAGCCGTGGCCGTGCGGCGTGGAACGTGGTGACGTCGTTCTCTACCGACGTGGCACGTAACTTTAGCCGCAACGATATGCCAAACCATGCCGAGCGCTATGCGCGTGCGCGTGAGTTCCTCGAAGTGACCAACAAGCTGTGGGAAGGTTGGGAAGCAGGGGCCGTGCAGCCAAACAAAGAGACCGGTGAATACTTCGTCAATGACAAAATTAAGTCGATTGATCATCAGGGCGAGCACTTCCAGGTACAGGGTCCGCTGAACATTACACGCTCCCCGCAAGGACGTCCGGTGATCATTGAAGCCGGTTCATCCGCCGATGGGCAAAAACTGGCGGCCGAAACCGCCGAAGTGATCTTCACCGCTGCGGCCAGTCTGGAAGAGGCGCAAACCTTCTACCGTTCGCAGAAGGATCAGGTGATTGCCGCCGGACGTAATCCGGATCACGTCGTGATCATGCCGGGCGTGATGCCAATTGTCGGACGCACCCGCGAAGAAGCCAAAGCGCTGTGGAAAGAGCTGAATACGCTGGTGGATATCGAAAACGGTCTGCGTCAGCTGTCGCTGCGTTTCAGCATGGATCTGAGCCAGTATCCGCTGGATGGTCCAGTCCCTGAAGTCCCGCTCGGCGAAGGTAATCAGAGTCGCGTCAAGCTGATGACGGATATGGCGAAGCGCGAAAACCTGACCTTGCGTGAGCTGGCCGCTGTGGCTGCCGGTTCGCGTGGTCACCGCGTGATTGTTGGCACCGCCGAAGACATCGCCGATGACTTTGAGCTGTGGCTGAAAGAGGGCGGAGCCGATGGTTTCAACATCATGCCTGCCATCATGTCAGAGCAACTGGATCTGTTTGTCGAGCTGGTGATCCCGGAACTTCGTCGTCGTGGTCTGTTCCGCGATGATTACGAATTCGCCACGCTGCGCGAGAACCTCGGTCTGCCCGCGCTGTAAACCTTTTAGGAGCTGATTATGGTCACCTTATCAAAGCGTGTGCAGTCCGTGTCGCTCTCTGCCAATGCCGCGGCGCGCCAGTTGACGCGCCAGCTGAAAGAGCAGGGCGTAGATATTCTGGATCTCACCACCGGTGAACCGGATTTTGATACACCACAGCACATCCGCGATGCCGCGACAGAAGCCATGAATAACGGTGAGACCCGCTACACGCCGACTAATGGCACCACGCCGCTGCGTAAAGCGGTGCAGGCCAAGCTGGCACGGGAAAATCAGCTGGATTATGCATTAGGGCAGATCTGCATTGCCAACGGGGCGAAGCAGATCATCTTCAATGCCTTTGCTGCCACTTTAAATGACGGTGACGAGGTGATTGTGCCAGTGCCGTACTGGCCGACGTTCCCGGATAGCGTGCGTTTTAACGGCGGCGACGCGGTGCTGCTCGACTGCCCATTGGAGCAGGAATATAAACTGCAGCCGCAGCAGCTGGCGCAAGCGATCACCGATAAAACCCGCTGGCTGGTGCTGAATAATCCCGGTAATCCATCCGGTGCGGTATATAACGCAGCAGAGTTAACTGCCCTCGCGGCAGTGCTGCGTGACCATCCCAACGTGTGGACCATGCTGGATGAACTGTATGAACACATTCTGTTTGATGGACGTGAACACGTTAGCCTGTTGCAGGTAGCGCCAGATTTAGCCGATCGCATTCTGCTGGTGGGGGGCGTGTCGAAAACCTATGCCATGACCGGCTGGCGCATCGGCTTTGGTGCTGGTCCGCAAGCGTTGGTTGATGCCATGGTGGTGGTACAGTCGCAGAATAGTTCGGGTGCCAGCGCGATCATTCAGGCGGCAGCAGTGGCGGCGTTAAACGGTGGGCTGGATTTCCTGCCACCGCAGCGCGCGGCCTATCAGGATCGCCGGGATGCGATTATGGCGCAACTCCGCCCGGTAGAAGGTATTGAGGTGCTGAATCCTGAGGGGGCGTTCTTTATCTTCTGTCGCTGTGCCGGGCTGCTGGGCAAAACAAGGCCAGATGGTCAGCGTCTGGAGAGCGAGCAGGATGTGCTGAATTATCTGCTGGAAAGCGGCGTGTCCGGCGTAGCGGGCAGCGCGTATGGCTTATCGCCGTATTTCCGCCTGTCTATTGCCACTGATATCGACAGCGTGCGCGAAGCCGGAAAACGAATTGCGAAGGCCTGTGCAGCGTTGAAATAGGGAGTTAATTGGTCGCCAGGAATGGTATAGCGTTCGTCACTTAAAGCCCTATTTGCAAAAGCTGCCACTGTAAAAAGTGGCAGCTTTTTTTGATAGGTTAAATCAGGAAATCATCCATCGAACCGCCCGCGTCTAAAGCGGATTTGATTGGCGATGGAGTACGGCCCTGGCCGGTCCAGAATTTTTCATGACCGTTTTCGTCGATGAATTTATATTTCGCCGGGCGTGGCGCACGTTTCGCTTTCGGTTTGGTTTCGCCCTGGTTTAATTTCGTTAATTCACTAATATCGATGCCATCATTCAGCAGCATCTCTTTATACAGCGCCAGTTTTTCTTCTTTTTCGCGCTGAGCGGCATTATTCGCTTCCGCTTCTTCACGGCGTTCTGCAACCACCACGGCGAACTTTTCCAGCATTTCGTCTAATACCGCAATCTCAACATCACGCGCATGGGCACGCAGTGTACGAAGATTGTTCAATGCTTTGAGTGCATCGCTCATGAATAAACCCTTATAACTTTTATAACGAAGATGAAAGGGGGCATTCTACGTTAATTTTTATCAAATGAAAATATTGCGCATAATGCAGAATTGTCCGGAAAATAAGCTTTCAGCAGATTGTGTCTATATCGAACAATAAAACACAAAGCAGATATTTCACTCAAGTTAGTCGAGGGCGTAGCCGCAAAAAATTGCGGCTACAAGGGGAGTGAATATATTCTATAGACTGCGATAAAACGGAAAGCAACCGGTGATCAGTGCGACCACGAATAATACAATCGAGGTAATAAATGACCAACGCAGCGTGAACCGTTGTGTCTGCGCATAATCCAGTTTCAGCATGCCGACCAATAAATAGGTCGAGGCCACCAGTGGGCTGAGAATATGAACCGGTTGACCGACCAGGGCGGCGCGTGCCATTTCAATCGGTTCGATACCATAATGTCCCGCAGCCTGCACCAGCACCGGCAGCATGCCGAAATAAAACACATCATTCGATACCATCCAGGTAACGGGAATACTGATCAAGGCGGTAATCACCGCAAGGTAAGGACCCAGCGACGCAGGGATAGTGTGCACAATCGCTTGAGCCAGGGCGTTCGCCATACCGGTTTCAGCAAAAATGCCGGTAAACACCGCCGCAGCGAAGATCAATCCAGCGACGGCAAGGATGGCGGGCGCATGGCGGCCGATCTGTTCCTGCTGCTGGCTGAGTTGCGGATAATTGACGACGAACATGATGGCGGTGGCCAGCATAAACAGGTACGCCATGGGCATCACATCCAGCACCAGGAAGGTCATCAGTGCAATGGTCAGTGCCCAGTTAAACCAGAAACGCCAGGCTACGCAGCTTTTTTCTTCGAACTGCATCGCGGCGCGATCCACCGGGATAGGCTGCTGGAATCCCAAACGCTTGCGTTCACTTCTGCCGAGCATCACCGCCAGTATAAAGGTCCATGCCACACAGGCCAGCAGCGGAATCAGCAGCGGGACAAACAGAGTAGAGACGTCAGCCTGAACAGCGGCCGCTGCACGCGCCGTAGGGCCACCCCACGGAAACATATTGCCCAGCCCGGTGCACTGTAATAGCAGGGCGGCAACGCTGAGTTTTGATAATCCGATACGCTCATATATTGGCATAAAGGCGGAAAGCACAATCATATACACTGTCGCGCCATCACCATCTAAGGCGACAATAAAGCCGAGCAGTGCGGTGCCAACAAATATCTTCACCGGATCACCATCGACGGCAGACACAATCCGTTTAATAATCGGATCAAACATCCCGGCATCCGTTACGCTCATAAAATAGAGCATCGCGAATATCAACATTACGCCGGTGGGCGCGACGGTACGCAATCCTTTGATCACCATGGCACCCATATCCGCGCCATGGCCAGATAACAATGCGAATAGCGTAGGGATAAGGATTAATGCAGTCAGAGCGGAAAGCTTTTTGCTCATTAATAAGCCAATAAAGCAGATTATCATAAGCAGACTGATGATCAGCAGCATGACGAGGGTTCCTGTCCGGAGGGATAGAGCACGTTTGTGGGTAGCAAACGCAACGTGTTCGAAATAAATAAAAAACAGCGAATGATTATTTATTGTTCAAATTAACCTTCTGCAACCTCGTCTATCTGGGAATATTATCCAGCGTTTTTTTCGGCAGGCACAAGGTTAGGTTTACGCGAAATATGTGCGTAACCTCTTAGTTTTAATAAATTTAAAATAGCGAACAGTGATGATTTATCTGGGTGTTATTTCCTCCTGTTGATCATTAGAGATAACAGTGAATAAGCGCGGCGTGAACACCGCGCTAAATAGCGTGAAACGCTATGCTTTATTGATGATCCCGCGGCGAAGGCTTAATCGGTAACGGCAAACGGTATAGCTTAACCGGATATTCCACGGTTGACGGTTTGCCGCCAGTGGTCGCGGGCGTGCGATTGATCTGTCCGGACGGCATCCACAGTGCGCCGTCAGATACCCACATCGCATCGATCCACACCAGGCGGGGATCCTGCACCACGGTGGTGACTTTGCCATCGGGCGCAATACGTCTAATGCTGCGGGTGTTGATATCCGAAGCGTAAATGTTGCCCGCGGCATCGATGGCCGTCCCGCCGGTACTCCAGGTTTCGCGCACTTTCTCCGCATGCTTCGCCACTTCTGCAGCCGAAAGGGTACTGTCATTCAGATAGCGGGTTTCAATGCGAGCCAGCGGCCCCGGGATCGCCTGGTAATAGAGCCATTTGCCATCCGGCGAAACTTCCAGCTGATCGAGACCCACGCGTTTTTCACGGCCATCGCGCAGAATCAACTTCTTGCCATCCGCATAAATCGGCTGGTGATCAATCGAGAGCGGGTGGTTATCCAGCACCCGCCAGCTTTTGCCACTTTTCAGGTTCAGCACCACTAATCCCACCGCACCCGGATCGGTGATATAGGCGAAATCACCATTAAAACGCACATCATCCAGATAGCTGGTGGGTTGCAGCGTCGGTGCCTTAAACACATAGCTGTTCAACACTTTGCCAGTGGCCAGACTAATGTGGACCAGCTTGGCGCCACCGGGCACGGCCTGATCGCCGGTACCGATTCCTTTATTGCCTGAATCCATCACCCACAGATCGCCATCCGGGCCGATACGCAACGCATTCACGTGGTAGAAATGATGCTCCGGATCGTTAGCGTTCCACTGGTTCCAGCTTTCATCGGGAAACGCTTTCAGCTGATTGTTGATCACTTCTGCCAGCTGCAGACCCGCTCCTTCCGATTGCGTTAACGAGGCGAACAGACGGTTGTCATGACTGACGGTAATGCCATTCCACACGCGCGGTGAGGTAGCGACTTGCTCCAGACGACTGTCCTGTTGCGTCGGTAACGTCACAGGCAGTGTATCTTGTGCCAGTATCTGTGCGCTGCTGGCCAATGCGATCATCGCGACCAGTGCTTTCAATGAATGTTTCATCCTTTACTCCCTTGTTAAGCGCCACAAGGTGACGCGAACAGCCTGTTGCTCTGTTGTTAATGTCATTCCATCCTGGCAGCGTAGAGTGATAAATTATATTCTCTGAATTTTATTAATTGATTCCTGGTGGGAATGAATGGAACTGAAAGATCTGCATTATCTGCTGGCGGTGAAGGAGACGGGGCATCTGGGTAAAGCGGCGCAATCCCTTGGTATTACTCAGCCCGCATTAACCAAATGTCTGCAGCGTCTGGAGAAGTTTTACGCCACGCGGTTAATTCTCAAGGTGGGGCGTGGGATGCAACTCACAGAAGCGGGACTGTTACTTTGTGAACGTGCTCAAAAAGTCGTGCACATGATGCAGGTCACCCGACAGGATTTACAGGCGCTGGGTGCGGGAACGGCGGGCGTCATCCGGTTGGGCGTAGCGGCCACGGCAGCGGAATTTATGCTGCCAGTGCTCAGTAAAGACCTGTTGCACAAAGCCCCCACCGCCAGACTCGAAGTGACGGTCGGGATGAATGATTTGCTGCAAAAGTTACTGCGTGAGAACAAGGTCGATCTGATTCTCGGTTTTCTACCACAGGGGAATAGCGAGTTTATTACCCGTCCGCTGATTGAGGATCCGGTGGTGATTGCCGCCAGCCGCCATCACCCGCTGGCCAATATTCATCCAACGCCAGAACAGCTTGATGAATATAACTGGTTGTTGCCTTCAGACAACGTCGCGACGCGCCAGTGGCTGGAACAACGCTTACGCAGCGGGGGTTATGCTCCGCCGCGGGCGCAAATGGAAAGTAACACGCTGTCACCGCTGCGAGCCGTACTGGCGCAAACCCAATTATTGAGTTTTCTATCCCGACGATTATTAAAAGGTGAGGGCGGCGAGTTAATTGAAATACCGCTGCCGCTGGTGATGATGCCTCGCACTTTTGGCTGGCAATTCCGCTCACTCAGTGAGCTTTCCCCCGCGTCACGTTTACTGGTGGATTTAGCGGAAAAACGCTGGCCCTGGTGATCCCTGGAACACCATCATGACGAGAACCTGTGATTTATCACAGGTTTGCTCCAATAACCTGCGTGATAATGACCGAAAATAACCGACCTGAATTATTAATCATTGAAGAATAAGGATTTATCTAAATGTGAAATTGTCAGATAACAGGTAACAATTTCTTGCAATACTAATCTTAATGCGTATATTTCTCATTTGCTTTCTTAACGGCATTTTTACAGTCGTTCTGTTTGCGCCAGGAGGGCGCAGTCGGGAAATACCTCATCCTGATATTCCTTTTCAGCACGTTATTTATGGCTGGATCTAACAGACGTCAGCAGCTATGCCGCCAACACAAAATAACGATAAGTGATTGAGGAATATTATGTCTTTCAAAGAAAAGCGCGTCAGGGAATCTGGCCTTGCGCCGCAACGTGCCTTGCGTGTCTCTCTGCTTGCCATGATGGTGGCATCAGGTATTGCCCAGGCCGCTGATAGCACTAACACAGAACAAACTCTGATGGTGGATGCCAGCGCCAGCAGCGATGCGCAGCAAGAGCAGGCAGCAAAAGATTACAGCGTTCCGGTCACTCGTGCCGGCACCAAAATGGCATTAACCGCGCGTGATATTCCGCAATCGGTCAGCATTGTCAGCAAGCAACGTATGCAGGACCAGCAACTGCAATCCCTGAATGACGTCCTGTCGAACACCACAGGTATCAGAGGTGTCAGCGGCGATATGGATCGCACTAACTATTATTCGCGCGGTTTTATCATCGATAATTACATGATCGACGGTATTCCAACGGCGTTTGCTTCGCGCTGGAACCTGGGGGATGCCCAAACCGATATGGCGCTGTATGAGCGCGTTGAAGTGGTGCGTGGTGCTACCGGTTTGTTAACTGGGCCTGGCAACCCGTCCGCCTCGATCAACATGGTGCGTAAGCACGCCGACAGCAAGGAGTTTACCGGCAACCTGGAGGCGAGCTACGGCAGTTGGGATAAGCAACGTTACGTCGCCGATCTTTCCGCGCCTCTTTCGCCTGAAGGCAATGTGCGTGGCCGCGTGGTAGCGGGATACGAAGATAAAAACAGCTTTATCGAGCGTTATGGTTTCGAGAAGAAATTCATCTACGGTGTAGTGGATGCTGACCTGACCGACAAAACCAAGCTGTCTGTGGGCTATGAGTTTACCCAGGTGAATACCGACTCACCCATGTGGGGTGGTTCGCCACGTTGGTATACCGATGGTTCACAGGTGAAATTGCGTCGCGGCTACAATACCTCAACGGATTGGGCGTATAACGACAAAGAAAACAAAAAAGTCTTCGTTAACCTGCAACAGAATTTCGATAACGGCTGGAACATCACGCTTAACGGCACACACAACGAGATGTTCCTTGACAGTAAGCAGCTGTATATCGACGGCTATGTGAATAAAGATTCCGGTATGCTCGTTAACCAGTACGATCCTTCCTACAACTATGATGCGGTAGGCGGAACCGGCTACAACACCGGTAAACGCAAAGTGGACTCCGTCGATGCGTTTGCCAGCGGTCCATACGAAATGTTTGGCCGCCAGCATGAGCTGATGCTGGGGGTGAATTACAGCCGTCAGGACAACAAGTATTACAGCGCCTGGACCAACATTTCACCCGATCAGTTGGGCAATTTCTACGACTACAACGGGAACTATCCTGAGTCCGACTGGAACCCTCGTACCCCAGCGTCTGATACGCAACTGGTGCGTCAGAAATCGGCCTATCTTGCCACTCGCATTACGTTAGCCGATCCGCTGCATGCCATTTTAGGCGCACGTTATACCAACTGGAATCGTCAAGGTTTAACCACCCGGCAGGAAGAAAACAACATCACGCCATACGGTGGTTTGATCTGGGACTTCTATGATAACTGGTCAGCCTACGCCAGTTACACTTCGGTCTTCCAGCCGCAGGATAGCCAGGATGCCTCCGGCCAATTCCTTAACCCGGTCATCGGTAAAAACTACGAAGCGGGTGTGAAATCTGACTGGCTGAACAGCCGACTGACCACCTCGGTGTCGGTGTTCCGCACTGAACTGGATAACGCGCCAGTGAGCACCGGAACATACACGGCGTCAGGCAACGAAATTTTTGAAGGTAAGAGTGGTGTCGTGAGCCGAGGCGTTGAGTTTGAAGTGAACGGTGCACTGACGGACAACTGGCAGATGACTTTCGGCGGCACGACTTATGTCGCCGAAGATCGTGAGGGTGAGAACTACAACTCAAAGTTGCCACGCACTTCGTTCAACCTGTTCACCAGCTACCGTCTGCCGATGCTGGATCAGCTGACGCTGGGTGGCGGTGTGAACTGGCAGTCGAAGACCTACCAGGATATCACTGGTCCGGAAGGTGTCGGTACCTGGCGAGCGCGTCAGGGCAGTTATGCGCTGGTGGATCTGTTCGCGCGCTACGACGTGACAAAGAACGTTACTCTGCAGGCTAACCTGAACAACCTGTTCGATAAAGAGTATGACAAAAACGTCGGTAATGGCGGGATCGTTTATGGTACGCCGCGTAACTTCTCAGTCACCGCGTCTTACCGTTTCTAATGTGAACTTCTCGGGCGCGCAGCAATGCGCATTGTGCCAGGTTCGCGGTTAAGTTCGCGAATCACTGGCAGGATCGGCAAGGATGCCGGCCCGGCGTTGCTCACTTGAACCCCTCAATATTCCTCAGCATCCTGCCGCAATATAATCTCCATTAGCACTGATGGGCACCACGGTTAAAAACAGCACCAGCGCAAATAAGATCAGCAAAGCGCCTCCAGCAATACGTATCATCCCGAGTATTTGCTGTGTGCGTGGCGATGACTCAGCCAACCATAATTCTCCCGCACGATGACGAAAATGGCGTACAAACAGGGCCAGTGCAACCAGCGCCATACCCGTGCCGAGTGCCATGGTCATGACCGCAAACATGCCCCAACGGGTGATGCCAATTACGCTGGCAAACAGCAGCACCGTGAGTGCGCCACTACAAGGCCGCACGCCCGTGGCAATAATAATGCCGATCCACGCTTTCCAGTTATCCACTGATTCCAAAGTAATGCCGTGATGATGACCGCAGCCAGCATGATGCTGCTCATGCTCATGCTCATGCTCATGCTCATGCTTAGGTTCATGCCGAAGCTGATACTGATGCGTATGCCGATGCTGACTGCGACCGCGCCAGGCTTGCACCATCATCATCACGCCCAACGCGGCGATAAACAGCGCGCTGGCTTTCTCAAGATACCAGCGGCTGGTGCTGAGATCGCCCGTGGTCAGGTTAAAGCCAATTGCAAGAATGAAGACAAACGCGATGGCGCTGAGACCCTGCACCAGGCTACCGAGAAACGGCACGCTCAGCGCTACACCGCGCGGTGGTTGATGGGTAGTAAGCCAGGTGGTGACGATAAATTTGCCATGTCCGGGGCCAACCGCGTGCAAGATGCCATAGATGAAGGTCACGCCGATCAACCACAACCCTGCGCTGTATTGCCCGCTGTTAATTTGCAGCAGATGCGTGACCAGTAAGCGATGGAGTTGGATTTGTGTTTGTAGCGACCAGGCGAGAAACGCCGTCCAGTGGGAAAACAGCACGGCGAGCGCAGCGACAATCGCCAGCGCTGCAAGGGTAAATCCGGTTTTGGTGGCAGTCATAGCTATGAGATATCGCGGCCCTGAAAACTCACAGCATGCAGGATTTTATAACGATTTTATAGGGTGTAAGGCGGAAGTCATCTGGACGCTGCCAGGAGCCAGGAGCCAGGAGCCAGGAGCCAGGAGCCAATATACGTGATGACACAGGTTGGCGATGATGAAAGCATCAATGTGGCTCAAAAGCATCAGTGCCTACGTCATCTTCGTAACCTTAGTGTTATGACGTGCTCCTCACAGCAGTCAGGGCGGCTTTGCCCACGGACGTAAAAATGGCGTCACTCTGCGGCGTATGAATACGGCCACACAAAACATTACGCCAGTGACGTTGTAACGGATGATGACGTGTCAGCGCATGATTGCCGATGCTTTCCACCATAAGCTCAACCGCTCGAATCGCATTTTCGGTGACCACTTGTTTGATTTGTGCCGTATGCCTGCTGGTCACCTGACCCAGAACGGCGCTGTTAAGCAGCGTGTGATTGGTGAACAGCAAAGTTTCGACGCGTCCTACCAACTCCTGAAATCGAGGCAAACTGGCCAGCGGCGCACCGAGATTAGCGGGGATGCGCTGCTGCAAAAAGGTGATAAACCAGTCGCGTGCACTTTGGGCTATCGCGTCATATAACGAGCCTAACAGCACCGCCATCCACACAGACTCCTCTTCATTTAGCCCTGCTTTCGGCGTGCTCCAGGGCGCAACGTTGACCGCGTGATTGAGCGGAATTAACACCTCATCTAACACCACGCGATGGCTACAGGTGCCGCGCATGCCAAGATGATCCCACTCGTCGACAATTCGAATGCCTGGCGCATCGGCGGGCACCAGATAGCCGCCGACCAGAGGATCGGCATCATCGCTACTGGCCCAAACGAGAAACCAACTCAACCCATGGCTGCCGGTGGAGTAAATCTTCTCACCACTGATGCGCCAGCCCTCGGCGGTGCGCCGCGCTCGGGTTGCAGGCAAACCGCCGCGCGCTGGCGTACCCAGTTCAGGTTCGACGCGCAGCGCATTGATCAACGCGCCCTGGGTTACCACGCTGTTCGCTACAGCCTCGCGCACACTAATGGGCCAGTCAGATTCCTCGCTCAGCCGCCGCGTGTTGAGATATTGCATGATCAAAATCAGTGCTGCGGAGGGTTCACCGCGCGCTACCGCCTGAATAATCGCCTGGCATTCTCGTAAATCGCCACCGCTACCGCCGGCAGAAGCGGGCAGAGCGAAATGCAACAATCCGTGCTGACGTAAATGCGTGAAAGCCGCACGGGGAAATTCGCCGCTGTGATCGACCTGCTCAGCATGTTCAGCCAATCGCCCGGTGAGGGCTGGCAATATTTCAGCGAGAAAAGGGGTGTTATTTGCCATTGAGAAACCTTATTTATCTCTGAATAACATAAGGTCGATTGTTTCCTGATATGGCAAAGCTGTAAAAGCAATAAAACCGCTTAGCACATGCATAATCGGCATAATTCCGTATCTGGTTGAAGCATTAATTTACGATTACTCTGCCTGCTCCTGAAATGCATTATTACAACACTCACTCATTCATCTGCATATATTTTTGGGAGTAAAAAATGTCGGATAAATATTTACTTTCACGTCGTCGCTTTATTGGGTATTCCGCAGCGGCGATGATGGCTTCTACTTTGCCGGGACGCAGTTTTGCCGAAGAGCAGATGCATAATATGCCAATGTCCGGCGATCTGTTGCAGGGTGGTGCGGGCAAATGGGCGCTGGCGAAACCCACGCACATTCGCCTCGCGGTAAACCTCAATGCCATCTGCCTGGCACCGATTGTGGTGGCCGATCAGCATAACTTTTTCAAGGCGCATAACCTTGAAGTGGAGTTCGTTAACTTTGGTAACTCCACCGAATTACTGCTGGAGTCGATTGCCACCGGGAAAGCAGAAGCGGCAGTTGGCATGGCGTTGCGCTGGTTGAAGGCGCTGGAGCAGGGCTTTGATGTCAAGCTGACCGCAGGCACACACGGTGGGTGCATGCGCTTATTAGCGCGCAATGAGGGTCCCGCTACGCTGGAGCAGCTAAAGGGCAAAACCATCGGCGTCACGGATATGGCTGGCGCGGATAAAAACTTCTTCTCGCTGATGTTAAAAAAACACGGCGTTGACCCGAATACCGATGTGAACTGGCGTGTATTCCCGCAAGATCTGCTGCCGATGGTGCTTGAGAAAGGGGAGATTCAGGCCGCCAGCGGCTCAGATCCGATTATGTGGCGTCTGGCACAGAAACCGGGCTACCGCGAAGTCGGCACCAATTTGATGGATGAGTACGCCAACCTGAGTTGCTGCGTGGTCGGCACGCGCGGCAGTCTCATCCGCGAACAGCCGGAGGTGGCTGCCGCAATCACTCACGCGATATTGCAAGCGCATGCCTACGCTGCGCAGCATCCGGAAGCCATCGGCAGTGAGTTTAATGGACAAGCATTGAATACTACGCCGCAGGAGATCGCCAGCGTACTGAAAACCCATACCCATGGCCACTATTCGGTGGGTAATGCATTCGTCAAAGAAATCGATGTTTATGCGCGCGATTTGAAAGCCATCAACGTATTACGACCAGAAACCGATCCGTTGCTGTTCGCAAAGGGAATCACCAGCAATGTGCTGGTGTGAGAGGCCGTCTGACATCAAGCAATTTGTCGAAGCGGGGTGATTTATCGCGCATTCATCGAGCAGCATAATCGCTGAGGAATGCGCAATAAATGACATTCTAATCAATGAAACTCAGCGAATCAGGCAATCTTCTGCGATGTTTGAATCGCATTCGCCAGCTTAAAGGTCTCAGCAGGCACCTGATGTGCAAACAACTGCGTCGTCAGGTAACTGCTGCCGCCATCTGCCAGCAGCAGTACGATGCGTTTGCCGTGATTTTCCGGTCGCGCTGCCACTTGTTCCGCCGCCCACAATACGGCCCCGGAAGAATCACCGACTAACACACCTTCGCTGAGTGCCAGTTGACGCGCCGCCGCATACGCTTGCCAGGTTTCCACGGCGATCACTTCGTCATAAACCCGATGATCTAAATTCGCCGGGATACGTTCGGGCGGCTGATTGCTAAAGGCGTGCACGCCGGTGATCTCCAGCGGTTCCGGGCGCAATTCACTGGGCTGTGAACCCACGCCTGGCTCCACTGCGATGACTTGCAGGCCAGGGTATTGCTGCTTCAGGTAGCGCCCGGTTCCGGACAGCGTACCGCCGGTTCCCACGGCCGCAATGAAGATATCCAGCTTGCCACCGCTGTCGCGCCAGATTTCGGGCCCGGTGGTTTGAACATGCACTGCCGGGTTGGCGGGATTCTCCAGTTGCAGCAGGAAATGCACCTCGGGTTCAGCGGCGGTCACTTTTTCTGCCAGCCATTTGGTGGCGGCGACAAAATCGCCATTGCTGGCTTCATAAAATTCTCTAAATCCTTCAATGGTGCTGAACGGAACCACTTCAGCACCGTAAGCCTGAATCAGTTGCGTGCGCTCGATACTGACAAAATCATTAATATAGACGCGGAATTTATAGCCTTTGGCGGCTGCAATCGCCGCTAATCCAATCCCGGTATTGCCGCTGGTGGTTTCAACCAGGGTGTCGCCTGGCTTGATGGTGCCATTGCGCTCTGCGGCTTCGATCATGCTAAGGGCGATGCGATCCTTGACGCTGTGATTGGGATTAAACAACTCCAGCTTGGCGATCAGTTCGGCCTGAATCTCTTGCTGCTGCGTGTAGCGCGAGAGCCGCAGCAGCGGCGTATTACCAATCAGTTCTGTGATCGACGAGGAAATCTTTGCAACCATAGTTCACCTCTGTGGTGGAGTAGCCTGCGTGAGTCGTCATGATTGACGGCCCCTCAGATGTGGTGTGCGTTTCAACCCGATGCGCCATCGGGCACATCGGCCAATCGTTACCATTTCACCGCGCTGCGCTGCCATGAAAGCAGACGGTCGCGCACCAGGAACAGCAGGGAGATCAATGAAGAGAACAGTAGCGCCATCACGATCAACGCGGCATACATATTGGCGTAGGCCGCCCAGCCCTGGGCCCACTGCAGATACCAGCCCAGGCCAGATTTCACCCCCATCATTTCTGCGGCGACCAGTACCGAAAACGACGCGCCCAGCCCCATAAATAAACCCACAAACAGGTGTGGCAGCGCGGCGGGCACGGCTACGCGTAGCACCAGGAACATCGAATTGGCACCCAACGTGCGTGCCACATCATAAAAACGGGTATCGACGCTGGAAACGCCAGACCAGGTCAGCACAGTTACCGGGAACCAGGTCGCCAGTGCGATGAGAAACACTGCTGCGGAGAAACTGGAAGGGAAAAAATAAAGCGACAGCGGCAGCAACGCCGTGGACGGCACGGGACCGAGGAAGCGCAAAATCGGGTGCACCCAATATCCCAACCCGCGTGACCAGCCAATCGCCACGCCGGTGATAAAGCCCACCACGCTGCCGTAGATAAAACCAAAGGCCAGCAGACGCAGCGAATTGAGCACGCTATCTAACAGACGAGGCCAGTCAGTGGCGTAGGCTTCGACCAGTGCGCGCGGCGGTGCAAAGAAGGGGGCGGGCAACAGTGCCAGTTTCCCGGTCACGATTTCCCACACGCCAATCAGCAACGCCAGCACAATCAACCACGGGCCGCTGCGTTTTAACGGTGTCAGCAGCGTCAGGCGCGGAAATACGCCTGATGCAATCGTCAGCACGGTGAGCAACAGCGCAATGCCGGCAAACAGTTCATGGGTTTGATCGACAAAGCGCGGGGCAGCAAAACCCTGCGGCTTATCCGGTACCGCCACCATCAGCGCCACCAACGCCCACCACAGTAACAGCGCACCCCAGACGGCGGGTTGCAGGCGGCGCGGTGCGGCGCGGTGTTGGGCAATAGTGAGGGTTTCACTGGCCATGATTCTCTCCTTAACTCGACATGTTGCTCATGTGCGCCATGTTACTGGCGTGCTGATGGGCGGATTCGGCAGGCAACAGTTGCGGCACATAGTGCTCGGCAAACTGCTTCGCATCGGTATCCGGGCGAATCACATTGATCTTTTTCAGTTCCTCAACATAGGTCGCGACTTCACTGCGCAACTGGGCACCGGTGGAGTGATGGTGATGGGTGTGCTCTTTGAGCATCGCGGTGATGTCATCTACTGGCACCGACCCCGGCACAAAGGGCTGGAATATTTTGGCGGTTTCGGCGGGATGATCGGCAGTCCACTGCTGTGCATCAACGATGGCTTGAGTGATAGCGCGGGCGGTCGCTGGATCGTCACGCACCAGCGAACCACGCAGCCCTAGCACACAGCAGGTCATGCTGGCGTATTCACCTTTCAGGTTGTTGTCGACTTCCAGCAGGTTGTGTTGTTTTTTCAGCAGCCAGCCCTGTGGATCATCGGTGGCCAGTGCCTGGACTTCGCCTTTGCGCAGTGCTTCACCAAACAGATCGGGCGGATATTGCAGCCAGTTGACCTGTTTATCCGGATCGATGCCCTGTTTTGCTAATTGCACAGCGAAGAAGTTGCGAATCGGACTGGCCTGATCGCTGACCGCGACGGATTTACCCACCAGGTCTTTCACATCGCGAATACCGCTATTCTGCGGCGTCAGTAACCGCATGCAGCCACCGTGTGTGCCGACAGTCAGGTCCACGTCAAAGCCTTGTTCCAGTGGTTTCAACCAGCGCAGCGCCATACCGATGCCGCCATCGGCCTGCCCGGTAGCGATCGCCTGCAGCAGCGCATCGGTCGGGCCACTGAAGTTAACCGGTTCGACATTAAGACCATATTTTTTAAAGAAACCCTGTTTCAGGGCAACGGAGATCGGTGCCTGACACACCGCCGTTTGCCCCCACGCCAGTTTGATGGTTTTAAGCGGTTTGTCGTCAGCGAAAACAGGGCTGCTCAACAATGGATTCACCGCGACACCCGCGCTGAATAAACCCAGACCGCGCAATAATGCGCGCCGGCTCAGAAAGTAATTTTGCATTGCCATTCTGCTTTCCTTGTCATTAAAGATCAGGGGCACTATCGCTTAACGATTTCCTGCCACCAAATAACAATCCCGCATGAGGTCATGCAGTTTTTCTTTATGAAAAATGACGGATAGGTTTGCCGAAATGGCTATTTCAATGAGGCGAGAGAGCCGCTTATGGTTATTTTCTGATAACAATCGGCTCATTATTATTTTAGCGGGAGCGAAATATGGCCATGAACTCTGCGGGCGTGAATATTGCCATTGAAAAAGTGAATCACCATTTCACGCTTGAAGGCAGTGAATTACCCGTGCTGGAGAATATCAATTTACAGGTGAAAGCCGGCGAGTTTGTTGCGCTATTAGGGCCATCCGGTTGCGGTAAATCGACTTTATTGCGCTTACTCGCCGGGCTGGAACCTCCGGCCAGCGGTTTGCTGGCGGAAGAGGGCAAAGCCATCACCGCCCCCGATCCCTCCCGCGTCGTGGTGTTTCAGGATCCCACGCTCTATCCGTGGCGCACGGTGTATGACAACGTAGGCCTTGGCTTGCAAATTCGCGGCGAAAACAGAGCCGTTAGAGCGCAAAGGATTAACGCGATGTTGGATCGCGTTGGCCTGAAGGATTTCGCCCGTGCCTGGCCGCATCAGCTGTCAGGCGGGATGGCCCAGCGAGCAGCGTTGGCACGCGCACTGGTGAATGTGCCACGTCTGCTCATTCTTGATGAGCCACTGGGCAAACTCGATTCTCTCACGCGGCTACGCATGCAGCAGGAAATCGTTGATCTGTGGCAGGAGCAGCAGTTCACCACGCTGATGGTCACCCATGATGTTGAAGAGGCGCTGGTGATGGCCAATCGGGTGGTGGTGTTCAGCCCGCGTCCGGCCAGAGTGGTGGATGTGATTGAGGTGGACCTCCCCTGGCCGCGCCGCCGCGATGACCCAAAACTTGTGGCGTTACGCAGCCGAATTTTGGATTTATTGGGCACCGATCGCGCCGCCGCTTAAATGGCAATGGAAAATAGCAGTTCACGCAACCAGCGGTGCCCGGCATCGCGGTGCGTACGCTCATGCCAGACGACGATTTTGCTAAAACCCTGAATAGTTAACGGCGGCGGCAGGATTTTCAGACCGGGTAGATCGCGCGTCAAGCGACGAGGCACCACGCTGATTAAATCACTGATGCGCAAGATTTCCGGCAGGACCAGAAAACTGCACACCGAGAGCGTCACGCGTCGCGACCGGCCTGTTAATGCCAGCGCCTCATCGGTGACACCCTGAAATCGCCCTCCTGTATAGGAAACTAACGCATGATCCTGGGCGCAAAAGCTATCAAGCGTCAGGGCATCAGGCTGAGCAAGGGGATGGTCTTCACGCATCAGGCACACATACTCTTCCTGATAAAGTGGCCTGGCGTGCAGGTCGACGGGCGCAGTATCCGGTGTAATCAGCGCCATATCGATGTCTCCGCGTTCAAACTGCAGGGATAACTGTTCATTGTTGACCGGCAGCACCGCGACGCGAATGCCCGGTGCTTGCACACGTAGTGCCGCCATAAAAGGAACCACTACGGCACGTAAAGCGTAATCCGTGGCGGCGATATTCAGCGTCATTTCCGCCGTCGCTGGATCAAAGGTGATGGGCAGCAACAACTCCGAGACGTCTGCCAGAATGGCTTTCACAGGCTGAGCCAACTCCAGAGCCCGCAACGTCGGGACGATGCCGCGCTGTGCCCGTGTAAATAGCGGGTCATCAAAACACTCTCTCAGACGGGTTAGCATGCCACTGACTGCCGGTTGCGTCAGGGCTAAGCGCTCAGCCGCGCGGGTAACACTGCGCTCATCCAGTAAGGCATCCAGCGCTTTGAGCAAATTGAGGTCGAGGTTGCGAATATCGGTTTTCATCATCTTCCAGAGTTGGCGTGGCAGTACCTCATCATACGCAGCTACCAGATATCACGAAAACGTATATTACAAATAAATAATGGCGATTGGTCTTATTTCATGGGCGGTCGGATACTCCACCCACGATTTAATTACGGTGAGAATATGAAATGAAAATGAACGCGATTAACTGGCCGCAGGGTTTTGTACCGGGCTTTAGCGATAACTACTGTTCCAATGAAGTGATCGTTGAAGGGTTGAGCACGCAGGATATCTGGCCGCTGCTGAATACGCCGTCACTCTGGCCGACCTATTATCAGAACTCGGCGAATGCGCGTTTCTATGATAACAAAGGCCCCGAACTGGAGCAGGGCGTGCGCTTTTATTTCGAAACCTTTGGCTTCCCGGTGGAAGCGCAGGTCACCGAGTACGTGGCGCCCGTCGTCGGTGAAGCGGCCCGTGTTTCCTGGCACGGTTGGGCGGGTGAAGTGGGCAGCGACGACCGCTTAGATGTCCTGCATGCCTGGCTGATTGAAGATCTCTCTGACAATCGCGTGCGCATCCTGACCCAAGAAACGCAAAATGGCAAGCCTGCGGTTGAGTTGGCAAATGCTAAACCCAATCCGATGATCAACGGTCATCAGGATTGGCTGGATGAACTGGTTGCGGCTGCGAAAGCGCGTTAACACAACGCCGGGCAACCCCTACGCCATGACCGCAGCCTGGCATCGGTAAACAAAGGCCGGTGGCAGGTTGCGCATTACGCGTGTGCGCGTCCAGTAAAAATGCTGTGACAAGAGGGGTTCCGACAGCGACGTATATTGAAATTGCACAAACACGCCTCCGGGATTCAGTGCACGACTGATTTGTATCATCATCCTTTCACGCAGCGCCTGCGGCAGGGATAGCAGCGGTAAACCTGAGAAAATCGCATCGTAGCCGGTGCCTAACTTTTCTGCTGAATCAGTGTGCACCGTCAAACGCAGATCGTTGAACGCATTAAGCTTATGGGCTAATTGCGGATTGATTTCATATGCCGCCAGCGTTGCATCGGCTCTCATGCTTTGCAGTAAATGACGTGTCAGCACACCATCGCCAGCGCCGAGTTCCGCAATCCGTTGCGTCTGCTGCCAGTTTACGGCCCCTGACATGCTGCGACACAGCGCGGAAGAAGAGGGTGCGATTGAACCAAATGCGCGCGGGTTGGCGAAAAATGCCTGTAAATAGCGGGTTTTTTCTTTGAGTAATGAATACGTCGTCGTGATCACGATTATTACCTCCGGGTTATTGGAGGTGATTCAACCATCAATTTCTTAAGCAAAGCTTAAAGCCGTGATTTTTTAGCGCCAGATGACAAACTTGTCATGTCAAGGAAATTTCTGGGTGGGAATTCACTGAGATATTCGTTATTGAAAGGAGTCGGGCCCTTTTAATTGGGTTTCCATAAAGTCAGTCAGCTGGTGCATCCAGCAGCGCATACCAAACAGGTCCAGAATTAACCCGCTCCAGACTAGGGCAACGCACACCAGTAAAAACAAAGCGATATAAAAAGGGAAAGCTGACATCAATCCATCCTGGACATGAAAACATTTATGGCGCAACAGTATTCTATAAATGACGCTCTCCAGCAACCTCATTAGATATTTTCGCCGGGCTTGCACGATGCGAAAAATATTGTTGGTTAATTTGTGTAATATAGATGACTTTTATTTTCCCCCTGCCGCAGATGCGCGGCAGGGGGCAACCTGGTCAGGTCGGAATTAGCTTTTTGCGAAAATCCACAGATCCTCTTTGGGCAGTGAGACGCGGAAGCGCTGATTGCCGCGGAACTCTTTGCCATACGCACGCAACGCAAAATCATCCCCTTCGGTACGGAACAGGTATTCCCAGCGGTCGCCTAAATACATGCTGGTGAGCAGGGGCAGTTCGAGCGCGTTATCATCCGTGGTGTCAGCCACATTCATACGCTCGACACGTATCACCGCTGTGCCTTCCTGCCCAACACGCACCTCGCCGCTCGGCTTACCCCATAGCGCCCATTTCGCTCCGGCAATACGAGCCCGCCCGCCTTCAACGTGGGTGATTTTGCCGTGCAGACGATTGTTGCTACCCATAAACTCTGCGGCAAACAGCGTAGAAGGCTGGCTGTACATCTCCTGCGGTGTGCCTTGCTGTTCAATCACGCCATTGTTGAGCAGCAGAATGCGGTCAGAGATCGCCATGGCTTCATTTTGGTCGTGCGTCACCATCAAGGCAGATAATCCGAGTCGAATAATCAGCTCGCGTAAAAACACGCGTGCCTCTTCACGCAATTTGGCATCCAGGTTGGAGAGCGGCTCATCCAGCAAAATCACGGGCGGGTTATAGACCAGCGCTCGACCAATCGCCACGCGCTGCTGCTGACCGCCGGAAAGCTGATGCGGATGGCGTTTGCCAAGATGCCCGAGACCCAGTTGATCCAACACCGCCTGAACGCGTTGATTCATCTCTGCTGTGGCCACTTTGCGCAACTTGAGCGGGTAGGCCACGTTCTCAAACACAGTTTTGTGCGGCCACAGCGCGTAGGACTGAAACACCAGGCCGAGATTGCGCTCTTCGGCCGGAATCTCGCTTTTTGGCGTGCCGTCAAACACCACATTTTTGCCGATAGTGATACGCCCCTGTGACGGTTTTTCCAGACCCGCCACGGCGCGCAATAAGGTGGTCTTGCCGCTGCCTGACGGTCCCAGCAGTGAAACCACCTCGCCTTTTTTCAACTGCATTGATACGCCTTTCAATACCGGATTATCGCCGTACATCAGATGCAAGTTATCTACCGATAATTCAATCATGTAATTTCACTCCAAAGCGTAAAGCGATGCCGAGGCCGACCACCACCAGCACGATATTAATCAGGGAGAGCGCAGCCACGATATCAATGGCACCCGCAGACCACAGTGAAACCAGCATTGAACCGATGGTTTCGGTGCCGGGTGACAGCAGATAAACGCCCGTTGAGTATTCGCGCTCAAAAATCAGGAACATCAGCAGCCACGAGCCTATCAGGCCGTGACGTGATAGCGGCACGGTCACATGGCGCGTGGTCTGTCCGGGAGTCGCGCCCACGCTGCGCGCGGCCTCTTCCAGTTCCGGGCCGACCTGCAACAGCGTTGATGAAATCAGACGTAATCCGTAAGCCATCCACACCACGGTGTAGGCCAGCCAGACGCTAAAGATGGTTTGACGCAACGAACGGAGCCAAACGATAAAGTTCTCGCGCAGCCAGTCGGCAACCGGCAGGCTGGAGAGCCAACCATTTTTCAGTGACTGATCCAGCCACATCGGGATGAACAGGAATACCCAGAGAAAAGCCAGACCGGCTAACAGCCCCGGTACGGCGCGAGGTACCAGCACGCTGTAATCCAGGAAGCGCGTAACCTGATCCTGTTTACGGTGCATCGCGATACCCACAAACAGATAACAGATCACCGCAATCGCGCCACCAATGACGCCAATCAGCATCGAGTTGACGATGGCACGCAACAGATTGGGTTGATCCCAGATACTGCGGAAGGTCGCGAAGGATATTTCATCCCACAGTGAGACGCCGACACCCCAGTGAGAGATGAAAGCGCGCATCACCACACCCAGAAGCGGCACGCCGATGGTGACGGTGAGCCAGGTCAACACCACCGCACCGGCAATCCAGCGCCATTTACCCAGCGGCAGGGCGCGGGCTTGTGAGGCTTTGCCTTTCATGGTGACAAAACGGTTGGCGGTACGCATCAGCCAGCGCTGTAGCATCACCAGGGGCACGGTGAAGCAGATCAGCACCACGGCGACAGCGGCCATCAGGTGGTAAGACGGGGTGCCGAGCTTATTGGTCAGCTTATACAGGTAGGTGGCGAGCACCATGTTGCCTTCCGGATCGCCCAACACCAGCATCAGGCCGAATACTTCCAGTCCCAGAAAGAACAGCAGCACGCAGGCATACAGAATCGAAGGGCGCACCATCGGCAGGCTGACCGAAGTCATCACCTGCAAGGGTGAGGCACCCACCGTTCGCGCCGCTTCTTCCACATCTGAGCTCACGCTGCGCAGTGCTGATGAGATATAGAGATAGGCATGCGGCACATGTGTTAGTCCCGCGATCACCACAATGCTGGTCATCGAATAGATGTTCCACGGCACCACGCCAAACAGCTGATTCGCCCACTGAGACAAGAAACCCACTGGCCCGGCGGCAACCACATAGCCAAAGGCCAGCACCATCGGTGAAACAAATATCGGGACCAGAATCAATGGTTCAATCAGGCGGCGTCCTGGCAGATTGGTTCTGACCATCAGGAAAGCCAGAATACCGCCGAGCGGAATGGCAATGATCACCAGACCAAACGCCAGAATAAAGCCAGACTCCAGCGCCTTATAAAAATCAGGATCAGAGAAAATAAACTCAAATGAACCGAACGTCAGCGCTTTCTTTTTGGCAAAGAAGGGCGCCGAAAGAAAACTCTGTACCACAATAAACATCAGCGGCACGTAAATAACCAATGCGGTGATCAGAACAATCAATGCACGTGGCAAACTTTGCCACTTTTTCAGTAACCTGGTCATATGCCAACCCTGTCAAACACCGGAGGCGAGAGGAAAGCTATGCGCCATTGCTGGCGCATAACATCGGGATCGTTATTTCCCTGCAGCGGTGCGCCACTGCTTAATAAATTCCAGGCGCTTCGCCGGTTCCAGATATTCCAGCAGTGATTCGTCTACAGGAATCGGCTTCAGGGCATCACCCAGCATTTTGGTCATACCATCGATATCGTTTTTACCTTCGATATCATTACGCAGTGAAGGGATATCCGCCTGATTCGCCAGGATGCTTTGCCCTTTTTCTGACAACACGTAGTCCAGCCACAATTTGGCCGCGTTCTCATGCTCACCGTCTTCAGTGATAAACGAGACGCGTGATAACACCAGAATGTAATCTTTTGGATAGGCGATGCCCAACGCCGGATCGTTTTTAGCCCGGGCTTCGGCATAGGAACCGAGAATGTTATAACCAATCAGGTTTTCACCCGATGATACGCGCTCCATCATGGTGCCAGTAGAAGACTGTACGGTCAGGCCACCTTTCGCCATACCTGCCAGGTTTTCTTTATATTGCGGATCCACTTTGCTGTCCTGAACCGTCAACATGAAACCTAATCCCGATTTTTCAATATCGTAGGTGGTCACTTTGTTTTTAAATTTAGCCGGATCGGCTGAAATCATTTTTGCCAGCGCGGTGTGAGAATCAGGCGCGGTGTCTTTCGGGATGAGTTTGTTGTTGTAAATAAACACTACCGGTTCGTAGGTCGTGCCGTAGGCTTTATTTTGCCACACCGCCCATTTTGGAATTTTACTCTGCTCAGGCGAGGCATATTCCGCAGCGTAGTCGGTGGCCAGCTTCAACGCGGTATCCATGGATGAGCTCCACACCACATCACCGCTGCCGCTGCCGGAGGCCTGTTCACTGATGTAACGGTTGTAGAGTTCGGTGCTGTTCATGTCGTTATATTCAACTTTGATGCCCGGATAGAGCGACTCAAAGCCTTTAATTAACGGGCCAGCAGCCTTAGTGTCAGTGGTTGAATACACCACCACTTTTCCCTCTTTTGTCGCTGCATCAATGACTTTCTGATAATCAGCGGGATAACCAGCAGGCACAGCGGCGATCGCAGAGAAGGAGAGCCCAGCCATGACAGAGGTTGTTAAAAAACGCAGTGAGGTTTTCATACAGATCCTTTTGGTTACATTTGTTACAAGAATTTAACAGTAACCCATTGCGACCCCGATGCAATCCACCCTGTAAAGTTTTTACAGCTTTTGTGAACTCAGTTTGGTTATTTATTTCAAGGTAAAATTATTTCACGCTGAATGTCGTGAAGGTATCGAATAAAAGTAAGCACATTCAGGGAATCCTTAATTGAACATTAAGAACGAGGTGTAATTCTCCACTTTTAAGAAAAGCTTTCATCAGGGGAACTATTTTTTTGTTTTAAGGGAGATTTAAGTTTCCCCGTTCATCATGGGCGCAATATGTTGACGGGGACACCGATCATGACTGACACCTTTACAGAATTAAAAGCGAAAGTACCTCAAGCCACGCTGTTGTTTTGGGTGCTAAAAATGATGTCCACAACGGTAGGTGAAACCGGAGCGGACTGGATAAACTTTGGACTAGGATTGGGTCTGACCGGCACATCGATTATTTCTGCGTTGTTATTTTTATGCGTATTACTGATTCAGTTGCGCGCACCGCGTTATATCCCCTGGTTGTATTGGCTCACGGTGTTAATGGTGAGCATTACCGGTACGTTATTGACTGATTATCTGACCGACCAACTGCAGGTCCCATTGCTTTATTCTGTGGCGATGTTTGGTTCGGGGCTGGTAATGGTGTTGATGTTTTGGCATCGCACCGAGGGCACACTGGAATTCGCATCCATCAATACGAAAGGCCGTGAACTCTATTATTGGCTCGCCATTATGATCACCTTCGCTTTTGGTACCGCGTTGGGCGATGCGTTGGCCGAAAGATTATCGTTAGGCTATCTGACCACCACGCTGTTGTTTGCCGTGTTGATTGCTGCGACAGCCGTATTATGGCGCGTAAGTAGACTCAGCAGCGTGACCTGTTTCTGGACGATTTACGTTCTGACGCGCCCATTGGGGGCTTCACTCGCCGATCTGTTCTCTCAGCCGATGAAAGAGGGCGGATTGGGCTATGGCACCACGCCGGTCAATATTATTTTCCTGCTTGTGATGGCGATATTAATCGGCGCATCAACGTTGTACGGCCACTCATCGCGCCAGATATCCAAACTCTAAACAGATCAGGAATGAAAATATGTTGCAGCATCTGATGGATTATCTCTCGGGCAGTCACTTGATAGCGTTGGTAAATGCCGACCCTTTATATGTGGTGGCCATTGTCGCGGTGATTATTTTATGCGAAACCGGCCTGGTGATTGTGCCGTTTTTACCCGGCGATTCACTGTTATTCACATTAGGCGCCTTTTTACCGGCGACATCTGTTTCACCCTTGCTGGTGATCGCTCTGTTAACCGCCGCCGCTTTTATCGGCGATACGTTGAATTACCATATTGGCAAAGGGGCGGTGGGGCGTTTTATTTTGCGGCGTCAATGGCTGAAGGTTCAGCATCGGGAAAAGACGGAAGCTTTCTTTCGCAAATATGGCGCAGCCACCGTCTTTATTGGTCGCTTCGTGCCGATTGTTCGTAGCGTTGCGCCCTTTGTCGCGGGGCTGTCGTCCATGCCTCGCTCTGCATTTTTACTCTGGAATTTTGCGGGCGGTCTGGCGTGGTGTGGAAGTTTCATCGCGCTCGGCTATTTCCTGGGTGATCTGGCCTGGGTGCGCGATCACCGCGAATGGCTGGCGCTCGGCATTATTGGCGTTTCACTGCTGCCGGTGCTGACCGCGGTGATGCGTCCTGCTCAGCAGGAAGAGTCATGAGAGTGCTGCTGGTTGAAGATGACCGCATGATCGGTGATGCAGTGTATGCGGCGCTGAAAGATGCCGCCTACGCCGCTGATTGGGTGCGTGATGGCGAACAGGCGCTGCTGAGTCTGACGGCTCACCACTACGATTTGGTGCTGCTTGATCTGGGTTTACCGCGTCGTGATGGCGTTGAAGTGCTGAAGCAACTGCGTCAGCAAGGGAATCAGGTACCGCTGCTGATTGTTACCGCACGCGATGCACTGGAAGATCGTTTGAAGGGTCTGGATGCGGGTGCCGATGATTATGTGCTCAAGCCCTTTGCCATGAGTGAACTGTTGGCACGCGCACGTGCGGTGATGCGGCGCAAAGCAGGGAATGCCTCGCCGCTGATGAGCAATGGGCTCTTGACCCTCAATCCGGCAACCCGGCAGGTGTGTCATCTTCAACGCGATGAAACCCACACGCTATCTGCCCGAGAGTATGCCCTGTTGCAGGCGTTAATCGCCCAGCCCGGTCAGATTTTTTCGCGCAGCGAGCTAGAAAGCAAAATTTACGGCTGGGGCGAAGAGGTTGAGAGCAACGCGATTGAGTACTTCATTCATTCGCTGCGTAAAAAGCTCGGTAGTGATGCGATTCAGAACGTGCGGGGCGTGGGATGGAAAGTCTCAAAAGACGCCTGAGTGAATCAGTGCAATTACGTCTGTCGCTGGTTTTGTGTGTTGCTGTCGGCAGTATCGCTTTTCTCAGCGGGGTGTTGGGTTTTCTCTCTGCCTGGGATGAAGCGCATGAGTTGCAGGATTCGTCGCTGCAACAAATCGCCAGTCTGGCGAAAGATGGCATGTTGGCGCCCGGTAAGAGCAGTTTCATCAGCCCGCCGCTTCAGGATGAGGAGGGCTCGCGCATTGTGGTGCACTTCATCATGCCTGCTGCGGCGCCCGTTGCTGATTTTGCACTGCCTGCACAGCTTGAGGCGGGTTTTCACACGCTGAAAGTCAATCAACAACGCTATCGCGTGCTGATAGAAAACATGGCTGGTGGCGTGCGCGTGGCGGTGGCGCAACGTGCTTCGGTACAGGAAAACGTTGCGCTCTCTTCGGCGCTACGAACATTAGTACCATTTGGCATTCTTTTTCCGGTACTGCTGTATCTGATTGCCGATCTGGTAAAGAAGATTTTCCGCCCGATTCGCCAACTGGCGGCGGAGGTCGATCAGCAACGCGACAGTGCGTCAATGTCACTGAGTGGCGCGACAATTCCGCATGAAATTCAGCCCTTTATCACTGCCATCAATCGCTTGCTACAACGATCTTCTGATGCCATCACGCAGCAACGACGTTTTGTTGCGGATGCCGCCCACGAACTTCGCTCACCGCTGACGGCGCTGATACTGCAATCCGAACGGCTGGCAAGTAGCGAACTGCCGCCGGAGAGCCAGCATCGGCTAAGTGATTTGCGTGCCGGGATGCAACGCGCCAGTTGGCTGGTGGAGCAGTTGCTGACGCTGAGCCGCGCTCAAAGTGGTGAAGCCGGAGTGCTGCCGCCCGTGGAGCGCACACAGGTTTTTGCGGTGATGAAGCAGGTGATTGCCGATCTGCATCCGTTAGCTGAGCACAAAGCCCAGGATCTGGGGGTGCTCAGCATCAGTGATGCGGTGGTGATGGCGCGCCCCTCTGATCTCTATACCGCGCTGCGCAATCTGTTGCACAACGCCATCCACTACACGCCGGAGGGCGGATGCATCGATATCGCTATCGAACAGCATCCCCGCCAGGTGTTGATCACCATCGAAGACTCCGGTCCGGGTATTCCCGCCGATAAGCACCATCGGGTGTTTGACGCTTTTTATCGCATGGAAGGCAATGACGCCAACGGCTCAGGCTTAGGTTTGTCGATTGTCCGCGCCATGCTGGTTCGCATGCAGGGTGAGGTGGCGCTATCAGCCGCCACGCGCTTCCCATCGGGTTTGAAGGTAAGTGTTTCCCTGCCACTGGCTTAATTGATTACAAGGAGATAGCGATGTTTCTGACATCTGAAAATGCGGAAAATATTAACGACACGGTTTTCCTGCTGCTGAATGCGCCGGCGCATGCATCGACGGCAATGCTGAGTTTTGGCAATGTCTGCGCGACGTGGCTGATATTGATATATCCGCTGGCATTGCTGGTTTATTGGTTCAGTTTTAACCGTGATAAGCAACAGGCGGCGTTGTCTGCTTTACTGACATCGCTGATCGCTTTAACCCTCAACGTGATCATCGGAGATTTCTTCCCTCATCCACGACCGTTTATGGTGCCGATTGGCCACACCTTTATTTCCCATGTCGCCGACGCTTCTTTCCCCAGCGATCATATGACACTGGCCTGTGCGATTACGATGAGTTTGTTATTTAGCCAACGGCAGATATCAGGTGCCGTGCTGCTGGTGATGAGCGGATTTATTGCCTGGGGTCGAATCTATATGGGGGTGCATTTCCCCGGCGATATGTTGGGTTCGGTGCTGGTGGCACTGGGGTGTGCCTTCGCTGTTAATAAAGCGGAACCGCTACTCACACCGCTGTTTGATAAACTCTGCAATTTGAATACGTATTTATTGGGTTATTTAAAGCTCACGCGCGCAAAACATTAATTGACGGATGATTAAACCGATGCGATTTTTACGCAGCCCTTTTATTGCGCTGTTCATCAGTTGTGCATTGTTGTTTGCTATTCCTTTATTTCCTGGGGAATTCACTGGAGCTGGAATGCCAACGATCAATCCGCGCTGTTATGGTGGTTTTATGTGCTGACGCAGACCGTGAGTCAACCGTTTGGCTTTATCACGTCTGCGTTAATGTTGTTTGTTTTGATTTATACGTTGAATATTCGTCGGGGAGAGTGGCTTAAATTTGCGTTGGTGATGTTATTGCCAGTGATCGTTGGACAAGTGGCGGTCAGCGAGATCAAAAAGACCAACCACGAGCCACGCCCCTATGTGGTGTGGCTGAGTCAGACGGACAGTGAGATTGATCGCCACTTTTACCAGGATGATCCTGCCCAGCGGCGGCAGCTGGTTACCCAGCGGTTGGCTAATAACCTCCAGATTCCTGATTGGCAGAAGCAGCACTGGCTTCAACAGGTCGATCCTGCCTTTCCTTCCGGGCACACGATCTTTGCTGCTACCTGGGCATTAATGGCGGTGGCGCTGCTGATGGCGCGGGGTAAGTGGCTGTTGGCTGGGCTGGTGATGTTGTGGGCATATGGCGTGATTATCAGCCGTCTGGCGCTGGGTATGCACTGGCCGGGGGATTTGTTTACGTCGATTATGATAGCGCTCTATCTGAGCTTGCCTGCGCTGTGGTGGTGGTTGCGGCGAAAGGCAGTTTAAACGTTGCTCTAAAAGCAATCGGTGATAACGCAGTCTGGTGCCGCTCAGGGGCTGGCGGTTCAGGTGATAACGTAGTCTGGTGCCGCTCAGGGGCTGGCGGTACAGGTGATAACGCAGTCTGGTGTCGCTCAGTGGCTGGCGGTACAGGTGATAACGCAGTCTGCTGTCGCTCAGTGGCTGGCTGTCCTCGCGCCCCTGACGCGGTACCTTCACTTCACTCGTCAGCCTGACGGACCGGCGCAGACGGGACTTTCCCTGTCCCGGCTGCACCTTTCGCCAGCATCCATGCTGGCTCTCCTGGCTTCCTCATTCCGTTCAGCGCTGCGAAATGCCATCCCCTGAGCGGCACCAGCCTGCTTGCTAACTTCTGTATACGCTGTTGGAGAGGGCGCGATGGTGAAGACGTTAGCGCTTTTACTGCCACAAAGGGCGCGATGGCTAAGGCGATAACCCTTTTATTGCTACAGGGGGCACAGTGTTTGAGGCCACAGCCCCTCTGATGCTGCAAGGGCTATTCGCAGCGCTGAGGCGGAGACGTTGTGCCAGGAGCCAGTCGCAGGGATGCGACAGGCAGTTCGGGTAGGCCTGGATGGCCGTACCCGAACGGTCCGGCCGGCACGGCGTTGCAGCCGAAGGCACCGCGAAGCGGCGCGAGGACGGCCCGGCCGCAGCAGAGGTGCTGCGGCCCCCACCAACATGTTCATATATATAAAAAGGCCGCCATTTTAGAAAATAGCGGCCTCATTCAAAAAGGACCTACGCTGGCAAGCATTCGCCAGCGAATTAACTATCTTATTGCTGCTGATAAACCGGTGAGTGGACGGATTTATCGGTCAGGGGATGTAGGTTACTGTCATTATTGACGTGGTGATATTGATCCTCATCCCCCATATTAATTTTCCGTTCGCCTAGATCGAAAGGATAATTCTCGTACAATTTATTCGGTGTGCCGGGATGCCAACTGGCGGGGGTTAATAGCCAGGTATTGGCGGTGCGTTCAACGCCGATATTGGCTTCAACCTGAGTGACGGCTAGCAGGGAAAACGCGGCTACAAGTATCATCAATAATTTCTGTTTCATGGTGGTCACCTCGTGGTTAATAACAACTGTTGTGTTGATAGTGTTATTTTCTCACGGTGGCAGTGACCACACTCAAACCTGAAGATGACAATTCTGACAGGCGGGTTTATTGCGGTATCGAGAAGGTAAAGGTGCTGCCCTGGCCTGGCTTGCTGATGACCGCCACTTTACCGCCGTGTAACTCGGCGATGGTTTTCACGATCGCTAATCCCAGACCGGTATTTTCTGCACTAGTGCGTGAAGGATCGGCACGATAAAAACGCTCAAACAGATACGGAAGATGCTCAGGCTCAATGCCCTCACCATTATCCTGCACGCTAAAGTGCAGCCAGTGAGGTTCGCGGACAGCGCGCAGAATGATCTCACCGCCTGCAGGCGTGTAGTGCAGGGCATTCGACAGCAGGTTAGAGATGGCGCGCTGAAAATGCAGCGGATCGGCAGAGAATGACTCATCGCCGGCTTGTATCAGCGTGATGTTTTTCTCCTCAGCCAGAATGTCGTAAAAACCAATTAAACGCCGGAATTCATTGGCGCTATTTAGCGGCTCTTTTTTCAACGGCTCGCGGCTATTATCGGCGCGGGCCAGAAAAAGCATGGAAGAGACGGTGCGCGACAAGCGTTCACCTTCTTCCACTATCGCCTCTAACGTATCCTGGTACTCCGCTGTGCTGCGTGGTTGATTCAGGGTCACGCTCGCCGCTGAAATCAGATTATTGATCGGTGCGCGCAGCTCATGGGCGAGGTCAGAAGAGAAGCGCGTGAGTTGGGCAAAAGACGCTTCCAGTCGCGTGAGCATACTGTCGAATGATGAGGCCAACACCACCAACTCCGACGGCCAGCGCTCGGTGGCCAAACGCGTATGCAATTCTTCGACGTTGATGGTTTCAATCTGACGGCTGATCACCCGCAGCGGACGCAGGCCACGACGTGCCAGACCATAGCCGCAGGCGGCAAACAGCAGGATCGCCAGCGCAGCAGCCATCTGCATGCGCGCCCAATAATTTTCGATGATTTCATTATTGCGTGAGACGTTGAGCGCGGCCTGCACCAACCACAGCTCTTTATCCTTGAGAGGGAAAGTGGTGGCGGTAATCAGATACTTCTCGTGCAGCTCACCGTCATGATGCTTCCAGCTCTGGTAGTTAAAATCTTTGGTCGGGGCAGGATAAGCCGATTGCGGCACGCGAATATTTTTTGACTGAGACCAGACTTTGCCATCCGGACTGATAATGCGCAGCGACAAACGATCCTGCTCGGCGATAAATTCAAACAACTCCTTCTGCCACTGTTCCTGTGGCCCCTGGCGTTCGCTGATGGTGCTGGCAATCTCTTTCTGGAACTGCAGTGTACTGCGCAACTCATTGACATCTTTGCTGTTGAGCTGGTCGCGCAATGTCTGATAAAGCAGGCCGGAGACGCTGTACAGCACAATCGCCATCGCCAGAGAGAAGAAAAGGGTGAGTCGAACGGTAATCGGGACGTTACGGGGTATCAGCATGCTCTTTTTCTTCCAGGACATAACCGGCACCCCGAATGGTGTGCAGCAGTTTTACCGCATAGTTATCATCAATTTTGCCGCGCAGACGGCGGATAGCGACATCAATCACGTTGGTTTCGGGATCGAAATTCATGTCCCACACCTGCTCGGCGATCACTGTGCGCGACAGGACTTCGCCACTGCGGCGCATCAACAGGCTTAACAACAAAAACTCCTTCTGCGTCAGTTCGATACGGTTGCCTTCGCGTGTGACCTTGTGCTTCACAAAGTCCAGCACCAGCCCGCCAATCTGCAACTGCGATTCGTCGCTGCTTAATACCGCGCTGGGTGTCTGACGGCGCAGGATTACCCGCGCGCGGGCCAGCAGTTCGCTAAAAGAGAAGGGCTTGATCAGGTAATCTTCCGCGCCAAGTTCTAACCCTTTAACCCGGTCCTCGACATCATCCCGTGCCGTGAGAAACATCACTGGCGTCGCGCGGTCGGCCTGCCGCGCCATCTCAAGCAGCTTCCAGCCATTGATACCCGGCAACATCACATCCAGTATCGCCAGGTCATAGTCGTGCGTCAGCAGCAGGTGCAAGCCATCTATACCGTTGGCGGCCACATCCACCACGAAGTCATTCTCGCGCAGCCCTTTGGCGATGTAGTCCGCCGCCATCTGCTGGTCTTCCACTAATAACAATCTCATCCTTCCTCCGTCGCGTGGGTCAGCGCATCCAGACGTGCACCGGTACGATCAAACAGCAAATACAGCACCGGGGTGATAAACAGGGTAATGAATTGCGAAAACACCAGACCACCGACCACGGCGACACCCATCGGCTGGCGTAACTCGGCACCGGCACCCCAGCCGCAGGCAATCGGCAGCGCCCCCATAATGGCGCAAAGGGTGGTCATCATGATCGGGCGGAAACGCTGCAGGCAGGCTTGAATAATGGCGTCATGGGCACTTAGCCCCTGTTCACGCTGCGCAGATAGCGCAAAATCGATCATCATGATGGCGTTCTTCTTCACAATGCCGATCAGCAACAAAATACCAATCATGGCGATGAAGGTCAGATCCAACCCCATGAGCCGCAACGACAGCAGCGCGCCCACGGCAGCGGATGGCAGGCCCAGCAGAATCGTGATGGGATGAATCCAGCTCTCATACAGCATGCCGAGAATCACATAAATCACCGCCAGTGCCAGCACAATCAACCACACCTGGCTGCTCTGCGACTGCTGGTACAGCGCAGCTTGCCCGGCGTAGTTACCGAATACCGTGGCGGGAAGGTTGATGGCACTCTCTGCCTGACTAATGGCTTGCGTCGCATCGGACAGCGACTTACCGGGTGCCAGGTCAAATGAAATGGTGATGGCTGGTAACTGCCCCTGATGGTTCACGGCGGTCACGCCCTGCACGCGGCTAATATGCGTAAAGGTCGACAGCGGCAACAGATCGCCCGAAGCAGAGCGAACATAGATTTGTGACAGATCGCTCTCGTTCTGTCGGAAAGGCTGCTGCACTTCCATGATCACCTCATAGCTGTCTTCCGGGGCGTAGATGGTGGAAGCCTGCAATGTGCCGAAGGCGGCGTACAAATTGCTGCGGATCTGGTCGAGATCGACACCCAGCAAAGAGGCTTTATTGCGGTCAATGGTGAGTTGCGCCTGCAGGCCATTCAGCTGGGCATCGCTGTTCACCCCGACAAACACGCCGCTCTTGTTCATCTCGGCCATCAGTTGATTAGTGTAGTCGTTAAGACTTAAGCCACTGCTGCTGCTCACCGATTGCAGCGTGTACTGATAGGTACTTTTTGCCGCACGGCCACCCACTTTAAAGTTTTGCACCGGGCTGAAGAACACCTGAATGCCAGGTAAGTAGTGGGTTTCGGCGCGCATCTGTTGCAACACTTGCGCCATCGCCGGGCGCTGGCTGGCGTCCTTTAACGTAATGTTAAGCTGAGTCGTGTCGTGATCCACTTTCGTCACCAGCGTCTCTACCGCACTGTCATTTAACAACGTATTGCCCAACTGGAAGGCCACCTGTTTACGCGCTTCGTAGGACATATCCTGCGGCGTGTCGATGTTTGCCGTGACCTGGCCGATATCCTCCTGTGGGAAGAACCCTTTCGGTGCACTGATATACAGCCAGGCCGTCAACGCGATGGTCAACACGGCGACCGAAAGCGTCACGGCACGATGATCCACCGCCCAATTTAATCCGCGCGCATAGTGCTGACGCAGCGTCTCAAACCCGCGTTCAAACAGACGGCTCCACGTCGGCTCTGGTTTTGCGTGATCGGTATCATGGCGCATTAACATCGGTACCAGCAGTGGGATGATGGTAAGTGAGGCGGCAGCGGAAACCAGAATCGCCAGTGACACCACCCAGGCAAATTCATGGAAGAGCAGTCCCATGGTGCCGGGCATAAAGAAGATGGGGATAAACACCGCCACCAGCGACAGCGAGATGGAGATCACCGTGAAGCCGACTTCTCTGACGCCTTTTAATGCCGCGTGTTTGGGATCTTCACCCTGTTCGATGTAGCGCATGATATTTTCCAGCACCACAATGGCATCATCCACCACCAGCCCGACGGCGATGGTCAAACCCATCAGGGAAATGTTATCGAGACTCAAGCCAAAGGCGTACATCAGGCCAAAAGATCCCAGCAGCGAAATCGGTACGCTTAACGCGGGGATCACCGTGGCGCGCACGTGACGCAGGAACAGCAGGATCACCATAATCACCAGCGCAATGGTCAGCAGCAGGGTGAGATTGACGTCGTGAATAGCGTTGCGCACCGAGATCGAACGGTCATTGAGCAGCTGCATGTGAACCGAAGCAGGCATCTGCTGCTGCAATTTCGGTAACAGCTGCTTGATGGTGTCGAGCGTCGCCACCAGATTGGCACCCGGCTGGCGCGTCACGCTCAGCACGATGGCGGTGTGATTGTTCACGGCACTGTGGCTCAGCGTGTTTTCAATGCTGTCCTGCACGCTGGCAATGTCTGAAAGCCTGACCGGCTGGCCATTGCGCGTTGCTACCACCACCTGGCTGAAATCGCTGGCATTGCGCAGGTCACCGCGGGTCTGCAACATCATCATCTGCCTCTTGCCATCCAACTCACCCACCGGGGAATTGTCGTTGGCCGCTTTCAGCGCGGTGTGCAACTCTTCCAGCGTCATGTTGGTGGCGGCGAGTTTGGCGGGATCGACTTCCACGCGCACGGCATAGCGCTTCTGACCAATCACCGTGACTTCCGCTACGCCCTTGATCATCGACAGCGACGGTGAAATCAGATCGTCCGAGTAACGGTTAAGATCGGAGAGCGTCATGGAGGGTGAATCCAGACTGATCTGTGCAATCGGTGCATCCGCTGGATTGACCTTGCGGAAGGTCGGCGGCGTGGTCATCTGCGAAGGCAACTTTTTCAGTGACTGATATAGCGCGGCCTGCACATCTACCGAGGCTGAATCGATGTTCACCGAGGGATCAAACTCCAGCACGATGGTAGTTGCGCCCTCAAGGTTAGTCGAAGTCATAGTCGCCACACCCGGAATGGTCGCCAGATTTTTTTCCAGTGGAGTGGCCACTGAGGAAGCCATGGTTTCCGGGCTGGCGCCTGACAGTGAGGCGTTCACTTTGATGGTAGGCGTATCAAAAGTGGGCAGGGCAGCGACGGGCAAATGCTGCCAGCACACCACACCCGCCACCATGATGGCAATCCAAAACAGCAGTACGGCAATTGGCCGCTGCAAACAACGTTCAGAGAAACTCATGGCTGCATGACCGCCTTATCAATGTTGCTGGCAATCTGCACCCTGATGCCGGGGCGCAAATTATTCGCACCCTCATTCACCACTTTAGTGCCCTGCGCGAGTCCATTAATCACCGCCAGAGACTGCTGCACGCGTAGCAGTGTGACCGTCTGTGCTTGCGCCTGGTTGTGTGCATCAATCACATAGACGAAATGACCCTCGGGCCCGTTTTGCACTGCCTGCGGTGGCAGGACAACGGCATCTGGCGTGACGCCCGCATCAACTTTGACGTTCTGGAACAGACCGGGCCACAACAGGTGCTGATGGTTATCGAAATGGGCTTTAAGCGTAATGGTGCCGCTAGTGGTGTTGACGCTGTTATCAATGAAGTCGAGGGTGCCTTGTGTCGGCTTACCGCTGGCATCCTCAACCCAGACGGTCACCGGTCCCTGGGTTTGGGCAGCCAGTACCGGTTTCAAATCGTTCTCAGGCAGGGTAAACGCGACACCAATCGGATCGAACTGAATGAGTGATACCAGTGGCAATGTGCTGCCGGGCTGCACCAGGCTGCCGGGATGCACATTCAGCGCCCCGGTTTTGCCGCCAACAGGCGCGGTAATGCGCGTATAGCCAAGGTTGACCTGTGCGGTTTGCACATCTTGCTGTGCGGCCTTGAACTGAGACTGATACTGCTGAAGGTTACTTTGCAGCGTGTCCCAGTCAGACAGAGAGATATAGTTTTTCGCTTTTAACATGCGACCGCGTTGCAGATCATTCTGCGCTTTTACTAGAAGCGGTTTGGATTCCCCTGCAGCGGCCACCGCCCGATCATAGGCGGCCTGCTGGCTGGCATCATCAAGCGTAAAAAGTCGCTGCCCGGCTTTAACGAAATCCCCTTCATGGAAATCGACGCTTTTTACCGTGCCAGTCAGTTGCGCCTGGATGTCCACCTGGTTGAGCGGCACCACATGGCCTTGCGTTGCCAGGGTAATCGGTAGCGGTTTCACGGCCGCATCGGCCTGTTGTTTCGGCCAGAAATACCAGCCGCTTCCGCCGACGATCAAACCGACGATCAGCAGAAGGGAGTGTTTGGATTGAAAAGCCATGGTGCCTCGACGAGCGTTGTCATTTTTCACCAGTTTATCGAAGGCTACCGAACAGAATGGAAAGAGGAAGATGACAAATTTGTCATCTTCAGATGCACAGATTCTTCAGTGGGTTACAAAAAGAAAAACGCCACAGCGTGGCGTTTTAGCGGGTGAACCAGATGGTCAGAAAACTCACGACGGCGAACAGGCTCACTGCAATCGCCAGATACTCGCTGGCGGGACGAACAAACATCGATTTCATAAAAATATCCTCGTGGTCATGAGGCTATTTTCGCGAACCAAGATTAACGCAACCTTAGGGCCAAACCCTGTGCGTCAGTTACCGCGAAAAATCAATTGTGCGTCCAGTAAGTGCCTGTTTCCGGGATCGGCAGGAATTGCTGGTTCATCTCCCGCAGCGTGTCATCGGGTGACAGATCGTGGAATAGCTGTGGATGGAAGGTTTTGGCAAAAAATTCGGCGGCCAGCAGGTGCCATGGGCTCATGTAGAAATTTTGCCAGAAGGCGGCGGCGCGCTGCTGCTGCACGGCGGGCAGGGCCGAGACCGTGCTGTCTTGCGCCAGCGCCCGCAGAAAGGTGGTTTTGGCTTGTTCCCCGTTGACCAATGGGCCGAGTTGCAGTGCGGTGTTTTCTTCCGAGCCCGAAGAGCCGGTGGCGATATAGAGATCGGGATTAGCGGCTATCACCGCTTCCGGGTTGAGCTGACCAAATACGGCGGGAAAACGCCCGGCGGCAATGTTGTCGCCCCCGGCGAAGGCGATCAAATCCGCCAGATTGCCATGCGCCACCGTGGTACAGCATTCGGCTTTCTTACCCAGATGTAATTGCAGCATCACTTTCGGACGCGTGCCGTGCCAGTTGGCTAAACGATCGCGAATACGCTGCATATGCTGCTGATAGAAGGCAATGAAGCGCTCGCTTTTCGCCTCATCATTGAGTGCCGCGCCCAGCGTACGCAGACTGGCAACGGTATTCGCCAGCGGGTCGACGCGGAAATCAAGAAACAGCACCGGGATATTCGCGGCCTGTAGCTGCTGCATAAACAGCGAGTTATTGGGCGGAGTACGGGCATACACCGGCAGTATCACCAAATCCGGCTGCAGCGCGATAATTTTCTCTACATTAAGCTGCGAGAAGTTGGAGTTGCCAATCTGGGTAATGTTGCCGATTGACGGGAAGGTTTTGACGTAACGATCCCAGGTTTGCTTATCGAGATTGCGCAGATCCGCGGGCCAGCCGACCACCCGTTTCGCCGGGTTGCCATCCTCCACCAGCGCGAGGGTATAAATCATCCGGCTTTCGCCAATCACAATCCGCTGCGGATTGTCCGGGACATTCACCTGACGTTGCAGGCTATCGGTCAGGGTTTTACTCTGCGAAGCCAGCGGCAATAGCAGAAGCAATGTCAGTAGCACTTTTTTCATCGCGTTGCTCACAGTAGGCTCCGCCCTGTAAGGCGGAGCACAGCAGATTAGAAGTCGACGGCAGCCTGCAAATACATCACGCGGGGTTCACCTTCAATCACGCGCAGGTTACCGGCGCTGGACTCGTAGTATTCGCGGTTGAACAGGTTCTTCACGTTAAGCTTCAACTGAGTGTGTTTACCGATCAGCTGGCTGTCCCAGGCAATAAACGCATCGGCTACGGTATAAGCGGGCATCACGAAGCTGTTTTCTGGATCGCCCGCACGGGTGCCAACATAGCGTCCACCGCCGCCGAGCCGCAGTTCACCTGGCAACCACGAGAAGCGCAGAGTGTGGCTCAGATACAGGCTGCCCATATTGGTCGGTGCATTCACCAGGCGGTTGCCGACGTTGTCAGGATTAACGTTGTCGGAAACAATCTCGGTTTTGTCGTAGCTGTAGTTAGCGATCAGGTTCCAGTCAGGCGCAAACTCGCCGTTGACCTCCAGCTCCGCACCGGTCGAGCGTGCTTTGGGAATGTTGCGCGTCACGCCGTTAATGAAAATCGACATGTCCTCTTCATCAATGCGGTACAACGCTAGCGTGGCGGCCAGATTGGGTGCAACCTGCCACTTCGAACCCACTTCCCAGGTGGTGCCTTTTTCGGTGGAGGCCACATTGCCGTCATCGTCGGTTTGGGTTGATGGCGTAAATGATTTGCTGTAGCTGCCGTACAGTGAGACGTCCGGCAAGACTTTGTACACCACCCCCAATTGCGGCAGGAAAGCGTTGCCGCGATCGTTGAGTGTGGTTTCAGGATCGATAAAGCCGTTGCTGGAGGTTTGGGTGTAGCGCTGGAAACGGCTACCCAACACCGCGATCCATTTGTCCGTCAGATGAATGCTGTCTTTGGCAAACACTGAGCGGCTATAAAGATTGGTGCGCAGATTGCTCAGCGCATCGTTATAGGTGCTGTCGCTGAGGATCGGCTCTTCGCCGTACACCGGGTCGTACATGTTGAAGGTGCGTGAAACAGTGCCGCGATAGGATCGCGCTTTATAGGTTTCGTTCTGCTCATAATCGACACCCACCAACAAGTCGTGCTGCATGCCCGCGACAGTGGGAGAACCGCTGATATCCCAGGAGACATATTCTGTCTGATGGTTGAAGCCACGGTTAGCGTCAGCGCGGCGCGAAACGATGCCGGTCGTGGTGTTGATGGCGGTGGCGCGCACTTCGTTACTGTCATAACGGCGCTGCATCCAGCCATAGTTAAGGTGCGTATCCCAGACATCATTGAGGTTATAACCGTAAGAGACGTTCAGGCGTTTGTTTTTGCCCCAGGCATGGTTAGCATTGTCGTCGAGACGACGGTTGTAAGGAATATCGACGGGTTTCCCGCTAAGAAACGCCGTGCCACGGTCGTAAGGCACATCGTATTTATACTCGACGTAGCTGATGTTGAAGGACGCGCGATCGCCGTACCAGCTTAATGACGGCGCCAGCAGGGTATGTTCGTTAACGCCAAAATTACGCCAGTAATCCTCGCGCTGACGCTCTGCCACCATGCGGAAGGCAAAGCCGTTACCGAGCGGCCCGGTGATATCCACCATGCCAGTGCCACCGCCGTAGCTGCTGGATTCACCGCTGATATGGGTGTTCCACTCGTATTGCGGCTTTTTACTCACCAGATTGATGATGCCGCCAGGATTCAGAATGCCGTACAGCAGCGATGAGGATCCCTTCAGCACCTCGACATGATCGATGCTGGCATCCATGGTCAATCCCTGGTTACTGCGCACGCCATCGATGAAGATTGAACCGTCGGTGTTGGAGCCGAAACCACGCTTGACAAAACCATCTTCTGTCCCCCCCAGCGTATTGCCTTGAGTCACTCCACTGACGAACTTCACCGCATCATTCAGGCTGGTTACCTGATAATCCTTCATCACTTGTGGCGTCACCACGCTGATCGACTGCGGTGTTTCGTTGCGTGGCGTTGAGGTGCGCAGTGTCGCCGCGGCATCGTCCTGGTTATAGCTGCTGGAAGTGGTCTCCGGGGCGGCTGTAACGGTCAAGGTTTGATCCGCGCCGCTGGCTGAGTAACTGCACAGCAGGGTGGAAGCCAGTAATACCTGAGAGCCAGAGAGCGTATATTTTACCGCTGGTGAAAATAAGCAAAGATACTTCATTAAGTTAAATCCGCATCAAAAAGGGAAATATTCAGAAGAGCGGATGGTAATGAGATTGATTTCCATTTACAACAAAATATTGCTGTGTCGCTATCAATTCAGGCTATTTATTTTCTATTTCACTGGAAAGTGCGTTGGCACAAAACCACTATTCAATGCAATATTGAGATTAAATGTAGTTTTTAAATCCATTGTTTTATATGGATTTATTGCATATATGTAGTAGATGGTGTAGTTTCAGGATGTATATTCATCATCCACTACATTTCACCCGGGCGGCGGCGACGTTAACCCTAACGATCCTTCGATAAACGGATGATGATTAATTTAATTAAATTAAGGTATTCTTAATTTTCATTCTAATAATACCTTTGCCATTAAGGAAATTTAGCGGTGAGAAGGGACGGCGTGGCTTTGATTCCGTTCAAATTCTGGATTATCCTCGCAGAACTTTATCGCGATAACGTCGCGAAGCATCATCCAACCTACTCATTTAAAAGGTGTTTGTTCCCGTGAGCGATTCCGCACCGAAAACCAGTAAACGCCCTTACGATCTCTACGGCGAACGCTTTCACGCCTGTAAACATCAGCTCACGCCACGCCTGTTCAAAGTGGCGAATTACATCCATCAGCATCGCAGTGTGGTACTGGATAAAACCGCGCTGGGTATCGCTATTGATACCCAGACCTCGGATGCCACAGTGATCCGTGCCATTCAGGCGTTGGGTTTCTCCGGCTATCGCGATCTGAAAATTGTGATGGGGGAGTATCTGGGCGTCACACAACGATCGCCGGCGCGTGTGGCCTCGACAGTCAATGCCTTGTCGCAGGATGCCAAAGGGAGTGTGGATTTCGTGCTGGATAGCTATCGCATCAGTTGCGATATGCTGTCGTCCACGGCGAACAGAAAGGCGATTCAGCAAGCCATCGATCTGTTGCAGCATGCAGAACGGGTGGCGATCTTTGGCATCGGTGCTTCAGCCATTCTTGCCGATTACACTGCACGACTCTTTAAACGTAACGGTACCGCATGCTATGTGCTTAATCGCACCGGCATTGCACTCAGCGAACAGATTGCGGAGATGCGCCATGCTGATGTCCTGATTATGCTGGTGCAGAGCAGTGCGCATCCGGAAGGATTGGTGACAATGGCCGAAGCACAACGACTGGGGATGAAAATCATTGTCCTGACAGGCGCCACCGACAGTCATTTTGCTCAGCGATCCGATGTGACGATTGAGATCCCGCGCAGCCGTGAGGCGGATAAAATGCCGGTGCATGCTACGCCGATGATCTGTCTGGAGATCCTGGTGTTAGGGCTGGCCGCCACGACGCCGGTCGCCACCATGAATAGCATGAGCAAGTTGTATGAAATCAGCAACGCGTTGACCCGTCCTGGGGCGCGTAGAAGTCATAAGCCCTGAAAATCCTCACTGACATCTGGAAGCGATCATGACCACCGAAATTCCCCTGCTTGATGTGCAAGGGATCACCTATGCCATGCAAGGCCGAACGCTGCTGGCACCTGTTTCACTGCAACTTCATGCGGGTGATTTTCTGCTGCTGACCGGCCCCTCAGGCAGCGGTAAAAGCACGCTGTTGAAAATTTTAGCCTCGTTGCTGGCCCCGACAGCCGGCGTGATTCGCTTTGAGAATCGCGATATCGCTCAATGCAAACCCGAGCACTATCGCCAGCAGGTCTCCTACTGTTTCCAGACGCCACAGCTGTTTGGTGAGACGGTCTACGACAACCTGGCGTTGCCCTGGCTGATTCGTCAGCAAAAACCGGTGCGTGAAAAGCTAATCGCCTCGCTGGAGAGCGTGCACCTTAATGCAGATATGTTGGATAAGCCGGTGGAGCAACTCTCCGGAGGCGAAAAACAACGCGTTGGACTGCTGCGTAATCTGCAATTTCTGCCGCAGGTGCTGTTGCTGGATGAAGTGACCAGCGCGCTGGATGAGGAAAATAAAACCGCGATACAGGCAATGATTCGCCAGCGGGTGGATCACCAACGCCTGGCTGTGGTGTGGATTAGCCATGATGTCAATGAAATCCAGCACGCCGAAAAAGTATTGCGACTGGAAACACCGGAGAATGGAGCCGTACATGAGCCAGCATAATATTACCGACAGCTCGCTGCTGCTTTCACTGATGCTGGTGGTGATCGCACTGCTAATCAGTCAGAAAGAGAAGCTCGGCATGGGTAAGGACATCCTCTGGAGCGTGTGCCGCGCCATCGTGCAGCTGGTGATTGTGGGCTATGTGTTGAAGTCGATTTTTGACCTTAACAACCGCTGGCTGACCATCTTAATGGTGCTATTCATCTGCGTGAATGCGGCGCTGAATGCACGCAAACGCAGCCGCAACATCGACCATGCGCTAGCGATCTCATTTGTGGCGATCACCACCGGCACGTCGCTCACCCTCACTATTTTGTTATTGAGCGGCGCCATTGAGTTTATCCCGATGCAGGTGATCCCCATTTCCGGCATGATCGCGGGCAACGCGATGGTGGCAGTGGGTCTGTGTTACACCAACCTCAATCAGAGGTTTAGCGATAATCGGCAGAAGATTCTGGAGATGCTGAGTTTAGGCGCTTCGGTGAAGCTCGCCTCGGGGCGGCTGATTCGCGACAGCATCCGTGCGGCAATGATCCCGACGGTCGATGCCGCAAAAACCGTGGGACTGGTGAGTCTTCCCGGCATGATGTCAGGATTGATTTTTGCCGGGATCGATCCGGTGAAAGCGATTAAATACCAGATTATGGTGACCTTTATGCTCATCGGCACCGCCAGCCTCTCGACCATCATTGCCGCATATTTGTCGTATCGCCGTTTTTACACCGCACGAGCACAGCTGAAGAGCAGTGTTTAAAAGGCGCGGCGGGGCCATGCACGTGGCTTAAGCTCACTGCTGAAACCGCAGCGCCACGCCAAAGGCATGTTCAGCGCTGACGATAAGCGCTGACTCCTCTTCCAGGAACGGGATATCGCCCAGTAACAAGCTGGCTTTCACCTTGCGCAGATCCGTACTGCGCAAGCTTAACGCCGCCATGCGTGCACTGCCGTTGTAATCGAGTGGTAAGCCGGCGAAGCGTTGCGTGACATAGCCAGCAGCAGCGAAGCGTATCGTTGCCACGCCGGCTTTCAATACGAATGCGCCTTCCTGGCAGGCGGTGAGCGCATTAGCCCCAAACAGCCGACTGTAGGGTTGTGCCGCCGCCGCTGGATCCTGCGCCACCACCACAAATTCGACAATATCGATCACGCCGTTGGGATGCTGACGCCATGCTTCCTGCCACACCGCGTGCGGTGTCTCGTGCTGGCAAAAGAAACTGCGGCCATTCGGCACCAGCGCAGGCCGTAATGGCACTGTGCGGAAACGAGCTTGTTCTTCGTTGCCATCCGGTAACTGCACCGGACGGAAGAAGTGGGCAGGTTGATTGCCATCAATGTCCTGGCCCTCAAGATAACGCCATACCGCATCGGCATCGTCGGTCTTCCACACTAAACCACTCAGGCCAATCGGCGACTGCCACACGTCCTGGCGTAAACTGGCACGTCCGGCCTCAAAGCCAAGCAGCTCAAGATAGTTATCACCAAACACGGCCAGATGGTTACTGGATCCGAGCGAATGATGGCCGCGTTCTGTGAGCTGAAACCCTAACCGGCGAAACAGCGCACTCGCCTCATCTAACCGATCGGCCACGTTGATGACCACATGATCAAGACAGGGAATCGGTACTGAAATTGCCATCGCTTTCCTCCTTGCTCTCATTGTCACTGCGCCCATGCTAGCGCGTCCGGTTCGGATGCTGACAGTGGCTGCCAGTTGACGTGCGTCTCCGCACCAAAACCGGCGGCAATGCCGGCAATCAGGGTGGTGATGTGTGTATCGGTGTACTTATCATTACTGCGAACGATGCCTTCGATTTCTGCCGTCTGAGGTAGCACATTCCAGCTATTACCGGCCGTTAAACGTGTAATGCCAAGCGTCCATTGGCGATGACGATTGGGGAGCGCATACAGCGCTGAAACGATATGACTGCCGATCACAATCACATCAATGCCTTCATGCGGGCGCGCGGCATGGGCGCCTTTGCCGGTCAGGGTGATGTGAAAACGCTGCGTTGAATGGGTTTGCCCGGTCATGGTCATCCTTGTGCTTGTGCAGGTAAAAAAGGCTCGCCCAGCGTCAACATCAAACGGTTTGCCCAGGCAAAGAAAGCGGCGGACTGGATCACATCAAGCAGTTCCAGCGTGGTGACGCCGTGACCGCGTAACGTCTGAACCTGTTCGAGGCTAGCGGCAGCAGGCGTGATTGATAGTGTGGCGACCAGGTCAATGATCGCGGCCCAGCGTGGTGACTGGCCGTGAGCCAGTTCTGCGCCCGGTGCCACATTCAGCAGCTTTTGCACTGCCGCATCATCTTTTGACAATTGACTGGCTTTACGCGCATGGACAGAAGCGCAAAAGATGCAGCCATTCACTTTACTCACCACCGTTGCTGCCAGTTCACGTTCAGCGCGCGGCAATCCGCCAGCGGTGTAAAAGATGCCTTTGTCGGTCAGCGTGCGCTGTTCCAGCAGCGGCAGATGACGTGCCAGCAGGCGGAAATAGTCGGAGTCGCTATGGCCGTTTTTCTTCAGCGTAGCCTGTTCATCGGCGGTAAATTCGTTGAGTGGTTTGGCTGCCAGCCAGGGTTCCCAGCCTAATTCTTGCTGGGTAAAGGCGGTGAGGGCAGTTTGGCCGCTTAACGTTAACGGCGCATCGTGCCACTTGCCTGCTACGGCGTGTGCTTGCGTGTCACTCTGTTCGCCATTGAGCAGGCGTAAGCCGGTCAGTAAACGACTCTGAAAGCTCACAAAGGCAATTAATTGTGCGAGGGTGACGATGCCATGCGGCGACCAGCCAGCGCTTTGCAGGTTTTGAATGTGTTTGGGTGCTGCATCCACTGGGTGCAGGCTGAGCAGTTCGGCAAAGGCGTGACCGGCCGCGAAACGCGCGTCATGTGCCTTATTCGTCACTTGCTGCTGATAATGCGCCTGTAAGCGGGTAGCACCGTGCCAGTCGGCAACCTGTGCGGCTAAGGCAAACCGCCATGGCAGTGGGAGATCCGCATCATCTTCACCAAACAGTACATCGTAACTCCCTTGCGTGTGCTGAGTGGCAGCGTGTCGCTCGCGACGTGCTAATGCGAGTTCCGATGCGGGGTCGATATCCGCTAAGGCGGCCAGTAAATCAATGGATTGAGACATCATCTTCTCCTGTTAAGCCTGTTCCAGAGCGCGTAGCGCCGGGGCGATATGGTCAGCGATTAATTCAATGGAACGCAGAATGTCGGCGTGTGGCGGATCGATCGAGTGCACCTGGAAGGTGATATCGGTGACACGTTGCAAGGTGGAGTCCGCGCGCAATGACGCCAAAACGGTAGGCGCATCGCCAAAGTGCGCATCAAGCTGGCGCGCATGGCTTTCCAGCGTATGCCCAGTGATGACGTGCCCAGCAGCCTGAAATTGCTCAGCCTGGCGCTGCAATCCCGGTTCCGCCAGGCGCCGCGCATACGCATTCGAATCGGCAACGAATGCGGTGCGCGAGGCGAGAATGCGCGGTGCGATATCGGCCGGTAGCGCGGCAAGATAGGCATCGATCATCGGATTTTGTATCGCCTCCAGCGGCAAGTCAGGCTGACCTGGCGGACGCGGTTGCGTGCGTGACAACATCAATCCATGGCCAGCGGCTCCGGCTCGTGCGGCACCTTCAACCGAGAAAGTGGCGATCCACACGCGCTGTGCCAGCGTTGGGGCGGGCGGATAAAGATGATTATCCGGGTGCGCGAGGGTATCGCCGCGCCAGGCGCTGAGCAGCGTGTGCAGTTGATCGGCAAATACGCTGGCGCGCTGATCGATAGTTAAGCCAAAGGGCAGGAAAGAGGTTTTGGTGCCGCCCGATCCTAATCCGATTTCCAGCCGCTGGTTGCTGAGCAGATCCAGTACGGCCGCATCCTCCGCCACACGGAGCTCGTTCTCCATCGCCAGCGTAATAATGCCGGTACCAAGACGAATTGTGCGGGTGTGCGCGGCCACGTGTGCGAGGAAAACCAGCGGTGCAGGCAGGCCGCCTTCCTTCTCATGAAAATGATGCTGAGCGATCCAGGCGCTATCGAAACCCAAACGCTCGGCGTGCTGGATCTGTTCTGTGGCGAGGCGATAGCGCTCTTGCGCCGAGACCTCATCCAGCAGGCGGGTGAAAAAGCCAATGCGTTTACGCGTCATGCAGACTCCTTAATCAGCGGACGGATAGCGGGGATAGCGTCAATCAGTGAACGGGTATAAGTATGCTGGGGCGCGTTAAATAGGGTGACCGTGTCACCTTGCTCGACCACTTCCCCCGCACGCAGCACCGTCACGCTGTGCGCGATGCGGCGCACCGTGGCGAGATCGTGGGTGATAAACAGATAGGTCAAGCCCAGCTCCTGTTGCAGCTGTTGCAACAACTGCAGGATCTGCGCCTGTACGGTGACATCCAGTGCCGAAGTGGCTTCATCCAGCACCAGTATTGCCGGTTGCAGGATCAGTGCTCGGGCAATTGCCACGCGCTGGCGTTGACCACCGGAAAGTTCGCGCGGTTTCCGTGTCAGCAATTCCAGTGGCAGTGCCACTCGCTGAGCCACGGCTTCAACACGCTGGCGGCGCACGTCGGCACTGAGCTTTTCAAAATTGCGCAGCGGCTCTTCAATAATGGCAAACAGCGTCTGGCGCGGGTCTAAAGATGCAAACGGATTCTGGTAAACGAACTGGATTTTGCGTCTGAGCTGGCGAAGCGCTTCGCCGCGCAGTGCACTGGTATCAATGCCGTCGATGATGACACGTCCGCTGTCGGCCTGTTCAAATCCCAGCAGAATGCGCGCCAGCGTGGTTTTACCCGAGCCGGATTCACCGACCAGCGCGTGCGTGGTGCCGCGTGGCACCGTCAGGCTAACCTGTTTGGCGACCGGTAACTGCTGCTGTTTGCCGAGCGAAAATTGCTTGTTGATGGCGGAAAGCTGGATCGCGGGTGTTGAAAATTTTGCTTCAGCAGGAATCGTTAGCGCACTGTGGCCAGGCGCAGCATCTTGCAGCAGCTGACGCGTGTAAGGATGGTGTGGCGCATTAAACAGCTGAGCGGCTGGCCCCTGTTCCTGAATCTCGCCGTGACGGAAGACCAGCAATCGGTCAGCGCGTTCTGCCGCCAGCGCCAGATCGTGCGTGACGAACAGCACAGCGGTGCCGGATTCACGCCGCAGTACATCCAGCAGATCCAGAATGCGCTTCTGCACTGTGACATCCAGTGCGCTGGTGGGCTCATCCGCAATGATAATTTGCGGGCGTAAGGCGAGGGCGATGGCAATCAACACGCGTTGTTTCATCCCACCAGAAAGCTGATGCGGATACTGCGCCAGTCGCTGTTGTGGATGGCTCAGGCCAACCTTTTCCAGCAGTTCCAGTACGCGCTGCTGGCGCTCAGACTGGCTGATTTTCTGATGCAGTTGCAGCATCTCACCCACCTGATCGCCGATGGTTTTCACCGGATTCAGTGAGTTGCCGGGATCCTGCGGCACCAGACTGATACTGACGCCGCGCAGGCTGTCCATACGTTTGGCCGACCAGTCGGCAATGTCAGTGCCGTTTAACACGATTTTTCCGCTGTCGCGGCGACCATTTTCCGCCAGCAGGCCAATGATCGCTTGTGCGGTGGTGGTTTTACCGGAGCCGGACTCGCCCACTAAGGCCACCATTTCCCCTGCCTGCAAGCTGAAGCTCACGTTGTGCACCACTTCACGCCACTGCCCGCGCTGTTGATAGCTGAGGGAAAGATTTTCTATTGCGAGTAATGCACTCATGCGCCACCTCCGGCGATCTGCTGGCTAATGCGATTCGCGGCCAGCACCACTGCCACCACCACGATGCCGGGGAAAGTGGTCAGCCACCAGGCCGTAGCCAGATAGTTGCGCCCCTCGGCGATCAGTAAACCCCATTCTGGTGTGGGAGGCGGCGTGCCATAGCCGAGGAAACTTAGCGTGGAAAGCGCCAGAATCGCCTGACCAAACTGTAGCGCGGCAAAGGCGATCACCGCCGTCAGCGAGTTGGGCAAGATGTGTCGCCACAGCACCGACCAAAAACTGCCGCCGCTGCCGTAGGCCGCTTCAACATATTCGCTGCGCCGCACGCGTACCACTTCGCCACGCGCCAGGCGAGCAAAATTAGCGATAGAGGCAATCCCCACGGCCAGCGCGGCATGCACCGTGCCAAACCCCAGCAGAATAAGTACGCTGAGCGAAAGCAGTAATGAAGGGATCGACAGCAGCACGTCAACCAGGCGCATCAGGGTGTTTTCCGTACGCCCGCCTACCGCGCCTGCCAATACGCCAAGTGTTGTGCCGCCAATCAGACCCATCGCCACGGCGGCAAAGGCGGTGGCCAGTGACTGTGACGCACCGTAGACAATACGGGTAAACAGATCGCGGCCGAGTTGATCGGTCCCGAGCCAGTAAGCGGCCTGCGGCGCTAAACGTTGCGCGCCGGGCAAGCCTTGCGTCGGGTGGTAATGGGTCAATAATCCTGGCGCGAACGCGGCCAGCAAGGCCAGCAGCATCACTGCCCAGGCCAGCCAGAGTCCGGGCTGAATCTGCCAGCTGCGTTGCGTGCGTGGGGTAGCGCCGCGCTGGCGGGCGGTGGCGTAATCGACGAGGCTCATCGGTTTCCTCCGGCGATAGGTTGTAGACGGGGATCAAACAGAGGCATTAGCACATCAACCAGCAGATTAATCAGTACAAAGGTCAGCGCAGAGATCATCACCACTGCTTGCAGCACGGCGACATCCTGATTATTGACCGCTTGCTGCGTCAGCTGGCCGATACCGCTAAGACCAAATACGGTTTCGGTAATCAGCGCGCCAGCGATCAATTCGCCCAATAGCAGACCCGCCACGTTGAGCACCGGCAGCAGCGCATTACGCATCACGTGTCGCCACAGCACGCGACTGGCGCTGGCGCCTTTAGCTCGCGCCACCGCTACAAACGGCTGCGTCGAGATTTGATCAATACTGCGCAACAGAATTTGTGCCAGCGGCGCGGAAATCGGGATCGCCACCGTGATCACTGGCAGGATTAAACCCTGCAACGGCGACGGGTTGATCACCGGTATCCAGCGCAGCTGGAAGGAGAACAGCTGTATCAACGCGATGCCGAGCCAGAAGGTCGGCAGCGAGATAAACAGGGCAGGAACGGATTGCAGCAACGAACGCAGCATGCGCAGCGCGGGTAGCCGAGACAGCGCCGCCAGCGTAAAGGCCAGCAGCGTGGCGAGCGCAAAACCCAGCACGGCCAGCTGCAGGGTGGCGGGCAGGTTGCTGATCAACAGATCGCCTACTGACACGCCGGCCTGCACCGAATAGCCAAAATCACCGTGCAGTATCGCCATTAGCGTATGAAAATATTGCTGCCACAGGGGGTTATCCGCGCCATAGGCCAGCCGCATCTCCGCGATCTGATCCGGGCTCAAGCCCAGATCCGGGTTCTGAAATTTGATCAGCACCGCATCGCCCGGTAGCACCTGCAGCAGCAAGAACGACAGGGTAAACGCGGCCCACAATACCAGCACGCTTTGACCCACTCTTCGCAGCAGAGAACGTTGCATCATTAGCCTGCCTTAGTGTTTTTCCACCCACGCACCGTAGAATGAAGGGCGTCCGACCGCTTCAAAGCTGACGCCTTTGAACCAGGGGGCACCCGCGAACACCTGCGGCTCTTCGAAGATAGGGATCACGTAAGCCTGATCGAGCAGATAGCGTTGGGCATCACCGGTCAGAGCCAGACGCTTAGCGGGATCGACTTCCGCAGAGATATCCACCAGCAGCTTATTGAGCTTGTCGTCGCGGAAGTTTTGCACCTTGTCGCTGGAGCCGCCTTTTTGCAGCAGCGCATCACGGTTAGTGGGGTAGAACTGGCTTTTCACCACATCCGGATCGGCACGACCCACTTCCGATACGGTCAATGGCGTTTTTAATGGATCGAGATTGTCCAGCGTGCGGCTGCCCGCATCACCGGCTTTGACCGCCAGCGCCACACCAACCTGACGCCATTGCTGTGCCACCAACTGCAGCACTTCTTTGTTTTGCGGCTGTGGCAGTGATTCGTAGATTGTCAGGGCAAGCTTCTTGCCGTCTTTCTCACGGATACCGTCACTGCCGACCTTCCAGCCCGCTTTATCCAGCAGTTGTTTTGCCAGCAAGGGATCGTATTTCAGCTTGTCGGCGAGGTTGACATAACCTGCGGCTGAATTGGCAATGACAGAGGTGGCTTGCGGATAGTTGGGTGAGAACAGCGTTTGTACCACCTGTTGGGCGTTTGTCGCATGCAGCAGAGCCTGCCGCACGTTCACATCGCTTACCAGCGGGTTATCGGGGCGGAAGCTAATGCTGTCATTGATTCCACGCGTCGGTGCGGCGTAAATCGGGAAGTTTTGCTGTTGTGCTTGTTTCTCATCATAGGCCTGCACCTGGCGGATGAAGTCTGCCTGGCCCGCCAGCAACGCGCCAATGCGCACGCTGTCTTCTGGCGTGACGATAATTTTGATGCCATCGAGATTGGCCGGGCCTTGCTGAGCGATATTTTTCGGGCCCCACTGATAATCTTTACGCGCAGTAAGGTCGACTTCTCGCCCGAGTTTTTCATCACTGACCACAAACGGACCTGAGCCAATAATATGGCGCGCGTCACCCAGTTGATCGAGGCTGCGTTGCAAGGTACTGAGTGAAACTAAACCGGAACCGATGGTCGCGGTGCCCTGCAAAAATCCCGGAGAAGGTTTTTTGAAATAGAATTTCACCGTCAGGGGATCGATAACTTCGCTGTGGTCGTAATTATTAATCACTTCCGAAACCGGCAGGCGCAGGGCTTTATTGCCGAGGCCGTAAGTATCAAAGTTTTTGGCTACCGCGTTGGCATCTAATGGGGTGCCATCGGAGAACGTGACGCCCGGCCGAATTTTAAAGGTGTATTCAGTTTTATCGGCGTTACTGCTCCAGCTTTCGGCCACCCAGGGCTCGACCTGCAACGTTTTCGGATTTTGCCACGTCAGTTTATCGGTGATCTGATTGAGAATGCCGCCGTTGGGATAGAAACCACCGGCGGGTGGATAGAGATTGGTATGCGGTTGCTGTTCAAGATACACCAGCGTGCCACCCTTGACCGGAGTGTCCGCCGCGTGTGCGCTAAATATCCCTGTCAGCAGGGCTAAGCTCAATGCCTGCAAGTGAAAATGCTTACTCATGGTGAATTCCTTATGATTCAATAGCCCGGCGGGCGGATTTCATCATCAAATGCCGCACGCGTGAGTTGAACCAAGGAATTGCACTAAGCTTTTGCGAAAAAAATAAAATGAATGGACGTGTGGGAAATAATTAAGATTCTTCGCCGCTCCAAAAGGGATTTAACTCTCTATAATGCAGAGGTTTTATATTTAATGTACGCATCTTAAGGGTAATTCAATGAGAGCATATTTTATCCCGGCCATCATGTTTATGCTTTCAGCCTGCTCAAGTTCCGTTGGGCATAATTTCGATACCGCGAGCATTCAGAAAATACAGACCGGTAAAACCACCAGAGCCGAGTTGATTAATATGTTTGGGCCGCCTGACTCTGAATCCCCTTACCCTGAGGGGCAACGTCTTATGATGTGGAAGTACAGCGAAGCTCGCACGCTGGATACCACCGCAGGCAAGACCCTTACCGTGCAAACTAAAAACGGAAGGGTGTTTACTTATACGTTGAGTAAAAGTTGAGGGCAGGAGAGGTTGATGTCTGGTATAGCCATACTGTTTACCAACCTTAACCTGATCTCAAGTTGAAAACATGACGGGGTGAAACCAGGTTCACCCCCGTCATTTATCTACCGACCCGCGCCCGCAGGGATTCTGGATAACGCTCGCCAACCACATCTATAGCCTGAATAGCTGTGGTGATTTTTTGTATTTCATGGGCGTTTAACGCTATTTGCGACGCACCTAAATTTTCTTCCAACCGATGCAATTTCGTTGTACCAGGAATAGGAACGATCCAGGGTTTCTGTGCCAGTAACCAGGCCAGCGCAATCTGCGCAGGCGTTACGCCATTTTCAGTTGCGATACTTTGTACCAGCGTGACTAATTGCTGGTTGGCTTCCCTGGCCTCGGCCGCAAATCGTGGCACTTTGCTGCGGAAGTCATCGTCGCCGAACGTCATCTGTGCATCGATGGTGCCGGTAAGAAAACCCTTACCGAGTGGAGAAAAGGGCACAAAACCAATGCCTAATTCTTCCAGCAGAGGAAGGATTTTTTCTTCAGGCTCACGCCACCACATTGAATATTCACTTTGCAGCGCGGTCACCGGTTGTACGGCGTGCGCACGCTTAATGGTCTCGGGACCGGCTTCAGAAAGGCCGAAATGTTTAACTTTCCCTTCCGCAATCAGATCTTTAATCGTTCCCGCGACATCTTCAATCGGCACCTCAGGATCAACGCGATGCTGATAATAGAGGTCAATCACATCGGTTCTCAGGCGCTTTAGCGAGCCTTCAATTGCCTGGCGAATATGGTCTGGCCGGCTGTTTAAAATCTGCTGCTTATTATCATCGCCAAAGGTGAAGCCAAACTTGGTGGCAATCACGACTTTGTCGCGATAGGGGGCTAACGCTTCGCCCACCACCTCTTCATTGAGGTAAGGACCATAAACTTCCGCAGTATCAAAAAAGGTTACGCCCTTTTCGTAGGCGCTACGAATCAGTTCAATGGCATGCTGTTGACTGAGTGCAGGGCCGTAGCCATGACTCAGGCCCATACAACCCAGGCCAATCGCAGAGACTTCAAGCTTAGTGTTTCCAAGATATCGTGTTTGCATTGGTCACTCCTTTATGTGTGGAAGCAAGCATTTAAACATCGAGCTTACGGCCAGTCAGCCACTCCACCATGGCCGGATCGCGATGCGAGAAGAAGGCGCTGGTTGCGGTATCCAGCGCGGTAATACGGTTCATTTCATCGCTGCTTAACTCGAAATCGAGCACGTTAATATTTTCCTCCATGCGCGCCTTACGCACTGATTTCGCGAGAGAGACTACGCCACGCTGGAAGATCCAACGCAACACCACCTGACCCACACTTTTGCCATGTTTTTCGCCTATTGCTGTCAGAACCGGATGCTGGAACAAACCGTTTTTACCTTCGGCAAAAGGTGCCCATGCTTCAGGCTGGATGTTTCGGCTCTTCATCCATGGCACAGCATGAAGCTGCTGATGGAAGGGATTGACTTCAATCTGATTCACGGCGGGCACAACTTTATTAAATGCGATGAGGTCGGCCAAACGATCGGGCTGGAAGTTGCTGACACCAATGGCTTTAATCTTGCCCGCTTCGTAAAGTTCTTCCATCGCACGCCACGCGCCATGTACATCGCCGTAAGGCTGGTGGATCAGATAAAGATCGACGTAGTCCATCTGCAGCCGGTTTAATGAGCGCTCGAACTGTGCTTTTGCGCCTTCATAATGAGTATCTTGTAGCCACAATTTGGTGGTGACAAACAGCGCATCGCGCGCGATACCGCTTTGCTTTATCGCATTCCCAACCTGCGTTTCGTTTTGATAAGAGGCAGCAGTGTCGATCAGGCGATAACCGGTTTTGATGGCATCAATCACTGCGCGTTCACATTCGGCGGCATCCGACATCTGAAATACACCAAAGCCCAGCAGAGGCATATCGAGACCGTTATTAAGTTTTACTGTTTGCATGAGATTACCCTTTCGTGAATTTATGAAAGCATAACGTGAGAAGATTGAACTGATTAGAGCCCGTAATCAGCTAGGGTTTATTAGTTCAATTCATTAATAAACCCCTCAGATCAATCAACCATTGTTAATGATGGCCGGGAGCAAAGCAGATTCGCTGTATATGACGCAAAGTGCCTTTAGCAAAGCAACGGGAACCACCAACAAAAGGCTTTATCTGATTGAGGGCGCCACGCATATCGAAACCTATTGGGTGCCGCGTTATGTCGATCAGGCGATGAGCCAACTGGATCCGTTCTTCGATAAGAATATTTAGTTGGAGCGCTTTCCCGTGGCAATCACACCGCCACGGGAAATAATCAACCGCCTGGAATTAACCTTTGGCTGTAGGATTAGGCTTCATCTTCCTCGTCATCTCGCTTACCCGCAAAACGGCTACGCACCACCACAAAGAACACCGGCACAAAATAGATCGCCAGTAGCGTCGCGGCGACCATGCCGCCAATGACCCCAGTGCCTACCGCGTTTTGCGCACCCGAACCCGCGCCGGTACTGATCGCCAGCGGCATCACGCCGAGGATAAAGGCCAGCGACGTCATCAAAATCGGACGTAAGCGCATGCGTGAGGCTTCAAGGGTGGCTTCGATGATGCCTTTACCCTCTTTCTCCGTCAGGTCTTTGGCGAATTCCACGATAAGGATGGCGTTCTTTGCCGCCAGACCGATGGTGGTAAGCAGGCCAACGACAAAGTAGACATCATTGCTTAATCCTCTGAGCGTCGTTGCCGCCAGCGCACCGACTACGCCCAGCGGCACCACCAGCATCACCGAGAAAGGAATCGACCAACTCTCATACAGTGCGGCCAGACACAGGAAAACGACGATCAATGACAACGCATACAGTGCCGGAGCCTGATCGCCAGAGAGACGTTCCTGATAAGACATGCCTGTCCAGTCATAGCCGATGCCGTCTGGCAATTGAGCAGCGAGTTGCTCCATCAGCGCCATGGCTTCACCGGAGCTGCGGCCCGGCGCGGGCTGTCCGAGGATTTCTACTGACGATAAACCGTTGTAACGCTCCAGGCGCGGTGAACCGTAAACCCATTGCGCAGTGGAGAAGCTGGAGAAGGGCACCATTTTCCCGTTGCTGGCGCGCACGTACCAATCGCCCATGTCTTTCGGCATCATGCGATAGGGTGCATCGCTCATCACGTAGACTTTTTTCACCCTGCCGTGATCGATAAAATCATTCACGTAGCTGCCACCCCATGCGGCACTCAGCGTGGTGTTAATATCGTCCAGCGTCACGCCAAGCGCAGTGGCTTTTTCCTGATCGATATTGATTTTGTATTGGGGATTATCTTCCATGCCATTCGGGCGCACAGCGGTCAGTACATCAGGATGCTGACGCGCCAGATCAAGCAGCTTATTGCGAGCTTCAATCAGTTTGTCATGACCGAGGTTCGCCTGGTCAATCAGTTCAAAATCAAAACCTGTGGCATTACCCAGCGCAATAATCGGCGGCAGGTTGAACGCGACTACCGTGCCATCGACGATGCTGGAGAAAGCCTGCGTAGCGCGGCTGACAATGGCATCAACTTTATTTTCCGCACCGGCGCGTTGTTCCCAGTCCTTCAGGCCGATAAACGCAATGCCAACATTCTGGCCGCGTCCGGCAAAGCCGAAACCGTTCACGGTAAGCACGTTTTCAACGTTGGCTTTTTCTTGTGTCAGGTAATAGTCATTGATCTGGTCGAGCACCTTTTGTGTGCGTTCCTGCGTCGCACCCGCGGGCAGAATGACCTGCGTGGCGAAAACGCCCTGATCTTCAGCCGGTAAAAATGAAGTTGGCAGGCGCATAAACAGCACCGCCATCCCCACCACAATCACGCCGTAAATCAGCAGGTAGCGGCCTGACTTATGCACCATGCGGCCCACGGAAGAGGTGTAATGTTCCGCACTTTGATCAAACTTTCGGTTGAACCAGCCGAAAAATCCGCGCTGATGGCCGTGTTGACCCGGCTTAACCGGTTTAAGGATGGTGACGCATAACGCCGGAGTGAGAATTAATGCCACCAGCACCGAGAGCGCCATGGCAGAAACAATGGTGACCGAGAACTGGCGATAGATAACGCCAGTACTGCCGCCGAAAAAGGCCATCGGGACAAACACGGCGGAGAGCACCAGTGCAATGCCGACCAGCGCACCCTGAATCTGCTTCATCGATTTACGTGTGGCTGCCTTAGGCTTCAGACCTTCCTCCGCCATCACGCGCTCAACGTTTTCCACCACCACGATGGCATCATCGACCAATAGCCCGATTGCCAGCACCATGCCGAACATGGTCAGCGTGTTAATCGAATAGCCAAACATGCTGAGAATGCCAAAGGTGCCCAGTAACACCACCGGTACAGCAATGGTTGGGATCAGCGTAGCGCGGAAACTTTGCAGGAACAGATACATCACCAGGAACACCAGGATGATGGCTTCGGCGAGTGTCTTCACGACTTCATGAATCGAGATGTTGATAAACGGCGTGGTGTCATACGGATACACGACCTTCATGCCCTGAGGGAAGTAGGGTTGAAGCTGCGCGATTTTGGCTCGAATGGCTTTGGCGGTGTCCAGCGCGTTGGCGCCGGTGGCCAGCTGAATCCCCAGCGCAGAGGCTGGTTTGCCGTTCACTTTCACCACAAAATTATAGTTCTCGCCGCCGCGCTCAATACGCGCCACATCATGTAGCCGCACCTGCGATCCATCCGCATTCACCTTCAATAGAATATTCCCGAACTCTTCGGGTGAGGTGAGTCGTGTCTGCGCGATGATAGAGGCATTCAGCTGCTGGCCTTTTACCGGCGGCGCGCCACCTAACTGACCGGCGGCAATCTGCGCGTTTTGTGATTCGATCATGCTCATCACATCCACCGGCGTCAGCTGGTAGTTATTCAGCTTATTGGGATCGAGCCAGATGCGCATCGCGTATTGCGAGCCGAACAGCGTGGAATCACCGACACCGCTGATACGGCTGAGGGGATCCTTGATATTCGAGCCGACGTAATCGGCGATGTCTTCCATGCTCATTTTGCCGGTTTCGTCGACAAATGCCGGCACCAGGAAGAAGGTGCTGGAGGATTTACGGACGGTAATCCCCTGTTGCTGGACCTCTTGCGGCAGTAGCGGTGTCGCCAGCTGCAGTTTGTTCTGCACCTGCACCTGAGCGATGTCCGCATCGGTGCCATTTTCAAAGGAGAGTTTCAGTTCCAGCGTGCCGGATGAATCGCTGGTTGAGGACATATACATCAGCCCATCCAGTCCACTCATATTCTGCTCAATCACCTGGGTGACGGTATTTTGCAGTGTGGTGGCATCGGCGCCGGGATAAGTCACGCGAATCTGAATAGCGGTCGGAGCGACATCAGGGTATTGCTCCACCGACAGCCGCATGATGGAAATAGCCCCTGCCAGCATGACAATAATCGCCAGCACCCAGGCAAAAATTGGGCGATTGATAAAGAATTTGGACATCAGTTAGTCGTTCCTTGTGCAGTCGCGTTGGCAGTGATATCGACCGGCACGACACTTTGGCCGGGCTCAGCGCGCTGAATACCTGAGACAATCACGCGTTCACCAGACTGAACGCCGCCCGTCACCAGCCACTGATCGCCCTCGGTTTGTGAAACAGTCAGTGTGCGAACCTCCACTTTATTGTCAGTGCTTACCACCATGGTGGTGGCATCGCCTCGTGGCGTACGTGTCACGGCCTGTTGTGGGATCAAAATGGCCTGCGGATTGGTGCCCTCGTCGAGTCGGGCGCGTACAAACATGCCCGGCAGTAGGGCGTGCTGCGGATTGGGTACGATGGCGCGCAGGGTGATTGAGCCCGTGGTTTGATCCACGGTGACATCAGAGAAGGCCAGGGTGCCCTGTTGCGGGTAGACGGAGCCATCGGTCAGGATCACGTGCACCAGCGCTTTGCCGTAGTTTTGCTGCAACTGTCCGGAAGCCAGCTCCTGTTGCAGACGGAGATAATCCTGGCTGGATTGAGTGACATCGAGGTACAAAGGATCGAGTTGCTGTACGGTTGCCAGCGCATCTGTCTGGCCATTTTGCACCAGTGCACCTTCGGTAACGGAAGAGCGGCCAACGCGCCCTGCAATGGGAGCCGTAATGCTGCTCCAGTTGAGGTTGATGCGTGCACTGTTGAGCGCGGCCTTTGCCGACTCCACATTGGCGCGCGTCTGAGCGGCGGTGGCTTCCGCCTGATCCAGAACCTGACGGCTGATATATTGCGTGCCGGCTAAGGGGCGATAACGCTGCAATGTGGCTTGTGCCATACGGGCATTAGCTTCGGATTCCGCTAGTGCGGCATGTGCATTGTCATACGCCGCCTGAAAAGGAGCGGGATCGATTTGATAAAGTTTTTGTCCGGCGGCAACGTCACTCCCTTCGATAAAGGTAAGTTGTAATACCAAACCTGAAACCTGCGGACGCACTTCTGCCACGCGAAAGGCTGAAGTGCGACCGGGAAGTTCGGTGGTAACCGGCAGGGATTGGGTATGTAGCGTAACAACGTTAACCTGGGGCGCATTTTTCGCTGGCGTTTCACTGCCAGTCGAGTTATCACAACCTGAAAGCGTCAATGCAATAAAAGAACAGAATAGCGCACTGGGTTTTAGCGCCCATTTAATCGGCATTACTGAGATCCCTTGTAAGTGAAATTATATTGGTATAGTGAGGTGTTGCGTATTTAATCGACGAAATCTGGCGGGTGGCAGGTTATATTTGCGTACAAATGATCGGGTAAATGATTGCTGTGAGTCATAACCATACTTCACAGAAATATCGATAACTGGCTCGTGGCTACGTAGCAAATCTTTGGCCGCAGATTCCAGCTTTCGATCACGAATATAGTGGCCAAGACTGACGTGCATGATTCGATGAAACATTCTTTGCAGATGCCATTTGGAGTAACCTGCTCGCTCCGCAACCTGTTCTATTTTTAACGGAGCGTGAATGTTATCTTTAATCCAGTCGGCCAATTCATAAACAATTTCTTCATAGCGATCCATAATTTCACCCGTTCTATGTTAAAGCAGACTGATGGCGAAATAATTGAAAGCAATAGAATGCACGGCGCTCTGATTAATGGAGCGGATAAGCTATAAAAACGTTATGTTGTGCTTTCGAATCTATCTCGCCGGTGAACGACATCTCTTGCGGCTGAATGAAGAGTAACATTACAAGATACAGATTATTAGCATAGGGAATCAGATAGGCTTTATGATCGTTGTTCATGAATAATGCCTCATAGAGTGAATAATTCGGTAGTCTGGATGCTATAGAGTGATCGACTTCAAAGTGGAAGCCTTCAGTAAGCAGCGATATGTGAGATAGCCACATATGTTTCAGCTTGTTTGTGATAGTTTAAATAGACCCGGACAGAGATGTGAGTAGGCGATGCTAAGAGAAAACTTCAGCGATCTGGTGTATCTGGTGATGGTCGCGCGAGAACGCAGTTTTACCCGTGCCGCTGCCAAATTGGGTGTCTCTCAATCCGCATTGAGCCATGCGATGCGCGGGCTGGAAGAGCGGCTTCAGACGCGTCTGTTGACGCGCACCACCCGCAGCGTGGCACCCACCGAAGCCGGTGAACAACTTATCCAAAATATCGCGCCTTTAATGTCCGATATTGAAAAAGCGCTGGTGGCACTGACTGAGCACCAGACGCGCACCTCGGGGAATATCCGGATTACTGCCGGTGAACATGCGCTGCACTCCACGCTTTGGCCTTTAATTAAGCCGTATCTTCAGGAATACCCTGAAGTGAACATTGAACTCTCAGTTGATAACACGCTGACTGACATTGTTAGCGGCCGTTTTGATGCAGGGGTGAGATTAGGCGAACAGGTGGAAAAAGATATGGTGGCGGTGCGCATCGGCCCAAACTGGAGAATGCTGGTGGTTGCCACCCCCGAATATTTCAAAAATCACGGCATTCCGGAAACACCTTACGAGTTGCAGCATCACAACTGTATCAATATGCGCTTGCCAACATTGGGTGGATTATATAGTTGGGAATTCACCAAAGATAAAAAAGAGATTCGCGTAAAAGTTGAAGGTCAGCTTATTTTCAATAACCTCAGTTCGCGTATTGAAGCAGCACTTAGCGGAATGGGGATTGTGTATGCGCCTGAGGATTCCGTGCGGAAATATATTGACGAAGGCTTGCTGCAGTGTGTACTGATTGACTGGTGCGAACCCTTTAGTGGTTACTATTTATATTATCCAAGCCGCAAACAACACACCGCAGCGTTCTCTAAATTGATTGAAGCAGTGCGCTATCAGGGTTAAGTATTTGCAGGTCGACGCATTGTTTAAATATTGACCATGGCATCGAAATCATTCCGACCCCCGTACTGAGGCGACTTTTTCACAAAAAATGCGTCGCCTTTCGATTCGCTTAGTTTCCTTTACTGTCCGCTGCATCCGCAACCCCGCATGCGGGCCATGCTTCATGGTTCCGCGTAACCCGTGACGCTCACTCATTGGTGAATTTATCTCATAGGGGCATTCAACTGGCGGCTATTCTGCTTTTCACTATTATTTGTAAGGATAAAAAATTACCCCCTTCGATTCGCCTTTTGTGAGCGTGGTATTACCAATGGGAGCGCATACCGATGGAACTGCATATTAACAATAAGACTTACCAGACTGATGCTGACGCGGATACCCCATTACTGTGGGTGATCCGTGACGATTTGGCCATGACAGGCACCAAGTATGGCTGCGGCCTGGCGCAATGCGGCGCATGTTCAGTGATGATCGACGGTCAGGTTGTTCGTTCCTGCGTTACGCCAGTGGAGAAAGCCGTGGGTAAACAGATCACCACCATCGAAGCCATCGAAACTGATGACTTAGGCAAGCGACTGGTGGAAGCGTGGATCAAATATCAGGTACCCCAATGTGGCTATTGCCAGTCGGGCCAGGTGATGGCGGCAAGGGCACTGTTGCAATCTAATGCACAGCCTTCTGAGGAAGAGATTGCCGCTGCAATGGTCAACCTGTGCCGTTGCGGAACCTATAACGCCATCCGTGCGGCGATTCATGAAGTTGCTGGCATGGAGGCGAAGGCATGATTCGCTTTGAAGACACTGACGAAACACTGGGAGAGCAGCCCGCTAATCTCTCACGCCGCCGCTTTTTGCTGGCCAGCAGCAGCCTGGCCGGTGCGTTTGTGCTGGGTGTGGGTTTACCCATTGGCGAAGGACGGGCGCAATCTGCCGATGTTGTGCTGCCTCCTGGCACGCGTGTGCCAGCTTTCCTGGAAATTCGCCCCGATAGCTCGATCAAATTCCTTTCGCCTTTTGTCGAAGGTGGACAGGGGATTTTTACCGCCATGGCGCAAATCGTCGGGGAGGAACTGGATGCCGATCCCGCCACTTTTGTGGTTGAGAATGCACCCGCCGGTTCGCAATACAAGGTGATGGACAGTGGAATGCGCATCACTGGGGGGAGCCAGTCTGTTCGATCCAGCTATACCACCATGCGTCGGTTGGGTGCACTGGCACGACAGATGTTACTGCAGGCAGCGTCGACTGCGCTCTCTGTGCCGGTTGATGAGCTGCATACTGAACCGGGACGCGTCATTCACGCCGCTTCTGGTCGCTCGCTGACCTACGGTGAACTGGCTGAGCGTGCGCGCGATTTGCCGGTGCCTGCGCCTGAAACGGCAAAACTTAAAGATCCCGCTCAGTTTCGTTGGATCGGTAAGCCGGTTCAGCGTCTGGATATGCATGAAAAATCCACCGGACAGGCCATTTACACCATTGATTGCCGCGTTGATGACATGCTGCATGCGGCCGTTCAGCATGCGCCACGACTGGGCCTGACAGCGGGTGACATCCGTAATTTGGATCAGGTAAAAGCCATGAAAGGCGTGCATTCCGTGCACGTGCTGCCGGGTGCGGTTGGCGTGGTTGCTGAACGCTGGTGGCAGGCCAAACGTGCAGCCGAAACGCTACAGGTGTCCTGGCAAGAGCCGCAGACACCCGATGCGAATTACATGCCGGCGGATTTTTCCACTGAGGCCTTTGCCACAGCACTGGCTCAGGAACCTGGTAACGGTGAGGATGCGGAAGTGAAAGGGGATTTCGACCAGGGCATGTCAACGGCGAAAACGACAGTAAGCGCGACTTACCACAGCCAATATCTTAATCACGCTCAGCTGGAGCCGCCGTCAGCACTCGCGCGCTTTAATAACGATGGCACGCTGGAACTGTGGATCCCTAATCAGGCACCGGAGATGTTTCAGGCGGATATCGCTAAGCGCACCGGACTGGCAGCGGAAAACATCATCATTCACTCGCCGCTACTCGGTGGATTTTTTGGCCGCCACTTTGTTTATGACACCGCAATGGTCTATCCGCAGGCGATTCAACTGGCTAAAGCGGTAGGGCGTCCAGTCAAACTGATTTGGAGCCGTGAAGAAGAGTTCTTGCGTGATACCCATCGGCCTATGGCCGCCGTGCGCTTTCAGGCCGGACTGGATGCGCAAGGCTACCCGGTTGCGCTGGAGGCCATCAGCATATGCGAGGGGCCTACCGAAGGCATAGCCGGTAAACACGGCAGCAAACTGGACCCCACGGCAGTGGAGGGACTGGCAGGAAAATCCTACACGATTCCCAACGTGCGCATCGCTCAGATTTATAAAAAGGGGCCAGTCAAACTCGGTTACTGGCGATCCGTGGGCAACTCGATGAATGATTTTCTCTATGAGTGTTTCCTCGACGAAATTGCCGATCACAGCAAACTCGATCCCTTTGCTTTGCGTCTGCATTTGCTACAGGGCAATGATCGTTTAACCACTTTGCTGAATGCGGTGGCAGAGCTTTCAGGGGGCTGGCAGGCAGGCCCCTACACGGCGGCAGACGGTACACGTCGTGCACGCGGTGTGGCGATGGCTTCGCCGTTTGGCACTGAAGCGGCTGCCATTGCTGAAGTGTCCATCGAAAACGGTCAGGTCACCGTGCATCAGATATGGGAAGCCATAGATCCCGGCAGCATTGTGAATCCGGCGATAGTCGAAGCACAGGTTAACGGCGCTGTGGCGCTGGGGTTATCACAGGTTCTGCTGGAAGAGAGTGTGTACGAGAAAGGGCAGCCAGTGGCGCGCAACTACGATATGTATCCCATCTTGCCGCCATCACGTATGGCGCAAGTGCACGTACGCATCGTGGAGAGCGGCGCAAAAATGGGCGGCATCGGTGAACCGCCGCTCCCTGCGGTGCCGCCCGCTGTGGCGAATGCGGTTTCCCGACTAACTGGCGAGCGCATTCGCGCCATGCCTCTCTCTCGCTATACCTTCAGCTGACGGGAATAACCATGAAACTAAAAAAGTTTGGGCTGATATCAGCGGTCGTCGTTTGCGTGGCTGTGCTGGTATCGCTTTGGCTCATGCGTACGCCTGCTTCACATTTTGATCATCAACCCATGAAGCAGACTATGGCGTCAGCGGACATGGTGCGCAAAGGCGAATATGTTGCCCGTCTTAGCGATTGTGTCGCTTGCCATAGCACACCTGATGCGCCGCCATTCAGCGGCGGACTGGCGATGGCCACGCCGGTGGGCAAAATTTTTACCACGAATATCACGCCAGATAACGATACCGGTATTGGCCGCTACACCCTGGCTGATTTTGATCGTGCTGTCCGCCATGGTGTCGCGCAGGATGGTCATCGGCTCTATCCCGCCATGCCGTTTCCTTCATATCAGAAACTCTCCGATGACGATATCGCCGCGCTTTATGCGTTTATGAAGCAGGGTGTTAAACCGGTATCTCGCCAGAACATTGCCTCTGAGATTCCCTGGCCGTTGAATATGCGCTGGCCGCTGGCATTTTGGAGCGCGGCCTTTTCACGCGGCGGACCTTATCAGTCACAGGAAGGACATGATGCTCTGTGGAATCGTGGTGCGTATCTGGTTGAAGGTCCGGGGCACTGTGGTAGCTGCCATACGCCGCGCGGTCTGGCATTTAATGAAAAGGCGCTGGATGCCAGCAGCCCAGATTACCTGGCGGGGGCATTATTAGATGGCTGGTACGCGCCGAGTCTGCGTAATGATGCGAATACCGGCATCAGCCGCTGGAGTGAACAGGATGTGGTGACGTTCCTGAAGCAGGGGCGTAACCAGCATGCGGTGGTGTTTGGATCAATGGCTGACGCCTTCAATAACTCGACGCAGTTTATGAATGATGACGATCTGCGTGCGATTGCGCACTACCTAAAAGCGCTGCCTGCAGGCAGTCATAATGCAGGCAGCCATTGGCAGTATCAAACAACGGAAAGCACCCTCGCAGACAACCTCTCTGGTCGTCAGATTTATACGGCGCGATGCAGCAGCTGTCATGGTGCCGATGGACGCGGTCAGGCACCGTGGATCCCACCGCTGGCGGGTGCAACCTCGATGCAAGTGGATTCCGCTTCGGCCATCAATGTGGTGTTGAATGGTTCCGCGCGTATTGTCGCCGATGGCGTGCCAGATGCTTACCGCATGCCGCCTTATCGGAAACAGTTGACCGATCAGCAGGCTGCTGAGGTGCTGAATTTTATCCGTACTTCATGGGGAAATCAGGGGGATAAAGTGGATGCAAAAGCGGTCAGTGAGCTGCGGGGTAAAACCGATCCGGCCAGCAGTAACGTGATTATTTTGCAGATGCGTTAGCCATGAAACTTGCGACTTTTGATAAGACGATGAAATGCCAAACGGGAGAATCCCATGCACAATCTTGATGTGCAGGTTATCCGTACTGCGCTGACGTGGGCAGAGGAATCTCCCGTGTGGCTGTGTACGGTGCTCAGCACTTATGGCTCATCGCCGCGGCCGCCTGGCGCGATGATGGTGATCAGAGAAGATGGTTGTTACTGCGGTTCACTGTCGGGTGGATGTGTGGAAGAGAGCTTTATCGCGCGCATTAGCGAGGCGGTATTCTCCGCGGCGAGCCAGATAGTGCGTTACGGTGAGGGCGGCTTTGCACCCGATCGCGCGCTGCCTTGCGGTGGTGTGCTGGATATCCTGGTGGAAAAGTTGCTGCCCGACAGTGTGGCCATCGACTATCTGCAGCGCATGCATCAGGCGATGGTCAGTGCCCATTCGCTTGAGAAGAGACTGGTCATACCCAACGCCTGCCATGCGGTTAAACCCGGCGATTATGCCAGTCACACCTTTGCTCAGATCAAGGGGGCCGAAGTGGTGCTCACCCTCTCGGCTCCGCCCAGAGTGATTATTGCAGGCCTCTCGAACGTTGCGTTGTTTTGCGCGAATTTCGCGCTGGCACTGGGTTTCGAAACGCTGGTGTGTGAACACCGTGAGGAAGTGCTGCTTAACATGGCGGGCGATCTCGATAATGGCATCACATTGATCAGGCAATTCCCGGCCGCCTATCTGGAACGAGAGGGTTGCCATCCCGCTACGGCGATCCTTTCACTGACCCACGATCCCCGTATTGACGATCTCACGATGATGGAGGCGGTCAATCTGCCGGCTTTTTACATTGGTGCGATGGGATCGATGAATAATAGTCAGCGCCGTAAAGAACGTCTGGTGCGGATTGGTGAATTGGAGCCCCGGCAGATCAGCAGAATCCATGCCCCTGTGGGGATCGATATTGGCAGCAAAACCCCTGCTGAAATCGCGCTGTCAATCATGGCGGATATCGTTCGCTATAAAAACGGTGTGCGCAGTGCCGAGGTTGCCTCTGCACATGACGTGAGCGCTGTGCATCCATGAAGTTCGCCATACTGATCATGGCAGCGGGTTTAAGCCAACGTTTCAGAAAGTTGAACGGCGGGCATAAATTGCGCGCGTTGTTACAAGATAAGCCTGTGCTGCAGCATACGCTTGAGCAGGCAATCGCAACCGAAATGGATGTGTATGTGGTGTCCCGGCCTGAAGATCGGGACATTCATTTGCTGGCCAGTCGGGCAAAGCTGATAACAGTGGCAAGTAACGGATTAGGGCACTCAATTGCCGCAGGCGTTGCAGCCACATCTGATTATGATGGTTGGTTGATTGTACTGGGCGATATGCCGTTACTGACCACATCCAGCTATCTGGCGGTGGCGCGCGCATTGCAGACGTCCCCTTTGGTGCGTAGCGAAGTGCAGGGGATGCCCGGTCATCCAGTGGGGTTTCAAAAACCCTTTTACGCAGAGTTGATTCAGTTAGAGGGTGACAATGGCGCTCGCGCATTGCTCAGCCGCCATCCCGTGACGCCAGTTAAATTAACCGATCTGGGCTGTCTTAAGGATGTTGATACGCCCGCGATGCTCAGTCTGCTCGCACAGCGATTATCTGAGGATTAAAAAGGAGGCGTAAAAGTGGAGGCCATTATCCTCTGATTATTGGTGAATTTTGTTCATAAACCCATCCTGATTTGGCCACCTTATCAATCAATCCCCGTGGTCTTACACTTTTTAACAGCAATGAATGTGGCCGCCACTACCCCGGTGGTCATCACCCAAACTGAAGCAGGGAGCCCGCATAATGAGAATTGCTGCTGCACTCATCCTGGCGTTATCTGTCTCAGCCGTTTCTGCAAAGGAGAACACATCCATGATCACTGTTTGGCAAAGTGGTGAAAAACCCTCAGTTAAAGGCAATGCCGAATATTTTACCGGCACCGTGCGTATTGATGCGCCGTTTCAGGGCAGTGAGCCTGCACGTATTGGCGGCGCGACGGTGACCTTCGAACCCTCCGCGCGCACGGCGTGGCATACCCATCCGCTTGGGCAAACGCTGATTGTGACAGCCGGTCTGGGCCGCGTGCAGGAGTGGGGCGGTGAAGCCCGTGATATTCGTCCTGGCGATATTGTGTGGATCCCGGCAGGCGTAAAACACTGGCATGGCGCTGCGCCGGAAAACAGCATGTCACACATTGCTATTGCTGAAGCTGAAAACGGCAAGGTCGTTGAGTGGCTGGAGAAAGTTAGCGATGAACAATACGGATTGAAGATCTCTCTGTAAGGAGTGAAGGATGATGAAAAGCATCAATGCCTCGTTAATGATGTGCGCTGCGCTCGCCTCTTCAGTGAGCCTGGCCGAAGAACCCTCCGAGCCAGAGCAGAAAAGGTATGCCGCGCTCCTGCAAAAACAGACGCATCCGCTGAGTCAGCAACAGAAGAGTATTGCGGTGATCGCGGCCTACGCTGCGACGGGAAACATAGCCAAACTCAATGATGCGCTGAATCAGGGATTAGATGCGGGTCTGACCGTCAGCCAGTGTCGTGAGGTGCTGGTGCAACTTTATGCTTATGCGGGCTTCCCTCGCAGCCTCAACGCGCTGGGAGAGTTGATGAAAGTGATTGATGCCCGCCGCCTACAGGGCAAAAATGACCAGCCAGGCAATGAGGCTGGGCCGGTTCCAACGCCAGAAAACATGCTCGCCGCCGGCACGCGCAATCAGACGGCGCTGGTAGGCAACCCGGTGAAAGGGCCACTGTTTGACTTCGCTCCCGCCATCGATCAGTTCCTCAAAGCGCATCTGTTTGGCGACATTTTCGCGCGTGACAATCTGGACTGGAAAAGTCGTGAATTAGCCACCGTGGGCGCATTAGCGGCAATGAGCGGGGTTGAGTCGCAACTACAATCGCATCTGCGTATCAGCATCAATGTGGGCTTCGACAAATCACAACTGGCGGAACTTCAGACTGTGTTTACCGCGCAGGGAGAAGAAGCGATCGCTCAGCGAATTGACGCGGCGTTGGCACAGATAAAATAATAAATCCCTTATAAACGCACCGGTATTTATTCCGGTGCGTTTTGCTGTTTAATATAATAACGGAGAATGTATTTCCTCAGGCTTATATCCAATATTGCAAACCTTTCCCGATTAGTTTATTACGCCTGACTCATGGTTATCGATATCGCAGATTGACGCTCAACCTTCTGTTTTACATCATTTATTCATCCATTAATATTTCGCTCACCCCTGATATGCATTAATTAAAAATGCATACGACAATATTATGTTTTACCCGTTACCCGCCGCCATCACACACTGCTCGCCATAATCACTGAGAAAAAGGATTTGGCGTATGTCATATCGACTGAGCTTGTTAGATAAATCGCCGATTGCCGATGGAGAGAGCGCATCGCATGCCCTGCATCGCACATTACAGCTGGCGCAGCAGGCTGAAGCCTGGGGCTATCACCGTTTCTGGCTGGCGGAACATCACAATACTGACCGCCTGGCGAGTCCCTCTCCTGAACTGTTGATCGCGTGGATCATTGGTCAGACGCAGCATATTCGCGTCGGATCGGGTGGTGTCATGTTGCAACACTACAGTCCTTATAAAGTCGCCGAAAATTTCAACCTGCTTGCCTCGCTCGCGCCAGGTCGCATCGATCTCGGTGTGGGTAAAGCGCCAGGCGGATTGCCGCTCTCAACCCGCGCCTTGCAGCAGGGCATTCACCAGGATGAGAAGGGCAGCTTTGCTGAACAACTTTCACTGCTGGATAGCTGGCTGGATGTTCCGCCAGTGGGTGATGAAGAGATCCTGCGTGCCACGCCGCAGCCGCCACGTCCGGCCAACCGATTCCTGCTGGGTGCCAGCGAGCAAAGTGCCCGGCTGGCAGCAGAATTGGGCTGGCAGCTGGTGTTTGCTGCACATCACAACGGCGATCCACTGTTGATGGAGCAGGTGCTTAATGGCTATCGCCAGTACAGCAACGGCAAGCAGGCGCTGGTGGCCGTGCAGGTGGTGGTCGCCGATTCACCGGCTGAAGCTGATTTGCTGGTAGATAATTTGCGCGTCTATCACGTCAGTGTGAAAGATGGCCCGAGCGTTAATGTCGGCAGCGTTGAGCAAGCGGAACGCTACGTGCGCCAGGGCGGTTATACCGATTATGTCATTGAGCCGCGCACGCCTTCTTTACTGAAAGGCACTGCCGCGCAGGTGCACGCCAAACTGGATGCTTTGCACCAGAATTTTGGCATTGAAGAGTTCGTGATTGATACCCCGATTGCTGAGGAGCAGGCGCGAGTGAAATCTCTCGAACTGCTGGCAACGCATCGACTGGTTGCGGCGTAATCTGGAGATAACCATGACTCACACAATCGAACAGCAACTGATTGACTGGCGACGCGAGCTGCACAGCTGGCCTGAGCTGTCTGGGTATGAGGTAGAAACCACGGCGCGTTTGCGCCGCTGGTTACAAGACGCTGGCTTGCGGTTGCTCGATTATCCGCTGGAAACCGGGTTGGTGGTTGAAGTGGGTCAGGGTGAAACGCTGATCGCGTTGCGAGCTGATATTGATGCTCTGCCGATTCATGAAGCCACCGGCCTCGCATACCGTTCGCGTAATGCGGGTGTCATGCATGCCTGCGGCCATGACGTGCACAGCGCGGTCATGCTGGGCGCGGCATTGCAACTCCATGCCCTGGAAGATCAACTGCCGGGACGTATCCGTATTCTGTTCCAGCCTGCCGAAGAGAATGCTACCGGTGCGCGCAAGTTGATCAATGCTGGTGTGCTGCAGGATGTGCAGGCGATCTTCGGTATGCACAACGAACCGGGTTTACCGACGGGGGTTTTCGCCACGCGCGGCGGGGCGTTTTACGCCAATGCTGACAAGTTTGTGGTGCGTGTTGCCAACCCTGATAAGGGCACGGACACCATCCTCGTCGCCAGTCAGATCATTCAGGCGCTGCAATCACTGACCAGCCGTAGTTTTAATACCCTGGATAGTCTGGTGCTGAGCGTGACCCGCATTGAAGCCGGTCAGTCCGGGACTGCTTTACCGGGGGATGCCGAGTTTGGCGGCACGGTGCGCACCCATGACAAACAGGTGCGGGCGCAGCTGGAACAGCGCGCACGACACATTGTCGAGCACATTGCGGCGGCGAACGGTGCTACGGCGACGTTCAGCTGGCATCCGGGCCCGCCGGTGTTAGAAAACGATGCCCGCTGGGCGCAGTTTGCCAGTGAGATTGCACAGCAGGTGGGGTATCGCGTGCAAACCGCAGAACTGCATCTCGGTGGCGAAGATTTTGCTTATTACTTACAGCAGGTCCCCGGCGCGTTTGTCAGCATTGGCAGTGCCAGTGAATTTGGTCTGCATCACGGCGGCTTCAATCCAGACGAAGCACTGATTGCCCCTGCCGCGCACTACTTCACCCAACTGGCGCAGCAGGCCTTGCAACATCTTAATGCACGATGTCGTGACACCGTTCTGAGTTAGCCCACTTAACCCAATATTCCCCGCTCTGCATGGCGACGAAACCGTCGCCGTCAGGCTATGCCATGGAAAAGAGAGAACACTATGACTGCAAGACAACTGCGACTCGGCACTATTCTACATGGCGCATCTGGCAATATGTCCGCCTGGCGTCATCCAGCGGCGCAGGCCAATGCCAGCATCAATTTTGACTATGCAAAACACATCGCGCGCAAGGCGGAAGCCGGCAAGCTGGATTTTCTGTTTGTCGCCGATGGTTTGTTTATCAATGAAAAATCCATTCCCCATTTTCTCAATCGCTTCGAACCGCTGACGTTGCTTTCCGCGCTTGCTGGCGTGACCGAACATTTAGGATTAGTGGGAACGGTCTCCACTTCCTACAGCGAACCTTTCACCGTCGCGCGTCAGTTTGCCAGCCTCGATCACCTCAGTGGCGGGCGTGCGGGCTGGAACGTGGTGACTTCGCCATTGGAAGGATCGGCGAAAAACTTTTCTCGCCAGCAGCACCCGGAGCACGCGCTGCGCTATCGCATCGCCGACGAGTATTTGCAGGTGGTGAAAGGGCTCTGGGATTCGTGGGAAAGCGATGCTTTTGTGCGTAACAAAGAGAGCGGTCAGTTCTTCGATGCGGCCAAACTTCATACTATCAATCACCACGGTGATTTCTTCCAGGTGCAGGGGCCACTGAACATCGAACGCACGCCACAGGGACGTCCGATCGTCTTTCAGGCGGGGGCGTCAGAGGATGGTAAAAAGCTGGCAGCGCGTCACGCTGATGCCATTTTTACCCATCAACCAACGCGAGAAGAAGCGCAGGCTTTCTACAAGGATGTGAAAAAGCAGCTGGTAGCCAACGGGCGTGAACCGCAGGATCTGCATATCTTCCAGGGCGTTGGCGTGATCGTTGGCGATGATGCCGAAGACGTTGAGCATCAGTACCAAACCACAGCCGCTTTGGTTTCCATTAAAGATGCATTGAACTATCTCGGTCGCTTCTTCGATCACCATGATTTCTCGCAGTACCCGCTGGATGAGCCTTTCCCGAATATTGGCGATATCGGCCAAAACAGCTTCCGCAGTACCACTGATGAAATCAAACGTAAGGCGCGAGAGCACGGCCATACGCTGCGTCAGGCCGCACTGGAAGCTGCCACGCCGCGTCCGCTGTTCTTTGGCACGCCAGATGAGGTGGCGGATGGCTTACAGCTGTGGTTTGAAACCGAAGCCACCGATGGCTTCATCATCCAGGGCGGCACGCCGGATACCTTCGAACGCTTTGTCGATCGCGTCATTCCCATCCTGCAAGCGCGCGGTTTAACCCGCAGCGAATACCCAGGCACCACGCTGCGTGCCAGTTTCGGTCTAAAAGATCCCGTAAATCAGTTCACACAACAATAAATTAAAGAGAAAAACGCTATGCAGAAGAAATCCCTTATTGCGCTGATGCTGCTGAGTTTAAGCAGTGCGGCTTTGGCTGAAGACGTGGCAGTGAACGGTCAGCAGATCAGCATCGAAGCCAATAAAACGCCAGTGAACACCGTGGCGAATCCCGCTGCGGTGGCGCAAATTCCTGCCGGACATAAGTTTGCCGTGCCGGGTTCATTTACCGTGGCAGTGGCCGCGCAGAATTCTCCGCCGTTAACCGTGTTCAGCGATGACAACAAAACTTTGCTTGGCAGCGAAGTGGATATCGCTCGTCTGGTGGCCGATAGCCTGGGGTTGAAGCTGAATGTCGTGCCAACCTCATGGGAAGACTGGCCGCTCGGTGTGGCATCTGGCAAATATGACGCGGCAATCTCTAACGTTACCGTGACCAAAGAGCGCAAAGAGCGCTTCGATTTCGCCACCTACCGCAAAGATTCTCTGGGTTTCTACGTTAAGTCCAGCAGCCAGATTAAGTCATTGAACAAAGCCGAAGACATCGCCGGGCTGCGCATCATTGTGGGTTCCGGCACCAACCAGGAAGCCATCTTACTGGCGTGGGATAAGGAGAATCAGGCTAAAGGACTGAAGCCTTTCACGCCGGTGTACACCAAAGATGATGCTGCACAAACGCTCGCGCTGCAGTCCGGCCGCGCCGATGCCTACTTTGGGCCTAACGTGATTGGCGCATGGAAAGCCGCGTTAACCCATCAAACCAAACTGGTGGGCAGCGTGGATGGGGGTTGGCCGAAAGCGGCACACATCGCAGTGACGGTGAAAAAAGATAACGGTCTGGTGCAGTCGATTAACACGGCACTCAATGGCGTGATCAAGAACGGCGATTACGACAAGGTGCTGAACCGCTGGGGTGAAGGTGTGGAGCGTCTCGATCACTCTGAAATCAACCCGGCCGGACTCGGCGATTAAGGAGGCGGCATGAGTCAGCAATTTTTCCGCGAGGTGCATCCCGAGGCCGAGGAGTTACAGCCCATCATTACCGGCCTGTTTGGTGAATACGCCGCACGTTACGGCGATTTCTTCAAAAGTGCCAATGAAGTTGAGCTGACCGAATGGTACTTGCCGCCGCGTGGGCTGTTTATCGTGCTGGAACGTGACGGCGAGATCATCGCCATGGGTGCCTATAAACCCTATGACGCCGTGACTGCCGAGTTTAAACGTATCTGGACGCGCAGCGATCTGCGTCGTCAGGGACTGGCGCTGCTGATTTTACAGGAGCTGGAGCGCCGTGCGTTACGCGCCGGTTACCAGCGAGTGTTCCTGACCACCGGATTTCGTCAGCCGGAAGCCGTACAGCTGTATATCGGCCATGGCTATCAGCCGCAGTTTGCGCTGCTGGAAGATATGGAAATCTACAGCCAGCCACCTCATGACGGGCGCTTACGTTTCCTCAAGGTGATTGATGTGCACAGCGTGGCGCAAGCCAGCTAAGGAGTTGAGATGAGTCAGGAACAACATTTAACCGTGGTGCCCGCACGCTATCCAGGAAGGATCATCGGGGCGGTTGTCGCGCTGTTTATTCTGGCCAGCGTGGTTGATTCGGTGGCCTTTAATCCCCGTTGGGAATGGCGTGTGTTTGCTCGCTGGTTCTTTGACCCGGTGATCCTTACGGGGCTCGGGCAAACGTTATTGCTGACCTTATTCGGCACCGTACTGAGCCTGATTTTTGGCGGCCTGCTGGCACTGGCGCGACTCTCTTCATCATGGTTATTGAGCACGCTGGCGTTTGGCTACATCTGGCTATTCCGCTCGCTGCCGCTGATTGTGGTGCTGATCATTTTGTATAACTTCTCCTATCTCTACGACACGCTGTCGCTCGGCGTGCCCTTTACGGCACTGTCGTGGGGGCATTTCCAGACCATCAACGTGCTGGGGCAATTCCCGGCAGCGGTGATTGGACTGACGCTAGTGCAGAGCGCCTACAGTGCGGAGATTATTCGCGGTGGCTTTTTGGGCGTCGATCACGGTCAATTTGAAGCCGCGTCCGCACTGGGATTATCTTCGTCCCGTCGAACCTTCCGCATCATTCTGCCGCAAGCACTACGCGCCATCATTCCTACCACGTTTAACGAAATCATCAGCCTCGCCAAGGGCACTTCGATGGTGTACGTGCTGGCAATGCCGGAGCTGTTTTACACCATCCAGATGATCTACAACCGCACTCAGCAGGTGATTCCGCTGTTAATGGTGGGCGCGGCCTGGTATCTGATTATCACCACCGTATTGTCACTGCTGCAGCACAGCGTTGAACGTTGGCTGGCACGTAGTGTCACGCGTGAACCGCAACCGTCGCGCTGGCGTCAATGGCGCAATCGCTCTGCTACCGCTAATGAGGAGCTGTCCCATGTCCGAAGCCATTGATTATCGTCATCTGCATACCACAGGTGCCATCAGCATCACCGGCGTCAGCAAATCGTTTGGTAAACACAAAGCGCTGGAAGATGTATCGCTGGAGCTGGAACCGGGATCGGTAACGGTGATTCTTGGTCCGTCGGGGTCAGGGAAATCCACCCTGCTGCGCACCATTAATCATCTTGAGCGCGTGGACGAGGGTTTCATTCAAATCGACGGTGATTACATTGGCTACCAGCGTCGCGGTGACAAGCTGTATGAGCTGAAAGAGAAGGCGATTTTGCGTCAGCGCATCAACGTTGGCTACGTGTTTCAGAACTTCAATTTGTTCCCGCATCTGACGGTACTGGAGAACCTGATCGAGGCACCGATTGCCCATCGTCAATTATCACGACGCGAGGCGATTGAGCGGGCGGGAGAATTGCTGGATATCGTGGGATTGCGCCATAAAGCCGATGCCTGGCCGCGTCATCTTTCGGGTGGGCAGCAGCAACGTATCGCGATTGCGCGTGCATTGATGCTGAATCCGCGCGTGATGCTGTTCGATGAGCCGACATCAGCGCTCGATCCCGAGCTGGTGGGCGAAGTGCTGGACGTGATTAAAAAGCTGGCGCGCTCCGGTACCACCCTGGTGATTGTGACGCACGAGATTGGCTTTGCGCGCGAAGTGGCTGATCGGGTGGTGTTTATGGTGGATGGCCGCATCGTCGAGCAAGGTAGCACGCATCAGGTGCTCAATCAGCCGCGCCATGAGCGCACCAAACGATTTTTGGCGCGAGTCCTATGATGGAAAGAGTGATTGTCAGCGCGCTTGCCGCATGGTTATTCAGTTCACCGCTGTTGGCAGCAGAAACACTGGATGCCAAAAACAACGAAACGCCAATCCATATTCCGGCTAACCCGCAAGCCATTGCCAAAATTCCGACGGGTTTTCATTTTGTGACGCCGGGATATTTGACGGTGGCGACCACGGCATCCAATTCACCGCCAATCGGCTTGTGGGCATCAGATAACAAAACGCTGATTGGTAGTGACCCTGATTTTGCCCGCTTACTGGCCGACAGTTTGGGCTTAAAACTCAAACTGGTGCCTGCCGCCTGGGAAGACTGGCCGCTGGGCATCACCGCAGGGCGTTATGATGTGGCGATGTTCAACATTGCGGTGACGGAAGAACGGAAACAAAAGTTCGATTTCGCCACCTATCGTGCCGATAACCATGCGTTTGCCGTCAAAGCAGACAGTGCGATTACGGCGATCAACGGGCGCGAGGATGTGGCGGGTAAACGCATCATTGTCGGTTCGGGTACCAATCAGGAGAAAATTTTGCTGAGTTGGGATGCGAAGAACCGCGCGCAGGGGTTGGCGCCGGTTCAGCCGATTTACCTCAATGATGATGCTTCAGCGACGCTGGCGTTGCTTTCCGGACGAGCGGACGCCTCTTTTGGTCCGCAAGCGATGGCGGCATGGAAAGTGGCGTCACGCGGGCAAACTAAAATTGTCGGACACGGACCTTTCCGTGCGTGGGTCGCGGTGACCACCAAAAAAGGCAATGGTCTGGATTTGGCGTTACAGCAGGCGATAAATGGCGCAATAGCCAGCGGGCAATATCAACAGGTGCTGGCTCGCTGGGGAGAACAGGAGGAGGGCGTGGAAGCGTCACAGGTCAATCCACCTGGCATTGTTTATCAGTAAATAATTTTTTTGTTAATTGAGAGAAAACTCACAGCTTGATGGTTGTGAGTTTTTTGCTTTTCAGCGTAATTGTGAATTCATTCATTCTTTTATTTATGTTTCGCATGATTTAAACGGTGAATTTCGATTTTTTGATCGTGAATTAAACTCGCCTTGCATTTAATTAATCGCTTCAGATGGTTTTTTTATCTTCTCTTACAAGGAACGGTATTGTTTAGCCTGTCGGTAAAGTGTCATATTGACGTTTCCTGAGGGAATGTGAGGTTGAAAAAGAGTAAAAAGGATTTTGAATGGGTCTGGCTTAACCTGCATTACCCAATCAACGTTTAAAAAGATTGGGGTTAACATGTTAGTTGAAAATATAAGAAGTCATCTTAATGCCTGCCACGCGCAATCCGTACAGTGCAGAAAAATTAAGCAGCCGAGATTGGGAGAAATTTTCATGGAGTCAAGAATCAGGAAGCTGGAAGAGACAGTGGCCATTATCGCCACAGATGTTGCTGTTATTAAATCGAATTATGCCACTAAGCAGGATATGGCAGAAGTCAGGACGGAAATCGTTGAGGTCAAATTAGAAATAGGGGAAGTGCGGTCGGAGGTTCGAGAAGTGAAAGGCGATGTTGCGTCAGTAAAGGAAAATTACGCGACCAAGGCGGATGTATTGGCGATCAGGGGCGATCTGTACCAGGCGCTGAACAAACAAACCAAATGGATGGTTTCGATGCAGTTCGTTACGTTGGGACTGGCGTTAATCATCGCCAAAGCGATATTTTAATCCTGCGTACAATGGCGGCTCAGCCGCCGCCATTGCACAAGTCTCTTACGTTGTGGCTTTACGTATCCAAAGCGCAGCCTCTCCCGCAGGCAGTGGGCGGGCGAAGTGATATCCCTGAAACAGGTTGCAGCCTTTTTCACGGAGATAGTCGAAATACTCCTCACTCTCAATGCCTTCAGCCAGCACGTTTAATCCCATCTCGCGTGATAACTCAATCGTCTTGTGCACTACAATCGCTGCAGATTCATTATCAAAAATATGCATGATTAGTGATTTGTCGATTTTGATATCATCAATTGCGAAATCACTGATCGATTTGAGAGAGGAATAGCCTACGCCAAAATCATCAATTGCCCATTGAATGCCTAACTGACTAAAGTGCTCAATAACGCCGCTAATTCTTTTTTGATCGTAAATAAACGTCGTTTCAGTAATTTCAAATTTTAACCTTTCCGGACTGATCTTATAATGTGAGAGCGTCAGCAAGGTATCCTGAGTGAAATCCCGATGCATCAATTGTAATGGGCTGATGTTTATCGAAAACTTTAGATGGCTAAGATGATACGAGCGATCCCAATCAGACATTTGCTGCAGGGTTTTTTCCATCACCCATCTACCAATCTCAATAATCAGACCACTTTTCTCCGCCACAGGAATAAAGACCTCTGGTGAGATGAAACCTTTCACGGGATGTTTCCAGCGAAGTAACGCTTCGAAGCCTATCAGCTTTTTATCTATATCGACTTGTGGCTGATAGTAGAGTTCCAGCTGATTCTTCTCAATGGCATTTGAAAGTTCACGCTTAATCAGATCGGTTTCTGAATAATCACCGCGTGACGTGAACACGGTTAACAACAGTGCGATAATCGGCACACTGCAATTAACCATATAGAAGCCAGGTTCTTCAGGAATGCTGAGCTGAAAAGCGCCATCTTGCCAGGTTAAGCCTGTGGTGATAAACAACAGATAAAATGCCAGACAAAAGAGAGGAAAGACTTTACTGAGATAGCCAGATTGCTGTCGTAGCACCAGAGCAGAACCAATGGTTAAAGCCATTAGATAATTATATTCAGATCGCTTACCAATTGTATGATAATTATCCAATAATAGTAGCAGAATAATACTGAGTAGTAGCGCATGCACGATGATGTAAAGGTTGCGTTTTAACCCACTGCAAAAAGCGGCACAAGTGATGTAAACGCCGAGTGTCGTGCTGGCACCATATAACCAGGCAATGTCATGGTGACCCCTGATAGCGTTAAACAACACCATATAAATCCCGGCAAGAATGCTGGATGTCCCGGCGATCATTAAGGTTAAGCGCAGTTTCTTTTCCAGGCTATCACCTTTCAATATAAACGGCAGATTACAAATCCTTGAAAATACTGAACTGAAATAAGAGATCATTAGCTATTCTCAGTTTTATAGTCTTAATTATTTAATGTTTTCAGTCAGGTATATTAAGGAAAAGCGTGACGGCTGTCATATCTGTTTTCAGCTTATTTACACTTGTCTAAGCTGCATTGCGATTTGACCTATGCTAAGTCGAATGTGCGTTTTTTTGCGGTGAATTTTGGTGGAATGATGTGACTTAAGTCGGTTGATTGCCATCTGGTCGCCTGGCGAAAAAAAACGTGTAACACGCGCAGCGCATTTTCTGTTTACCGCGATTGTGCCTACCCTATGACAGGTCAGCACGTTAGAATGAAACCTAAGTGTCGTAAGGTCGCTGCTTAGCCAGAGGCAAAACAACAAGCGCTGGACACGTATTCAGCCTGGCCCGATTGTGAAATCCACTTTAAAACGACTGGTTGCAATGAAAATACGCTTTCTATCTGCCAATGAGTTAAAGCTTGCCGAAGTGCGCACCATCCTGGAGCCGGTCGGCGTCGAAGTCATTCCCATCGCCCGTCGCATTGAAGAAATTCAGACAGAAAATGAAGTTGAGCTGGTCCGCGACAAACTGACTAAAGCCTTTTCCATCATCGGTCGTCCGCTGTTTGTTGAACATACGGGCCTGTATCTGGATGGGCTGAATGGGTTGCCTGCCGGATTAACGCGCATTTTCTGGAGCCGTTTGAACGCCGAGCGCTTCACGAAACTGGTCAGCGGTCTGGAGACCCCCAGCGTGACAGCCAAAACGGTACTGGGCTATTGTGATGGCCGTAAAATGTACCAGTTTGAGGGGCAATTGCGCGGTACCATTGCGCCTGCTCCAGCCGGTCCGCGCGAATTTCAATGGGACTGCGTATTCATACCGGAAGGGCATTCGCAGACTTTCGCTGAAATGGGTGATTTTAAAAACGAAATATCCATGCGCAGACTGGCACTGGATCGTTTCGCCACCTTTCTAAAAACTTCACGGGGACTGGCATGAAACCGGAACTCAAACGCGCTTACGATGCAGGCAAACTGATCCTGTTTGCGGGCGCGGGTATTTCACGCAATCTTGGTCTGCCGGAATGGCATGAGCTGATTGCGCATCTGGCAAAAGAACTGGGTTACGACCCAAAGATCTTCAATACGTACGGCACGCACCTCTCTCTGGCGGAATATTACAAGCAGCGGAAAGGTTCGCTTGGCCCGTTACGCAGCTGGATGGATCGTGAATGGCATCGCCCGGATATTGACGTGCGCAGTTCTGAAATTCACACCATGATCACGCAGGGCAATTTCTCGCGTATCTATACCACCAATTACGATCGCTGGCTGGAGATGGCGCACGAAGCTCACAATGTGCCGTACAGCAAAGTGGCGAATGCGGCAGATTTGGTGTCATTGACCGAAGACAAGCGTCATATCATTAAACTTCATGGTGATTTTGACGATGATACCTCCATCGTGCTGGATGAAAGCAGCTACTTCGAGCGCCTCTATTTCGATTCGCCGCTGGATATCAAACTGACGCATGACGTGATGGGCAACTCGGTGTTGTTTGTCGGTTACAGCATCAGTGACTTTAACATTCGTCTGTTATTCTACCGCCTGACGAAAATGTGGGGCCGCACGGGATTAGCGACCGCACGGCCGAAATCCTACCTGTTTACCAACCGCAATAATCCGGTGGCGAAAGAAGTGTTGGGGCAGTGGGGTATCGAAATGATCGTTTCAGAAGAGGACGATCCGCGCAAAGCGCTGGCGACGTTCCTGGAAGAATTACTGGCTTAATGAGCATAAATCGTTTGCTCAAAAAAGTTTGCTTAGAATATACTGTATATAAATACAGTTAACCGAGGTGCATCATGGCAGTCGAAACCAAATATGTTGTTGTCAGAAAGGGTGAAGAAAAAATGACGTTTGCCAATAAAAAAGACGCGGATGCCTGGGACAAAATGCTCGATATGGCGGACGCCTTCACCGACTGGCTGCAGCAGCATCAGCCTGAACTGGATGAGGCACAAGCTGAAGCGTTAGGCATGTTACTGGCTGAACAGAAGGATGCGGTGCAGCATATCCTGCGTACCAGCAAATTACCGGATGCGGTAAAGGAAGAAGCGGCAGCCGAAGTCGAGACTGAGGCGTCTGCGGAATCGGAAACCTCTGCGGAATCTGAAGCTTCTGCGGAAGCAGACATCGGTAAACCCGAAAAGAAAGTGCGCGCAGTTAAAGCTGCCTGATACTTTGCTGAGAGCTGAGAGCTGAGAGCTGAGAGCTGAGAGCTGAGAGCTGAGAGTTGAAAGCTGAGAGCTGAAAGCTGAGAGCTGAGAGCTGAGAGCTAAGAGCTGAGAGTTGCAAGCTGAGAGCTGAGAGCTGAGAGTTGCAAGCTGAAAGCTGAAAGCTGAAAGCTGAGTGCTGAGTGCTGAGTGCTGAAAGCTGAAAACTGGGAGCGGCGAGAAGGTCGCTCCCGATGCCTCATTGATCCTCTACAGCTTGATCTGATAACGCGTGCTGCGCCCACCGCCCGGCAATTTCTCCAGACAACCTTTCTCCAGTAATTCCGTCAAATGGCGCGTCGCCGTCGCCTTACTGACCTTGGCCACTTTTTGGTATTGGCTGGCGCTAATGCCGTCCTCAAATCCCTGTTCACCGCCATCCAGCAAGCGATTCAATACGCGATTTTGCTCAGCGTTCAATTGGGCATTATGGTGAATCAGCCAGAATTTCGCTTTGTTTTGTATGCGCGTGACCGATGCCAGTGCCTCTTCCAGGCTGTCATTGAGCACGTCGAGGAACCACAGCATCCAGGCAGTGATGTCCAAATCGCCACGCTGTGTCTCTTGTAAAATCCGATAATAATCCGCGCGCCGGGTCAGAATCGATGACGACATGGCATATAGCCGGATGCTTTGGCTGTCTGCTTGCGCCAGCGCCAAATCCGTCAGTGCACGCGTAATACGGCCGTTGCCATCATCAAAGGGATGCAGCGTGACAAACCACAGATGGCAAATGGCGGCGCGCAGCAATGGATCGAGCTGGACCTCGTCATGGCTCTGATTAAACCAGCGAATAAACTGATCAAGCTGCCGTTCAAGCCCGTCACGCGGTGGCGCTTCAAAATGGACAGTTGGACGATCGATGCGTCCGGATACGACCTGCATCGGTTCTTCACCGCGCAAACCGCCCACGTTTAAACGCTTAATCGTCCATTCACTCGCCGGGAAAAGCCACTGATGCCACAGACACAGCCGCTCAAACGTGAGAGGCTCATCGCGCTGGGTGATGGCATCCATCATCATGGTGGCCAATCCTTCGGAACGTTCGGATACGGGATAAGGCTGCTCCAGCGAAACGCCTAAACGCCGCGCAAGGGAAGATCTTACTGACTCGGCGTTGACGCGCTCATCTTCGATAGCGGAGGAAGACAGAATATTGGCGAGTAGCGTATTCAGCGTTTGCGTATCGGCGTTATCCGATATGCTCGCCCGTCCCAGCAAAATACCGCGTTGCTGCTGCAGATAGCGTAATCGCGGCAGAAGTTTTTCCTCCTGCCAGTGAAATGTTGGCCATTCAGGCTGCTGCCATATCCACATATCATGCCTCATCTCATTTGCCAGTGAGCCAAACAGTCAGGCGATTAGGCTCATTGACTGAGCCATAAAGCCACCTTATTCGGCTCACATGATGAGTTGAATCATACTGCTTAATCGGCTCAAACGCCAGTTCACTCAGCCCACAAACGAATGTAAGCCGCATGAGAAGGCAAAATAGGTGGCGATTTCAGGCTGAAATTTTAGGTGAGCCGGGAAAGGGTGTGTGTGCCAGATGGCGACCTGAGCGCCGCCATCAGGGAAAATGAAGTGACTATCGTTGTAGAAGTGATGGAGAGTTGATTAATGTGTGAAGAGTGAAAATGTTCCAGAGTAATAGCTCACCATCCACGCCACATACACCAGCCAAACCAGTAACAATCCCGCTAAGCCTAATTTACCTGTCATGCTGCATTCCTCTTGTTATTTGGCGTCATGCGCCCTGTAAGGAATAAGCTGACAGGATGGTGAGATAGCGATCTTGCGCCAGATCAAAAACAGCAGGATTTTGTCGCGGAAATGCACAGACAAAAATTGATCGGGATAGGATAAGGGTGTTTGCCCCCACCTCAGTAAACTATTTATCACAGAAACTATAAGGAATATAAGCGGATAAAAAGTGCCGCTTATTTAGCATATTTGCCAAATACCCCGGCATAACCCTCGAAATATTCTAAAGTTAATCGCGGAGTTTAAAAAATACACAATCCTGCAATCGTTTATGGCAAAGGACATTATTTTGAACATCGCAAACCCAATACCCAGACTTTCGTTCTGGAATAAATTATTTGCCCTTATTCTGCTGTTGCTGGGGATTATCCTGGCCGCAGGAGGGGGCTGGCTCGTGGCATTAGGCGGAAATTGGTACTACGTGCTGGCCGGCATAGGGCTGATCATCCCTGCTGTACTGATATTCATGAAGCGCATCAGCGGTGCAGGCTGGTTCGCACTGGTATTTGTGGGCACGCAGTTTCGGCAATCAGGGCACGGTTAATCTCGCTGAAGATATGGGAGAAATCTACGATGGCTATGTGGCCATCAACTCAGCGCCGGTAGTGATGCGTGACACTCTGGTGGTGGGACATCAGACGATCGATGGCCAGCGCGCATTCGGCCCGCCAGGCGTGATCAAAGCTTATGACGTGCGCACGGGCGCACTGAAGTGGGCGTGGGATGCTGCCGATCCGGATACCGCCACACCGAAGAAAGGACCCAATGCGTACAAACGCGGTTCACCCGACGTCTGGACCTCGTTCACCGGTGATGACAAATTAGGATTGGTGTATTTGCCGATCGGAAACTCATCGGGTGACTATTGGAGCGGTACGCGCTCGCCTGCCGAGAATAAGTATTCAGTCTCATTGACTGCATTGAATATCGATACCGGTTTACCGGCCTGTACTTTCCAGACCGCGCATAAAGATGTCTGGGATTATGATCCCGGTTCTCAGCCGACGTTGGTGGATTATCCGGATAAAAACGGCGGTAAAACGCCGGCAATTATCATGCCGACCAAACAGGGTGAAATTTATGTGCTGGATCGCCGCACCGGTAAATCGCTGTTTGGTGTGGAGGAACGTCCGGTGCCCGGCGGCGGTGTAGAACCGGACCAGTGTTCGCCAACTTAGCCTTATTCGTTGTTCCATCACCTGAGTAAACCGGACCTCACTCCGCAGGACATGTGGGGCTTAACACCGGTGGATCAGCTGGTGTGCCGCATTCAGTTCCAGCAAGCCAGTTATAAAGGGCAGTACACGCCGCCGGAAGCCGATCGTCATTCGATAGAGTATCCGGGTTATAACGGCGGTTCTGACTGGGGCAGCGTGGCGGTGGATCCGACGCGTGGCATCATCATTGCTAACTACAACGATATGCCGAACTACAACATTCTGGTGCCGCGCGCCAAAGCCGATGCGTTGGGCTGGAAACCTCGTGATGAAATTCCGTATAACCCACACGATACCGGCCATGCGGAAGGGGCAGGCGATCCACAAATCGGTGTGCCTTACGCGGTGAACGTGAATGCGGGCTGGCGCTTGCCGTACACAGGAATGCTGTATAAAGAGCCGCCGTATGGTGGTATACGTGCCATCGATCTGCGTGATGGACGCACCGTCTGGGATCGTCCACTGGGCACCGCACGTCGTAATGGTCCGTTTGGCCTGCCAACCGGATTGCCGATTAATATTGGTACGCCGAATAATGGCGGTTCAGTAGTGACATCCAGCGGGCTGATCTTTGTCGCGGCCGCTACCGATGACTTAATTCGCGCCATCGACATGAAAACCGGTAAGGAAGTGTGGAGCACAGAACTGCCCGCAGGGGGCCAGGCCAACCCGATGATCTACACGCAAAATGGGCGTGAGTATCTGGTGATTGTTGCCGCCGGGCATCACTATATGGAGACGCCGGTGGGCGATTATGTGCTGGCGTACGCGCTGCCTGAACAGAAATAACCACCATTGAAAACGGGATTAGGCTGCTGCCTAATCCCGCTATATACATCCTGGCATCACATCTCTTTGGTCATCAGTCCTTAGGGATTCACCTCTTCCAGACGACGATTCAGCGTACGCGGACCAAATACACCGATGGTAAACACCACAATCGCCATCGCACCGGAAATCACGGCAAACACTGAACTCACCCCCATCTCACTCAGCACCCAGGCAATGGTAAAGCCCGACAGCATGCCGCTGATACGACTCACCGAATAGACCAATCCAATCGCTTTAGCGCGGAAACGCGTCGGAAACAGTTCAGCCTGATAGGCGCGGTAAGAAAACGTCATACAGGTACTGGCCAGCGACAGCAGCAGTCCCAAGGTCACCAGCATCACCGGTTGCGACTGCCAGGAAAATACCGTGCCGACGAGGGCAATGGCCAGCGCGGAGCCACTCACCAGCCACTTACGCTCAATGCGATCGGCAAAGGTCATTGCCACCAGTGGCCCCAACGGGCTGGCAAAAGCAATCAGGAAGGAATAGAGCAAACTGTGGGTAAAGGTCACACCTTTGGCTGCCAGCAGTGTCGGGATCCAACTGGCAAAACCGTAATAGCCAATCGACTGGAAGAAGTTGAACACCAGCAGCATGATGGTGCGACGACGGTACGGCGGACGCCACATTTCGTTTTTTGCAGCCGGTTTTGATTCAGTAGGCTGCAACAGATGGCTGTCAATCGCAGGCAGCGCGGAACCGGTGGATTTGGCCACACGCGCTTCGAGTCGGCGTACCACGTCTTCCGCTTCTTTGTAGCGGCTTTGCTCAACCAGCCAGCGTGGGCTTTCGGGTAATCCCATACGCAGGATCCACACCAGCACCGCGCCGATGCAGCCAAATAACACCACCCAACGCCAGCCGCTCAGGCCGAGAATTTCCTGTGGGACCAACTGCCATGAAAGAAAAGCGATGGTCGGGATCGAGGTGTACTGGATGGCCTGCACAAACGCATAGGATCGGCCGCGCAGGCGTGCCGGAATAAATTCGGAGACATAGGCATCAATGGTGACCAGCTCGGCGCCGACGCCAATACCCGACACAATGCGCCAGAATACAATGGAAAACGGATGGTGCTGAAACGCCATAATGCCACTGGCCACCGCGTAAACCAGCAAGGCGATAATAAACACCTTTTTGCGCCCGATGCGGTCAGCCAGATTGGCGATCAGCAAGGTGCCGAGGAAAACCCCGAGGAACATCGCCGCGACAAACGCACCAAGACTATGGGGATCAAAAAAGTTATGGCTACCGTGAGAAAAGATCCCCTCGCGAACCATGCCGGGACCGATATAGGCGGTCAGGAACACGTCATACACTTCAAACCAGCCTCCCAATGCCAGCGCAAAGATAATCAGCCACAGCGGGCGGGCGGCAGGTAAGCGTTCCAGACGCGCAGAGAGTTGCGCACCAAATGCCTTACCTTCTTCTGGTGTGAAGTTGTCACGCCAGGTCATCGGCGGGGGGATCGACTCGCTCAGCGAAATTTTTTTCAGCACGGTAGGGTACTCCGTTGTTTTTATAATGGTTTGTTAAGGGCTGGCCGGATGGCCGCGCCCGATAACACAGGTGATTCAGGCTATAGCGTTATACCGGGCAGCCTTTCGCGCGCAGAATGGCGTTGAAGCGCTCAGGATCGTTGTTGCCTGCTACGTTGCTGGCGCGGATCTTCTCCTCACGCTGTGCATGTTGCTGCACGCGAGGCAGCAGCACACTCAGCTCATCCTGCGGGATAGCAATCACGCCGTCGGCATCAGCCACGAGCAAATCGCCCGGCGACACCACCAGTCCCGCACAGTGCACCGGGGTATTCACTTCACCTGGACCTTCTTTGGAAGGGCCGCGCAAAGTGTTGCCGCGTGCCCAGCAGGCAATACCGCCTTCTGCCCATTCATTCAGATCGCGCACGGCACCATCAATCACGAAACCGGCAATCTTTTTGGTGATGGCAGAGGTGCGCATCAAGCCGCCGATTAACGCCTGGGTCAGATCCCCCGACCCATCAACAACGATCACATCGCCTGGCTGCGCCATTTCGATCGCTTTATGGATCATCAGGTTATCGCCTGGACGGACTTTCACGGTGATCGCCGGGCCGCAGAGCACCAGATTGGCATCGTTGTGATACGCCTGTAAGCCCAGCGCACCGACACTGCGTCCCATGGAGTCGCCAATGTTTGGCACGGGCAGTGCACGGAAGGCATCAATCACGCCCGCATCAATTGGCGCACCGCGCTCACCAATGAAATAGCCAATCGGCCAGTCTTTATGGATGGTCATAGGTTAACTCCGGTTTAACACCTGCGGATTGACGCAGGCGGATGGGTTGATCTGTTGGTTATCAAGAAATGCCAGACATTGGCGTGCTGCACTTTGTGCAACGGCATCCAGTGCCTGCGGGGTGGAACCGCCAATATGCGGAGTCACGATCAGATTGCTGAGCGCGCGGAACGGATGGTCGGCAGCCAGCGGCTCAATTGTCACCGTGTCCAGCGCTGCGGCACGCAGTTGTCCGCTTTGTAGCGCGGCAGCCAGCGCATCCTCATCAATCAATTCGCCGCGCGCGGTATTGATCAGCGTGGCGTGAGCGGGCAACTGCGCCAGACGTTGCGCGTTGATCATCAGGCGGGTTTTGGGCGTGACCGGACAGTGCAGGCTCAATACATCCGCCAGCGGCAGTAAATCGTCCAGCGAAGCACAGCGCTGCGCACCTTCAAAGTCGCCATCAGCCGGGGCGGCAGGATCGAAAAATGCGACCTGCATCCCAATCACACGCGCGAACCGTGCCACGCGTCGGCCGATTTCGCCGAAGCCGACCAGACCCAGGGTTTTGCCCTGTAGCTCTTCGCCATCGCCGCTGCGGGTCCAGCGTCCGGCAGCGACTTCCTGCTGGAAATAGGGCAGACGCCGCGCGCAATTTAGCATCAGTGCCAGCGTCAACTCGGCAACAGACTGGGCATTGGTCGCTGGCGTGGTCAGCACCGGTATACCGCGTTCGGTAGCCGCTGACACATCAATATTGGTGACGCCAACGCCGTGTTTGCAGATGATTTTCAGCGTCGGACAGGCGTTGATGGCTTTCGCGTTCAATTCAACGGTGCGCGATATGACGGCGTCATACGCCACGCTGCTCATACGCAGTTCAACTTCCGCAACGTTATTGGCGTCATCCAGATAATCGACCACACAGCCTGCTTCAGCGAGCAGTTGACGGCCTCCCTGGCCGAGGCTCGTTGTGGTCACGAGAAAGCGATAAGTCATGTCGGTTCTCCGATAGGGTTTACGTCATCCTGGCATCGACAACCGATAAAAAATATTCTGCGAAGGTTATTAATTCATTCCTATCGGGAATAACAACGAGTGACGCGAGTTGAAACGCCAAACCGCACAATGTTTTTTTTTTGTTAACAAACAGATCGCACATGGCTGGAGTTGTGCTTTGCTACACGCTTTAGGATTTTTACTTAAAAAAACCGTTAAAAACGTAGAGTTAGCGGAGCGCTCTACCGCATATCACCAGTTAAAAGGCCGCATAAATAGTGTGATCCACTTCAAAAATCATCCTCAGCACCCTGATACCTTGCAGTTATTTTATCGTCGTTGAATTGAGCAAAGTGCGCTGCAAAGTTGCACAACTCATGCGCCGGGCGTTTTTTAGCCGCACGAAATGATAAATGTAACTAAAGTTATAGAGTGTACCGTTTGGTTCATTAACAACTAGATAATAGAACGGTTACATCATGACTCATACGAAAGATCTCCTCGCTGTGCTCGGCCGCGTTATGGCGGTGGGTCTGTTCTTCGCTTCCGGTCTCGACAAAATCACCCATTACGCAGACAACCTGCAAACCATGGCGGACAGCGGTGTACCGGCCTTTTTCCTGCCGCTGGTGATCTTGCTGGAAGTGGGCGGCGGTCTGGCAATTGCCTTTGGTTTTTTGACGCGATTCACCGCCATTTTTATGGCGGTGTTCTCGGTTTTGGCGGGATTCCTGTTCTATCAGGGATACAGCCACGCACACCTGATGGTGTGGTTAAAAAATATCTCCTGCGCTGCCGGTTTCCTGATGCTGTGTCTGAACGGCGGCGGTAAATGGAGCCTCGATCATCTGATTCAGCAACGTCTAGCACGCCACTGAGTTTCTCCTTCAACCTTAATATTTCAGGACAACATCCATGAAAAAACTCCCGACAGTGCTGCTGTGCGGTGGACTTTTCTGTGCCGCGAGCCAGGCCGCCGAACCCGTTAACCAGGTTGCCGTATTAACCCATCACCAGGCGCAACAGCTGGTAGCGAAAGCCGAACAGATTATCGGTAGCCATCACATCGGCGGCGCGATTGCCGTGGTCGATCCTTTTGGTCAGCTGATCGCCTATGAGCGTCTGGATGGCGCCACGCTGGCGAACAGCGAACTCGCGCCGAAGAAAGCGCACTCGGCCGCCGCCTTTGGGGTGCCGACGTCCAACTTTCAGCAGAAAATCGCTGCCGGAAATGTCGGCATGCTCGGTAATCCGGTGGTGGTACCGCTGCCAGGCGGTGAGCCGGTGAAAGTGAACGGCGTGGTGGTGGGCGCTATTGGTGTCAGCACGCCAGATGGCAATGTGGATGCGGAAGCGGCGCAGGGCGCGCTGTCCGCGCTGAAAGCAGGTTAGCCATGGAAAGAAGACGTTTTTTACAGCTGATGATGGCCACACCGGTCATCGTTTCTATCCCGTTGCAACCGCTGTTAGCCGCACCTGCCGATGCCTCTCAGGCATTGCTTTTGCGCGCCAGTGAACTGTTAACCGGACGCCGTGGCCTCGATATCGGCATCACTGAACGATTATGGACGCTGCTGTGTGAGCAGGATGCAGGATTCCCGGCTCAGTTAGCGCGCCTGATGACGCGCCTCAATGCGTTGCACAGCGAAGATCGTGAGCAGATCGTCGCGCAGCTTGATGATGCCGATGTCAAAACGGCGTTGACGATTATTTCGCCGTGGTATCTCGGTTACACCGGCCATCCCTCCACCACCAAAGCCGTGGATGACGCGCACTTCGTCACCTTCCTGTCGGCGCTGATGTATGAACCGACGCGTGACCACACCATTCGTCCCAGCTATGCGCGGGCGGGCGGTGATTACTGGGCCGAAGTGCCACCGGGCGTGATCGCGCCACCGATGCCCGGCTTGATCCGCGAATGGGGCGATCAATCGCCCGTCGCCGCAAAGCAGATTAAACAGCCTGATGCACCCTGGTTACTGATGGTGCAGGGCAAAGCCAAAACCCTCGTGGAAGCCGAGGCGATGCTGGCGCAGCACAATACCCTATAACAAGAATCGAGCAGGTACATCATGAGTGAATTTGATGCTGACGTGGTGATCGTCGGCTCCGGTGCGCTGGGCGCCAACGCCGCTTATCAGCTGGCGAAAGCGGGCAAGTCGGTGATTATGCTGGAAGCAGGGCCTTATATTCCGCGCTGGAAAGTGGTGGAAAACTACCGAAACGGTGCCAGTAAACGTAACTGGTGCACGCCTTATCCGAATCTGCCGTGGGCACCAAACTCTTATACCGAAGGGTATATCGATGCCAAAGGGGATGACGATTTCGAGTATGTCACCAGCTATTTACGCGTAGCCGGCGGCAGTACGCGCCACTGGGCATCGGCCTGCTGGCGCCTTCTGCCCAATGATTTCAAGCTGAAAAGTGTGTACGGCGTTGGCCGCGACTGGCCGTTTGAATACAGCGAGCTGGAACCCTGGTATGTCAAAGCCGAGCGTGAAGTGGGCGTGGTAGGGACCGCCGATGAAGATCAAAGTGGGCAAGGACGCGGTCACTATCCACCACGATCAGCGGAATATCCGCTGCCGCCGGAAGCCAAGCCGTATATGGTGCAGCGCATGCAGTCAAAACTGGGCCCGATGGGTTATCAGGTGATTCATGAGCCGCACGCGCGTGTGTCACGGCCTTATGATGGTCGTCCGGCTTGCGCGGGTAACAACAACTGTGAGCCGATCTGTCCGATTGGCGCGATGTATTCTGGTGATATGCATGTCGATAAAGCGGTGGCGCTGGGCGTGCAGCTGCGCACCGAGTGTGTAGCCTGGAAGCTGGAGAAAGGCGCAGGTAACAAGATCGTCGCGCTGCATTATCGTCAGCCCGATGGCAAAGACACGCGCCTCACCGCGAAAACCTTCATCATCGCTGCGCACGGGCTGGAAACGCCAAAGCTGCTGCTAATGAACGATGTGGCCAACAGTTCCGATCAGGTCGGTCGTAACCTGATGGATCACACTGGTCTGAGCCTGACTTTCCTTGCCGATGAACCGCTGTGGACCGGGCGTGGTTCGGTGCAGCACGGCACCATCGCCAATCGTCGTGATGAAGCCACACGCGCACAGCACTCGGCGATCCGCTATTCGCTGCGTAACCTGGTGCCCAACGTCGATGTCACGGTGCCGCTGCTAAAACAGGGCATGATGGGTCAAGCGCTGGATGATGCGATTCGTGACCGCGCTTCGCGCATCATGAATATCAGTACCATGAGCGAAACGCTGCCGAGTCCCACCAACCGCGTGACGCCAAATTACGATCGCAAAGATTCGATTGGACTGCCGATGCTCAACGTCAATTACCATCTTGATGATTATGTGCGCGGTATGCGCCCTCAGGCTTACAAGGATTTTGCTAACTTCCTGCAGGCCTTTAACGGTGAAGTCATTGAAGCACCGACTGGCTGGCGTAATCAGTATCACATCATGGGCACCACCATCATGGGGGATAACCCGCGAGATTCGGTGGTCGATGCGCATTGCCGTAGCTGGGATCATCCCAATCTGTTCCTCGCCACCACTGGCGTGATGCCCACCTCTGCGACGGTGAATCCCACGCTGACCGGCATCGCCCTGGCGCTGCGTATGGCCGATACCATCGCGAGGGAGATCTGATGATGCGCAAACCTATCAGACATCTGGCTGCAGCAAGCCTGTTGCTGGCCGGTGCTGTGCAGGCACAGGATGCTTCGCCGGATCTGGTCAAGCGAGGGGAATATCTGGCCACCGCCGGTGACTGCTCGGCCTGCCATCGCGATCCACACAGTGGTAAACCCTTCTCGGGCGGTTACACGATTCAGTCACCCATGGGGATGATTTACGGCTCCAATATCACGCCGTCGAAAACTGCCGGGATTGGCAACTATAGCCTGGCGGATTTCACCGACGTGATGCGCAAAGGCAAAGCACCGGGTAATCATTATCTCTATCCCGCTATGCCTTACACCTCCTTCGCCGGGCTGTCAGATGAGGATATCCACGCGCTTTACTCCTATCTGATGCTGGGCGTGCCCGCCGATGATCATCCGGCCCCCGAAACCGATCTGCCATTCCCGTTCTCCTTCCGTCCGGTGATGGCGATGTGGAATCTGCTGTTCCTGGATAGCAAGGCCGTGCCGGGCAGCAATGCGGCAGCAGGGAGTGCAGAACGGGGCGAGTATTTGGTCCGTACGCTGGCGCACTGTTCCACCTGCCATACGCCACGTAACGGCATGATGGCGGAACAGGGCGATCGTTTCCTCTCCGGCGGCAAGGTTGGCAGCTGGACAGCACCGAATATCACGCCAGATACACAAGCAGGTATCGGTGACTGGAGCAAAGCGGAGATAGTTACTTATCTGCGCACTGGCGCGCTACACGGTAAAGCGATTGCCGCAGGTGAGATGGGTACAGCGGTTCAGAACTCGTTCTCGAAAATGCAGCAAAGCGATCTGGAGGCAATGGCACATTATCTGAAGCAGGTGCCTGCGATCGGCGGCGCTGATCGTAAAGCGCCTTCTGTTGCACCGCAGGCCACGCCGCTGTCAGCCATCGAAACCGGCATGAAAAATGAGATCACGGACTATGTCTCAGGCGATGCCATGAGCGGGGCACAACTGTACAACGGTGCCTGCGCCACTTGCCATGCCAGTGACGGACGCGGAACCCACGATGCTCAGCGCTTCTATCCCGCGCTAGTGGGATCTTCAGCGGTGCTGTCGGACGATCCCGCCAACCTGATCATGACCATCGCGGAAGGCGTGGATCGCCAGACCGGCAACGATCACGCCTTTATGCCGGAGTTTCGCACCCAGTTTAGTCAGGCCGAACTCACTAAAGTCGCGAACTATGTCTCCACCAACTTTGGCAACCCGCAGCATGTCATCACTCCGGCTGATGTGGAACAAACGCTGAAAGGCGAAAGCGGCAGCTGGCTGGTGCGATACGCACATGTGCTAAGCATCATCGGTGGTGGGGTTGCGCTACTGGTGGTGGTTGCGGCGTTGATCCTTGTGCTGCGCCGCCGGAAATAACTTTTATGGGCGACGTTGAGGTCGCCCGCATTCATCACGGTACGACCCTTTAAGGAGTGACTTCAATGAAAAAGGCTTTATCCCTTGCGCTATTGAGCGCCGCACTGTTCGGTTCTGCTGCCGCACAGGCCACCCTGACGCAAACCATTCTCTCGCAGGGTGATGCGCAGAAGCTGATCGCGGCCGCGCAGGAAAAAGCGCATGCGCTGAACGCCAACGTCTGCATTGCTGTGTTGGATCAGTCAGGCCAACTGCTGGCGTTTAACCGCATGGACAATGCGCCTGTCGGCTGCATCGATTCTTCGATTCTGAAAGGCCGTGCGGCGGCGTTGTATCGCACGCCAACAGACAAATACATGGATCGCGCCAACGGTAAAGAACCGGCTATTGCCACCTTGCCGGGCGTCATCCCGCTGGGCGGTGGTTCACCGGTGGTGTGGCAAAACAATACCATTGGTGCCGTGGGTGTCAGCGGCTCTGCTAACCCAAATGAAATCGCCATCGCCAAAGCCGCGAGCGAAAGCTTTAAATAACGGTGCTTGTCGTTACCTGGATGTTCATGACGTAAAGGTGCTTCCTGATGCACCGGCGGGCGGCCTGAGGGCCGCCCGTGCCACACAACCCACGGCGAATCAGCCTCTCATTACGCTCTGCTCCGACCTGCTCACCCATCAAGTTCCTGCGCCGCGCGCCGATAGTCTCTACAGAGGGATGTAGGTGCACAGGGAGTGGTTCATTTTTAACCGAAAAAGTGTCAACTCCAGGAGCGCCATAATGGCCAAACTTGCATCATCAAAGAAAACAATGAGCACCCGCACGCAGATGCTGCTGACGGGCGCCTTAACCATCACCCTCGGTTTTGCCGTGACCATCGGCGTCTTGAGCTGGCAGTCCAGCAACGAGCAGAAGTCATTGGCTGAAAACTACCTGCAGCAAATTGCCCATACCCAGGCGCTGCAAATCCAGCAGGAACTCAGCTATGCACGAGACGTGGCACATAACCTCGGGCACAGCCTGATTGCGCTGCCAGCGGCAGGGATCCAGGATCGTAAGGTTGCCGATAAAGTCATGGAGTCGGCACTGCGCGATAATCCTGACTACCTGTCGATTTCAGTGATCTTTGAAGAAAACGCCTTCGATGGCCGCGACGCCGAGTTCGCTACCCAGCCGGGTGCTGCGCCGAAGGGCCGTTATGCCTTCTTCGTTGATCGCGATCAGTCAGGCAATTTCAAGATGCACCCACTGACGTCGATCTTTACACCGGGCCAGGGTGACTACTATCTGCTACCACAGAAAAGTCAAAAAGACACCCTGATTGAACCCTACAGCTATGCCTATAACGGTGTTCCAACACTGCTGACGTCCGTGGCGGCGCCGATTCTCAGCCAGGGGAAATTGTGGGGTGTTGTGACTTCAGATATTTCGCTGGCCTCGTTGCAGGAAAGGGTGAATAAAATCAAACCCTGGGAAGGCGTGGGCTACGCCATGCTGTTATCCAGCGCGGGCAATGTGGTGTCTTACCCGGATAAAAACCAAACCAGCAAAGCGTGGAAAGGCGATACCCATCACTACAGTTCAGACGTCATGGAACAACATGACGCGTTACTGGGTGAAGATGCATTGGTCACCTGGCAGCCGGTGGTGATCGGCAATAGCGATCAGAAATGGTATCTCGGGGTGGTTGCGCCGGTCAGCAAAGTGATGGCGGCGGCGCATCATCAACTGGTCAACGCCGTGATCCTGATGGTCATCAGTATTCTGGTGGTCTGTGCACTGCTGGGCCTGTTATTCAGCCGTAAAGTACTGAAGCCGATTGGTGGCGAACCGCTTGAAGCCGCGACCATTGCGCTGGCGGTGGCGGATGGCAAACTGGATAACGTCATCACGTTGAAAGGGCGTGATAACAGCAGCCTGTTTTATGCACTGCATACCATGCAAAACCAACTGCGCGAGATTGTCGGCCAGATCCAGGATGCCAGTTCCTCCGTTCGGCAAGGCGCAGGCGAAATTGCCAGCGGCAACCTGAATCTGGCTTCACGCACGGAAGAACAGGCGGCGGCACTGGAACAAACGGCCGCCAGTATGGAGCAGATCACCGCCACGGTGAAACACAACGCCAACAATGCGCATCAGGCAACGGCGTTGACGGAAAACGCCACGCAGATCGCCAGCCGGGGTGAATCGCTGGTGGGTGAAGTGGTACAAACCATGGCGCAGATCGACGATAGCGCGAAGAAGATCGGCGATATCACCGCCATCATCAACAGCATCGCTTTCCAGACCAACATTCTCGCGCTCAATGCGGCGGTGGAAGCGGCGCGTGCCGGTGAGCAGGGGCGTGGTTTTGCTGTGGTGGCTTCTGAAGTGCGTAATCTGGCGCAGCGCAGTGCCAACGCGGTGAAAGAGATTGCGGCGCTGATAGAAGAGTCGAGCCAGCGAGTTGGCAGCGGTGTGCAACTGGTGCAGGACGCCGGTAAGACCATGCAGGAGATGACCCAGGCAGTGAACTCAGTGCGCACTATCATCGGTGAGATTGTGGTGGCATCCGATGAACAGGCGCGCGGTATCAGCCAGGTCACCATCGCGGTGAATGAAATGGACGGCACCACGCAGCAAAACGCCGCGCTGGTGCAACAGATGTCTGCCGCCGCCAGTTCGCTGGAAGACCAGGCGGCACAACTGGCGCAAACGGTGGGACGTTTTCAGTTGAGTTGAGATAGTCGTCTGAGTTGAAGAGCTTGTCACAACAGGCCGCGCCTTATAACGTAAGGTGCGGCCTTGTGCTATTGGGGCAAGGCCGGCAATATCTTCCACACATCGGGAACCACCATGAATCGTCAGCAACTGTTCGACCACATCAGCCAAACGTACCAGATAGAACCTGACTATCCGTGGAAAAAACACAGTGAATACGCGGTTCTGCGGCACCCACGCCACCGTAAATGGTTTGCACTGGTGTTTCCGCTTGAGAGCCATAAACTCGGTTTGGCCGACGGTCCGATGGTTCAGGTGATGAATATCAAAACCCGTCCTGAAATTACCGGTTCCCTGCGCCAGCAGCACGGTGTCTATCCGGCCTATCACATGAACAAAGAGCACTGGATCAGCCTGACGCTGGAAAACGGCTTACCGGATAGCGAGATTGTTGCACTGCTGGACGACAGCTTTAGCTTAACGTTTTAGGTTTTCGCGCCAGGATGACATCGAGCGGCGACATCGGAAACGGTTGCATCCGCTGGACGCGCTCAATAGCAAATCCTGCCTGCTGTAATTCCTCGCACAATACCCCTTCATTTGTGACGTTGTAACCTCTCATCATTAATGGGGTAAAGAATGGCAGCACTTGCCGTGCTTCCTCTGGATTTACTGGGATTTCTGCATGGGCGCTGATCAGCAATCCGCCTGGCTTTAAACGCGTGAACCACTCGCGCAGCATCGCCTGTCTGTCCGCCATAAAATAGAGAAACGATGAACTCCAGATGATGTCCACCTGCCGCTCTTTCGGAAACGTCGCCAGAGCGCAACAGCGATCGCTTAGGCTGGCTTTTTCGATATTGCGCTGCGCGATGGTGGCAGTTTGGGGCAGGTCAAACACGATCACCGAAAGCTGTGGGAAGCGTTGGGCTAACGCAATGCTGATTAGACCCGGTCCGCCCCCCATATCCAGTAACAGCGCCGGACGCTGAAAATCAGCCAGGGTATCAGCGATTGCGCAGGCGGTGTCCGCGCTCAGCGCGCGCTGTTCCTGGGCGATTTGGTGCAAGGCGGCATCCGCCCACGCGGTATCGATTTGCAAGGGATCCTGCCAGCCGGGTTCCGCCTGGGTCAGCAGTTGTGGCAAACGTTGAGCAAACTGCTGTAACACCTGATGACGATAGCGCCAGGCGTCACCAATATAGCGGCGACTGCCGTGACACAGCCAGGCATGCACATTCGGCGCCAGTACAAAGCAGTCAGCTTCATGCGACAGTAATTCCGTACTCCATAACAGACGTAACAGATGATATGCCTGCTGTGGTTGCCAGTCGTAGTGTTGAGCGACTTGCGCAGCCGTGGCAGGTAACGCCAGAAAATCAAACAAGCGATGTTCAAATGCTATTGCCACAGCGCCGTTGAGGGCATGCTGAGCCAGCAGTTGATCGAGGGTAGTTAGCGGGTAACGCATGGCAATCTCCTGAGCGGGTAACGTGAACATCAGACTAGCCTTTCGCGTAAATGCAATTTATTCTCATTTGTCTGCAAGACGGTGATTTAACTCTGCGGGAGGAGAAAGGATGCAGAAACCCGGCGAGATGTATGTGCGCCAGCATCAACTGTCACAAGATATGCGCATGGTGCAATCCGATTACTGGCCCGTTGAGGCGCTCTGTGAGTCTTCACGGCCCACTCACGAGCAGCCACAGCTGGTGCTGACCTTTGGTCTGCGGGGAGAATCCCGCTTTCGGGAAATCAGCGGACGTGAAATAGCCTTCAGCGCCGGGCATTTGACCGTCACCAGTTTTCAGTCCAGCCAGGGCGAGCGCTTGTATCGCGCAGGTGAGCGGGTGCAGCAGGTGCGCCTGATCCTCAGTGCCGCGAATGTACGCCACTATTTTGGTGAAATAGCGGCAGCAGGATTGCTACAGCCACAGCTCAAACGCCATCTGTTTTGCCGATTCGGTCATGCTACCGCTGCGCAACTCAATCAAGCGCATCAAGATCCGTTGCGACTGGAAATTCAGGCGCTCAGCTTGCTGGCATTGCATCGTCATCAGCTTCAACCCACGGAAACGCTTCACAAGTTGCATCCACAGATAATTGAACGGCTGGAACAGGCACGCGACTGGATGCGCAATCATCTGGCGGATGCTTTCTCGCTGAGTGCGCTGGCGCTGGCCGCAGGGTTAAGTGACTACCAGTTGAAAAGAGGGTTTCAGCAGCATTTTCACTGCACGCCGGGCGCGATGTTGTTGCAGATGCGCATGGAGCACGCTCATCGCTTGCTGGAACAGGGATTTCAGGTGGCACAGGCGGCATGGCAGGTAGGTTATCAACATCCGCGCAATTTCAGCGTAGCGTTTCAGCGCTTTTTTGGACGCCCGGCCAGTGCCATAACCGGGCGCAAAAGAGAGGACTAACGCGAGCGGCGCGATGGCATCATGCGCAGTAATGTGTTGTCTTTGAACAGATAGTGATGGGCGAGTGCCGCGACCGCATGAATGCCAATCAGCCAGTAACCGTAAGGCGCGAGCGTTTCATGCCAGTCCGCAATGCTGTCAGCAAAGTCAGGATCGGGGTCGCCGCTCACCGGCATAGGAATACCGAAAATCCACCAGGTGCGGCCCATATAAAAGCGCGACAAAATGCCGAGTGTCGGCAACACAATAAAGAACAGGTAGATCGCCAGATGCATCAGGTGCGCCAGGCCAGTCTGCCAGTGTGATGGTTTCGGTACAATCGCTGGGCTGCGATGGCGAAAACGCAGAATGATACGAGAGAGCATCAGCACCAGCACACAACTCCCTGCGCTGAAATGGCCAATAATCATAGCAAAGCCCTGCCAGGATCCCCGCGTCGCTAACCCGCGAAATTCCATGGTGCAATAGGCTGTGACGACCAGCAAGAAGGTCAGCCAGTGAAGAAAAATCTGCGAGGGGGCGTATTTGGTGCTCATCATTTATTCCATCAGAAGGCAAAGCAGAAGCGCTAACATAGCGGAAAGCGCACTGAATTAATTCATATTTTGACACATCCACGGACGAAATACTTACCGCTGGGCTTCTGATGTCTGCATTAGCTGGCTGAGTAACGTCTGCAGTTGCTGTTGTTGATCAAGACTCAACGCCGCCAGCAGATCACGTTGGGTCGCAGTATGAACCAGCAGGGCTTGCTCAATCTTTTCACGACCGGCATCGGTTAAGGCAACCAGCATGCTGCGTTTATCATCAGGATCGGCCACGCGCTCAATGGATCCCACCTCTTCAAGGCGATTAAGCCGATTGGTCATCGCGCCGGAAGTGATTAACAGCGATTTGTAGAGTTGGGTGGGTGAGAGGCAATAAGGTGCACCCGCACGGCGCAACGTGGCGAGCACATCAAATTCTCCCTCGCGAAAGTGAAAGGAAGCCAGTGCCTCAGCGCGCCGGGTGGCGAGGTGTTTCATAATGCGCAGCATGCGGCCAAATATCGCCATTGAGGAGGCATCCAACTCCGGCATCGCATTGGCCCACTGCTCGATAACATAATCAACGTGGTCGGTCATTTTTCCTCTCGAATGTGGTGCTTTGTGCGCACCCCTCTATCGAAAGGCCGCAAAGTATCTTAACGTTAAGATACTTTTGACGCACATGGAGATGCAACATGACTCGTACCTTACCTGCTTTAGGCATGTTTGCCTTACTGGTTTTCATCATCGCCCTGAATTTACGACCGATTATGGCGGCCATTGGACCGCTGTTTCCGCTACTGCAACGCGAATCACACCTCAACGCTACCCAACTCAGTTTGCTCACTACCTTGCCGGTGGTGATGATGGGCGTGTCAGCCCTGGCGGGGCCATGGTTGCTTCGTTTTGTCGGAGAGGTTCGCGGGATCGCCGCAGGTTTGATTCTGCTGGCATTGGCTTGCCTGCTTCGCGGTGCTGTTCCTAATGTCGAGGTGCTACTTGCCAGTGCGCTGGTGGCGGGTACAGGGATTGGGTTAATTCAGGCATTGATGCCGGCGCTGATTAAACGGCACTTTGCTGCGCAGGCCGGCACGTTAATGGCACTGTTTACCACCGGGATCATGGCGGGTGCAGCGTTAGCGGCTGCAACGGCCGCCCCGTTGGCGGATGCGCAGGGGCTGGGCATGGCACTGGCACTGCCGGTTGTCCCCGCGATCGTTGCGGTACTGCTGTGGCTAATCATGTTGCGCCGCAGCGTTCCTGCTGCGAAGGATCAGCGTGCCAAACCCGTACAAACTAACCGTAATGGGTTGCTCATGGTGTTCTTCGGGATTGGCACGGGGGCTTACACGCTGGTATTGGCGTGGCTGCCACCGTTTTACATGCAGCATGGCTGGACACCGCAGCACAGCGGCTATGTGCTCGGTGCGCTGACGTTAACCGAGGTGGTGGCAGGCTTTATTGTGTCTGGCTTGATCCATCGCTTCCACGATCGTCGGCCTCCACTGCTGCTGGTGCTGACCCTCCTGCTGCTGGGATTAATCAGCCTGCTGTGGCTGGGCGGCGCGCTGGCGTGGTTGCCCACCGTGCTACTCGGATTGGGGATTGGTGCGTTGTTCCCGCTTTCATTGATCGTGACGCTTGATCACGCGCACTCCCCGGAAGAGGCGGCGGGCTTGTTATCCTTTGTGCAAGGCGGTGGCTATTTGCTGGCAGCGTTGATGCCATTGATTGCGGGCATCGTTCGCGATCGCGCCGACTCACTTAATAGCGCATGGGCCATCATGAGCGTTGGGGTTGTGGTTTTGATGATGATGGCAGTACGCTTCAAACCTCAGCGATAACTCTGCCCATGGCTTGCAGAAGGTTTAAGGCAACGCGTACCATTGCGGGCGATTAACACAACCAGGAGTTTTTATGTCACCACAAGTCGGTGTAGGCGTATTGATTTTCCGTGAAGGAAAACTGCTGCTGGGCCGCCGCAAGGGCAGCCACGGTGCAGGGGACTGGTCGGCACCTGGCGGACACCTGGAATTTGGCGAATCTCCGGATGACTGCGCGCGACGTGAAGTGCTTGAAGAAACGGGATTAACGCTGACTGAATTGCAAAACGGCGCGTTCACCAGTGATGTGTTCCCTGAGGCTAACAAACACTACATCACCTTGCTGCTGGTGGCACATCATCCTCAAGGTGAACCGCAGTTGATGGAACCGGAGAAGTGCGAAGGCTGGCAGTGGTTTGCACCTGAAGCGCTCCCGCAGCCGCTGTTCGCGCCGCTGCAAACATGGATTGCTCGCGATGGCGTAGCCGAATTGCAGCAGCTTGCACAGGTTACAGTGCGATAATCGCCTCAATCTCGACCTTCAGATCCGGTGAAAACAGCTGGCTAATTTGCACCAGCGAACTGGCGGGAAGATGATGGCCATAATGCTTAAAGAGTACGGCCCGCAGATCATTAATTTGGGCAAAGGAGGTGATGAAAATGGTCACTTTAATCAGATTGCTCAGTGAGGTATTTTCGGAAGCCACAATCAGGTGTAGCTGCTGAAAGATAGCCTCAGCCTGTGAGGCAATATCGCCTTGCTGCGCGGGCGTGGCGAAAGCCGTTAAGCCTGAGACATATAAGGTGTCGCCATGCTTTACTGCGTGCACATAAGGCGCTTTCACTTCCCCCAGTTCCGGGTAATTTTTGCGTATCAACATCGATTGCTCCTTATTCCAGTTTCAACACCATCACCGTGACGTCCTCATCGGCAATGTTTCGCTGTTCCACATCCTGCCAGCCAAAGCGGCGATACAAGGCCTGTTGGTCGGGCGTATACAGCCAAAGTGCAGGGATCGATTTTGCTCGCGCTTCGGCAATCAGCCGGGTCACTAATGCACTGGCCAACCCTTTACCGCGATGCTCGCGAGCGGTGATCACTTCACCCAGCCAAAATTCACGCTCGGGGATGTCACTCAATTCGTAATGGATGATGCTGGCGGTGGCCATTAATTCGCCTTCATGCGTGGCGGCAAACAGCGTCATCGTTTGGGCATCAGCGGCATTGCGTGATTCGAGGCGCTGGCGAATCACTTGCTCGTCACGCCAGTTAGGCAATTCGCTCCATTCATGATGCAACATGCGGGTCACTTGATCATAAAAAGTTGGCATCTGGGCCAGACAATGAATCTGCATCGAACATTCTTCAGGGCTAACGGGTGAGTCAAACACCATAACCGCTAACTCTGGAATGAACCAGGCTATTTGCTGCATGCTCGTCAGTTAAGAGCCGTTTTGCAAATGCTGCCACTGTTAAAAATGGCAGTTATTTTCGTGTGGGTGAGAATGCCGGAGTGCGGGTCAGAACCCCTCTGAACCGCACCAGACTGCGTTATCACCCGTCGCTTAACTGACAAGCCGTAAGCTATTAACCAGGTTTTATGCTCAAACGCTCTCGCGGGCCAATGCCACCGCATCTTCCCCGGCGGGAATGCGCATTGGTGCGTTGGGATCTGTGGCTGCTTGCCATATCGCGGCGGCGACATCGTCGGCTTTGGTGGTAGGCTGCGGTTGGTGCATGCCCGCCATAATGCCATCCAGCATAGGCTGATAGGCGTCGAGGAAGGTTTCCTCCATGCGCGGCATGGCATTCTTGCCGAAATCGGTGGTGGGCGCCAGGCCTGGCAACACCAGCCGCACATTAACATTAAACGGCTGCAACTCCAGCGCCAGTGATTCCGTAAACGCGTTGACGGCGGCTTTGCTACCCGTATACACCGCCAGCAGCGGCAGGGATTTCAGCGTCACGGTGGACGTCACGTTGATCACCGTACCGCTGCGTTTGGCGCGGAACTGAGGCAGCACCGCCTGCGTCATGGCGATAGTGCCCAGCGTGTTAGTCTCAAACACTTCGCGTACGGTGGACATCGGCGTGCCTTCCAGTGAAGTCAGCACACCAATCCCGGCGTTGTTCACCAGCACGTCGATTTCGCCTGCGTCCGCGATTGCCCGATTGATGCTTTCTGCATTAGAAACGTCCAGCGGCAATAAACGTAAATTTTCCGAAGCCGGGAATAGCGCCGGGCGAGGATGACGCATAGTGGCAATCACCTTCCAGCCGCGTTCCAGGAAATAGAGCGCGGTGGCGTGTCCGAAGCCAGAAGAACAGCCGGTGATGAGGATCGTTTTCATTTTTCACTCCTGCATTGCATTGGGTAGAGGCTCACTATAGAGTCAGTGAGATGGACTCACTACAATGCAAAGTCCACATTTCATTCGCAGGAGTCCATAATGATCGATCCCCTTGCTGAGATAGTGTCACTGCTGCAACCTCAGGCGGCCTTCTCAAAACGTGCACGCGCCAATGGCCGCTGGCGCGTAAATCGCAGTGAAACCGGACAGCCATTTTACTGCCTGGTGTTGGCTGGGCGCAGTCAGTTGAAGATGAAAGGGCATGAACCGATCCCGCTTGAGCAGGGCGATTTTGTCCTGATCCCGGCAGCGTGGGAATTCTGTATGAGCAGTGCCGAGCCACCCGAAGACGATGCACCTGAAACATTGCCGGAAATGCTCAGCCCCGGTGAATTCTGGATCGGCGATCAGCAACAGCCTGCCGAAGTTCAAACGCTGATAGGTTATTGTCAGTTTGGTGCGCCAGACGCGGGATTAATCGTCTCGCTGTTACCCCAATTTATTCATATTCGCGGTGAGTCACGGTTAACCACGCTGGTACAACTGGTGATGGATGAGTGTCGTGCGCAGCGTCCTGCTCGCCATGTGGTACTGGAACGCTTGCTGGAATTGCTGCTGATCGAGGCGCTGCGTTCAATGCCAATTTGCAATGCTTGCCCTGGCGTGATGAGCGGTTTAGCCGACGAACGCCTGGCGGCGGCCATCCGCGACATTCACGCCAACCCGGCGCATCCCTGGACTGTGGCGCAATTAGCCAAAGTTTCCGCGTTATCCCGTTCGGCATTCTTTGTGCGTTTCCGCGCAGCAGTGGGTGTAGCGCCGATGGTCTATCTGCTCACCTGGCGCATGGCTTTGGCCAAAAATTTACTGCGCGGCAAAAATATGGCGGTAGCGGATGTCGCAGAACGCGTCGGCTATCGTTCCGCCAGTGCGTTTAGTGTGGCCTTCACCCGTTATGTGGGGCAACCGCCCGCATGGTTTGCCGCTCAACGGGAAATCTAGCGGAACAGTTTAAGATTCCCCGTCAAACCAGTAATTTTCTTTTTGGGGCCAATCAGACCAATCGCAACCAGCTCAATATGGTCACTGTGGGCGCTGGCAATTCGCTCGCCATACTCCTCGTAGGTTTTACAAGACTGCGCCAGCGCACTAAACGGCATGGCGAAGATCTCTGGGTCCGCGTTGCTTACCTTTTGCAGTTCACGCAGATAGCCACCTTCCGCCAGCAGCACGGGTAGGGGAGCATAAATCACACCGGGATAGTTGAATCCATCTTCACTCTGCAAATCCGGGCCGACGATATGATCAACCAACTTGCCAAAGCTGATACCGATGACGCTGGCTGCATTCAGCGCCAGCCCGGTCGGTAACTGGTTGTCGATGATGAGGGTGCAGCGATGTTGGTGAGGATCGAATTGCATGGGTAACTCCGTAAGCGACTGAGATAAAGCGCCATGGTGGCTGAGGTGAAAATTATGCGGCAGGCAGTAAGAAAAGTGCTTGCGGAGTTTATGGAAAAAAGCATGAATTAAGGATAAATATTCCTGTTTAACGCTATCAATGGAAAGGATTAACCTTAAATGAGTTTAAGCAAGACAGACATCCAAATACTGGAACATTTACAGCAGGATGCGCGCGTGACGAATCAGGATCTTGCTGATGCGATTGGGTTGTCGGCATCGCCCACCTGGCGCAAAGTGCGCAAGCTGGAAGAAGATGAGGTAATTCAGGGCTATCGCGCCGTGCTTAACCGGCGCAAGATTGGCCTGAATGTGATGGTGTTCGTGCGTGTCAGCATCGACAGTCATAGCGAAGCCGAAGCACGTAAATTTGAAGCAGAAGTGACCGCGCTGGAAAATGTGGTCTCCTGCTACAGTATTGGCGGCGATGCAGACTTCTTATTGCAGGTGGTATCGGCAGATATGGATGCCTATGCGGACTTTGCGATGTCGGTTATTCGGCGATTGCCGGGAATTAAAGAGATGCAGAGTATGTTTGTGCTTAAGGAAGTGAAGGGGATGACGGGGTTGCCTTTACTGCCTTGAATTTAAGAATAATTATTAATTTAAGCGGCTTACCGTAAAGAGCACAATGGCCACGATGCGCAGAGATGGCGCTATAACACGGAGGTGATATGAGGGTTCTGACCGCTGAAGAAGGTCTGCATTTTTGGGGTCGCTACGGATAGCGACCCCAGTGTTTTAAATTCCCAACGGTAACTGCCCGGTTACAATGGCCATCCCAATAAAGATAAAGAACATTGGAATTGACCATTTAAAGAATGTTTTTTGATAGTCACCAAAACTCATCTCGGTGCGGCTCATCAACAGGAAAAGCCATGGGACTGTTGGACTGGCATAACGCAATGCTTGTCCCATAAAAGAGGCGACGCCAATTTCAGTGGGAGTGATGCCAAACGACTGCGCAATCGGTGCCACAACCGGCAAAATGCCAAAATAATAGGCATCTACTGGCAATGCATAACAAGCAATCGCACCAATAAATGAGAACAATAGTGCAGTATGACTTCCCATTGACTCTGGAATCAGACTCGCCATATGTTGTGCGACAGCGGCAGACATTCCGCTGCCATTAAATATTCCGAGAAAACATCCAGCAGCGATGATTAATGATGAGACGGCGACGGCATCACCGCCGTTTTCAATAATACGTGTGCGCTGATCGGCTGCCGAATAGTTGACTGTTAAAGCCAATGCAGTACCGACAAGGAAGACCATTGCACCACTTGCCCATCCCATGATTAATATCACCAACAAAACAACCGTGAGTATTAAGTTAAATAAAAACAGTTTGGGACGTTTTAGTTCTTTGTCATGATTCTTAATGACGTTAACCATGTCATCAATTTGTTGAGGTGTGACAATGGCTTTTTTGCCTTTTTCATAACCTAAACGTTTACGCTCTTTTGTACCCATAACATAGGCCATGAAGAATACGTAAATAAATGAAACTCCCAGTATGGGCAGTATGGCGACGAAAAGAGTATTGACCTCAAGATGAAGCACTGCCGCTGCACGCGCCAGAGGGCCGCCCCAGGGTAGGCAGTTGCCCAGTCCACAAGGCAAAATAATTAACATGGCAAGATTAGAGAGTTTCATACCCATTTGTTTAAATAGGGGTATAAAAGCCGTGGTGATGATAAGAATAGTCGTGGTGCCATCCCCATCTAAGGTAACGACTGAAGAGGTAAAGGCAGTGACCAGGATAATCTTCAGCGGATCACCATTAGCTTTACGAATGAGATAAGTACAAAGCGGATCAAACAAGCCGACGTTCATCATTAAGCTGAAATAAAGAACGGCAAATAGAATCATTATTGTCGGATTGACTGTCCCCAATGAGATTTTTCCACTCTCATTCTGAGAGTAGAATAATCCTTCTTTCATCCAGGTGAGCAGTTTATCTAAAGGGATTCCGCTGCTCAGGCAAAGCACAATGCCCACGCAGAGTGAAACCACAATTAATCCAGTGAAGGGTGAGAGTTTTTGTTTTATCACAAGGATAAGAAATGCTGCGATCAGCACGTAGCCTAGAATCGTTACCATCTAAGCGTCTCCATATTTTCATTTTTTATAATGTGTAGGGTACGATGTTTCAGGGTTACTTTTGTTCTGCCAGCAAGTCCGTTACCCATGAGGGGGCGAGGGGTGGTAGCGGCAAATTATCTTCCCGACAACGTGCATATTCATGAATAGCAGCGCGTCTCTCATCTTCATACGCGGCTTTTTTTTCTGCGATAGCTAAAACGGCTTCCACCTGATCACGAGGAATAACCGTTACACCATCGCAATCACCCACAATCAGATCACCGGGAACCACTTCAACGCCGGCGCATTGAACGACCGTGTTGATTTTTCCGGGACCGCGTTTGATGGGGCTGCGCTGCATGATGCCACGTGCATAAACGGGGATGGCCAATTCTGCAAGTCCGGTCTTATCGCGCACATATCCATCCATCACCACGCCACTCAAGCCAACGGCTTGTGCGGCACCCACCAGTAGATCGCCAATATAGGCGCGTTCAGGATAATTTTTACCGGCAATGACCAGCACATAGCCAGGCTGTGACTGATAAATCGCGACATGGATCGGGAAATTATCGCCGTCCTCGGTGTCTACCGTGCAGGCCGTGCCGACCATGACCTTGCGATCATCAAGTGGGTTGAGACCGGCATCCATGCAGCCGTTGCGTGGAATGCCCAGGCTTTGCATGCCATCACATAATAACGCCGGGCTAAGTGCGCGAGCACGATCCAGCAATGATTGAGGAATAAGGTCGGGTAAGGCTTTATAAGCTGTCATGATTATCTCCATTTGTATGTTTCACCAGCATTCGTATCGCGTCCTGATAGGGCATATCGCTGCCGTTTGCGCCGAGAAGGCTTTTCCAGTCATCTTTAGCCAGCCAATCTAGCTTTCGTTGCGTGGCTTCAGTCATTTCACTATTAACGCCAACCCCTTGTAACGTGGCTAAAGCATCTCGCATTTCGGCACTGCGGCGGGCGGCATGAATGAAAGTACGGGCAGTGAAGGTGTTGGCGAGTTGCTGAATAGTTTTACCCTCCAACGATTCAGCCAGTGATGCAGCGAGGGTATCCACTACGCCAAACTTCTCTGCACCCTGAAAAGCTTCAATGAAGAGCTGCGGTAAGCCTTTCATCACAACACTCTTCAGCATTTTGATAGCAGAGGCTGCTCCTGCTTCTCCATTCAGAATGCTAAGTCGCATGCCATAGACACTGAACGTTTCGTGAAAGCTGTCAGCACCCTCGCCGGCGAGCAGCATAGGGACACGATGTTGATTGCCCGGAACGGTGCCCATTACTGCAGCATCACAAAAGCGAATGCCGTGCTGCTTTGCGAGAGCAGCAATATCTTGCTTAACGGTGGGTGCGGACGAGTTCATATCAACATAAACCTGGTCAGCGTGCAGGCGTGGGATGAGTTGCTGCGCGATAGGCAAAGCGCTTGTCGCGCTTGTCAGGCAGAGAATAAAACGCGCATTGGTGCGACTGACATCCTCCGATGAGGCCAGGAGCGTCACTTTCGTATCTTGTGCGCGTTGCTGAATCTGCGGCCCGAGAAGTGGATGATTGGATTGCACATCATAGGCTGCCATCTCCAATTTTGCGCCCGAGCTATGCAAACCACTTGCTATCTGCCATGCGGCTTCACCAAAACCAATAAAGACTAAATCCATACAACATTCCTTTTCGTGGTCAGTAAGGGAATAGGGGCAAGGAACGTGCCAGAAGAAGAGGAATCATAAGGAAAAATGCAAGTTGATAATTTTTATTGATAAGATTCAGTAGGATGCAGCGTTAAATAATTGTGATTATTAGGTTTTAATTATGTTGACCTGGATCGCATATCGATCTCATAGGGATTGCAATGAAAGGTGCATGAAATACTCTGCAATGATATGCAATCATCAAGAGTTTGGCCTATGCAGAGCATCGCCGTTATCTCACCTTCAAGCCGATTAACAACTACCCTGACGTCAATTGTCGAAGGTAAAACGCTGCCCATCATTATCGCGGAAGCTTCACAGCAAACGGCTGTTGAAACGGCGCGGGGGCTGATTGAGCAGGGGGCGAGCGTGTTGATTAGCCGTGGGAAAACCGCAGAGCTACTCCGTACGCATTTCAACGTGCCGGTGGTAGAGGTGCGACATACTTTCTTTGATTGCTTCAATGCATGGACTCATGCACGCAAAATCGCGGATAAAGTGGTATTTCTCGCCACTTCTGAGGGATATCAGGAAATACTGAACAAATCGCGCCCCTTTATGCAAGATGTCCGGGTATGCGCTATTGATCCCTTTGATACACCGCAGGAAACCGAACGTAGTATTCAACGGCTGGTCGCTGAAGGTTTTAAAGTTGCTATTGGTGGTTTGTCATTGCAGCAAAGTGTGACGAGTCACGGCTTACATTATGTGATGTCTTATGCCGATGAAGACTCGGCGCTAGAGGCCGTCAACGAAGCGTTGCATCAATTGAGGATTGAGCAAGAAAGGGCTGAAAAGCGCATTGAGTTGGAGAGCCGATATACCATGATTGATACCATCTTCAACTGTGTATCCGAAGGTATATTCAGTATTGACCGCTCCGGCATTGTGACCAATATGAATGCCGTCGCTCGGGAGATGTTATTGCCGCTTCTTCCCGGACAAGCATTGCAAGATAGCACCTTACTGAATAACGTGCAGCTGGTGTTTGAAGGCGGTAGTGCATTAAATGGCGTGTTGGTCGAAGCAGGACATATGCCGTTAACGGTGAATATTGCGCCGATCATCCTGGACGAGCAAGTCGTCGGTGCCGTATGTACATTACAAAAACAGCAAGAAATTAAAACCCTGGAACAAAAAATGCGACGGCTGAGCGCCCGGGCGCACATTGCTGAGAAAACGTTTACAGACATCATTGGGAATAGTACGGCGCTGCAGCAAGTGAAACAACTGGCGTTGCGTTTTGCCGCTACAGACAGCACGGTAATGATTGAGGGTGAAACTGGCAGCGGTAAAGAGTTGTTTGCCCAAGGTATACATAATGCGTCAAAACGCGCAGGTGCCCCTTTTGTGGCTATCAATTGCGCTGCCTTTGCCCCCGGTGTGTTGGAGAGCGAGTTATTTGGTTATGTGAAGGGGGCGTTCACCGGGGCATTAAGTGAAGGTAAAGCCGGGATGTTTGAAATGGCTCACACCGGGACAATATTTTTAGATGAAATCAGCGAAACCTCTCCTGAAATTCAATTAAAGCTTTTACGTACCATTCAGGAACGTAAAGTCATGCGCATTGGCGATAGCAAAGTCACGCCGGTAGATATCCGCATTATTACCGCCAGTAACAAGGACCTACCCGCGTTAATACGTCAGGGCCGTTTTCGTGAGGATTTTTACTATCGTATCTGCGTGTTGCCTTTATTCTTGCCACCCTTGCGAAAACGACGACTGGACATCCCAGAGCTGATCGCATTTATCATCCAGTCACAAAAACTGCCGAGTATTCGTCTCAACTCGGCCGCGTTAACTCATCTTTGCCAACTGGACTGGCCCGGAAATATTCGTCAACTCAGCAATATCGTCGAGCGGCTTGCTGTGATGGCGCAAGGCGAACAAGTGGATATGCCCATGCTTTTACTGGCATTGCAGGATTCGGCACGCATGTCATTGATGGGGGATGAAACCGAGCATGAACTGGATGAAGCCTCAAGAATTCGACAAGCTTTTAAGCAGAGTAATAAAAATCGTGCGCTAGCGGCGAAGCTACTGGGAATCAGTACCACAACCCTGTGGCGTAAGATGAAAGCGTTAGGCCTTTGATTAAAGGCTGCATTCACGTGGAATGCAGCTTATCCATTTTACGCCTCTAACCCCGCATTATGCATGCCACGGCGTAGCGTGAAGTTCATGCCCATCGTCAGAAACGGATCTGGCGGATTCCACTCAGGCTTCGACAATGACAGCACTTCATCAATCGTATCGTTGCGTTTCCCCCGCCCGCCAGCGCCTGGAATAACTCTTGCATCTTCACCAGCGATCAATGCCGTGACTTGCTGGAGAAGGCTGTGAACCTGAATACCTATAAATATTTCAATGAAGTCGCTGCGACAGGATCGATACGTCGCGCCGCAGATCGCTTGCACGTAGCGCCATCCGCGATCAGTCGGCAGATTGCTCTGCTGGAGCACACGCTCGGCGTGATGTTGCTGGAACGCACCAATACGGGGATTCGTTTAACGCCAGCGGGCACATTGCTTGAGGGTTTCACACGCAAGATGTGTCGCGATCTCGACCGTATTCATGAGTCGATAAAAAATTTAAAAGGCTTGCGTGAAGGTGAAGTGAAAATATGGGTCATTGAAGCAGTGGTGCAGGCCATTCTACCGCGCATTATGACGGACTTTAATGAAAACTATCCGGCAATACAGTTTTCCATTAACAGCGAATCATCCGATCGCACTATTGAAGCGATAATTCGAGACGAAATTGATATCGGTATTGTGTTTAATATGGGTGACCGCCCTGGAATAGAAGTGATTAAACGCTGTGCTGCACCCATTCAGTGCCTGGTTTCACCCGGTCATCCACTGGCACAACATCAATCTTTAAGCCTGGAGGATATTTGTTTTTATCCGATTGCCTTGCCGGTTTCCAGTTTTGGTATGCGGCAAACCTTCGATAAAGTGACGCGCAGCCTGCATCTGCATCCGCACTCCATCGTCAATACCAATAACCTCGAACTCACCAAAGCCATGGCGATTGCCGGGCGCACTCTGACCATCGGTCCAAAGCAGATCGCTGCCCGCGAGATCGAACAAAATATGTTGCGCGCTATTCCCATCGATAATGAGGCGATGGAATCAGCCAACATTGAAATATGTGTCCATCGCGATCGCACACTCTCTTTTGCTGCTCATCAATTTCTAAAACATGTGTGCCGGGAATTTAATTAATCATGATTTCTTCCGTGATTTTCGCCGTTTTCGTCATAACCATCTCTTATCCATAAATTAAAAAATGAGGAAATTGACCGGGTTAATGAGTTGGTTTTTTGTGTTCTAAAAGTGGCAACGCGGCGTGCTGCATTCGGTATTACTGATAGCCCGAAATAGCGTGGTATTTATTTTCCATCGCAGAGTTTACACATCAGAAGTGAATGCTTGTCGCCAACCAGGGGAAAACCATGCCGGACATCATGACTAACGGAATTCGAACGCATTACGACATCGAGGGAACAGGTCCGGCGCTTATTTTTGTGTCAGGACTCGGCGGCACCGCCGCGTACTGGCAGCCGCAACTCGCAGCCTTTGCGCAGCACTACACCGTGGTGACTTACGATCAACGCGGTGCAGGCAGCTCAGATCATCCCGCTGGGCCTTACAGTATTGACACGCTGGTGGAGGATTTGCTGGCGCTGATTGCTGCGCTGAAGCTGGAGCGACCTGCGTTGATTGGTCATTCCACCGGTGGCGCGATTGGCCAGCTGCTGGCCGCGCGTCAGCCTGGCTTGCTCTCCGGCATGGTGCAATATGCCAGCTGGGCAAAATCAGATATGCATTTTAACTGGTGCTTCCGTATGCGCCGTGCGTTGCTGCTCGGCAGCACCATGGAAGAGTATGTGCACGGTAGTGCGCTGTTCCTGTATCCGCCTGAGCATATCAAAACCCATGCGGAGACCCTGTCGCCGGGATTGCTGGCCTCAGCAACCCGTTTTCCCGCGCGTGATGTGGTGCTCAGCCGTATTGACGCCATTATGGCGCATGACGCCACCGCGCACCTGGCAGCCATTCAAACGCCAACGCTGGTGTTGTGTGCAGAGGATGACATCCTCACGCCGCCTTATCAGTCACGCTTTCTGGCGCAACACATCCCCGGCGCAGAGCTGAAAATTGTGCCGCAGGGTGGTCACAGCTTCTCCGAAAGCGAAACGTCATTATTCAACCAAATTACGCTCGAGTTTCTCGCGGGCATTCACGCGTCAGCGTAATGAATGAAGGAGTGTCACATGAGCCATTCTGATCAACGCAATGTGGAGTTCGGTGTCTTTCTGCCGGTAGGTAACGGCGGTTGGATCACCTCAACAACCAGCCCGCAGTTGCCTGCCACTTACGACTACAACAAACAAGTGACAATTCTGGCGGAGCAGTTGGGGTTTGATTTTGCCCTGTCGATGGCGAAGTGGCGCGGTTACGGCGGTCCCTCGCAACACTGGGACGTCACGCTGGAAAGTTTAACCACCATGGCGGGCCTGGCCGAAGCCACCAGCCGGATTGGTGTTTGGGGCACGGTGCACACCATGGTGTTTCACCCTGCGGTGGTCGCCAAAATGAGCGCCGTGTTGGATCAAATCTCCAAAGGACGTTTTGGCCTCAACATCGTATCTGGCTCGAATCCTACCGATCAGGGGCAGATGGGGTTGTGGATGGATCTCGACCATGCCGAGCGCTATGAGTTGGCCGCTGAGTGGTTGACGGTGCTGAAGCGTTTGTGGACGGAGGATCGTGTTGATCATCAGGGCAAGCATTATCAATTGACCGACTGCATGTCGAATCCTAAACCGGTTTCGCCGCCGCCGATTATCTGCGCAGGCGCGTCGGATCGCGGTTTCCTGTTCACCATGGAGCACTGCACCGGCAGTTTCATGCTGGGTTCTGACCACGATGACTTCATCAAAACCGGGCTGCGTGCCAAAGAGCTGGCATTGCAGCAAGGCAAGCCGGATTTCAAAACCTACGGCTTGTTCACCATCATCCCGGGCGCCACCGATGCAGAAGCGCGTGAACGTGTGGCGCTGTATGACGCCGGTGTCGACACCATCGCGCTCGATAACCAGACGCGTGAATACTCCGGTGACAAGAGCTTTAAACAGAACACCATGGCGCAGCGCTTTGTTTCACAGGGGGAACAGCGTAACTCCATGACACGTGCCGCGCTGGTGGGTTCAGCGGAAACCATCGGCAACAAGTTGGCGGCGATTGTGAAGGGTGCGCAACTGGATGGTGTGACGGTGATCGTGCCGGACTTTATCGATGACCTGCGCATTGTCGGCACCGACGTACTGGAAGTGCTGGAGCACCACGGCGTGAATACCCATGCCCGTGCCTATCAAAAATCCATGACCGCTTCGTAGGGGAATTCCCCTGCCAAAACGTAAATCACTTTACCGGGAGTCAAATGATGAGAATAAAGATGATGATGGCTGTTGCTGTGGCTGCGGTATTGGCGAGCAGTGCCATTCAGGCGGATGAGAGCAAACCGCGCGTGGCGGCGCTGTTTACACAAACCGTTACGCAGGGCTCGTGGGATATGGCCGGGTATGCCGCGTTTAAGTCGATGGCGACGAAAGAGGGATTTGCGCCCAGCTATCTTGAGCACACCACCTATGAAGCCGCACCGTCGGTGTTACGTCAGCTGGCCTCGGATGGCGTGAAGTTAATTATCGCGCACTCTTCGGGTTATTCCGCGGCCATCAAAGAAGTTGCCCCTTCGTTCCCGAACACGCAGTTCGTGTTGTATTCCTATGAAGGTTCCACCTCCAACTTGCCAAACTACTCGGCGTGGTCAGTGGATTGGGATGAGTACGGCTTTGTGCTGGGCGCGTTAGCCGCCAGCGCCAGCAAAAACGGGCACATCGCGGTGATCAGCGGCGAACCGATTCCGTCCGCTGAACGCACCGTGCAGTTCATCAAGAAAGGCGCTGCCTATGTGAACCCGAAAGTGCAGGTGGATTCTGCTTATGTCGGTTCGTTTACCGATGTCGCGCGTGCCAAAGAGATCGCCACTGGCGCCATCGCACGCGGCGCTGACTTTGTCATTCCTTCTGCAGATACCGCTGACGCGGGCATCCAGCAGGCGGCAGATGAGGAGGGCGTGTTGACCATCGGTTCCTACACCGATCAATCCAAATCCTTCCCGAACTCCATCATGACCTCAACGGTGATGAACTTTGATAAATCCTACGCGGATATCGGCAAGCATTATGCCGATCACCAATTAGGCAACCGCATCATCACCGAGAACCTCTCCACCAATGGGTGGACGTTATCGACGCCCTTTGCGCACGTCGACAAATCCGTGCAGGACAAAGTGTTCCAGGTCATCGCCGATCTGAAGTCCGGCAAAGTGAAGATTGAGGAGTAAGGCATGAGCAGCCCGCTAATCGAACTCGATCATGTTTCGAAGCGCTATCCCAACGGCTTCGTGGCGCTGGAAAACGTGTCACTGTCGCTGTTTCCTGGTGAGATCCATGCGCTGTTGGGGGAGAACGGAGCGGGCAAATCCACGTTGATGAACATTCTGTACGGCGTGCACGAACCCAGCGCAGGCGGGGTACTGATGGGCGGACGGCAGGTGATTCATCGGCGACCGGCTGACGCCATCGCCAATGGTATTGGTATGGTGCATCAGCACTTCAAGCTGGTGGCTCCGTTTAGCGTGGCCGAGAATCTGGCGCTGGTGGCGCGCGGTGCACAGCGAAAAACGTTACGGCGTCACGCAGGGGTTCGCGATTTCATGCAGCGTTATGGCGTCGATCTCGACCCTAACGCGATTGTGGGTCATTTACCGCTGGCATTACAGCAGCGCGTGGAAATCCTTAAGGCGCTGGTGAATGACACGCGCGTGTTACTGCTGGATGAGCCCTCCACCATTCTCACTCCGGTTGAAATCCGCGCACTTTACGCCACGTTGCGCCGCATCAGCGATAGAGGCACGGCGGTGGCGGTGGTCACGCACAATGTCGATGAAGTGCTGGCACACGCCGATCGCTATACGGTGTTGCGTCGCGGTAAAACCAACGGCAGCGGGCTGACGGCGGCGTGCAGCGCAGAACAGCTGGTCGAGAAAATTGTGGGCCGCACTGTTAGCAGCGGTACACGATTGGGCGCGCAGCGTCTCGCGGGTGGAGAACAGCTGAAAATTCAAGGGGTGAATGTGCGCCCGGGCAGCGGCTCGCCGGGTTTGCATGACATTAACCTAAGGTTAGCGGCGCGCGAGGTGGTGGGCGTAGCGGGTGTGGAAGGCAATGGTCAAAGCGAACTGTTTGCGCTACTGGCCGGTGAGTCTGTTCCGGACAGCGGTGAAATTCAGCGCAGTGATGCACAGGTCACGCTGGCGCTGGTGCCACAAGACCGCCATCACGAAGGGTTATCCCTCGATCTACCGGTATCACACAATCTGCTCTATCCCGACATTATGCAGGGACACTATCGCCGCTTCGGGCTGCTCGATCACTCAGCGATTGCGCAGCGCGCCTGCGAGATGATCGACCAGTCCGACATTCGTACGCATTCACACGCCAGCCCGGCCCGATCGTTATCGGGCGGTAATCAGCAAAAAATCGTCGTTGCGCGCGCCATGGCGCAGGACGCCTCGATCATCGTGGTGTATCAACCCACGCGCGGGCTGGATTTGGCCGCCGCCGAAGCCGTGCTGATGCGGCTGGCCGATGCCGCCGATGCGGGTACCTCGGTGCTGATTATCTCCTCCAATATCGAGGAGCTGATTCGCGTTTCGGATCGCATTGTGGTGATGAACGGTGGGCGGATAACAGGCGAAGTCACGGGTGAAGCAATGAATATTGAACGCATCGGCACGCTGATGACATCGGGTCGTAGTCTGTCTTTACAAGGTGCAGGAGAAGTCCATGTCTGAATCATTAAGCGCCTTAACCGAGACCCGCGCCGGATTGCGTCGGGCATTAGCGCAGCTGAGCGCTTCACGATCGCTGTGGGTCACGTTGAGTGCTTTTATCGGGTCCCTGATTCTGGGGCTGGCTTTAATCACCGCGCTGGGCGTGCCGATGCAAGGGGCGATAAGCACCGCCTTTGACGGCGCTTTCGGTTCGGTGCGTGCGCTCTCCGACACGCTGGTGTTTATGACGCCGCGCCTGCTGGTCGCGCTGGGCGCATTAATCGCCATTCGGGGAGGCATGTTCAACCTCGGCGGTGAAGGGCAACTGCAGATGGGGGCGATTGGTGCCATGCTGCCATTCCTCGCCTTCGGTGATCTGGGGCCCGCGCTGCTTCCCTTCGCCATCCTGAGCGGTGCACTGTGTGGAGCCTTCTGGGGCGCGATTCCTGCGCTGCTGAAAGTGTGGCGCGGCGTGGATGAAATTATCGTCACACTAATGATGAATTTTATCGCCATCTACACGCTGAAATATCTGGTTCAGGGCCCGCTGCGTCCGCTGGGCTCCAACTTCAATATGTCCGCGCAAATTCCTGCTGATGGGGTGTTTCAGCCATTGATTGAGGGCGCGCGATTGCACGCTGGCGTCTTTCTCGCACTGCTGATCGCGCTGGGGGTGTGGGTCATGCTCAATCATACCGCGTTTGGTCTCAAGCTGCGGGCCAGCGGACAGAGTCCTCGCTTTGTGAAATTACAGGGGCAGTCTGCCGCCAAAACCGTGCTCTCCAGCATGGCGATTTCCGGTGCGGTCAGTGGGCTGGCGGGCACCTTTGAAGTGCTCGGCGTGCAGTATCGCCTGATTGATGGTTTCTCATCCGGGCTGGGTTTTGAAGGGCTGGCGGTGTCATTTCTCGCTGGATTACAGCCGATTGGGGCGGTGATCGTCTCCCTCTATTTCGGTGCAATTAACAGTGCGGCGCTGGCGTTGCAAAGTACCTTCTCGATTCCGGCCGCGCTGGCGGATGTGCTGGGGGGTATGCCGATTCTGATTCTGGCGGTGTTAAGTGGCGTGATGCTGGTGAAAGGGAGGCCGGTATGGAATTCAACACTGTAACTCTGGCGCTGTTTCTGGCTGGGGGGTTGAGGCTGTGTGTGCCTGTGTTGCTGGCAGCATTGGGGGAAACCCTCTCTGAGCGCGCGGGTGTGTTCACCATCGGGCTGGAAGGATTAATGCTGTTTGGCGCGGCAAGTTCCGCGCTCGGGCTGATGTGGAGCGGATCGCCCGTGCTGGCGCTGGGCGTGGGCATGTTCGGTGGGTGTGTGGCGGCGCTGCTGCTGGCATTGGGCACGGTGGTCGCGCGTGCTAACCAAATCGTGATGGGCATTGGTTTCAACCTGTTTGCCATTGGTGCGACTTCGCTGATGCGTCAGTTGTGGCTGAGCGGTGCACCGCCAGCAGGTTCGATGCGTGCGGTATCTATGCTGAAACTGCCGGGATTGTCCGATCTGCCGCTGGTAGGACGCGCGCTGTTTTCCCAAAGCCCGGTGTTTTATCTCGCGGTGCTGGTGGCCGTGGTGCTGTGGGGCGTTTTGCGCTTTAGCCGCACGGGCTTGTTACTGCGTGCTGTCGGGGAAAATGCGCTGGCCGCTGATGCTGCCGGGCATTCGGTATTGCGTATCCGTTTCAGCGCGACCTTGTTTACCGGGCTGATGGCGGGGCTGGGCGGTGCGTATCTGTGCATCGTGGCGTCCGGTGGCACCTTCGTTGACAACATGACCGCCGGTCGCGGCTATCTGGCCATCGCCATTACCCTCTTTGCGCGCTGGATGCCGCTGCGCGTGCTGCTGGTCGCGATGGTGCTGGGTCTGCTCGAAGCCCTGCAGTTCCAGGGGCAGTATTTGGGCGTCAACATTGCGCCATCGTTGCTGATGGCGATGCCGTTTGCCGTTGCGCTCATCGCCTGGATCATGATGGGCAAAGCGGGCGCCGCGCCGGGTGATTTAGGGCGTCCGTTCCTGCGCGGCAACGGACGTTAATCCATTTTTAACTAACAGGAGTGACAGATGAATCAGGCAATCAATCCCGAAGGCTGGATTATCGGCAAAACCGCCACAGGCCTTAACCACCTGAACTGGGGCGTGAAAGCAGGCAATCACGTGTATGTGGCCGGCATGTTGTCGACCGATCCCATTGATGGTGGCCTGGTGGGCGTGGGCGATATTGAAGTGCAAACACGCCGCGTGCTCGACAGTATCAAAGTGGTACTGGAGTCGGCAGGCAGCAGCATGGATCACGTGGTGATGAATCAGATCTTCCTGCGCAATCTGGAGGATTACCACAAGTTCAATGAAATCTACGTCAGCTATTTCCCGGCGATTTTACCCGCGCGTTTCTGCGTCAAGCTGGAGATGGTACGACCGGAGTTTCTGGTTGAGATCGCCACCACGGCGGTGATTCCCGCATAAATGGGCGGCTCCAGGGCCGCACCTCAATGAACACCACTCTCTAATGAGGATGTTTGCATGCAATACCGTTATCTCGGGCGTAGCGGGCTAAAAGTGTCCGAAATCTGCCTGGGTTCCATGATGTTTGGTGGGGCCACCGATGAAGCCACAGCTCAGCGCATTATCGCCGATGCCAGTGCCAGCGGGGTCAACTTCATCGATACCGCCGATATGTATAACAAAGGCGAATCCGAACGTATAGTCGGACGTGCCCTCGCGGCCGATCGTCATCGTTGGGTGCTGGCGACGAAAGTGGGCAATCCGATGGGAGAGGGGCCGAATCAGCGCGGCATGTCGCGCAAATGGATTCGCGAGGCCGTGCACGGGTCACTGACGCGTCTTGGCACCGATTACATCGACGTGCTTTACATGCATAAAGCCGATTTCGCCGCGCCACTGGAGGAGATGGTACTGGCCTTTGCCGACCTGATCCGTGAAGGGAAGATCGGCTACTTTGCTGTATCAAATTTCAAAGCCTGGCGCCTGGCGGAAACCGTGCGCCTGGCGCATGAAGCAGGTATTACCGGGCCGATTGCCACTCAGCCGCTGTACAACCTCGCCAACCGCGAGGCTGAGGTGGAGATTCTGCCTTCAGCTGCCTATTTTGGCGTCGGCACCGTGTGTTACAGCCCGCTGGCGCGCGGCATTCTTACCGGAAAATATAGGGTAGGCGAAGCCCCGGACAGCACCAGCCGTGCCGGGCGCGCCGATCCGCGCATGCTGGAAGCCGAATGGCGTCCGGAGTCGTTGCAGATGGCCAGTGAGTTAGCAACCTATGCCGAACGCACCGGCCGTCAACCTGCGCATTTCGCGCAACAATGGGTCATGCGCAATAAACTCGTGACCAGCACGCTGGTGGGACCGCGCACGTTTGAACAGTGGCGTGAGGGCGTTGCCGCGCTGGATTGTCCGTGGTCCGAAGAAGATGAAGTGTTCTGCGACCGTCTGGTGTCACCGGGTAAAGGCACCAGCCTTGGGCCGGTCGATCCCCATCATCCGATTGAAGGCCGCATCGTCGGTCAATCTGCAGCAGGTGCACAATGACGGATTCACTTCTGATGCCGGGTATTGCTGATGCTTATCGCGGCGGTATGCGCCAGCTGGCAGCGGGCGTTTGCCTGATTACCAGCGCTGATCAACAACAGCCGGGCGGGATGATCGCCACGGCGGTGACATCCGTCAGCGCTGAACCCCCCACGTTGTTGGTGTGCGTCAATCGTCATGCCTCGATGTTTGAACTCATTCAGCGCAGCGGCCATTTTTGCGTCAACGTATTGGCGGCTGATGCGCTGGGATTAGTGGATATTTTCAGTACGGCAGCGCGCCGCGCGGAACGTTTTGCAACGGGTGAATGGCAGCAGGATGCTGAAGGTTCGCCAGTGGCGGCGGACGCGCTGGTGGCCTTTAGCTGCAAGTTGGTTAATACCGTTGACTGGCATACGCATGCCATCTTTCTTGGCGAAGTGACCGAAGTGGTGCATCCGAACACGGATGCGCAACCGATGGTGTATCACGATCGCGGGTTTCATCAACTCGCTACGCTGTAACCAATGAACGGGAGGTTTACCACCTCCCGTTACTCTCAAGGCACCATTATCACCACATCAATTTCCAGCAATAATTCCGGCTCGGCGAGTGCAGAGATTTGAAACAGCGTGCTGGCAGGCAACTCTAGCCCTTCAAAGAAACGCTGGCGCACCGGATGAATGTGCGGCACCAGTGCCAGGTCGGTGACATAGGTGGTGGTGCGCACAATCCAGTCGCGCTCTGCACCCAACCCCTCCAGCAAACGATCGATATTGGCATATACCTGCTCGACCTGCTGTTGCATGTTTCCAATGCCGACCACGTTTCCCTCTTCATCCCACGCGACTTGCCCGGTCGGGAAAACCGGCGTACCGGGACGAATTTTGACGTGATTATAATAGCTGCGCGCCTTTAAACCGGCGGGATTGATAATGCTCATAACGCTCCTTAACCCTGTTTCGTTGGCGAATGTTTTCGCCTCAAGGCTATCACCCGCGCACATGAGCGGGTAAAGGTATCCCGGCAACGCAGCGTTGCCACTAAAGCAACACGGCGGCGATTACAAGCGCTTTTGTGAGGCAGCATCGAACAGCATCGCACGCGCATAGTCCACTTCAACGGCGATAATATCGCCCGCTGCGGCCCCGGAACGTTGGGTGGTAAACAGCATCACCTCATGCCCGAATAAGCTGCCGTGGATCAGCTCGGATAAACCGGTGGGCTCGACGAGAGAAACCTCCATTGGCAGCGCGTGTGGAGTACCTGCTGAAGCCAGTGCGATGTTTTCAGGTCTGATGCCATAAATGACTTCACGACCTTCAGGCTGATTGGCCCATGCCGGGTTAGCGGGCAACAGCGCGCTGTCGCCGATGCGTACGCCGTTTGTCGTGACAACGCCATTGATAAAGTTCATGGACGGTGAACCGATAAAGCTGGCGACAAACTTATTGGCCGGAGTGTCATACAGCTCCAATGGCGTCCCCACCTGCTGGATCACCCCGTGGTTCAGCACCACAATCCGGTCTGCCAGCGTCATCGCTTCAACCTGATCGTGCGTGACATACACGATGGTGTTGTTCATCTGCTGATGCAGGCGTTTAATCTCGACGCGCATCTTGCCGCGCAGTTGTGCATCCAGATTGGAGAGCGGTTCATCAAATAGAAACACCTGCGGCTGGCGCACGATCGCACGTCCCATCGCCACACGTTGTCGCTGTCCGCCCGACAGTTCTTTTGGTCGACGATCCAGCAGGTGTGAAAGATTAAGGATATCCGCGGCACGCTTCACTTTCTCCTCAATCTCCGCACGCGGACGTTTCTGGATTTCGAGGCTAAAGCCCATATTGCGCGCTACGGTCAGATGCGGATAAAGCGCGTAACTCTGAAACACCATCGAGATATCACGATCTTTCGGGGCGACATCATTCATCAGTCGTTTTCCGATGCGGAGATCGCCGCTGCTCGCCAGTTCAAGCCCGGCAATGGTGCGCAGCAAGGTGGATTTGCCACAGCCAGACGGCCCGACCAGCACCACGAATTCACCATCGTTAATGGTGAGGTTAATATCGCGCAGGACTTCAACATTGCCGTAGCGTTTGTCGATCTGCGCCAGTGTAATTTCTGCCATGTTTACCCCTTAACCGCGCCAGCGGTCAGACCCTGAACCAGATATCGTTGAATAAAGGCGAAGAACAGACAGGCAGGAATTAGCGCCATTACGGCTGCGGCCATCATTTCACCCCATGAAACGGCAAATTTGGAAACGAAGCTGAGTAATCCCACCGGGAAGGTCATCACTTCGTTTTTGTTGATCAGCATTAGCGAGAACAGCAGTTCGCTCCATGCCGCGGTAAACACAAAGCCGAGCGTCGCGGCCATTCCGGGTAACGTCAGCGGGACCAGCACCCGATACAGCGCCTGAAAACGCGTGCAGCCTTCCAGCATCGCCGACTCTTCCAGATCTTTTGGAATGGCATCAAAGAATGACTGCATCAAAAAGGTGGCAAATGGGACGTTAAAGGCGGTGTAAATCAGCACCAGACCCAACAGACTGTTGGTCAGGCCGAGCGGAGCCATGACGCGATAAATCGGGGCGATGATCATCACCAGCGGGAACATCTGCGTGAACAACAGCAGCGCCGCCATCACCATCTTGCCGCGAAAGTGAAAACGCGAAAATGCATAGCCGGCACCGGCAGCAATCAGCGTGGTCAGGAATGCGGTGCTGAAAGAGACGATCAGGCTATTGCTGAAGAAGGTGGGGAAATCACTGTCGGTCAGCACTTTTTGAAAGTGGCCTAAGGTGAAGCCGCCGGGCAACAGTGTTACGCCCTGGCTGAACAGCAGTTGATCCGGCGTAACGGAAATCTTAATGATCCAGTAGAGCGGAAACAGGGCAAACAGCAGGTAGAGTGCAATGCTCACGCGGTGGCCAATCATCGGTAACAGTTTCATTTCGCCTCCTTATTTCAACAGTCGATGACGAATGCGCAGCAGAACCAGCGCGTAGCAGGTCATCAGCAGTAACAGAAACACCGCCATTGCCGAGGCATAGCCAAAATCGAGTTTGCGATAGGCGGTGGTGAAGATGTAGCTGGATAAAATCGAGGTGGATCCGGCGGGGCCACCGTCGGTCATTACCACGATCAGGTCGGCGAAGTTGGCAATCCAGATGGTACGCAGCATGACGGTAATGGCGATCATCGGTGCCAGGAAGGGCAGCGTAACGCGACAGAATTGTTGCCAGCCGCTGGCACCGTCAATCGAAGCCGCTTCATACAGATCTTTCGGGATGGATTGCAGAGCGGCCAGTAAGGTAATGGCAAAAAACGGGATGCCAAACCAGACGTTAGCAATGATGGGCCCCCACATGGCAAGCTGAGGATCGGACAAGATATTGTAAGGCTCGCTCAGTAATCCGAGGTCGCTGAGCCACTGTGGCAACGGGCCAACCACCGGGTTAAGCAGCCAGGACCAGGTCAGGCCGGAAAGAAAGGCGGGCACCGCCCAGGGCAGAAAGACCAGCGCCTGCACCCAGCGACGAAATCGAAACTCGCGGTTAAGCAGCAGCGCCAACGCCAAACCGAAGAAAAACTGCAACAGCAGTGAGCTGAGCGTCCAGTTCAGCGTGTGACCGAGCGCTTTAAAAAAGCGCCGATCGTCAAACATCTCGGCAAAGTTATCCCAGCCAATCCAACCGCTATCCATCGGATTGAGCAGGTTCATGCTCTGAAACGCGTAGGAAATGCCTATCGCCATCGGCACAAAAATAAACAAGGCGATCAGCAGCAGTCCCGGCGAAAGATAAAACCACGGCTCAGCCAACCGCAGCCAGCGCGTGTAGCGCGGGCGCGGTGAGCGGGCATCAAGTGAAGTCTCTAGCATCATCATTGTTCTCCGCGCGATCGGTGATTACTGCGTGGCGAGCCAGCTTTTCTGTTCTTTCGTCAGGTACTTAGCCCAGTCCTTCACCATGTCTTCGGTATCGTTTTCTCCTAGCAACGTCTCCTGGCTGCTCTCTTTTACAATCACTGAGTTGAAGTAACCCCAACCTTTTAAATGTGTGGGCATGGTTAATGGCACGTAGTTCGGATCGTTCAACTCTTTAAACCAGCCGGCAAACTGCGGGGTTTGATAGAAAGGATCCTGCTCGGCACCCTTATAAATTGGCAGGGTGCCGACAAATTTTGCCCATGCGAGGTTGTTGGTCTTATTGCTCAGGAAGGTGATCAGCGGCCAGGCGAGATCTTTTTGTTTACCCTGTTTGAACATCGCCCAGCCGGTATAGCCAATGGTGGGGAAGGCTTTACCTGATGGTCCGACAGGCATCGGCGCAACGGCGAAATCATCGGCGGCCATGCTGTTTTTAATCGCAATGAGTGCATCGGGATCCTGATCGAGCATGGCGCATTTACCGGAGTAGAAACCGGAGACGATTTCATTAAAGCCCCAGTTCACACTGTCTTTAGGCGCGCCGCCTTGTTTGTACATGTCGACCAGCAATTGCGCCCCTTTGATCGCGCCAGGCTGAGTAAGAGTGCTGTTGCCGGATTTATCAAAGAATTCCGCTGAGCCGTTCATCGCCGCCATAAACATCATCCAGGCATTGGTGCCGCCGACGCCGCCGCGCATACAATAACCGCTGATGCCGTTGCCCAACTGGCTGATGCGTTTAGCATCACTGGCAAACTCATCCATGGTTTTGGGTGGCTCGCTCAATCCGGCCTGCTGAAACAGTTTCTTATTCCAGAACAGGGCGCGCAGGTAGAAGCCGTAAGGGATCATCGTCGCTTTGCCATTGGCGGCACGCGCCATCGCCAGCGTTTTATCCGTTAATTGGGCGGTGCCATCCCAGTTCTTCAGGCGCGGTTCTAAATCTTCCAGCATGTTGTTGCTGGCATATAGCCCTTGCCAGGTGTCCGGCATTTCCACGACATCGGGCACTTGTCCGCTTTGCAACATGGTGCCTAATTTCTCAAACGCCTGACCCCACGGCAGCGAGATCAACTCAATTTCCGTGCCGGGATGCTGGGTTTTGTATTCGGTCAGCATCTTCTGCAGCAGTTCAGTGCGGGGCGGGCTGGTAATCACTTCCACCACGGTTAATTTTGCCGCCATACTGCTGAGTGCTGAACCCAATCCAATGGCTAAAACCAGTGCGTTAATAGCAAAACGAGTCGTCATTGCAGCTTCTCCTGGGAGTGATTATGCGCGGGTTGCGGTGGCAAGCGCCTGTTGCAGGTCGTTCCAAAGATCTTCGGTTTCTTCCAGCCCGATTGAGATGCGGATCAGACGTGGCGAAACGCCGAAATCAACGGCCGAGTTAAATTCGCTGGCTTGATTGATGACCGAAATGGCAGGCATCACCAGGCTCTCAAAACCGCCCCAACTCACACCCATATGGAAATAGTGCAAGGCGTTGCAGAAGGCGGGGATATCGATGTGTTCGGTCACTTCAAACGCAAACAGGCCACTGTAACCGCGCAGCGATGACCAGGATTTGGGGGACAAGCCGGGATGACACACTGCCGTAATCTGTGGATGGGCACTCAACTTTTGCGCCAGTTCCATGCCGCTTTGGTGATGTTGTTTCATGCGCAGCGGCAGCGTGCGCAGGCCGCGCATCAGCAGTGACGCTTCATGCGCCGACAGTTTGCCGCCGAGGAAGGGGCTGATGTGGCGTGCGATATTGCCAATGTGTTGCTGACTGGCAATCACCAGACCGGCCACGACATCACTGTGTCCGCTGATGTATTTCGAAGCCGAATGTACCACGATATCGATGCCGCACAGCAAAGGCTGTTGGAAAATCGGTGACGCCCAACTGTTATCGATAATCGTCACTGCGCCGGCATCCCCTGCCAGCGTGGCCAATTTATTCAGATCTAACTCGCTCATCACCCAACTCACCGGACTTTCCAGATAGAGCAGGCTGGCGCCCGGCAGTGCAGCGCGAATCGCGGCTTCATCATCACCATCGACGAACTCGGTGGTGATACCGAAACGCTGGCAGAAGCCGCGCAGGAAGCGATAAGTATCGGGATAGACGTGATTGACGCACACCACTTTTGCGCCGGGTTGCAGTACGCTGAGGATGGCATTGCTGATGGCGGCCATACCGCTGCCAAACGCCAGGCAAGCCTCGCCCCCTTCCAGTGCGGCCACTTTTTCCTGCAGTGCTCGAACCGTGGGATTATCGACGCGTGAATAGAGTGGTTGATCGCTTTCGCCGCGGAAGCGGGCAATCATGCTGTCGTAATCACTGAAGGTAAACAGCGATGATTGGTAGATTGGCGGAGTGACCGCGCCTTTTTCATAGCGTAAATCATGAGACAAAAGCGTTTGTTGCGAGAACGGTTTATCGTTTGGCATTGATGACATCCTTCATGTCGCGTTCAGTGATATCGAGAATCTGATGGCAAATGGCGCGCGCGGCTTCGCCATCACGCCGAGAAATGGCATTGAAGAGATCGCGGTGTAACGGGAAGGAGTCGGCAAACAGTGCCTGCTCCGGTGGTGATTCAAAAAAGGCGTGCATGCTGTCGTAAATGCCGTTCAGCATTTGCAGCAGAAGAGGGTTGCCTGAAGCGCGGTAAATGCTGGTGTGAAACGCCCAGTCTTCGGCACCGGCCGAGCCGACCGCCAGATGCACGCGCTCCATTTCTATCAATCGCTGTTCGATTTCCAGCAGGTCTTCGGCGCTTGCACGCTGTGCAGCGAGCACACAGGATTCGGATTCGATAATGCGACGGACCTCCAGTGCGTGCAGCATATTGGCGGAGTCGTTTTTGAATCGCAGCGAGAGGAAGCTGTCGTTGATGCCGACATCTGCCTGCAAAAACGTGCCGCTGCCTTTCTTTCGCAAAATGATGCCCAGTGCCTCCCAGCGTTTTAACGCCTCACGCACGGTGTTGCGGCTCACTCCGAGTTTCTCCGCCAGCTCGCGTTCAGGCGGTAAGCGACTCCCCGGTTGCGCGCCGGATTGCGCCATAAAACGCGTGAGTGCATCAAGAATCAGCGTGTCACTGCGCGGTGTCGTTATCGGTTGAAGCTCAAAAGGGGATTGCATAGCGCTGCCTTAATTGGTCCAACATCTCTACCAATTGCATAGCAAGGCGCGTGCCATTATTTTTATGCCTGATCTAATTGACGTTTCTGGGCAGTAATAAGCAGGAGATCTGAGTTTTGCTGGTGCAAGGAGAAACAATATGCACCGGAATGTCACAGCAAGGAGATAAAAAAGGCGCGAATTAACGCGCCCTCTTAATAAGCAGAAGCCAATTAGCTGGCATCAAAAATGACATACAGTTTGCGCATCGTGTTTTCAATGACCCAGGTCCCTTCAGTATTGGCTTCGAAGAAAAAGGAATCACCCGGTTTAAAATTCAGGGTTGCTTCGCCATCAGGGGTAAATGAACCTGTGCCGTTAAGAAAATGCATAATTTCAGCCTGTTTAACTGAGCGACGATAGGAACCTGCTGCACATTCAAATATACCGGTATCGATATCTTCTTTACCGGGAATCACTTTCTGGATACCGGAAAGCGCAATAGTGCCGCTGCCCGGTAAGCCTTCCACGCTGCCCCAGGGTTCCATTGTTTCAATTAAGGCTGGCTGTTCAATTTTTTGCACTTTCATCAGTTCTTTTTCCTGTAAGCAGTGACAAATAGCACTCACCACAACGGCAAAGTGCATTGGGGAATAAACTCAATTCAGATTAAGGGATTGCAGTAAAACCTGAGGGGACTTATTGCCGTGCAAATAACATATTTGAATGATTATTCGCACGGCTTTGGCAGAAACTTTTGGATGACCGGGATACATCAGGCTGCAGGTGTGTGGGTGACCTTCATAACGCCCCGGTCACTCACCTGAGTCGGTTCCTGCAGAACGCCTGACTGCACCTTGCATAAATAAGGGCATCATCGCTCAACTCAGCGTTTGGCAGCATGAACAGGGCTGCGCCACGGTATTGCCTAAGACACGACGCAGGAAATCTTGCGTGCGCGCTTCTTGCGGCCGCAACAGGAGGTTGTCAGCGGGACCTTGTTCTACAATCTGTCCGCTGTGCAGGAAGCAGACGCGATCGGCCACTTCACGAGCGAACTGCATCTCATGGGTGACCACGATCATGGTCATCCCTTCACGGGCGAGATTGCGCATGACCTGCAGCACTTCACCCACTAATTCGGGATCAAGTGCGGAGGTGGGCTCATCAAATAAAATCGCTTTGGGCTGTAGGGCCAGCGTGCGGGCAATCGCCACGCGCTGTTGCTGTCCGCCGGATAACTGGGCTGGCCATGCGTTGATTTTCTCAGCCAGCCCCACCATTGCCAGAAAGTTTTTGGCGCGCTTTTCCGCTACGTTGCGGGATTCACCGTTGACGTGAATCGGACCCTCCATCACGTTTTCCAGCACGCTGCGATGCGGGAAGAGGTTGAAACGCTGAAACACCATGCCAATCTGACGCCGCAGATCGTTAATGCTCTTATGCTTATTGTTGACGCGCTGGCCGAGCACGGTAATGTCGCCGCCTTCATAAGTTTCAAGGCCGTTGATGCAACGCAGAATGGTTGATTTACCTGAACCCGAAGGGCCAATCAGGCAAACCACTTCGCCTTCGCTGACTTTGAAACTCACGCCTTTCAGCACCTCAATGGGGCCGAATTTTTTGTGTACTTCATGAATTTCAATCATCTCAAGCCCCTTTAATTTGACGTTTTTCCAGCTTTTTGGTGAGTGCCAGCAGCGGCAGGCAAAGCACCAGATATAACAGCGCCACCAGCGTATACACCGTGGTGTTATCAAATGTCGAGGCGGCAATCAGTTGACCCTGACGTGTCATTTCCGTCACCGCAATGGTCGAAGCCAGCGCAGAGTCCTTGAGCATCATTACGAGCGTATTGCTGAACGGAGGTAAGGCAACATGGAAAGCCTGAGGCAGCACCACGCGGCGCATGGCTTTGCCATAACTCATACCCATTGATCGCGCGGCTTCAAGCTGCCCGCGATCAACCGATTCAATGCCGGACCGAAATATTTCAGCGATATAAGTGGAAAAGCAAAAGGCGATACCAATGACACTGGCCTGAAACGAAGTGAGGGTGATGCCAATATCCGGGAAGACAAAGTAGATATAAAACAGCACCACAATCATCGGCAGACCACGCGTGATGTTAATGATGGTGGCGATCGGCCATGAAATGATTTTCCACGGACACATTTTGGCTGCGGCAAAAATCAACCCCAATGGCGTACTGATTATCAGAGACAAAAGGGTGATATAGATCGTCATTTCAGCCCCTTTCAATAAAAAGGGCAGATACTGGTGGATGCTGCTCCAGTCCATTTTGTTCTCCTGGCTTGTAGTGTCACCCTAAAATCAGGCGATAAATTCATTATAATGAATATCGTTGATAGCAAATCGCTGTCAATCATTACTCTCATGACAGAGATAGCATTTACTTATTACGCTCATACGAACAAGCTATAGGTGTGATATTTAGTCAAATCAAAGGCTTTATTGTTATTTTGTGAGTTGGCGCATTTTCATTAAATAAATCGTTGACAGCTGGTGTGCAATTTTCATTATAGTGAAAAAGAGCTTATCCCTTTCATTGCACCCAGGAGTGAGTCATGTCTGCTATTCGTTCCCCGTTGATGATCCTCGGCCTTACGGCTGCGTTGAGTTTCAATGCCAGTGCAGCGGTGTTAACCGCGGGTTCACCGCCATCGAGTGCACCCACTACCTTCCTCAATACCCAAACGGGCAAGATTGAGGGTTTTATGCCGGATGTGGCCGCAGAAGTGGCTAAACGTGAGCATTTGGACATCCAATACAGCGCAATCCCTTTTTCCACGCTGATACAATCTGTTATCGCCGGAAAGATTGACATGATAGTGGCGGGAATGACGCCGACTGAAGAGCGCGCAAAACGCATTACGTTCTCACAACCGGTGACGGCTTTTGGCGCGGGATTGATCGTGCGGGATGACAATAAAAAAGCTTATAACTCCTGGCAGGATCTTAAGGGTGAAGTGGTGGGCACCATGGCCGGCACCGATTATACCCAAAGCCTGATGGCCATCGGCATTGCGAAAGAAGTGAAGGTCTACGACAGCCCTGCGGATATGACGCGAGATTTGTCACTGGGTCGCGTGGCGGCCGGATTAAATGACTATCCGATATTAAAAGCGCAGGAAAAAGCGGGTGGACTAAAAGGCATGCATGTCGTGGACGGCTATAAACCGGAGCATGTTTCCCCAATGGCGTTTGGCCTGAAGAAAGGCAACGATGCGTTAATGGCGCAGATCAACAGCGCGTTAACCAGTATGAAAGAGGATGGCACGTTGCAGACGATTAAAACCAAATGGGGCATGCCCTGATTGATGACACCCTTAAGCTCAGCTGACATGATTGCGAATGGAATTCAGCAGATGAAAAAAGAATCGAGCATGAAAGGGGAATTCGGCGCTCAGGAAGCGGATATCGGCTCCCGCGTCAAACGTGTGCGCAAGGCGCGGAATATGACCATCACTGAGCTGGCGCTGCTGGCGAATGTTTCCGCTGGCGCGATCAGTCAGATCGAACGCAATCTGACGAATCCGACGGTGCGTGTGCTGGAACAACTGCGTCTGGTCTTAAAAGTCCCCCTTTCGGCCTTTTTGGAAGAGGCCGAAGCTCACACTCATGGTGCTGAGCATTATGTCCGGCGCGCCGCGGAACGCCCGCACTTTAACGTGGGTAAACAGGGAATTTCAAAACAGATGCTTTCCCCCTCGGGCGACCATGATTTGCAGTTTATGTTTATCAATATCCCGGCAGGCGTGCAGTCTGCTGAGATGTTAATGGGGAAGGGGGAAAAAGCAGGTTTAGTGATGGCGGGTGAACTCACGCTGGAGATTGACGGTGACACCGTGCTTTTGACACCCGGTGACAGTTTTCAATTCCAGAGCCATCTACCGCACAACATTTTTAACCCGACGTCCAGTGACGCCACTGTGTTGTGGATCATGCATATTTCCTCTGAGCAACATTTATAAAGGTCAGGATTGAACATCATGCGCATCAACGTGAATACCGTAGCAGACAGTGAAACTTTCCCCAGCGCGGTGGATGTCATCGTCATCGGCGGCGGGATTATCGGCACTTCCGTCAGTTATGAACTGGCAAAGCAGGGCGTTTCCGTGGCGCTGTTTGAAAAAGGCGTGATTGGCGGTGAGCAGTCGGGACGCAACTGGGGCTGGGTCCGCCAGCAGAATCGCGATCTGTATGAGCTGCCGATGGCGATACGCAGTTTGCAGCGTTGGGAAGCGTTGAGCGGTGAAATCGGACTCGATCTTGGCTTTAGCCGCCAGGGAATCACCTACGGCACGCTGAGTGAAGCAGATGTGGCGCGCTGGGAAGCCTGGGGCAAGCAGGCGAAACAAATCGGGTTTGTCAGCCATTTATTGACGGGCAGAGAGACGCGCGAGCGCATTGGCGAACAGGCCCAATGGGTGGGCGGCGTGTGGTCACCGAGCGATGCGCGTGCTGAACCCTCCATGGCCGCCCCGGCAATCGCCACGGGCGCGAAAAATCTGGGGGCTTCGGTGCATCAACACTGCGCGGTGCGTGGATTGGACATCAGTGGCGGGCGCGTCACCGGTGTCTGGACCGTGCGCGGCTTAGTGAAAGCGAACCGGGTGATCTGCTGTGGTGGTGCCTGGAGTTCACGTTTCTGCAAACAGTACGGTGTTGAACTGCCGAGCGCCAATATTTTGGGTACAGCGTTTAAAACCACGGTGGCGCCGGAAGTGATTAAAGGGTGTCTGAGTATCGGCGGATTATGCATTCGCCGTCGTCAGGATGGCAGTTACACCGTGGCACTCTCCGGACGTGGGCAGATCGATCTGGCGCCGCAAAATATCCGCTATGCCACCAAATTTTATCCGATGTATCGCAGCAAAATTGCCAAAAAACTCAAAGTGCGTATCAACGGTTCTTTCTTTAATGGTCCGGAAGCCGCTGGCTCCTGGTCAAATCAGAGCTTATCGCCATTTGAAAAGATCCGTGTACTCGATCCCGCCGGCGATCCGTCGATTGTGCAGGAAGCGATGCAACTGCTGGTTCAGTTTTACCCGGAACTTGCCGGGATCAAAGTGGATCATGCCTGGGGAGGCTGGATCGACACCACGCCTGATTTGGTGCCCGTGATTGATGAGATGGATACGGTACCGGGCCTGTTTATCGCCTCTGGCTTCAGTGGCCATGGTTTCGGCATCGGTCCTGGAGCGGGCTTATTGTGCGCGCAGATGGTGAATAACCAACCGCTGTTTACGGATGCTGAACCTTACAGTCTGGCGCGCTTTGCCAAAGGCAATGCGATTCGCGAACCGCAGATGATGTAAAAGCCTGTTAGATACTGAGCGATCGTGGCATCGGTTACGCCATGCGCGGTTAAAAGTGAAAGGCGGCCTTCAGGCCGCCTGGTCATCGCTAATGGGTGATCACCTAAACATCCAGTCGATGAATGACATTCACAAACTCATGCACACCACTGTTTATTTCACGCAGGCTGCGCGATAGCACGCTGATTTTATCTTGCTCAGTCACCACGAACTGTTTCACTTCGCTTAACTGCTGCTCCATTTGATGAATCAGCATGGCGTTGTGCTCCACGACCTGAGTAATCTTTTTGGTTGCGCTGGAGGTGGACGCCGCCAGACGCCGCACTTCATCCGCTACCACACTAAATCCACGACCCGCTTCACCCGCGCGCGCGGCTTCAATCGCGGCATTTAACGCCAGGATATTGGTTTGTGAGGCAATCAGATTGATGGTTTCCACCACTTCGTTGATGCTTTTGGCCGAGGCATTTAACTGTGTGCCAATATCGGTTGCGGCATTGACCTGCACGGCCACCAGACCGGAGTTGCGGATGGTTTCATCCAGCACTTCGTTGGCGTTATCGGTTATTTGCGAAGTTTGTTCTGAGGTGGTGAGGGCAATATCAGCGACCCGTTTTGCCGCTTCAACCCGCGTGGTGATATCGGAAGCAATTTTGATCACTTTGTACACTTTGCCGTCGGCATCAAACACCGGATTGTAGCTCGCCTCCAGCCAGATACGTTCGCCTGCGGCGGTCTTCCGCTCAAAGCGCCCGACAAAGTGTTGTCCCTTAGCGATTTTGCGCCAGAACTCGGGATTCTCACGGTAAAAGTTATCGAAACAGAACAAGCGATGATGCTGACCGACAATCGTTTTCAGCTCGTAACCCATGTGTGTCAGGAAGTTCGCGTTGGCTGTCAGAATAAGGCCATCGGGGGTGAATTCAATGACGGCCATGGAGCGGTCGAGTCCGGTGATCACCGCCTCTTTGTGCTCGAGTTCTTCATGGCGGGCAGTGATATCACTGGCGACTTTAATCACCTTATAAACTTTGCCCTTGTCATCGCTCACCGGGAAGTACGTTGCGCTCAGGTAGAAACGTTGGCGTTGTTTATTAAAGCGCTCAAAGATGCCGGTGACGGATTCACCTGAGGCCAGCGTCTGCCAAAAAGCAAAGTACTCCGATGACTGACTGTAAGCCGGGCTGCAGAAAATGCGATGATGTTGTCCCTGAATCTCATGCAGGTTGTAGCCGGTTACCTCAAGAAATTGCGGGTTGGCGCTGAGGATTTCACCGCTGGGCGAAAACTCAATCCATGCCACATGTAGTTTGATTGCATTGATATCTTTGAGTACATCGCCACTTTTATAAAATGGCAGAGAAAGGCTGGATTTCTTCACCCCAAACATGTGTGACCTCAGGCGATATTATGTCATTGAACATAATGCGTGCAGCTTTTGCCGCTCCGCTGAATTTCCACAGCCGAACACTCTATCTTGCGAATGTGTTTCTCTGCGCGCACGCAGGCTGGGGGTATTGAGTTATCGCTGCCTGATGTTGAAATAAACGGACCGCTTGCGGTCCGCTTTGGTAAAGGTAGCTTAATTATCGGCGCGGTTTCCAGAACATTTAACTAAAATGCATGAAAAAGCGTTTCACTTGCCAGACTGCGGATAGGCAAGGGTTTTCAACCGATCATTTGGTGGTCGCGAGACGATAATGCCAATCACACCCCCCGCGATCAGGGCCAGCGCCACCACCAGTAAACCTGAATGATAACTATGGGTCATATCCTTGAGTTTTCCCAATACGGGTGGCAATCCCAAACCGACAAAGTTGGCGACCGTATTGATAAAGGCGATAGAGGCAGCGGCCGCCACGCCCGCGAGTTTTTCGGTCGTGACCGCCCAGAAAATCGGCGTCAGCGCAAAGTTGAAACCCACTGTCAGTACCAGCAGCAGATAGGCCACCCAGAGATTTGCTGTGAAGATCGCTGTGGCCAATGCCAGCCCAGAAAGAATCAATGGCAAGCCTAAATGCCAACTGCGCTCGCGTGTTCTGTCAGAGTGACGGCCGTTCAGATACATGAATAAGCACGCCATGATGAAAGGCACTGCCGAGAGCAGGCTGATCACGAAATCGCTCTGTTCTGCCGCCATGCTTTTGATAATCAGCGGCATAAACAGGGTGATGCCAATGGATCCAAATGCCTGCAGAAACCACACCAGGCTTAGCAGCAGTACCGTTTTATCTTTCAGCGCACTTAACCAGGAATGATTCTTTCCGATCGCCACGTCAGCATTGTCTTGCTGCAGACGGTCACGCAGCCAGGATTTTTGTTGCGAGTTTAACCACGGAGCCTGCTCAGGCGAGTCGGGCAGGCGCCATAACACCAGGCAACCGAGAATCAGCGCGGGAATGCCTTCCAAAGCAAACAACCAACGCCAACCCGCAATATCTGCGATTCCATGCATGTTTAATATCGCACCCGAAACTGGCAAACCAATAATGGATGCGCTGACTGAACCCATGTAGAAAAACGACATGGCACGAGCGCGATTGCTTTTGGGAAACCAGCATGCAATGTAATAAATAATACCAGGTGCAAAACCCGCCTCGGCCATACCTAATAAAAAACGCATCACATAGAGTTGATTGGCGGTGTGCACCAGTGCCATGCCGGTGCTGACGATGCCCCAGGTGATCATAATGCGCGCTATCCAGCGACGCGCGCCCACTTTGGTCATGATCACATTGCTGGGAATTTCGAAAAGAATATAAGAGATATAAAACATCCCGACGCCCAAGCCATACATGCTGGTTGTGAGACCGAGATCGGCATTCATCTGAAGTGCCGCGATAGAGATATTGGTCTTATCGAGATTGGCAACGAAATAACAGATAACGATAAAAGGGATAATTTTACTGTTCAATTGTTTAAGGGTAGAGGCATATAAATCGTTGCTCATCATAACGACCTCGTCATCGGTTTGGCCTTTTTCAGGCAGCAGCCATACTGCCCGCCAGGCATGCAGGTAAATAAGATGGAGTGATTGTTTTTATTGTTGGTATGACTAAAAACTGGCGCAGAATTAAATAATGATGTCGGAATCATTGTAGTACAGTGAAAATGGATTGTACTACAATATAGATCACAAAATGAGAGGAAAGGTTAAAGCTTCAAATCCTAATACTTCTATGCCGAAACCTCGCCTGGCCGCTCTATCAAAAAAGATTCGCTAAATCAGAGAATTACTGTGAGCGAGGTTAAAATCTCAAAAATGCCTGCCGTAATCTTCTGTGCGCAAACTGGTATTACCTTCCATAACTGGCTACACCTTAAACGTCCTTGTTATCTCTTTAGCTTCTTTTGCATCTTTGATGCGACCTTGCTGGCTTGCGTAGCTGCGATGTTATTGCGCAAGACTGACCTTTGAATCGCCAGACTTTTTCTGTCTGGCTCATCACGGAGTAGATGATGATAAAACGTCAATCCGCACTCTCCCTTGTCGCGATAGCGACCTTAAGTACTTTGATGGCAACACCCTACGCTAAGGCGTGGGACAGCTTAACCGTCTTTGGCGATAGCCTGAGCGACGGTGGCAATATTGGGCGTTTTACCGCCGACGGCGCGCAGCATCCGCTCTACGATGAAATTTTGGCTGCGCACCTGGGCGAAAATCTGCAGCCTTCAACGTTGGGTGGCAGCAACTATGCACAAGGTGGTGCTGTGGCAGTACCTGCACTGGATCCTGATTTGAATACGCAGGATCAGTTGGCGGCTTATCTGCAATCTACGGGAGGGCGCGCTGACAGCAACGGCTTGTATATTCACTGGGTCGGCGCGAACGACATTGCCGCCGCGGTCACCAATCCGCTGACCGCACGTGAAACCATCAGCAACAGTGCAATTTCTGCGGCTTCTCAGGTCAAAACACTACTGGATGCGGGGGCCGGTGCGGTTATCGTGCCGAACGTTCCGCAATTGGGGCTGACGCCCTACATGGTGCAACTCGTGTTGCGAACGTTTGGAACATCAGCCATGGTCGCGGCTTTTCAGTCGCTCGATAACGCGGCAACACCGGATGTTGCTGCCCGTCAACAGGCGGTGAAAGATGCCTTCACGGTTGCCGCCGGACAAATTTCGGGCATCCCCGCAGTGCGTGATGCGCTGGCTCAGCAGCTTTACGACGCCTGGCAAACGCTCAGCACTCAGGTCACTGCTCTCTCTGATGGCTACAATCAGCAGGAAGAAGCCCAGCTGGCCGCGTTGAAGGGCAATATCGTCCGGGTGGATATCGCTGGACTGTTTAGCGAGGTGGTCGCCAACCCGGGACGTTATGGTTTGACCAACACCATCGGTATTGCCTGTCCGGTAGGCACCTCAGCAGATGAATGCCACTCTTCTGATGCCGGTTTTAGCACCGCACAAGATTATCTGTTTGCCGATCGCTTGCATCCCAGTCCGGCCGTCCACGCCATGCTGGCGGATTATATTCAGTCTATCCTCGATGCCCCGGCGCAGGTGGCGGCTCTGTCGCAATCCACGACGCTGATGGCGCAAGACATGCACAATACGCTGGATGGGCATTTGCAACAGCAGCGACAGCAACCGGCCAGCGCGGGTCAGTTCACGGTGTTTGGCGGTTACGCAGGGCAACACGTCGATTATCAAGGTGATGCCTGGAGCAACGGTGATGCAAACACCACCAATCTGACGTTGGGGATCGGCTATCAGCTGACCGATAACTGGCAAACCGGTTTGCTGTTCTCAAACAGCAATCAGCGCATGAATCCTTCCTCAAACTATGACTATAAGCTGCGCGGTAATCTGGTGGCACTCTACAGTCAGCTTACTTTGTTCGATCAAGGATGGATCAACGCCGATCTCCACTATGCCGATCTCGATTTCGATAGTATTGAGCGCAACATCAACATCGGCCCAGCCACCCGGACTGAGCAAGGCAGCAGCAGCGGTAAATTAATGGGCATGCGGGTACAAACCGGCTGGGATTTACCCTTGGGGAACCATATTACGACCGGTCCGGTAGCCAGCTATGCGTTGGATTATGGTCGCGTGGGTGGCTATCAGGAAAATGGCAATACCAGTACTTCAATGCGTTATTCGGACCAAACACTTCATTCGCAGATAGGTTCAGTCGGCTGGCGTATTGATAGCCGGGAGTGGGTGATCAATCCCTGGGCGCAGGTGAGCTATTACCATCAGTTTGGTGACACGGATGCCACCGTGCGTGCGGGTTTGAAATCCACCCAAACCTCGTTTGAACGGACGGTGGAAGCCGGGGATAAGAACTGGCTTGACGTGGCGGTGGGGGCCAATGTGCCGTTGGGCGATACGGTCAATGCCTTTGCTGGGGTGTCCACCGTCGCCAGTAACAGCGATTACCATCAGGTGACCTGGAACGTCGGGGTTAATGCCACATTTTAGGATGATGTGCCAGCAAGTCGGGGCTTGCTGGCGCCGCTTTAGCTTCACTTAACCTTCATAAATAAGAAAATGAAACAGTTACCGGCTTAAGGTATTCGACCGAAATCTTACGTCAGGTGGTCATTTTTTGCGGCCGCGATAAGTAATAATATTCCTACGATTATTCTGTAAAATTTCGCCATACCGCTGCGCTTTCTTTCAGCAATCATGGTCTTGTTGTATCTCATCTATCAATGGGATAGTAAACGCCTCTATTTACACTGGTCCGCATCAACATATTAACTATCAGCTACTTATACTCCATGGGTGCCGTTATTTTCTCTTAATATTTAAGGGGTCCACCATGGTAAATACGTCCAATAACACCTCACCGCAAAATGCCGTCAACGCCTCAACCGGTACCGTTGTGCAGTTAAAAACCATTGATGAATTACGGGCTACTGAACCGACATCCGCCGGGGAAATCGCTTCGGTGCTGGAGTACACCAAAGGCAGCAAAATGGGCGGGGGGGTGTTTGTTTATGACGCCACTGATAGCACCAGTGAAGATGATGGCGGAATTGTTTTTATCACTGCCGGCAAAAAGCGCTGGAAGCGTGTCATACAGGACTACAGCACTGTCACCGTGCTGGATTTTGGTGCGATTGCCGATGGCAAGACCGATTGTATTGCAGCCGTAAAACGCATGTATAACTGGTCGCAGCGCGTGCTGCCCGCAGCCGGCATCCGCTTTACGGCTGGGGTGTTTAGCATGTCCACTTTTGACATCTCAAAAACAGAAATTAACCGTTTTAAAGTCTCGGGTGCCAACGTCAACTTTGGCTACTTCCCGACGACCACGTTGGTATTTAACTGGAATACCCAGCCCAGAGGACTTCATTTTTTTAAAGTGAATGCGCGCTATGCAGAGATATCGGGCATTGTGGTGAAAGGCATGAGCTCTAATAGCGGCGGAGACGGCGGTACGGCATTTAATAAAGTCGGTTTTTACGCCAACATTATAACCGGCGGGCAGTTTCTACGCGTGAGCAGTATGGAGTTTCGCTATCTGGGCGGGCGAGCGTTGGATCTTATTGATACGCTGGATTGTAAGATTGATCAGTTTTATTCCAGAGGGTGTCAGGACAGCATTGTGTATGCGCGCTGGTCTGACCGTGAAGCAGGTGCCTGGGACCACAGTACGGCCATAGAATTATCCAACTTCAATTTGCAAGAAAATACCCTGAAGCCAGTTTTGGATTTACCGCGCTGCACCCAATCTTTTATTCGTAACGGCTGGATTGAACATTCAGAATTTGCCGGAGATTTAACCAATGGCCAGTGGGTGATTGAGGGGCTGGCAATTGAATCGACGACTAACCCGCTAAAATTAGGTTATTGTCGCGCGTTGATCATTCAAAAAAGTATTCATAATCAAAGCGCCGGGTTTGATTACAGCACCACAGGTATTGAACCCTGGTCACTGCTGGCAGAAGGTGATCGCGGGCTGATGGAAATATCGGATTGGGGTGCCATCATTCAGGGATCGCTAAACTACGATTACATTACCTCTCAACACCACATGGATAACCGCAGCGATAAAGAGAAATGGTTTTATATTGGCGAATTTAATTTCTCCGATGAAGGCACGCAGATTCACGTACGTGTGGTGGGCACATCGCAAATATTATCGCAAAGCGCCACGCAAACTCAGCACTCTGGACGAACCCCGGAAGGGGTGGCCAATATTTACCTTCAGGCGCGCAATAGTGCCAATACCATTGGCAGCTGGTATGGCGAAGGCTCATGTCCGGTGACCAAAGTGCACATTGAAGGTGGTGCCACTCGCACTAAGCTTTACGTTAAATTGGCGCAATTCACCGGTTTTGCCACCGCGCAGGTGGAAACGAACGGCAAGGATCGGTACAAGGCGGGATTATGTTTTATCTTCCGTAAAAGCTATACCGCCTGTTCAGAAGCCGATGCGCAAAAGTTTGATGCAGCCCCTGTGGTGGCTTTCGAACAGCACTGGATTGGCAATGAAAAGGTGGGGTTTGGCTACAACAACGATAAGGAGTTGCTGTTAAATGGAACGGTTATCACTGGTCAGCCTGAAGAGTACGAACCGGGAAAATGGCGTACCCGGCGTTATTTGAAAGTCCGGGTGAATGGCAACGAATGGAGTATTCCTTTAAATAGTGCAACAGAGCCGTATATCTGAAGAGAAGCCAGCAACGGACGTTGCTGGCGTATTTTTCATCAAAGTAAGTTGGATGAGGTATACCGGAATAGACGGTAGCGCGTTGCTCGAAAATCAACTTCCCCAACGGCTGCGTAAATAATTTACCGCCTGCTGTGTTTGCGGTTGATTAAGGTAGTTTTCGCGGAACAGAATAGTGCCGTTAATTTGTGGCACAGAGTCATTGAGGTCGAGCTGTTTTTTCAGTTCCGGTACACCGCCATTAATGGTCCAGTCTGGTTCCATTTTGGAGGTTTCGCCGACTTTATACAGCGCCACACCGATATAGAGCTTGGTATGCGTGGGTTTCACCACGTTGGCCCACCAGTTAGCGAGCACATCGTAACGTGCAGCCTGGCGTGAAAATGGCCAGTAAATCTGCGGCGCGATGTAATCCAGCAGGCCCATCTGCACCCATTTACGAGTATCCGCGTAGGCTTCATCGTAAGCCGCCGCGCCGCGCGTGTCTGATCCCGCAGGATCGTGTGACAGGTTGCGCCAAACGCCGGCAGGGCTGACACCAAATTCGACATGCGGTTTTAGCTGTTTAATGGTGCGAGAGACTTGCTCAATCAGCTGTTGAGTATTGTGGCGTCGCCAGTCCGCTTTTGAGGCATAGCCCTGACCATACTGGCGAAATGTCGCGCTGTCATTCAGCGTTGAGCCGGGCGATTCCGCGTAGAAATAGTCATCAAACTGCACGCCATCGATATCGTAATGCGCAACGACCTCCGCCACGATGCTGGTGATCCAGTCACGGGCATCGGGAATACCCGGATCTAACACAAAGCGGTCACCGGCGGTGCGAATCCAGTCTCGATGGAGCACAAAAACGCTGGCTGGATGCAGGGAGAGTGTGCTGTTGAGTTCTGCCACCGTCGAGGGTTTCACGTTGGTGGAAACGCGATAAGGGTTAAACCACGCATGCACTTTGATACCGCGTTTGTGCGCTTCATCCAGCATAAACTGTAGCGGATCGTAACCGGGATCTTCCCCAATCTTTCCGGTCATCATATCTGACCAGGGCAAAATTTTAGAGCGCCACAGCGCAGTGCCGTCCGGTTTCACCTGGAAAAAGACGGTATTAATGCCGAGACTTTTGAGTTTATCCAGCTTATCGGTCAGCGCCTTTTGTTGCTGGCTAATGCGATTTGCCGGGCTGGCATTTACTGAGGCTATGGGGGGCCAGTCAAGACGCGACACCGTGGTGAGCCACACACCTCGCACCGGTTCTGCGCTGACAGCGGGCTGAACAGGATGCGGTTTCGGCGTCACTGTCGGGAATGGGGTGACCAGTGATTTAGGCGGCTCGGAACTGCAGCTGGCTAAAAGCAGTGCAGCCAATAGCGTGGCCATTTTTTTCACGGGAGTCATACGGGGAAAACGCGCGGAACAGGCTATGATAAACTCCATTTTTTTCAATTTACTGTTCGAAGAGCCTCATTCTCTTCTCATCAGCTTTAAAGTCAATAAGAGCCCTCGGTAACGTTGTTATGCCATCCATGACCAACGCTGCCCACGGATCTCACTAAAAACAGGAATACACTGCCATGACATATGAAGACCTTTACCGCCGCATCGCGATGATTGTTTTCAGCTGTGGACCGCAAGGTGCGCGCGAATTAATCGTAAAAGCTGAACTGTTTGCCGATGACGAGGGCGGTGAATACCAGTTCGATTATCTGGATGAAAACGGCGAGCCAGACTGGTTTGAACCGGATGCACAGGCGATTGGCGATTTAACTGAAGCATTGAAAGATTTCCAACACTACTTCGTTGAGCACGATATGACCGAAGGCAAGCCGGTGTGGAATAAATGCGTTGTGGTGATTAACGTGCCGGAAGAGTCGATCAGTATCGATGTGCAATATGAGTAAGGCTTCCGGGCATCCTTGCCCGGAAATCTCTGGCGTTATGAACGCACTGCCACTAACGCCTCGCGCTCGCGCAAAGCGCGTTTACGATGCACGATGCGGCTGGTGATCAATACCGCTAAGGTGAGTAAACCGGTGGCGATGATTTCTGAGCGATGCGCCGGCATAAACAACATTGAGATCAGTACACCCACGATAAACACCATGGTCGCCCAGGTTAAGCCTGGGAACAGCCACATGCGATAACTTAAGGTCTCACCCCGCGCCTCGCGCTTTTTGCGCAACACCAGATGCGAAGCCGCTATCACCAGATAAACCAGCAAAGCAATAGCCCCTGAACTGGCCAGCAGGAACTCAAATACCGCTGCGGGTGCCAGATAATTGGCAATCACCGCGAGAAATGCAGCGGCAGTTGAGGCGATGACTGCAACCCAGGGGGTACCACTGCGTGTGGTTTTTGATGCAGCGGCAGGGGCATCCTGACGACGGGAAAGCGAATACAGCATGCGAGAAGCCGTATAGAGCGCAGAGTTAAGACAGCTGCACACCGCGATCAACACCACCACATCGACGATTTGACGTGCGTAAGGAATATTCATCATCTCCATTGCCGTTTGATACGAACCGGCTTTCATCAGCGATGGGGTATTCCACGGCACCAGTGCAATCACGATGAATATCGACAGCAGGTAAAACAACGCAATACGCCAGATGACGGAGTTGGTGGCCTGCGTAATCTGCTTTTTCGGTTCACGTGATTCCGCTGCCGCGATGGTGACGATTTCCGTTCCCATAAAGGAGAACATGGTGGTCAGTATGGCGGCCAGTACGGCACCGATACCGTTTGGCATAAAGCCGTGCGTGTCATAGAGGTGAGAAATGCCTTGTGTGCTGCTACCCGGCATCAGGCCAAAGATAGCCAGACTGCCGACAATCAGGAAGGCGACAATGGCGACTACTTTCAACAAAGCAAACCAGAATTCGAACTCACCGTAATTTTTTACGCTGAACAGGTTGCTGACCGTCAGGAACGTGGTGATCGCCAGAGTATATTCCCACACGGCAATCTGCGGGAACCAACTGTGCAATATCGTGCCAGCAGCATTGGCCTCAAGCGGAATGACCAACACCCAAAACCACCAGTAGAGCCAGCCAATGGTGAATCCAGCCCAGCGCCCCAGTGATTTATCTGCATAGGTGGAGAAAGAGCCGGAGTCCGGTGAGGCAACGGCCATTTCCGCTAACATGCGCATAATCAGCACCACTAGCGCACCGGCTGCGATGTAGGCCAGTAACACGGCGGGCCCCGCTTCAGCGATGGCGTGACCGGAACCGACAAACAGACCGGCACCAATCACCCCGGCAATGGATAACATGCGGACATGACGCGGCTTTAAGCCTTGCGCGAGCGCATCGGCATTCTGTGAACTCATTGTTTTCTCCAGATTGTCTCTCGGGCTGTAACGTCGCACAGCCTGGCTGCAGCAGGTGAATAGCCAGCCCGCACGCGGGCTGGATAAGCTGAGGGCCTATGAATCCTGATGTGCGCTCAGCACGTTGCTGAGAATCTCCAGCGCCTGGCTGAATTGCGCATCCGGAATAGTGAGCGGATAGAGGAAGCGAATCACGTTGCCTTGTGGACCACAGGTCAACAACAGTAAACCGCGCGCCATGGCGTGTTGCTGGATGGCCTGAGCGGTCTGCGCCTCGGCAAATTCCACCGCGACCATTGAACCCAATGCGCGAATATCGGTGATCGCGGAGCAGTGACGACGTGCCTCATTGAGGAATTCGACCAGTTTTGCACCCAGCTTCACTGAGCGGTCACACAGTTGTTCCTCGGCAATAATATCCAGCACCGCATGCGCGGCGGCAATGGCCAGCGGGTTTCCGGCGTAAGTGCCACCCAAACCACCTGGGCCTGGCGCATCCATGATCTCTGCGCGACCACTCACCGCAGACAGCGGCATGCCGCCCGCCAGGCTTTTCGCCATGGTGATCAGGTCAGGTTTGACGGCGTAATGGTCCATGGCAAACAGCTTGCCGGTGCGACCAAAGCCGGTTTGCACTTCGTCGGCAATCAGCAGAATGCCGTGTTGATCAGCCAGCTGGCGCAGGCGAACCAGGAATTCAGCAGGGGCAATGTGGAAGCCGCCTTCACCTTGCACAGGTTCCAGCACAATGGCCGCCACGTCTTGCGGCGCAATGTCCTGAGTGAAAATGTCCTGCAGGCTTGCCATCGCATCATCAACGCTAATGCCGGTCACGCTGTTGGGATAGCGAGCGTGCCACACGGAGGCGGGCATTGGGCCAAAGTCACGCTTATAGGGAGCCACTTTGCCGGTCATCGCCATCGTCATAAAGGTACGGCCATGGAACGCGTTACCGAAAGTGATAATGCCGTGACGGCGTGTGGCGGCGCGCGCAACTTTAACGGCATTCTCTACCGCTTCAGCACCGGTTGAGAAAAAGGCAGTTTTGGCTTTACCGGCGATGGGCACCACTCTGTTGATGCGCTCTGCCAGGCCGACATAGCTCTCGTAAGGCGTCACCTGGAACGCGGTATGGGTGAATTTTTCTAACTGTTCCGCGATGGCTTTCACAATGCGCGGATGACGGTGGCCGGTGTTGAGCACCGCGATACCACCGGCGAAATCGATCCAGCTATTGCCTTCAACGTCACGCAGCGTCGCATTCTCTGCCTGATCGACATACCACTTGCAAAGATTACCGGTGCCACGTGGGAGTGCGTCATCTTTGCGTTGCTGCAGCTGGCTGTTTTTACCTTCCATAACCTTTCCTTAGCGATAAGCGTCTTTACAAATCACGACAAACACGCTTATTTATCCCTGCACTAAGGTTTGTTGCCAGAGCCACTTTTACAGAAAAGGATGGAGCCAATTGCGGAGTTTGTACGCCGATCATGTATTAGAACGTTTGCAGTTTATGCCGGAAGGGACGTTGCAGCAGCGCCTGTTGGCGTGTATGCAGGCGGCGATTGCTGAGGGGATTTTTCCACGCGCCACGCGATTACCGGCCACGCGCGATATGGCACGGGAATTATCGGTGTCACGTAATACCGTACTTAACGTTTATGAAAATTTGATGTCACAGGGCTATGTTACCGCGCGCACCGGCAGCGGAACCTGGATCGCCGAAACGCTGCCTGAAGGCTGTTTAAACAGCCCGCGCGGCGATGACCTGACGCTGCCGCTCAGCGCGAAAACGGCGGCGATTTCTAAACGCGGTGCATCGCTGTTGGGCCATGCCAACGCCTCCCCTTATCAATGGGGCGCGTTTGTGCCAGGCGCGCCGGATGTCACGCAGTTCCCGCACAAACTCTTTAGTCAGATTCAGGCGCGATTGAATCGCGAGCCCGATATCGATCGGTTGATTTACAGCAGCAATGGCGGCTGCCCGCAATTGCGACAGGCGCTGGCGGACTATCTCAGCGTGGCCCGTTCGGTGCGTGCGGATGCGGATCAAATCATCATCACCGAAGGCATCCATCAGGCGGTTGATCTGGTCACGCGCGTGCTCTGCGATCCGGGGGATACCGCGTGGATTGAAGAGCCCGGCTACTGGGGAACGCGTAATCTTTTACGAATCAATGGGCTGAAGATTCAGGCCATGCCGGTCGACGATCAGGGCATTATTCCTGACTTACCGCCCCGCAGTCGGGCGCCCAAAGTGATATTTGTGACACCGTCACACCAATATCCATTGGGCGTGCATCTCAGCCTTGAAAGACGTAAGCAGTTGCTGGATTTGGCCAGCAAACATAAAACCTGGTTGGTAGAGGATGACTACGACAGTGAGTTTCGCTTCGCGGGGCAGCCTTTTCCTTCGCTGCAAGGTTTTGAGCCCGATGCGCCGGTGATTTACATGGGCACGTTCAGCAAAACGCTCTATCCGGCACTGCGACTGGGTTATCTGGTGGTGCCAAAAGCGCTGGCTCAACCCCTGCGCGTTGCGGCGGCGGAACTCTATCGTGGCGGGCATCTGCTGGTGCAGCGGGCGCTGGCGGAGTTTATTCAGAAAGGGCATTACATGGCGCACATTCGTCGCATGCGCAAACTCTACAGTCAGCGTCGTCGCTTCTTAGCCGGTCTGATTGAGCGCTATCTTGGCGCTGATTTTATGCCTCGCGTCAATCATGAGGCGGGTTTGCATCTGGTGATTAACCTGCCTGCGGGATGTGATGATGTGGCGATTACCGCTCTGGCGCTGCGACGCGGCGTGAAGGTCAGGCCCTTATCGCAATATTATATGCATCAACAGGAGCGGCGCGGTTTGCTGCTGGGCTATGCCTGCGTGGATGAGCGTCAGTGTCAGGATGCATTTGGCGTGCTGAAGGCTTGTTTGGTGGAGAGCGGGGTTATCGCGCGTTCATAGGCCGGTCCGCTGTTAAAAAGGTGATGGGCGGCCCGCAGGCCGCACCCTTGCAGGACTAAGCGATGCTGTTTAAACGCTGCACGACATCGTGACTCAACACAAGATCGCCACTGGCGAGATTCTGCTGGAGATGTTCTGGTGATGATGTGCCGGGAATCAACAGAATGTTCGGCGAACGTTGAAGTAACCAGGCCAGTGCGACCTGCAATGTAGTGGCATTCAACTCCTCGGCCACTGCGGTGAGCTGCCCGGATTGCAGCGGGGAGAAACCACCCAATGGGAAGAACGGCACATAAGGAATGCCCTGTGCAGCAAGTTGATCGACCAGCGCTTCATCCTGACGATTCGCCAGGTTGTAAAGGTTCTGCACACAGGCGATCGGCGTCATTTTCTGCGCATCGGATACTTGCTTGGCCGTCACGTTGCTCAGACCGATATGCTTAACCAGACCGCGCTCTTTAAGCTTGATCATCGCTTCGACCTGCGGTTCCAGTGAGCCTTCAGCCGGTGCATGCACGTCGAGCATCGAGCGCAGGTTCACGACTTCCATCACCTCCAGACCCAGATTACGCAGGTTATCTTCCACCGCCAGCGTCAACTCATCGGGCGAGAAAGCGGGCAACCAGCCTCCTTTCGCATCGCGGCGGGCTCCGACTTTGGTGACGATCACCAGGTCATCGGAATAAGGATGCAGGGCTTTTTTTATCAGTTGATTGGTAATGTGCGGGCCGTAAAAGTCGCTGGTATCGATATGATTTACGCCCGCAGCGACGGCATCACGTAGCACCTGCAATGCCCGATTCTCATCGGCTGGCGGCCCGAATACGCCTTTGCCCGCCAGCTGCATAGCGCCATAACCGAGGCGTTTAACCTGACGATCACCCAAAGTATAGGTATTTGCGTTGTGAGACATGGAAAACCTCCTTCGTCGATGTGTGTACAGATTGTAATCGACACATGGCTGTGCAACTATCCGGTTAAATCAGGACACAGTGTACGGAATAGCGAACAATGGCATTGGATATTGCACTGCTGCATGCAGTGGTGGCGGTGGCAAAAGCGGGTGGGTTCCGTGAGGCGGCCCGCATGACAGGAAGCAATCCTTCACGTTTAAGCGATGCCGTAAGGCGAGCGGAGGAGCAGTTGGGTGTCCGGCTGTTCAATCGCACCACGCGTACCGTCGCACTCACTGAAGCAGGCAGGGCGTTAATGACGCGCCTAATGCCAGCCATGAATGAAGTGGATGCGGCACTCGATTCGCTTAATCATTTTCGCAGCACACCAGGCGGCACGTTGCGGCTCAATGTGCCGGTTAGCGCAGCCCGACTGGTTTTGCCCTCCATCGTGCCCGGTTTTCTGGCGCGTTACCCCGATATTCAGTTGGAAGTGGTAGCGGAAAGCAATGTGCAGGATATCTTCCGTGACGGTTGTGATGCGGGGATTCGTTACGACGATCATCTGGAGCAGGATATGGTGGCGCTGCCGATTGGCCCACGCGTGCAACGCTTTGCCGCTGCGGCGTCATCCGCCTACCTGACTCAATTTGGTACCCCTCAACATCCACGTGAGCTGCTACATCATCGTTGTTTATATGGCCGCTATGCCACTGGCGTGATTGCTGATTGGGAGTTTGAAAAGGGCGAAGAGGTGGTGCGTTTACAGCCGAAAGGGCCATTGATATGCAGCATCGGCGCGGCTATGGATCTCACCGTCGCGGCCGCGATATCCGGCGCAGGCGTGGTGTATTTGTTTGAAGATTGGATCAAACCCGCGCTGGACAATGGCAGCCTGCAACCAATACTGAGCGATTGGTGGCAGAGTTTTTCCGGACTGTGGCTTTACTATAACGATCGTCGTTTGATCCCCGCACCGTTACAAGCCTTCCTCGACTATGTGCGCGAACTTAATGCGCAGCCGCAGGCGGGTTAACCAGCAGTCCGGACATCAATACGCGAAACGCATCAACCGCGCGCGGAAGCGCAGCCACCGGCTCGCTGGAGGCGGCAATCCACAACGCGGCATTCAAGGCGGCACCGTTCACCAGATGAGCCGCCGCTTCAGTATCCATTGGCTTCACTGTGCCTTCTGCAATCAGCGCAGAGAGCATGTCTGCCGTGGTGCGCAGACAGGCAGTTTGATTGGGCCACTGTGAAGGATCGCCGAGCACAGCGGGACCATCAAGCAGCATGATGCGTTGCACCTCTGGCTCCAGGGACATCTCAATGTAGGTAATCGCTTCCGCCAGAAAGGCATGCCACTTTGATTCAAACTGCTGCCCAGCGGCACGCATCTGTACCAAAATCTCTGCGTCGATCTGGTCGATAACGGCTTGTAATAGGCCCTTTTTATCGCCGAAATTGTGATAAAGCGCCCCCCGCGTCAGCCCTGCTTCAGCGGTCAGATCATCCATTGATGCGGCGCTATAGCCTTTCTCCGCGAAGGCCCTTCGAGCAGCCCCAATCAATTTTGCCCGCGTTTCTTCTACCTGTTCTGTTCTTCGTTTGGCTGCCATAGCAACTCCAAAAATTTGCATTGACATACGCTGCGTATGTTATCCATATTAATACATACGCGGCGTATGTTAAAGCGATAACCGGCTTAGCTACCCGGTTTCACCCTTTTTTCCATCAGGAGAGCGATTATGAACAAACGTGATGCCATTTTTCCAGCGGGACGTCAGGCGCTGTATGAAATTAATCAATATTCTGCCGCAATACGTTCCGGGGACCTGTTATTTGTCTCGGGCCAGGTAGGAAGTCGGGATGACGGTTCTGCGGAACCTGATTTTGCACGTCAGGTCAATCTGGCGTTTGAAAACCTGCAAGCCGTGCTGAAAGCGGCGGGATGCACTATGGATGATGTGGTGGATGTCACCAGTTTCCATACCGATCCTGAAAACCAATTTGCCATCGTGAATGAGGTGCGTTTACGGCATTTCGGTGAGCCGCCGTACCCAAACTGGACGGCAGTGGGGGTAAACTGGTTGGCGGGGTTCGATTTTGAAATCAAGGTGATCGCGCGAATTCCTCAGTAGTTCAGCGTGCCGCACAGGGAGGTGTGTCTGTTGAATCAGCGCGCCCGGCGAACAATCTGCAATACTGCCAGGGCAATGATTGCAGAAATAGCAGCCTTGATCAGAAGTAGGGTGAAATCGTATTTGTCCATCGCTGTTTCACCATCACCGGATACGCTGACTAAATGGCTAATGAGTCCATCGGGGATCAACACGATGCCGGCAATAAGGATGATAAAGAAAATCAGTATTTTCATTTGATTTCACACTTTGAGTAATCAGGAACACCGCGCACATCAATTCGCCCATAGGCAAGCAACCCATTGCCACCGGGAACCTTGAATTTAGGCCGACTGAGTAGCGTACGCCTCAGGCTGTGGAATTCATTGGCACGATAAAGTGTAATGCAGCCCCATGAAACCCCAGAGCCGTCAGTATTCAGCGGGTGCAAACGAAAACTGCCACGACGATTGCCGTTTACAAAAACATAATCGTTCATGGTTTGACTGTTATAGAGAGCAAACCATTCCGCATGATGATTGCGATATAAATGTGCCATATCTATTGCCTCAGCACGTAGGCGGTTTAAAAAACTCCCCTCTGGACGATCAACTATCCAATATGTGACAGGCGGAATAGCCGCTTTTTCTTTATCTGAGCAGTCGGGATTATTTATGTAACGTTCAATTCCCGATAATACGTCAAAAGTACCAATGCCATAGCATTCGAGTGGCAACGTTTTACCATCTCGCGACAGCTTCTTGTAATCCATGGTGCAAACCTGCATCAGCAACACTCCTGTCATCAATGTCCGGTGAATGGCAGCGCAGAATGAAGGCGTTTATACCAGTCAGGAATAGAGAGAGTTTACACAAGGATATATGGCTATTAAGTGACAAGAAGGGAATTATTCGACCGATCAATATGTTATCAAAATCATCCTGGAAATGGGGTGCTGGATATTTATAGTTAAAGATGGCAGGCAATAAAAAAGCCGATAACCGTTGCCAGTTATCGGCTTGATCGCATAGGTCGAAATTACGCGTTCAGTAACTGATTCGCGGTTTTCTCAACCAGCGCCAGCAAGACTTTGATGTCTTCCAGCGTCACGGTCGGGTTCAGCAACGTCAGTTTCAGGCAGGTAATGCCCTGATTTTCAGTTACGCCAACGTTAGCACGGCCTGAATCCAGCAGCGCATCGCCGATACGCTGGTTGAACAGAGCAATCTGCGCGATATCGGTCAGTTGCTCTGGACGATAGCGGAACAGCACGCTTGCCAGTTGTGGCTGCATCACCAACTCAAGGCGTGGTTCTGAAGCAACAAACTTCGCCACTTCCTGTGCCAGCGTCACACCGTGATCGATGATCGCGGCATACTGTTTCTGACCCAGCGCTTCCAGACCCATCCACAGTTTCAATGCATCGAAACGACGCGTGGTCTGCAGAGATTTGGATACCAGGTTAGGAACACCGGCTTCTTCATCGAACTCAGAGTTCAGGTAAGCCGCCTGATAACGCATCAGCTCGTAGTGACGTTCGTCTTTCAACAGGAATGCGCCACAGCTGATGGTCTGGAAATACTGTTTGTGGAAGTCGAGAGTCACCGAATCCACTAACTCCAGGCCGTCCAGGTAGTCACCATATTTTTCAGACAGCAGCAGTGCACCACCCCAGGCTGCATCGACATGCATCCAAATGTTGTGCTCAGCTGCGATGCCCGCGATTTCGCGCAGTGGATCAATCGCACCCGCATCGGTAGTGCCAGCAGTCGCGACAATCGCCAGAATCTGCTCGCCATTGGCTTCGGCCTGCGCCAGTTTGGCTTTCAGGTCTTTGACGTCCATACGTGCGAACTGATCAGACTTCACCTGCACCACAGAATTGTAGCCGTGGCCAAGCAGCGCCATGTTTTTCTGTACCGAGAAGTGCGCGTTCTCAGAACACAACACTTTGATCTTACGCAGATCGCCAGTGATGCCGTCCAACTGCACTGAATGACCTTGACGCTGATAGAACGCATCACGCGCCAGCATCAAACCCATCAGGTTGCTTTGGGTGCCACCACTGGTGAACACGCCAGCATCGCCTGCTGGGTAACCCACCTGTGCGCGCAACCATTCGATCAGTTTGACCTCAATGATGGTGGCAGAAGGGCTCTGATCCCATGAGTCCATGCTCTGGTTGGTGGCGTTGATCAACACTTCTGCAGCCTGGCTAACCACCAGGCTAGGGCAGTGCAGGTGCGCCACACACTGTGGGTGGTGCACTGACAGGCTGTCTTTCAGGAAATACTCAATCGCGCGTTCAATCGCGGCCTGGTTACCCAGGCCGTTTGGATTGAAGTCGAGCGTGATACGCTCGCGCAGTTCGGCAACGCTTTTGCCTTGATACATCTCAGGCTGTTGCAGCCACTGCACAACCGCGGCGCTGCTCTGGGCAATCGCCTGCTGGTACGCCTCAATGCTCTGTGCAGAGGCGGCCAGAATCGGGTTTACTTCAGACATTTACTCTTCCAATCAAACAGGTTTGACGCCAGCGCCAATCAGCGCCTGCTCAAATTTATCCAGGAAAATCGCCAGCTCTTCGTTGGTGATCAGCAGTGACGGCAACAGACGCAGTACTGCACCGTGACGACCGCCACGCTCCAGAATCAGACCTGCTTCGAAGCACTTCTTCTGCAGCAGTGCAGAGAGTTCACCATCAGCCGGCAGGCTACCCATATGGTCAGCCGCTTCGTTTGGTTTAACGATCTCGATACCGATCATCATGCCCAGACCGCGGATGTGGCCGATAACCGGGAAGCGCTTCTGCATCTCAGCCAGCTGTGCTTTCAGCCATTCACCTTGTTCAGCCACTTTACCGGCGATGTTCTGCTCGGTCAGGACTTTCAGGGTGGCCAGACCGGTTGCCATCGCCAGCTGGTTGCCGCGGAAAGTACCGGTGTGGTGACCTGGAGACCAGGCGTCGAACTGCTTTTTGATACCCAGAACAGCCAGTGGCAGGCCACCACCTACTGCTTTAGACATCACGATGATATCTGGCTCAATGCCTGCGTGTTCGAAGGCAAAGAATTTGCCGGTACGGGCAAAGCCAGCCTGAACTTCATCAAGAATCAGCAGAATGCCGTGTTCCTGAGTCACTTTACGGATGCGCTGCAGCCACTCGACCGGAGCAGGGTTCACACCGCCTTCACCCTGAACGGCTTCCAGGATAACAGCTGCAGGCTTGCGCACGCCGCTTTCCACGTCGTTGATCAGGTTTTCGAAGTAGTAAGTCAGGGCTTTCACGCCCGCTTCACCGCCGAGACCCAGTGGGCAACGGTACAGATGCGGGTAAGGCATGAACTGCACTTCTGGCATCATGCCGTTAACGGCTTCTTTCGGTGACAGGTTGCCGGTCACCGCCAGCGCGCCATGAGTCATACCATGGTAACCACCAGAGAAGCTGATCACGCCGCTACGGCCCGTGACTTTCTTCGCCAGCTTCAGTGCTGCTTCAACCGCATCCGCACCGGAAGGACCGGTGAACTGCAGGCAATATTCTTTACCCTGGCCAGGCAGCAGCGAGAGCAGAGATTCTGAGAATTGATCTTTCAGAGGTGTCGTCAGATCAAGAGTATGTAACGGCAAGCCGCTGGTAATGACATTTTGGATGCTCTGCAGAACATCAGGATGGTTATGACCAAGTGCCAGCGTCCCTGCGCCAGCCAGGCAGTCAAGATATTGTTTATTCTCGACATCTGTGATCCACACGCCGTTGGCTTTGGCAATCGCTAAAGGCAACTTGCGCGGGTAGCTCCTGACGTTTGATTCAAACTCAGCCTGACGGGCCAAGAATGCGTCGTTGTTTCCATTGAATGCGTTGGCACCAAAATTATCAATACGGACTTTATCCGTCATCATATCTCTCCTTCAACCGGGGCTCGTGATGGCTGGCCGATTGACTAGTTGAACAAAAAAGTATCAGTGGTTTAAAAAACGCGGCCAATATAGAGCCTTTTGACGTACATCACAATGATTTATTTTGTTTAGATTTGTTTATTCTTTTCATATAGGAATCAGGGCGTTGGCCACTAATTGGCCGGCTATTTTAGCGCCAGCAGATGAAGTGGTTATTAAATAATCGTGTTAATAAAAAGACTTATGCCCGCCAGAGCAATCCAGGGACCAAAAGCAAGGGGTTGATGAAGGTCACGTTGCCAGCCCATTTTGGCGATAAACAGCGCACAAATTGCCCCGCTACAAGCCAGTAACAGCACATAGGGTAAAAGTGCCCAACCCAACCACGTGCCTAATGCTGCTACTAACTTTGCGTCTCCCAAACCCAATGCCAGTCTCCCGCTAAAATATTGATATATATAGCGGATTAGCCAGAGCGCGCTGTAACCCATCACCGCACCAAAGACGGCATCACGGAGTGAGCCTGGTAGCCATTCGACGGCCTTTAATAATAGCCCAAGCCAAAGCAATGGCAGAGTGATGACATCTGGCAACAAATAATGCTCGTAATCGATAATCGCGACGGTCAGCAGCAGCCAAAACAGCACAAGTAGGGCGAGCAGTGATTTATCAACCGGGAGGAGCGCGACAAATAATAGGCTGATTGTTGCACAAGCAGTTTCTGTTAACGGATAGCGCAGGCTGATAGCACAACGGCAAAAATGACACCGACCGCGTAGTAACAGCCAACTCACGACCGGGATATTGTCTCGCCAGCGCAAACACTTTTTGCAAACCGGACAGTGTGAAGCCGGTTGCCGTAAATCCACGCCATTGCCTGGCTGTAAAATCTGCAGTGGCACGCGATGAATAACGACATTAATAAAGCTACCGATGCTTAAGGCTATCACCGTAGCCAGCAACCACAGTATCCACTCCATGTTGACCTCTTTTTCCTTACCAGTTTCATCGAAAAGAAACCTACGCCTGAAGCGCGAAGGAGGCGAGTATCTGCGGGGAATTACGGCGTTTTTCATCGCGTTTCTCGATCGGTGTTCAGGCAATGAGGAACATATGCCGTTCGCGACTTACCCGGTACCGCTTCACCATTGGAAGGATGAGTGCCTAAAACTCTTCAGCGGGTAAACAGGCGGTGCAGAGTGGTGGGAGTAAGACGGAGTCTGTGGTGATGTTGGATGCGTATAGCGAAAGGCGCACTGCTCACAGAGCTAACAGCAGCCAATGCATCATGACTGCTGTTTGAACATCTGGATGGCTTCCTGCACGTTGCTGGTAGCCAGGGACATCACACGGTCATTATTGAGAAACACGTCATAGTGACCTGCATTGTAGCGGAAGACGTAAAGATCTCCGCGAAAGCGCAACCCTTTGGTTTTCACCCCAATATGATGGCGACGCAGGGCAGCCTGCGCCAGCCTGTCAGCTCCAGTGTTCATCTTGATCCCCTCCATTCGTTTAAACGCCAATAACCCGACATAGAGTATGGTTTGAAGCTTAGCTTAACCTTAAGAACAGTGCTGCCACTTTGCTAACAGACTGTTTCATTGTCATTTTTTCTTCATCTTAACGCTTCAATTTTTGCCGCTCAAAAAACCAGCAAACGATGTGTTTCAGGTATTTGGTCATCTTGATGAAACTTTGGTGACGCCTAAATAGCGAGACAAAACGGTTGAGCGCACATCTTCTACCAATCCTCAACATCTAAGAGAAAATGCCGCTTGTGCGTCACCCATTTAATGTTCAGTTAAGTTTTCATCCGTATTTTGTTCTGCAGGCAATAAGACAGGTGTGCTTAAGTTTTTTTGCTGTTGGTTAAAAAATTAACACTTAGTGCTATCTAAACTTTTCCTCGTAATCTAAGTTTAAACAGCAAGTTACTGAATATTGTTATGGATCTGAATCACTGCACACTGCAAGTGGCCCTATTGCAGGCAATTTTAGGTGTCAAACGTTAAGGTAAACTTATGACTTTTCTTCCATTCTCGCGCCCCGCTTTGGGCGAGGAAGAGTTAGCGGCAGTAAAAGAGGTTTTTGAATCAGGTTGGATCACCACCGGCCCGAAAAATGCGGCGTTGGAACAAGCCTTTTGCCAGTTAACCGGCAATCAACATGCGATTGCTGTCAGTTCCGCCACGGCAGGCATGCACGTCACCCTCCTCGCGTTAAACATCCAGCCTGGTGATGAGGTGATTACACCTTCACTGACGTGGGTATCCACCATCAACATCATTACGCTGCTGGGTGCAACGCCAGTGATGATTGATGTTGATCGCGATACGCTGATGGTCACGCCTGAGCAAATTGAAGCGGCCATCACGCCAAAGACGCGTGCCATCATTCCGGTGCATTACGCCGGTGCTCCTGCGGACATTGATGCCATTCGCTCCATTGCTGAACGCCATGGCATCGCAGTGATCGAAGATGCGGCGCACTCTGCAGGTTGTTATTACAAAGGTCAGCATGTCGGTAATAAGGGCACGGCTATTTTTTCTTTCCATGCCATTAAAAACATGACCTGCGCGGAAGGTGGCTTGATTGTTACCGATGATGCTGAGTTGGCCGATCGCATGCGCAGCCTGAAATTCCACGGCCTGGGTGTTGATGCTTATGACCGTCACACGCATGGCCGTAAACCGCAGGCTGAAGTGATTATGCCTGGGTTCAAATACAATTTACCTGACATTAGCGCTGCCATTGCTCTGGTTCAGTTGAACAAACTGCCCGCCATCAATGCTCGCCGTGCAGAGATTGCCCAACGCTATTTAAAAGAACTGGCTGATACGCCATTCCTGCCATTGTCCCAACCCACCTGGGCGCATCAACACGCCTGGCATTTGTTCATCATTCGCGTTGATGAAGCGCAGTGTGGACTCAGCCGCGATGCTTTAATGGAAACGCTGAAGGCTCATGACATCGGCACCGGTTTGCATTTCCGCGCGGCACATACCCACAAATATTATCGCGAACGCTACCCACAGCTTTCCTTGCCAAACACGGAATGGAATAGCGACCGCATTTGTTCAATACCGCTGTTCCCAGATATGAGCGATGACGACGTTAGCCGCGTGATCGGTGCATTACGTCATATCGCTGGAGTTTGATTGACATGCTCGAAGAAAAAATCATTCGTAAAGTCTCCGTGGTGATCCCGGTTTACAACGAAGAGGAAAGCCTGCCAGAGTTGGTGCGTCGCACCGATGCAGCATGTGCTGTGCTGAATCTTGACTATGAGATTTTGCTGGTGGATGACGGCAGCAGCGATCGCTCAGGTGAGATGATCGCCGATGCCGCTGACATGCCCGGAAGCCATGTGGTCGGCGTATTGCTGAACCGCAACTATGGACAGCACTCGGCAATCATGGCGGGTTTTAGCCATGTATCAGGCGATCTAATTATCACACTGGATGCGGATTTGCAGAATCCACCCGAAGAGATCCCCAATCTGGTGCAAGCCGCTCAGCAGGGTTATGACGTGGTCGGTACCGTGCGTCAAAATCGTCAGGACAGTTGGTTCCGCCGCCGTGCTTCACGCACCATTAACCAGCTGATTCAACGCGTCACCGGGAAAGCGATGGGTGACTATGGCTGTATGTTACGTGCTTATCGCCGTCACATTGTTGATGCCATGCTCAACTGTCACGAGCGCAGCACCTTTATTCCTATCCTGGCCAACACCTTTGCGCGCCGCACGATTGAACTGCCTGTGGCCCATGCCGAGCGCGAATTTGGTGATTCGAAATACAGCTTTATGAAGCTGATCAATCTGATGTACGACCTGGTGACTTGCCTGACCACTACGCCACTGCGCCTGCTGAGTATTGTCGGCAGTCTGATTGCGTTGGCCGGTTTTGCCTTCTCACTGGTGCTGATTGTATTGCGCCTGTTCCTCGGTGCCGACTGGGCCGGAGACGGGGTGTTCATGCTGTTTGCGGTGCTGTTTATTTTTGTCGGCGCGCAGTTTATCGGTATGGGCCTGCTCGGCGAATACATCGGCCGAATTTACAACGACGTACGCGCTCGTCCGCGCTACTTCATTCAACGTGTTATTAACTCGCAGAAAGATGTCTCCTCTGTACAGGAAATTGAGCAATGAAAACTATCGTCTTCGCCTATCACGATATGGGCTGTGCAGGTATTACTGCGCTGTTAAATGCGGGTTTCGAAATCAGCGCGATCTTCACCCATGCTGATTCTGCTAATGAGAACCACTTCTTTGGTTCTGTCGCCCGTTTGGCGGCTGAGCAGGGTATCCCGGTGTATGCGCCGGAAGATGCCAACCATCCGCTGTGGGTCGACCGCATTAAATCCATGGCACCGGATTACATTTTCTCCTTCTACTATCGTAATCTGCTCAATGACAGCATCCTCAGCAGCGCGCGTCTGGGCGCCTTCAACCTGCACGGTTCACTGTTGCCTAAATATCGCGGACGCGCGCCACTCAACTGGGCGTTAGTGAATGGCGAGACTGAAACCGGAGTGACCCTGCATCGCATGGTGAAACGCGCAGATGCGGGCGATATCGTGGCACAGCAGCGTGTCGCGATTGAGGAGCAAGACAACGCGTTAACTCTGCATCGCAAACTGACGACCAGTGCATCGCAATTGCTGGAACAGGCACTGCCGGCCATGAAGCGTGGCGAGATTGTGGCGATTCCTCAGGATCACACTCAGGCGACCGTGGTCGGCCGCCGTACGCCAGAAGACGGCCGCATTCTGTGGGAGCAGTCTGCACAGTCAATCAACAACCTGGTTCGTGCGGTCACCGATCCATGGCCGGGCGCATTTGCTTTCGCGGGAACCGTGAAGTTTGTCGTGTGGAAAGGGCGCGTACATGCTGATGCGGCAAAAGCTAAGCCAGGCACAGTGATTTCCGTTGAGCCTTTCCTGATTGCTTGCGGGGAAGGTGCACTGGAAGTGGTGACCGGACAAAGTGATAATGGCGTCTATATGAACGGCAGCCAGTTGGCGCAGAGTCTGGGGATGGTGCCGGGCGCGCTGTTGTACTCTCAGCCTGTGGCGGCAGTAAAACGTCGCACACGCGTGCTGATTCTGGGAGTGAACGGGTTCATCGGTAACCACTTAACCGAACGTTTACTGCAAGATGATAACTTCGAAGTTTACGGTCTGGATATCGGGTCAGATGCTATCAGCCGTTTCCTCGATCAGCCGCGCTTCCATTTTGTTGAAGGTGATATCAGCATTCACTCAGAGTGGATCGAATATCACATCAAAAAATGTGATGTGGTGTTGCCACTGGTGGCGATTGCTACCCCGATTGAATACACCCGTAACCCGCTGCGCGTGTTTGAGCTCGATTTCGAAGAGAACCTCAAGATCATCCGTGATTGCGTAAAATACAAAAAACGCATCATTTTCCCTTCCACGTCAGAAGTGTACGGTATGTGCACCGATAAATACTTCGATGAAGATCACTCCAACCTGGTGGTGGGACCTATCAACAAACAGCGCTGGATCTATTCGGTCTCCAAACAGCTGCTGGATCGTGTGATTTGGGCTTATGGCGAAAAAGAAGGGCTGCGTTTCACGCTGTTCCGTCCATTCAACTGGATGGGCCCGCGTCTTGATAACCTCAATGCCGCGCGTATCGGCAGTTCCCGTGCGATCACGCAATTGATCCTTAATCTGGTGGAAGGTTCACCGATCAAGTTAATCGATGGTGGTGCACAGAAGCGCTGCTTCACTGACATTCGTGATGGTATTGAAGCTTTGTTCCGCATCATTGAGAACAAGAACAACAACTGTGACGGTCAGATCGTCAACATCGGTAACCCGGAAAACGAGGCGAGCATCAAAGAGTTGGCGGAACGCCTGCTGGCAAGCTTTGAACGTCATCCGCTGCGCAACCAATTCCCGCCGTTCGCCGGTTTCCGCGAAGTAGAGAGCAGCAGCTACTACGGTAAAGGTTATCAGGACGTCGAGCATCGTAAGCCGTCAATCAAAAATGCGCGTCGCTTGCTGGACTGGACGCCGACTATTGAGATGGATACCACGATCGATAACACGCTGGATTTCTTCCTGCGCACCGTTGAGCTGCAGGATAAGCCATGAAGAAAATTGGTTTGCGCGTAGATGTTGATACCTGGCGTGGAACCAAACTCGGCGTTCCGGCGCTGCTAGAGCAGTTTAGCCTGCATCAGTTGCAGGCCAGTTTCTTCTTTAGCGTTGGGCCGGATAACATGGGGCGCCACTTGTGGCGCCTGATGAAACCGCGCTTCTTATGGAAAATGCTGCGCTCGCGTGCAGCTTCCCTGTACGGCTGGGATATCTTATTGGCTGGCACCGCCTGGCCAGGACGTGAGATTGGCCGCGGTCTGGAGGAGATCATCAGCGCCACAGCCGATCATCATGAAGTCGGTCTGCACGCCTGGGATCACTTTGCCTGGCAAACCTGGGCAGGCGTGTGGCCAGAGGAGAAGTTGCTGGAACAGATTTCGCGTGGGAAAGCCGCACTGGAAGCGATTATCGGTGACGCTGTCACTTGTTCTGCTGTGGCCGGATGGCGAGCGGATGGGCGCGTTGTTGCCGCTAAGCAGACCTTCGGTTTCAGCTACAATAGTGATTGTCGTGGTACTGGACCCTTCTTGCCTCGCCTGCGTGATGGCAGCTTAGGCACGGTGCAAATCCCCGTAACATTGCCAACCTGGGATGAAGTCGTAGGACAGTCGGTCAGCGCCGCTGACTACAACGATTTCATTCTTGAGCAGATGCTCGCAGCCGAAGGGTCGCCGGTGTATACCATTCATGCTGAAGTCGAAGGCATTATTGGTTCTCGGGCATTTGGCGAGTTATTAACCCGCGCGGAGCAACAAGGCATTCATTTCTGTCCTCTGAGCGAGTTGTTGCCTGACGATCTCAGCACACTCCCGCAGGGCAATCTGGTACGTGGACATATACCCGGACGCGAAGGCTGGCTGGGCTGCCAGAGCTAAACGTTAACAGGAAACTTTATAGGAACCACGGATGCGTACAGGCACCAAAACGGCGCTGCTCCTGGCGCTTTTCGCGCTTTATTATCTTATCCCGATCGAATTCCGCGCCTTATGGCAGCCGGATGAAACCCGCTACGCTGAAATCAGCCGTGAAATGCTGGTTAATGGCAATTGGGTGGTACCGCACTTCTTTGATTTGCGTTATTTCGAAAAGCCCATCGCGGGTTATTGGGTCAACAATATCGGCCAGCTCTTGTTTGGTCATACCAACTTCGGTGTACGCGCCGGTTCGATTTTTTGCACCACACTCAGTGCAGTATTGATTTACTGGCTGGGTCATCAGATGTTTGCCAGCCGGAAAATCGCTCTGACCGGCAGCATCATTTTTCTCACTTCGCTTCTGGTGTATGGCATTGGCACTTACGCGGTGCTGGATCCTATTCTGCTGTTGTGGATGGTTGCCGCGATGTGCAGCTATTGGCTGGTGGCGCAAGCTTCTACGACGCAACAGCGTCTGTGCGGCTATGTGCTGCTGGGCGCAGCCTGCGCGATGGGTTTTATGACCAAAGGCTTCCTCGCGCTGGCGGTGCCGGTATTGGCGATAGTGCCCTGGGCTATTTGGCAAAAACGCTTCGGTGAGTTATTGCGCTGGGGACCTTTGACGATCATCGTTGCCGCACTGCTCAGTGCGCCGTGGGCGCTGGCCATTTATCGTCAGGAAGGGGATTTCTGGCATTACTTCTTCTGGGTTGAGCATATTCAGCGCTTTGCAGAGAAAGATGCACAGCACAAAGCACCCTTCTGGTATTACCTGCCGGTGTTGCTGGCGGGATGCCTGCCGTGGCTGGCGCTGCTGCCGGGCTCACTGATGGGCGCATGGCGCCAGCGCAGTCAACATGCGGGAGCCGTTTACCTGTTAAGTTGGGTGATCTTGCCACTGTTGTTCTTTAGCATCGCTAAAGGGAAACTGCCGACCTACATTCTGCCGTGCTTTGCACCTTTAGCACTGTTGATGGCGCATTACGCGCACAGTGGCTCTGCACAGTTAGTGAAGGTGTTTAAAGTTAATGGCTGGATCAACCTGCTGTTTGGCGCCATAACCACCTTAGTCCTGTTGGTGGTGATTGCACCATGGGGATTGGCGCACAAGCCCGTTTATACCCATGATGAAATACTGCCGTTAATCTGTGGCGTACTGGCCTTTGTCGGCTGGGGCATTATGGGGTGGTTCAGTCTCAAACCGGGTGCCTGCCGTTGGCAACTGGCGGCACTTTGTCCCTTAACGCTGGCGCTACTGATCGGCTTCGCGATACCGCAGAAGGTTCGTGATTCCAAACAGCCGCAGAGTTTTGTACAGGCTGTGCATCATCAACTGGCAGACAGCCGTTATTTGCTGGCTGACAATCCTGGCATTGCGGCTGCGATGGCATGGGAAACCGAGCGCAGTGATATCACTTTCTATGATGCCAAAGGCGAACTGCAATACGGTCTTAGCTATCCCGATGCGCAAACGCGCTATGTTGATGGCGCAGCTTTTGCTGATTGGCTGCGCGAACATCGTCGCCATGGCAAAGTGTCCGTGGTGATGATGCTCAACTCGGGCGAGAACGGGCCTGACCCTGCAATGCCCACGCCGGATGACGTTTATCGTCAAGGTCGACTGGTCTATTACGGTTATAACGCGACACCATGAACCTGTTGCTTATTCTTCTGGTCAGTTTGTTGAGCTGCGCCGCCCAGCTTTGTCAAAAGCAGGCGGCGTATCTGGGGATGCGCCACGGCAAGAAGCAGCTCATGCTATGGATTGCGCTGAGCCTCTTTTTGCTCGGCGTGGCAATGTTGCTATGGCTGCTGGTATTGCGTGTGGTGCCGGTCAGCGTGGCCTATCCAATGCTGAGTCTCAACTTCGTGTTGGTGGCCATCGCAGCTAAGTTGATCTGGCGTGAGACATACACCTTGCAACAATGGTTCGGAACGCTGGCGATTGTTGCCGGGGTCGCGCTGATGGGGAGCCACTTATGAAAGGGGTGATCCTCGCGCTGTGCAGCGTGCTGCTGGTGTCGCTGGCGCAATTGGTGCTGCGCGCCGCGATGCTAAATTTTCCGCCATTGACTGCGATCCTTAGCCCGCAATTCTGGCAGCATCTGCAGCCGCTGATCCTGCTCGGTCTGGGACTTAGTGCGTACGCATTATCGATGTTGTGCTGGATGCTGGCGCTGCGCCATATGCAGCTTAACCGCCTCTATCCGTTGCTGAGTCTGAGTTATGTGCTGGTGTGGCTGGCAGCTATTACATTGCCAATGTTCGGTGAAGCTTTCCGCTGGAGCAGTTTTGCCGGTGTTGTATTGATTGTGTTTGGATTGCTGTGCGTTTCGCTGCCGCGTAAACCTTAGCGGCAGAAGGTTAGATGTGACAGGCGATCGCCCTGGAACCGAAGCTGGGACCAAATCTCGTCGACGAGTTGCAGGGTGTGACGCTGTCACTTAATCAGCCGTAAATGCTTTTCACTGAGGTCACTGAGCGAGGGTGCACCCAGCATACCCAGATCGCGACTGACTTCATTGGCGATGAGATCAATGGCCCACTCAACCCCCGATGAGCCGCCTACCGCACTTGCATAGTTAAAAGGCCTGCCAACAAAGCAGGCCTTTGCCCCCAGCGCCAATGCTTTGATGACGTCGGTGCCACGCCGGATACCGCTGTCCATCATCACCGTCATATTTCCCGCAGCGGTGACAATCTCGGGCAGGACATAAATCGGCGGGATCACCGTATCCAACTGACGACCGCCGTGATTCGAGACCACAATGCCGTCGATGCCAATGGATTTACAGCGCAATGCATCATTGCGACTCAGAATTCCTTTAATCACCATCGCGCCCGTCCAGCGCTGACGAATATGTTCGATATGCTGCCAGGTGAGATGGCTGCGCCCACTGAAGTCACGCACGGCATTTTTGGAAAACAGCGGGGCGCCACGCACTGCGTTATTGTTCTCGAAATAGGGCATGCCCGAGGTCAGTAAGGTTTTCAACAGCGTGCCGTAAAGCCAGCGGGGATGGGTGACGCCTTGCCACGCCAATGCCAGACTGGGGCGGAATGGCGTGGAAAATCCGGCGCGCACGTTGTTTTCCCGGTTGGCTTTGACCGGCGTATCCACCGTCACGACCAGCACGGATATGCGCGCACGCTTGACGCGATCCACCAACGCATCAATCTCTTCCAGCGTCTTAGGCAAATAGGCCTGGAACCACATCGCCGGATTAGCCGCGGCCACGTCCTCCAACCGAATCAACGAGGAACCGCTCATAATAAAGGGCACGTTCTTGCTCGCCGCCGCCCGCGCTAAAGCAATATCCCCCTGAAAACCGGTGATGGCGGAGATGCCCATCGGCGCAATACCCACTGGTGCCGCATAGCGATGACCAAACAGATCTACCTCAGTATTACGTTGCGACACATCGACCATGTTTTCCGGTATCAGGCCGTAATGAGCATAGGATTGCTGAGTGTGATGGAGCGCGATGTTGTCCTCAACACCACCGGACACATAAGCGAACAGCGGATGGGGCAGACGCTTTTGGGCATATTTCTCGAAATCATTTAACGAGAGGCAACGTTGATGCAGTTTGCGCATGGGCTAGCGATTCAGCTGTGAGGATAAAAAAGAGAAAAGTCATGCTATTGCAAGAAGGGGAACTGGCAAATGCTTTAAATGGCATTGTATATCTTAATAAAGCATATGGGCGCACCTTCGCGCGCCCATCGTTAATCAATGTTGTTCCCAGGTGTGATATTCGCCATCACGTCGGCCTGGAGCCGTTTCAGGCAATCGCAGCAAGCCTACAACGGAAATCACCCCCAGTACCGCAACATACAGCGCCAGGCCATACCAGTGTCCATCGGTGGCCTGCAGGATTTTCACCGCAACTAAGCCAAGCACGCCACTGCCAATTAACGATCCCACCTGCCAAATCACTGCAATGCCGCTGCAGCGAATATGCGTCGGGAACAGTTCCGGGAACCAGGACGCCTGTGGGGCGTAGCACATACTGTGGCCCAGCGTCAGCGCGACAATCATCGCCATTTGCGTGAGCCAGTAGCTGTTTTGGGACAGGGCATAAAAGAAGGGCACAATGGAAATAACAATGAGCAGTGCACCCATCATGTATACCGGTTTGCGTCCGATCTTATCGGATAACGCCCCCATCAGCGGAATGGCAAAAATCTCCAGAATCACTGCCACAATCATGCTGTTCATCAGTATGCCGGCGTCGAGATTGTTAGCTTTGCCCCAGGCCAGGATAATCACCGTGAAGAGGGCAAAGGCGCAGGCTTCGATTAATTTAGCCGCCACACCATTGATGACTAATTTCGGATTACCGCGAATCACTTCTTTTAACGGACGCGATTCGGCGGCCTTGGTTTCGCGGATGGCGGCGAACACTGGCGATTCGTCGATGCGTAAACGAATAAACAACCCCACGATGACCAGCAGTGCACTCAGTAAGAAAGGTACGCGCCAGCCCCAATCCATCATTTGTTCCGCGGTCAGGGAGGCATTAAGAATGGCGAACAGTGCCAGCGGCAGCAGGAACCCAACCGGAGCACCGATTTGAACCCAGCTGGCAAAAAAACCACGACGTGACGCTTGCGAATATTCTGCGGTCATCAGGACCGCGCCAGCTTGTTCGCCGCCCACGCCAAAACCTTGCAACAGGCGAATGGCTATCAATAACACCGGTGCCCAGATGCCGATCTTTTCATAGGTTGGCAGCAGGCCAATACAAAAAGTACCGAGACCGACTATCAGGATGGTGGCCACCAGCGCTTTTTTACGTCCCACTTTGTCGCCAATATGGCCAAACACAATGCCGCCAATCGGACGAGCGAGGAAGCCAACGGCATAAGTCGCAAATGCAGCGAGGGTGCTAATTAAGGGGTCGTGGCTGGGGAAGAACAGGTGGCCAAAAAACAGCACTGCAGCCGTGCCATAGGCAAAGAAATCATAATATTCTGCGGCGGTGCCAATCGCCGAAGCACTGGCGACACGACGAATGAGTGAGGTGTGATTTCCCTGTGCCGTTTGGGTCTGAGTAAAAGTGGAAGATGCCATAGCCAAAATCCTGCAGGTTTATAATATTAGACTACCATACAAGGATGTCTGTTGGTTTATTGCGCGAACGATCACAAATTTACGATGGCGCGACATCTCCGGTTCACTTCAATTCGCTTCTTCAGAAAACAACCACCAGGCAGGCTTAAACAATATAATTTTTTCTGATTGCCTCGCTGCGCTTATTAATCTTTATGAGATGAAAATTCAAAATAGAATGGATCTACTTCATTGATGGTGACGTTTTATCTACATCTCAAATTATAAATAATTAAATGACTGTTTTTTAATAATAGCAGTAAATGTTGGATCTTAATTTAAATCTAATGCACTGATATAAAAGAAGAGGCGAGCATTAATCAAAGCCATGCTATCTGCTGATTTTAAAGGGTTAATTCTTAATTTCACTTAATCCCCTCCGTTCTCCTTAACTCCAGATAGACGTTTCCTTTACGAAATGCTGAGATAACTCTACATAATGCGTTTTCCATTCCTGCTCTCTCGCTTATTAAACAACCGTCATGCCTGGCGCTATTTTGCCGCGTGAAAATATTATTTTCTCTCTGGAGGAAAGGATGTCATTTAAATTAAAACCGCTGGTTATCAGTTTGCTGGCTGCACAAGGCATTATGATTCCTGCGATGCAAACGAATGCTGCCGTTATTCAACCTTTTGACCCTGCGAAAAATGACAACAAAGTGGGGGTATTTTGCGTGTGCAACGGCAGCACACAATCGCTAACGGGGTTGCCGCAATTTACGCCGGGTAAAAGTGGCGAATTGCAGGTATCCATTGGCGAGTTACAGGATCAAGGCCGGTTGGTGACAGACAACAACTTATTAGGTAAAGAGAGGTTGAGTCTGGGGGCGCAGGATTTCACGATCTCAGTGCCTAATGAGGATCACCGCTCTTACAGCAATTTTCAGACTTACAACACAGCCGCGTTGAGCAATCTCGCCCCGGTCGATAGCAGCACCCTGGTCACCAATTTCGAAGAGGTAAAGAATCAGCAGTACATTGATTCGCGTGTTGCCTCAGTGAGTAATGGCACTATCAACGTGCAATTAGGCACGGATGGAGCCAGCACGGTGGCAAATGGTTGGGAGATGGCGGCTAAACAGAGCCGCTTATTCACTGCCAGCAATAAAGGCAACATGAACTGGGATTCGGATAACCGTATCACATTCACCGCGACGCAGATTCCTGCCGTGTCGCGCTGGGGCCTGAATGTGGACAATCTGGTGGCATATAACGGCGCATTCAGTGTGACCAGCCTGTATGGCGACACTACCGACTTCAACGTGACGTCATTGAGCGACCTGCAAAACTACAACGACTGGCTGATTGAGCAACTGCAAAATGGCCAGATCAGTTCCTCTGACTACAATAACGAATTTAATAAAGCGGTCACGCTCAGCAGCGGGCAAGTGGTGTGGGGAGTGAATACCCCGGATGAAGATGAAGCCTTCCTGCCGATAGGTGAACGCGTGGTGCTCAGTGCTGATGGTGCTAATGCATACGCCACCATTGAGGCAGGAAAAACCCTTGAGGTGGCGAATGCCAACGGCGGAGCGATGCGCGCGGACAATGGTGCCACCGCAACCATTAACGGCAAGTTAGCCAGTACCGGTAGCGGAATCACCGATAATGATGCACTGGTATTAACCCATGGCAGCAGCGGCATCAACAACGGTGTCATTAATAGTGGTTTCTTTAATAACGCCGAGGGGAGTGGCATTGATAACAGCACGCCTGGCGTCAATGGGTTAGCTGTTAACGCCAGCGGTAGTCGCTTTATTAACAACGGCATTATCAATAGCGCGGGATCAGCCATCCAGTTAGATAACAGCGAAGGGGTGAATAACGGCACTATCAATCTTGTCGGCGACAACGGCAGTGCCACTGCGGTGACACTGAGCGGCGCTGCGAGCACCTTCACCAACAATGGCACCATCTACCTTGGTCGTACGCCGCAAAACCATCCGGGTGACGCAACGTCTGACATTATGCTGGAGAGCGCCAACGGTATCCTTCAGTTGGGTAGCAACAGCGCAGTTAACAACGGCCACATCATCATGGGTTCGGGTGTACAAAGCGGCGCGGCGATGAGCGTGACTGGCGGCGCGGATGCCGTCACGCGTAATAATGGCGTCATTGATGTCAATGGTCGCGGCACTGGGCTGGAGGTGATGGACTCTGGCAGCGGCGGTCAGGTGGGCAATGCCGGAGTGATTAACCTGAATGGCGATAACGGTACTGGCCTGTTGGTGACGGCGAATGACGGTGGTTTGGCGCACGGCTGGTCTGATGGCCCAATCAATATTGCTGGCAAAGCAAATGTCACGGAAGGAACACGTAACACCGCAGTATGGGTGAACGGTATCGATAGCGGCGTCGCTTCGGCGGAGATCAGCGGACCGATCACCTTAAACGGAGCTGGCGCGATTGGGATACGCGCGGAAGGCAATGCCACGGCGAATGTATCGCAGACGGCTTTACCCACGGGTAATAGCGGTGCCGATCAAATCACCTTTCTCGCTATGGGGCCGAACGCAAAAATCTTACTGCCCGAGAATGGCCACTACGACGTAACGGGAGATAACGCATCCATCTTTCGTGTGCAGGATGGCGCGAGCTTTGATGGCAGTGGCATGACGTTAACTTCAAACGGCAACCTTTCCACCGCCGTCCTTGGCAGTGGCGATAACACCACGGTTAGCACCGGCAATGCCATCTTTAATCTCGGCGAAAATGGCATTGGTTTGCGTATTGAGGGCGCGGCGCAGGGCACCATTGACGCTGCAACCACCGTCAATATGAATGGCATACATAGCATCGTGGCGCAGGTACAAGGCAATCGTACCGACCTCAACGGCAATATTACCAACTCAACAACGCTGCCTTTCACCAACACGCTGCTGACTAACAATGCCAATATCTATGGCTCGCAGGATCGGCAGATTGGTTTTATTGCCAGTAGTTCTGGGCAGATGATCAATAACGGCGATATCACACTGGAAGGCAGCAACACGGTGGGGATTGGCTCACTCGGCGGGAATGCCACCAACAATGGCACGGTGTCGATCACTAATGGGAGCAGCGGGCTTTACACAGAGGGTTACACCTATTCGGTTGGCGCTCGTGCGACCAACAACGGCACGATCAATGTCTCCGCTGGCAATGCCAGCGCGGAACAGCCTTCCGTGGGTGGCGTGGCTTTTGGGGACGCCGCTTACTTCTACCAAAATGGCACCATCAATTTGTACGGTGAACATGCGGTAGGCGCGCAGGCGGGCAATGGCGGTTCGGTAGTGATTGGTGAAGGCAGTCAAATTGCATTCCATGCTGCCAATCAAATTGGTTATCAGGCGCTTGAAGGCTTTAGCAGCATCAGTAACAGCACCAATCTGACGACGGATGCTGAGAACATCTCGTTTTTGAGTGCAGGCGACGGCGGCTATATCAGTAACCAGGGCACCCTCATCGTCAATGGCAACAACAGCCGCGCGGTTGCATTGACGGATGGCGGCCTGCTGATCAACAGTGGTTCGATTTCCGCGTATAAGGGCGTGGCGTTGGACGCCTCGTCAGGGGCTTCGACATATCGTCAAAGCAGCGGACAACTCTATTCCGAAGGGACCGCTGCCATTCGTGTTGGCAATGGCGGTTCGCTTAACATTATTGGTGATGGTGAAGGCGATCAGTACAACAACTACAGCAGCACGATCTGGTCCAGCGGTAACGCAGATACGGTACTGATTGACAACGGTGCAGCCGGGTTTAGTGCCGATCATGTGGTATTGAGTGGCACCCGCAATCTTATTAATAACCGCGCAGAAACCAGCAATATTGCCCTGAATTATGTGCGACTGGACGTCAATGGCGGTAATGGCATCCGCTCGGCAACTTCGTTCGGTTATGACGACCATGTTTATCTCAATGTCAGCAGTAACAGCCAGACCAACGCGCCCGGCATCGGCTATCTGTTTGCCAATGAAGATGGTTCTGTCACCCACAACGATTTAACCCTGGGTCCTAATTACTACATTTTCCTTTCGGGTGCCAATACCACCGGCGTTCAAGCCAACACCACCGGCAAAGTGATCAACGAAGGCTTCATCGGCGTGTATGACTTGAGTGGTGGCTCGGCGATTGTCACTCACACCGCCAGCGAGGTGATTAACCGTGGCAATATCGTCTCAAACAGTAAAGTCTCGCCTGTGATTGATCTGCGCGGCGGGCAAACGCTCTTTATCAACCAAGGGCAAATTAGCGCAACTTTTCCGGATATTGAGGTGGTGGCTGGCGGCGCGACGAATGACCGCATTGCACTGATATCGGGTAGCGTGGTGGGGGATGTGAATACGGGTGCGGGTAATGACATCGTGCAAGTGTCCGGCGGTACGCTTGATGGTAGCGTGACCATGGGGAACGGTAATAACCAGGCGCTGGTGGAGAAAGTTGATCTGGCAAATACCCGGCATATCACGACACAGAATGGCGCTGGCAGCACACTCTATTTTAATGACATCAATGCGCGTGGCGGGTCATTTAGCGCCGATGATTTGAGCAAAGGCACCAACCTTGGCGGAGGCTGGAGCACCATCAACTTCAATAACACCCAATGGACGTTGACCGAGAACCTGAAACTGGCGCACAGCACCATTAATATCGGTGAAGGTTCAACGTTGTATGCGGGCAATGGCGTCAATCCCCTGCTGAGTGGCGCAACTGATGGTTCGCTGGTGGTGAATAATGCCGGTACGCTCGACCTTACCAATGGTAATGGCGTGCCCGGCAACACGCTGACCATTGATGGCGACCTCAATTCGCCTGGTGGTCATGTGAAGCTGAACACTCAGATTGACAGCGGTACAAGTGACAGTGTGCACGTAAATGGCAACACCAGCGGCACCACTTTGCTGGATGTTAACCCGATGGCGAACCATCTGGCGGTGATTACGCCTGATAACGGCATTGCACTGGCGCAGGTGACAGGCATTGCCAGTGCGAGCAGCTTCGCGCTGGCAAAGGGTTATGTGGCAGCGGGCCCTTATCAATATGGCCTTTACAATAGTTCAAACGGGACCGGGCAGGATTTTCGTCTCGCCAGCAACTTTGTCAGTGATGCAGATGGCCATGCACTACGTCCACAACTGACGCCACAAATGCCGTCTTATATCTCTGCGCCTGTCGGACTGGCCTACTACAACATGGCGGTCATAGACGACCTGCATAAGCGGTTGGGGGAATTGCGCCAGGATCCTGATAGCAGCACGGGCAACGGTGGCGAGATGTTTATCCGTTATCTTGGTTCAAATCTCACCTACAAGACAGATCGCAGCCTGAGCCAGAACGGCTACGACTTCGACCTTGATTACAGTGCAGTGCAACTGGGCGGCAATTTGATTCATCTGCAGGGAGCCAGCGACAGTTTGCGAGCCGGCGTGGCCTACACGCGAGGTAATGTCCGGATTCGCCCCGATGCAGCGGATGGTTACAGCTCGACCAGCTTCGACAGCGATACCCTGTCGCTCTACGGCACCTGGCTGCGTGACAGTGGCTTCTATGTGGATGGGGCGCTGTCATTCGACTGGCACCGTGGTGATACTGATATTGCACGGCAAAAAGAGGTGGGCAAACTCAAGGGTAACGGCTGGGGCGCGTCACTGGAAACGGGCTACCCGTGGCAGTTGGGCAATGGAATTCGTCTGGAACCGCAGGCGCAATTAGTCTACTTGCAGCTCAACATGGATGATCTGGTGGATCGTGATAACACCCGCGTCAGCTGGGGCAATTACGATCAAACCATTGGCCGCGTGGGCGCGCGTTTGGATCGCACCTGGCAAGATACCGCTGGGCAGCAATACACGCCTTATCTGCGGACCAGCTACACACGCGGTTGGGGCGGGGCGGCCACCACGCGAGCGGGTATAAACGGCAGCGCGGATAACGTCAGTTTCGACAGCGGAAAGTTCGGTCAGATGTGGGACGTCGGCATGGGTGGCACGGCCACGCTTAAAGGGAATCTCTCATTGTATGCTGAGGCAGAGTATCGTCAGGAGCTTGACGGTAACGGTACTCAAGGCTGGCGCTATAACGCTGGTGTAAGCTGGCAATTCTGATTGCGTTTACCTTACGCCAATATTCCCTGGCGTAAGGTTTTTCTTATTTCACCGCTCTGACCTTTAAGGCATTAGCGCCACTATTATTCAATATTACCCTCCCTCCTCAGTTCAGGGTTATTTGAAACCTTCTTTTCCTCGCACCTTTAATTAAGTCACGCTTTTGATGTTTAACCATCAAAATAAAATATCCAGAATGCTTGATATCACATTTCGGAAAATCAATTTCAAATAAAAATTAACATGAAACAAAAATACCGATAGCGTCATTTCTGTTTTGTTCTGCTGTATTTCCAAATGCGTTTTTTACCAGGAGAGGTTATGGAAAAAGAACTGTATATCTCGACAAATACCGCGTCAGGCCCCAATAGCGTGACGCGAACTGAGCCTTTTGTGAAGATTATTGCGCTGGTGGCAACCCTCGGCGGATTATTATTTGGCTACGATACTGGGGTGGTATCGGGTGCGCTGTTATTTATGCGCAGCGACCTGCAATTAACGCCATTCACCACGGGTCTGGTGACCAGCTCGTTACTGTTTGGAGCCGCATTCGGCGCTTTGCTGGCTGGGCATTTCGCCGATGCCATGGGCCGACGCAAAATCATCATCACTCTGGCGTTTATTTTTGCCCTTGGCGCAGTCGGTTCAGCATTTGCTCCGGATGTGGTGTCGATGATTATGTCACGACTTTTCCTCGGCATTGCTGTGGGCGGTGCTGCGGCGACCGTACCGGTCTATATCGCTGAAATCGCGCCAGCCAATAAACGCGGCCAACTGGTGACTTTACAGGAGTTGATGATTGTATCGGGTCAACTGCTGGCGTATGTCTCGAATGCGACCTTCAATGAAATCTGGGGTGGTGAGCATACCTGGCGCTGGATGCTGGCACTCTCGACTGTTCCCGCCGTGCTGTTGTGGTTGGGTATGATTTTCATGCCAGAAAGCCCGCGCTGGCTTGTGATGCGAGGCAATGTCCGCGAAGCCAGGCAGGTGTTGGAGAAGACCCGTGCAGCAGAGGATGTTGAGTGGGAGTTAGAAGAGATTGAAGAGACCATTGAAGAAAACCGGCAGAAAGGTAAAGGTCGGCTGCGCGATCTGCGCACGCCCTGGCTACGTAAGGTGTTTCTGTTAGGTATTGGTATCGCTGCCATCCAGCAGCTGACCGGCGTTAACACCATTATGTACTACGCGCCGACCATGCTGACTGCGACAGGGCTGAGTAATGATGCTGCGCTGTTTGCCACCATAGCGAATGGTGTCATTTCTGTGGTGATGACCCTGGTCGGGATCTGGATGATAGGTAAAATCGGCCGCCGTCCGCTGGTGCTGGTGGGGCAGATGGGCTGCACCGCTTGCCTGTTCTTTATTGCCGCTGTGTGCTTCTTTATGCCGGAGTATCTTGCAGGCGGAGAGGTCAATCTGTTGCGTGCGTATCTGGTATTGACTGGCATGCTGATGTTCCTGTGTTTCCAGCAAGGCGCGCTCTCCCCGGTGACCTGGCTGCTGCTTTCGGAGATCTTCCCCGCGCGCATGCGAGGTATCTGCATGGGCGGCGCGGTATTCGCACTGTGGATGGCCAACTTTGCTATCTCTATGGCATTTCCAATATTGCTGGCTGCCTTTGGTCTTGCAGGCGCTTTCCTCACCTTCGCGATCATCGGTATTGGTGGATCGATGTTTGTGCTGCGCACCATTCCGGAAACGCGAGGGCGCAGTCTGGAACAGGTCGAACATTACTTCTTCGCGCTGTATGACGGCAAGCCTTAGAGATGGATGCGCGAGCTTGATGTAAATCACTCAAGGATGACGCAGTACAAATCCAGAAGATAAATTACTATCAAAACACGCTAAACACCGCAGCAAAACAGAATAACCAAAACACAATACGCTGATAATCATTTCAGGAAATAACATGACCCAGAAAATAAGCCGCGACCGTTTTTGTATTAATCGAAAAATTGCGCCGAACTTAACTGTTACTCAGTTTTTCACCTTGGTGAAAGATTTGGGGATAAATAAGGTCGAGATTCGTAATGATATGAAGAGTGGCAGTGTGACGGATGGTTTAGGGGGCGCGAAAGTTCGTGAATTGGCAAATCAACATGCGCTGACCATCGAAACAATCAATGCGGTGTATCCGTTTAACCAGTTATCCGATGAGATATTGGAAAAAACACGGGGTTTATTAAAGGACGCACGTGAAACCGGGGCGAAAGCGCTGGTGTTGTGCCCACTCAATGACGGAACGGTGGTCTCCAGTGAACAAACGGTTGCCGCTTTAAAAACGCTCGCGCCGCTGTTCGCCGAATACGGCATTGAAGGGCTGGTGGAACCGTTGGGCTTCCCGCAGAGTTCGCTGCGTTCGGCGGCACTGGCACAACAGTTGATCAAACAGGCGGATGTGCCATTCAAGATCGTGCTCGATACCTTCCATCATCATTTGTATGAAGGCGCAGAACAGGACTTCGCCGGTGGCGTTGACGTTAACCGCATCGGATTGGTTCACCTGTCTGGCGTGACGGATACACGTCCAACTGCAGAATTGACTGATGAAGAACGCATCATGCTCAGCGCTGAGGACCTGTTGCAATCGAAACGACAAGTCCAGCGCCTGGAAGAGAGAGGTTACACCGGTACTTACGCGTTTGAACCCTTCTCGTCAGTGATGGAAGCGTGGAGCGAAGCGGATATCGCGCGTGAGATTCGTACCAGCATTGATTTTCTGAACCATTAATTTTACTCGTATAGAAGAACGAAGGAACAAACCATGACGCTGAATATTGGTGTAATTGGCACTGGCGCAATCGGGCGCGAACACATTCGTCGTTGCAGCCAGGTGCTGCAAAATGCTCGCGTGGTTGCACTGAATGACATCAACCGTGCTAACTGCGAGCAGATCCTGACCGATCTCGCACTCAAAGCCGAGATCTATGACAATGCACATGACCTGATTAATGCTCCTGATGTACAGGCGATTCTGGTGACATCATGGGGCCCAACGCATGAAGAGTTTGTGCTGGCAGCGATTAAAGCCGGGAAAGCGGTATTTTGTGAAAAGCCGCTAGCGGTAACGTCGCAGGGTTGTATGAACATTGTCGAGGCGGAGATCGCGAGTGGTAAAAAGCGCGTGCAGGTTGGCTTCATGCGCCCGTACGATAGCGGCTATCGTGCATTGAAAAGCGTTATTGATAGCGGAGACATTGGCGAACCCTTAATGTTGCACTGCGCACACCGTAACCCGGAAGTGGGTGATAACTACACCACGGACATGGCGATCACTGACACCCTGATCCATGAACTGGATGTTCTGCGTTGGTTGTTGAAAGACGATTACGTCAGTGCACAGGTGATTTATCCGCGTAAAACGCGTAAAGCCTCATCGCATCTGAAAGACCCGCAGATAGTGTTGCTGGAAACGGCGAAGGGCGTACGCATTGACGTCGAAATTTTCGTCAACTGTGCCTATGGCTATGATATCCAGTGTGAAGTGGTGGGTGAGACCGGGATTGCGAGCTTGCCTGAGCCGATGTCCGTTCAGACACGAAGTGCGGCTAAACTCTCCACAGGCATTCTGACCGACTGGAAAAAACGCTTCATCGATGCCTACGATGTGGAATTGCAGGATTTCATTAACAGCGTGTTGTCTGACAACATGACGGGCCCGTCTGCCTGGGATGGTTATGCTGCGGCGGTTGCCGCCGATGCCTGTGTTGCCGCGCAAAACAACGGTGAGATTGTGCCGATTACCATGCCACCACGCCCTGCGTTTTATCAATGACGGAAACACGGGCGCACCCTGGTGCGCCCGTGACTGAGTGTTTAAGCCATCACGTGAGCTTGATTTATCGTTGGCGATTCACCGCTAAGTGCTGTATAAATACTCAGTTCATTGAAAGCGGGTGGGTATGTTTTGCATCCAGAGAGGGTTCCTCTTTCAGAGGTAGATTGAATGTTGCCCACTTTTAAATGTCAAAATTTCAGGAAAGGTTGAGTTTCTACGTTAAAGAGGCATCATGTTTAAGCGGTTGATGCCCGTTGGCGGTTTAAACTTCGCGAAGTCAGGAGATCATATGCCAAAGATTCTGGAGCTTTTTCTCAGCATGCCAGGACGATTGATGCAATCAATCAACCAGCAGGATATTGAGCAGTCTAATGACAGTAAAATTATCACTGATGCTAATGGTAATGCGTTGTTAAACATGAATAATCCGCAGGTCCGCGATTCCATGCAGGCCCGTATGAAGGAATTGGCCGCAAAACGTTAAGGATTAACGATGGGTCCGCTGGTGATTATGGTGGTATTGGTCTGTGGCTTTTGGTTTACAGAAAATCATTATCAATCCCGCATACGCCATGCCAGAACCGATGGCTGGACATCGTATTTTTATGTTGCCATGCATGGCTGCAAGTTTGTCATTCAGGGATTTTGCCTGATTCTATTTATTTACCTGTTCCTGGTCGTTGTCAGCCTCATCTTTTCAATTCCCCATCTGTTTGTGTCCACCTATGGCATCAAAGACTACTATTCGTGGTTAACGTATAATACGGCACTCTCATATCCACTCTTTTTCCTTTTCTCTGTAATACCGATGGATGAGGTTGAGACCCTCTCATTGTTTGATACCAGCACCTACCAATGTTTTGATGAATTCATCAATAAAAGGTCTTAACACTCCACTCACGAGTGACGCTGTCACCCTACGCTGACACTCAGCGCGTCACGACCTGATACCGTTGCCTCTCCCTCGTGACACTTTCCGTGTAATATCGCCGCCTTTGATCTTTCAGGGATTCTGATAATGACGGACTCAACCTTAAGCCAGCGCCAACCCTCCGTTTGGTGGGGGGCAATGATTATTTGCGGTACGGTGGTGGGTGCGGGCATGTTCACCTTGCCGATTGTGATGGCCGGTGCGTGGTTTAGCTGGGCACTGCTGCTGTTGCTGGTGACGTGGGGCGCGATGTTGCTATCAGGTTTGCTGTTTATGCGCACCAGCCTGCACTATCCGCAGGGTTCGGGTTATGACACCTTAACGAAAGATCTACTGGGTCGCGGTTGGGCAACGCTTAACGGTCTCAGTATTCTCTTTGTGCTGGGGCATCCTGACTTATGCCTATATCTCCGCCAGCGGGCCGGTTTATCAGCACTCGCTCAACCTGGCAGGGCTGCCGCTCTCCACCGCCGGCGCAAAAATCGCACTCACGCTCGCCGTGGCCGCCGTGGTGTGGCTGGGTACGACAGGCGTGAGTCGCTTAATGACGTTCTGCGTAATGGCGAAAATCCTGCTGCTGATCCTGCTCTTTGGTGGTTTGCTGACACAGGTCAGCTTGCCTTCGTTATTCAGCGTCGCGCCAGCGGGAGAGCATTATTGGCCTTATGCACTGGGCGTATTACCGTTTTGCCTGGCGTCTTTTGGTTATCACGGCAATATCACCGGGCTGGTGAGTTATTACGATGGTAACAAACGTTCAATCACGCAAGCGCTGGTGCTTGGTACCTTAATGTCGCTCGCTCTCTACCTGTTCTGGTTGACCAGCACCATGGGTAATCTGCCGAGGGCCGCATTCCCCGGAATCGTACAGCAGGGCGGTGATATCGCCGCCCTGATGGCGGCGTTGAGCGATCACCTCCATGTCAGTGCACTGGCATTGATGATGTCCGTCTTTTCACATTTTGCCGTAATCGCCTCTTTTCTAGGCGTGACGGCGGGGCTGTTTGACTTCATTGCCGATCGTCTAGGCTGGGGCAACACTCCGCTGGCACGTCTGAAAACAGCCTGTCTGACCTTTCTGCCCCCGTTGATTGCATCACTGCTCTGGCCGCATGGTTTTGTCGCCGCAATTGGCTTCGCGGGATTGTTTGCTACCCTTTGGGCGGTCATTATCCCGGCGATGCTGGCCTGGAAGGCACAACGGCGTTTTGCCGGGATGCCGCGATCTATGCTCTCGATCGTGCTGGTCATGATTTTCGGTGTACTAAATATCGGTGCCTGGTTACTCAGTTGGTTAGGTTGGCTGCCTGGTTTCGGCAACGCCTGAATTAACACCATTAAAACGCCATTGAACGCCAGCCTCGAGGCATATCATTGCCGGTTCGTGCGGCCAGGGATTGTGCCGCACGTTGTGAACGCGCCATCACGGCTTGCTGGTTGATCTGAGTAAATTCGCCATTTCTCAGCAACCAGGCACCGTCAACAAACACATCACTGACTTCATGGCCCAATGCGGAATAAACCAGTGACGAGACCGGGTGGTGGATGGGCGTCATCGCCGGGTGTGAGGTGTCAACAATGACCACATCCGCGCGTTTACCGACTTCCAATGAACCGACCAGATGATCAAGACCAATGGCTCGTGCACCATCAATAGTGGCCATCTCCAGCACCTTCTCTGCGGTCATAATGGTAGGATCGCGGTGTACCCCTTTTTGCAGGAGTGCAGCCACTTTCATTGCCTGGAAAAGGTTATGATTATTGCTGCTGGCAGGGCCGTCAGAGCCGAGTCCTACCGTCAATCCTGCCGCCAGCATTTCTGGTATGGGAGGCACCCCTGACGCAAGATATAAATTACTGCATGGGTTGTGCGAGACGCGTGTGTCGTGATGTTTTAGCGCGCGGATATCACGAGAACTGCACTGCACACAGTGCACGGCCAACACATCCGGGCCGAGGAAACCGATATCACTCAGAAATTCGGTGTCGGTTCCCTGAAAACGCAGTTTGGCTTGTTCAATTTCAAAATCGGTTTCCGCGACATGCGTTGTAATCAGTACGCCGGTCTCATTGGCTAACTCACGGGTGCCGCGCAGCACTTTCTCATCCAGAGCCCAAATCATGCTGGGCGCCAGGCCTACTTTGACGCGGCCGTTGGCCTTATGGAAACGATGAATAACATCACGCGCGTCTGCCAGCGCGGCTTCCGGCGTTTCGATAAGTGCTTCAGGGATGCCATGTTCAGCGCCAGTGGTCAGGAATCCACGGCATACATGACCGCGAATACCACTGACCTCAAAAGCTTCAATGACTTTTGCGGTCAAACCCGGCCGGGGATGGGCATACATAAAATCGACCAGCGAAGTGACGCCTGAACGCAGAGATTCCATGCAGCCGTGCAGGGCTGCGGCATAAACATCCTCTTCCGTTAACGCGACAGCGCTCGGTCCGGTCATACAGGTAAACCATTTTTTCAGCACCATGTCGTCGCCCAACCCCTTTAATAGCGTCTGAAACAGGTGCGTGTGCGTGTTGACCATACCCGGAATAATAATGCGCTGACGGCAATCGATAACCTCCGCCTCCGGATATTGCAGGCTGAGCGTCTCGCGTGTTCCGATGGCACGGATATGATGGCCTTCAATCACCAAACTTGCCTGTTCCAGAATTTCACGCTGGGAGTTCATGGTGATAATCCAGCCATCGGACAATAAATAACTCATCAATCACACTCCAATTGCTGTTTTAATTGCGATCCCTGAACGACAAAACCGAAGCACTGTTGCACGTTGTACAGCGTGGCGTCGCGGCAATAAGAGGGTGACGTGGTTGCGCTGCAGTCCTCAAGAAGCAGGCAGTCATAACCTCGAAAGTTAGCGTCCTGGAGGGTGCACAGCACACATTGATCGAGATTCACGCCAGCAAACAGCAGTGTTGTCACACCAAGGTTACGCAGGATGCTGTCAAGTTCGCTGTCATGAAAGCCGGACATACGATATTTGTTGATGCGGATATCGCGTGAGTCAGGCGTTAACTCTTCGACAATTTCAGCCGCCCAGCTCCCGGCTTCCAGCACAGGCGCACCGGAAAGGGGGAGAGGATCACCTAAGCCAACGCCATCGCCATTGGGGTTATAAACATGCAACAGTGCCGGGCTGAGATTGAGCTTATCGGGTCGATTACCCCAGTTAAGCCAGATCACCGGCACCTCGGCTTGACGCAGAACCGGCAGTAAATTTTGTAGCGGGGCAATGGGCGCGCGTGCAGGCGTGACATCCACACCAATGTGGCCGAGCCAGCCATTGGGATGGCAAAAATCGTTCTGCATATCAATCACAACGATCGCGGTGTGTTGTAAATCAAAAATCACCGATCGATCGCCAGTGCTGAGCTCGACCGGGCGTGAAGCTTGCGATGGACGACGTGTATCAATGCGTTCTTTTGAGACGCGCCATTGGTTAAATCGGCTGCTGCCCAATACGTTTAACCCCATTTCAGGCTCCTGTCAGAATACGCAAATCTTCACTGTCTAATGTGACAGGGTCACCGCTGCGAATCAGCTCGGAAAAGCCTTCGTTTGGCGTCATGACCGTCAGCGTATACAGCTTTTCGCTTCCTGTATTGCGAATGGCATGATCATTACCAGGGTGTAACAACAGCGAATCACCTTTCCTGATCACCAGCTCGTCATCATTACAGCGAGCCACGCCTTCACCATGAAGAACATAGAAAAACTCATGGGCAGTGGCATGTTCATTAGGAGGCGTCGCGCCGCCGACGTTAAAGATCTCTACAACAAAGATATTCTCAATACCATCGAGGGTTTTATCGCACAGGATGGCGAAGTAATTGGTGCTGTCCGGACTAATACGGAAAGCCTGAACATCCTTCAGATTATTGAAACGAAACGTTTTCATATTTATTCCCTTCGATAAGGCTGCGTCAGTGCGCCGGGTTGTAATGTGCGTCCCACGACACCTGACATTGCCAGAATCGTGAGCAGATAAGGCAGTGCGAGCAGCACCTGCGGTGGCAGCGTGTTTTCAAACAGCTGTAATGAGAGTTGCAATGCATCAGCCGCACCAAAGATAAAGGCTGCGAGCAGGGCTTTTAGTGGGCTCCAGCGGCCAAAAATCACGATGGCAAGCGCGATAAACCCTTGACCACTGACAATATTGTCGCGAAACAGGCCGATTTGCGCGGTGACCAGATAGCCGCCGGCTAAACCCGCTCCAACACAGGAAAACATCACGCCCCAGGTACGGATTTTCAGCACGTTCAGGCCGGCAGCATGCGCAGCTCGCGGGTTTTCTCCAACGGCGCGCAGCGAAAGACCAAAGCGCGTATGGAAAAGACAATAATGTGCCAATACGGCCAGAATCAGCGTGAGGTAAAGGGGCAGCGGCTGCTGGAACAGAATCGGTCCAACGACGGGGATCGATGAGAGCACCGGTATATGCCAGGGCTCCAGCATGGGAATGGTTGGCGACGAGCCATTGCCCATCACCAGGGCATAGATCCACGAAGCAAGCCCGGCAGCGAGAATATTAAATACAATACCGACCACGACCTGGCTGGCATGTGCGCGCAGATAGAGCGCGGCCAGCACGCAGCCAACGATCAAGCCGCCAACGCCACCCGCGATAAAACCCAGCGCCGTGGATCCACTTTCAACCGCCATCATGTAACTGGCCAGCGCGCCAAGTAAGATAGTGCCCTCAATGCCAATATTCAGCACGCCGGAACGTTCAGCGTAGATTTCTCCCAGTGCTGCAAGTAACACGGGTCCGGCAAGGCGAACTGCTGCGGCAAGCCAACTGATAAAGAATGCGGTATCGAGATTAGCCAGCAAATTCATGATTGTTCCTCTGCAAGCGTGCGGTTGCCTCTGCGTAAACACGGTAAGTTAATGCGGTAGTAGCGCAGCAGATCGCCAGCCAGGATCAATAACACCACCAGACTTTGCAGGATCAACACCACCGATGTGGGTAAACCGGTTTGGCGCTGCATGGCACTGCCGCCCACTTCAAGGCCGCCGTATAAAATCGCGGTAGGGATCACCAGCAGTGGATTCAGACGCGCTAACAAGGCAACCACCACGCCGATAAAACCCACACCGCCTGAAATGCCATCCATTAAACGATGCTGCACGCCAAGCACGGCACATAAACCGGCTAATGCCGCTAATCCACCGCCAAGCAACACGGCTCCCATCTGACGGCGGTTAACATCAACACCGCTGTAGCGTGCAGCTCGTGGATTCAGGCCAGCGATTTTTATTTCAAAGCCTGCCGGGGTGGCCCGCAACAGCCAGAAAACAAACAGGCTAGCGACCAAAGCGATGGCGATTCCCCAATGCGCACGCATGCCACTCATGACAAACGGCAACCAGCTATCGGCGGGTAAACGTGGCGTCTGCGGAAGATCACCCGGCGCGCGCATGGGTCCGGAAACGAGGTACTGCACGATAAACAACGCAACATAATTCGCCATCAACGAAATCAGGACATCGTTGCCACCGAATTTGACGCGGAGTGCGCCTACCCATCCGGCCCAGATGGCACCCGCGAGAAACGCGGCCAGTAAAACCATCGGCCAATAAATCAAAGAGGGAATGGCCCACGGAAAACCCTGCGGTGTGCCAGAAAGGGCGATCCAACTGGCTGCGGCAGCACCCAACAAAAAGCAACCTTCAAAGCCGATATAGCCCAGTCCCGCTCGCCATACCACGATGGTGGCCAGCGCGATGAGCATGAGCGGTGTGGCCTGGACTATGCTCAGACCAACACTACGCAGAGAACCGAACGCTTCATTAAACAGAAAACCATAGGCGGATAGTGGGTTGCCGCCAAAGGGGATAAATAATAATCCCGCGATGGCGAAGGCAGCGGCAATGCCACAGATGCTGGTCAGCAACAGCGCGCCAGTGGATTCAGCGGGGGCGAGGCGTCTCTCAAGCAGCTTCTTCACGTTCGCCTCCTTTTTGCAGATGGGCGCCCGCCATAAGCTCACCGAGCTTTTCTGCTGTGGCTTCATGTGCAGGCAGTTCGCCCGCGATTTGTCCGCTATACATCACGGCGATACGATCGGACAGGTTGAGAATTTCCTCTAACTCCGCCGAAATCATCAAAATGGCGCAACCGCGATCGCGCGCCGCAATTAAGCCTTGCCACACGCTCTCAATCGCGCCGACATCCAATCCACGTGTCGGTTGCTCAACCACGAGTAAGCAGGGATCGCTCGCCACTTCACGACCGAGTATGAGCTTCTGCAAATTGCCGCCAGAGAGTTTTCCAGCTTCGAAATCAGCATCGGGCGTGCGCACGGCGAAACGCGCAATAATATCGCGGGCATGCTGGCTGATGTGCTGTCGGTCCAGCAACCAGCCGCCTGCGCGAGTGAAACGGTGTTGACGACCTAACAATGCATTGTCAGTGATTGATAACGCTGTCACTGAACCGACGCCACGTCGATCGGCGGGGATAAATCCCACCCCTTTATGACGACGGACTGCCGGGGAATCCTCGCTGATATCGGCCCCATTCAACAAAATGCGCCCGGCCTCCAGCTTGCGCAGATTGAGTAACGCTTCAGCAAGCTCGGACTGGCCGTTACCTTCAACCCCCGCAATACCCAGAATTTCACCGGCTGCAACTTGCAAAGAGACGCGCCAGATTTTTTGCTGACCGCTGGCATCCCGGACCGCAATATTGTCGATATGCAACACCGTTTTACCCGGCTGGCAGGGGGATTTTTCCACGCGAAGTACCACATCACGGCCCACCATGCGGCGGGCCAAATCCCGCTCTGAAGTGTCATTGATATCGACCGAATCGATCATCCTGCCACCCCGCATCACCGAAACATGATGGGCTATTGCCATGATTTCATACAATTTATGCGTCACGATCACCACGGAACGCCCCTCAGCGCACAGTGATTTTAACGTGGCAAACAGGCCTTCTTTTTCTTGTGGCGTAAGCACTGCAGTGGGTTCATCAAGAATCAGTACCTGGGCATCGCGGTACAATAATTTGAGGATCTCAACGCGCTGTTGCACGCCAATGGGCAAATGGTGCACGTTCGCCCAGGGATCAATCGCCAGACCGTGCTTGTCAGAGAGCGCCTGTAACCGTTGCGCAGCAGCTTGCAGATTAAGCACGCCACTGCGGTTCTCTTTCAGCCCCAGCACCACGTTCTCGACCACGGTCATTGGCTGTACCAGCATGAATTCCTGGTGAACCATACCGATGCCGCAGTGGATGGCATCACTCGGATCGCGAAAACGCCGGGGTAATCCATCCACGACAATCTCGCCCTCATCTGCCTGATACAGGCCATACAGAATCTGCATCAAGGTGCTTTTACCTGCACCGTTTTCACCCAACAAGGCGTGGATTTCACCGGCTTTGATGCTGAGTGAAACGCCATCGTTGGCCACTACGCGAGCAAAGCGTTTGGTGATGTTATTGAGTGCCACGCGAACAGGTGCTGTTGCTGTCATAACAAGTTCCCGCCGGTTAAACAGTTGGTTTCAACGCGCCACTGTCGAGCTGCTGCCAAATGGTCTGGAATTTAGCCCATACATCCGCGCTGACAAGTTTGCTGTTGTAATGTTCATTGCCGCTGACCACCGACCAGGCTTTACCCACCGTTGGATGCCACTCATCACCCCCTTTGAAGGTTTTATTGGCGACCGACTCTCCGACTTGTTCAACCATCCAGTCGAGGTTCTGACGGAAGCTGCACGCGACATAATCCGGTGCGACATCACGCTGATCGACATAACATCCGATGGCTTTCACTTTTCCCGCGGCAGCGCCTTGCATTGCGCCTAACCCGGTCACATCAGCGGCATGCCAAATCACATCAGCGCCATTACCAATCATGGTGGTGGCAGCTTCTCGACCTTTGGCGGCGTTGTCATAGTCGCCAGTGACCACACCCATACCTTTGATGCCAGGGCGTGTTTTCTCTGCTGCCTGGATGAACGCCCGCATCATGGCTTGCTGCGTTGGATTGTCCCCGCCGCCGACAAAGCCCACGGCTTTGCCTTTATCAGAGATCAATGCTGCCAGAGCCCCGGCGGCATAAGCGCCTTGCAAATACGCGAGGTTCACGTACTCAACGTTATCAGGTGATTTCTCACCAGGTTTGAACGTTGAGGCGAAGAAATAGGTTGCGGGGTATTCCGGCGCAATCTCGGCAAAGGCGGAACCGTATTCGAAGCTGTGTCCAATGATCAGGGTGTAACCATCGTCAGCGTAACCTCGGATCACTTGTTCCATTTGAGCTTGCGGTACGCTTTCACTGTAGGCAACGCTAAAACCGGCCTTTTTCAGGCTCTGTAATCCAGCAAATGCCAGTGAACTCCAGCCACCATCGGCAACAGAGCCTGGCAACAGCAGGGCAATTTTTATGGTGTTATTCGCAGCCATTGCGCTACGCGACAGCATGGGAGCCAGAGCCGGTAACAACAGCGCGCCAGCCACTAATTTCGCAAATTTTCTGCGGGATACGTCTGCCATCATGTGTTCTCCTGGTGTGGTTTTGTTGTATTAATCACCGGAAGAGCATTATCTTAAAAGCATCATTTTTCGCACTTACCGATGACTTAAAGGCAACGCAGGGGAACGCATGCTTCAGCACCGTTTGTTTATTTATATCGACCAGATTGCTCGTAGCGGTTCTATCCGCAAAGCCGCTGAGCGTTTGCATATTTCGGCCTCGGCCATTAATCGCCAACTGATTGCCCTGGAGGAGGAGTTGGGCACACCGCTGTTTCAGCGATTGCCACGTAAGATGGTGTTAACCGCAGCGGGCGAAGCCTTGATTCATCATGTGCGTCAAAGTTTTAAAGAAATTGAGATAGCGCAGATGAAGATTGAAGAACTAAAAGGTCTGCGCCGCGGTGAAGTCACGGTAGCGATGATGAGCGGGCTGGCCGCCAATCTCATTCCCCTCACGGCAGCGGAGTTTCGCCGTGCTAATCCCCGCGTGAAACTGCATCTCCAGCAACTCACTACGGGGGAGAACATCACCAATGCCGTCGCAAATGGTGAAGCAGATTTGGGGATTGGGTTTGATTTTGAATTACAACCCGTGCATCGCAAACTCGCCAGTGTGGCGGTGCGGTTGGGGGCGGTGGTGGGTACCGGGCATCCGCTGGCAGAAAAAGCCAGTTTACGTCTCAGCGACTGTCTGCCTTATCCCGTGGTGATCGCTGATAAATCAATGGTTATCAGACCTTACCTCAACGAGGTTTTCGCGCGGGCATCGATCAATCTACAAACAGTGATTGAAACTAACTCCATCGAGGTGATGCGGCAGTCGGCAATGATGGATCAGACTCTGACGTTCCTGACACCGATTGATATCGAATCGGATCAACGCAGCGGTAGGTTGATTTACATTCCGGTACGTGAGCTTGCGCAGCATACCCAGACGCTGATGCTAATCGGTCACGATCGCGGAACAAGCGCAATTGGTAGCGTTTTTGCGGAAACACTGAAAGGAATGATGTCGGCATTACGTTAGCGGTGAGGGCAACCCTCAGGTTGCCCCTGACAAATGCTTAGACCTGCCTGGGACGGTAGGCGGTTTCAGCTTTAAGGAAGTCGAGATCGAACGCTTGTACCTCACGAACCAATGTGATCAGTGCTTGCGCGGCACGGTCGGTGGCAATATTGCCTCGTTCCGCATCGGCAGCGGCAGCATTACCCGTGGTACCTGACAGATGAAGATCTTGTGCCATCCAGCCAAATCCTATGCCACCTTCGGGGGTAAGAATCCCTCCGCTGGCTTCTAACGCGACTGATGTCGAGACGAAATCATCGGCATAGACCATTTGAACTAAGTCGGGGTGCAAATGCAGCATCATACTGGTCTCTGACTCTCCGCCATGAATGCCGTGCTGCATCTCTTTTTCGCTATACAGATCTGACGCATCAATTGTACGGAACCAACTGGCGCCAACGGCAAACATCCCCAGTTCGATGCGCAACTGACGACAAACGATTTCCATTAATTGTGGTTGCCCACCGTGTGAATTCCAAAAAATAAGCTTCCGAATGCCGGCGCGCCAGGCGCTTTTTGCCACTTCAAACCATACTTTCCCTAGCACTTCGTAAGGCAGTGAAAGCGTACCAGGATAAGCCAGGTGTTCGTCTGATTTGCCAATTGGCAGGGCGGGTAACACCAACATTGGCAGGTTGTCGGGCATGAGTTCAACGGCGCGTTGAATAATGCCCGCATTAATGGCGGCATCCACGCGTACCGGCAGATGCGGACCATGCTGCTCAACGGCCCCAATCGGTAAGACAGCCACCATGTTTGCCATATCGAGTTCACTAAATTCCCGAGTGGAAAGATCCCACCACCAGGGCGAAGACGGTTTTACCATGTTAACCTCCATTTTTAGCTCAACATAGCGAGATGCTACTGCAATGGAAGCAACAAAATTCGTACTGAGCGTTGCCTTTTAAGCATTGCTGGTTGAAGGTGCTCTGCAAGACCTGACTGAATGCATCACAGGATCTTACTTTATGAAAATTATCGGCCGCCGCCTTAAATAAAACGTTCTCTTTAGGCAAGTCCTGTTCAAGCTTCAAGACAGAGCTGACTATTGCTGAAATGGTACCTTCAATATCCGTCATCTTCGGCGGCCCGATGGGCCGCCTTAGACATCATTTTTGATTCTTGTCAGTGAACGCCTGGTAATTTTCACGCGTTACGGTCTGATAGGGCACCCAGTTATAGGCTTCGGTTTTGTTGCCGGCCAGCATATCGCTTGCCACATTGACTGCTCCAATAGCCTGACCCTTTGCATCCTGGAAGATGGTCACCGCCATTTTGCCATTCTTGATGAACTGCAAACCATCCGGTGTGCCATCAATGCCAGCCACTAAGACATCGCTCTTCTTCAACTGATCCAGTGCCATAATCGCACCAATTGCCATCTCGTCATTATTAGCAACAATGGCGTTGATGGTGTTGCCATCCTGCAACCAGGAGAGGGTTTTATCGACGGCTTCATTGCGCTGCCAGTTGGCAGTCTGCTTCTGAATAACTTTAAGCCCCGGATGAGCACTGACATAGTCCTCAACGGCTTTAGTGCGCTGGCGTGCTTCTTCTGTGGAGAGAGCCCCCATCAGGATGGCGATATTACCTTGATTGTTCATGCGTTTTGCCAGCGCTTCAATCTCCATTTTCCCGCTTAACGCAGAGTCGGAGCCAACGTAAGCCATCTTACCGCTCAGGGCCACTTCAGGTTTACGGTTGACGAATATCAGCGGGATGTTGGCTTTTTTCGCTGCAGCAATCACAGGCATAACACCCTGCGTGTCCACCGGGTTCACGATAATCGCGTTGGCACCCTGATTAATAAAATCATCAACCTGTTGGATTTGTAGTGAAACATCTCCTTTCGCATCGGCAAACTGGCTATTCAGTCCTTTTTCTTTCAACTGTGTTTCCATTTGACTGCGAAGGATTGAAACAAAATTAAGGTCCAGATTAGCCAGAGCAACGCCCACCATATACGTTTTGGCTTGCACAGCAAACACACTTAGCAAACCACAGGCGATTATTATTGCTTTGATTATATTCATATTTATATCTCTGTAGGGTGGATAGTACTTGTATGCACCCGGGTGCAAATAAATGCAAATCAACACATAGTGCTGGTGATTTGTTCGCTGAGTCCCTGGGTGCTTATCATTACTTTCAGATGAGGTGAGAAATTAGTCAACGCGGTAAAAATCGATTCCTTCATCCGGATCACAAAATGAGGGCAAAGGTCCTCGATAAGAGATCCGAAATGCTACCGGGTGCAAATCTCTCTACCATTGATCTCTTTGCTTATTGCCTTTTTAAGTTACAACATACAGCAAGGTTTTAATCAAAGCGCATCAGTAAGCCACGGAGTCGTTTATCGCTGACCAGCGGTTCACTGAACGCAATATGAAGAATGTAACGCCAGACAAAACACTAAAGGGTGGTCAATTCTCGACAAAGATGTTGTAAATCATGATCTTGAGATAAAACATAAACACCAGGTTATCGCTTACGGCTTGGTGTCTCACTAAGAGGGTACCCAACTCAACCACTTTACGTTGTTCCAGTCGCAACGCTTCAAGTTTTTCGCAGGTTTACGGATAAGTAGTGTTTATTGATTTTGATGGTGAAGCGCAAAAGCTAAGAAGTTGCCCAGCACATTATTGCCGGGCACGACAAGTTAGTCTTCAATACTGCTTAACAGCGCATTTTGAATGATTTTCTGGGCTTTTAGTGGATTTTGTTCACTTTGCGCCGCTTGCAATGCGGCGATATCCAACTTATCCAGAGCACGATAAATATGCTTAAGGAAACGAATCGACAGATTGGCGGCTTCAACATGGTCCTCACGGAAGGGGAACTGATCCAGCTGCCACACGCCATCCCAATTATTGATTTTGAGTACATAGAAGAACTCAAAAATTTCCGTCATGTGTACTGTGCCGACGACGAGATCGTCATCCCAGCCACGTAAGTTATCGTTGACGTCCATCCCAAACAGTCTGCCACGATCGATAATCAGCTGGGCTGAGTCCGCTGGTGATTCCCCGGCAAAGAGCGCATGGCCAAAGTCCAGCAGTACCCCGACGTTAGCGAGTCCAATATCTTCAATCCCCAGCAAGGTGCGAGCAGCAGAATCCCAGGTCATTTTTACACGCGGTTCACGCGGTTTGTATTCGATGGCGAATTTGACATCAGGATTGGCACTGGCCAGTTCGCGCATGCCATCAACCGCCAGTTTCCAAAGATTTTTATGGTCAACCTGGAAGGGGTAATCCCATCCATCTTGTCCCGGCCAGATTTTCACATAATTAGCCCCTAACTCACGGACTACTGTGGCGGCTTCATGCATCAGATCGAAGGCCTGCTGGCGCAGTGCGGGATCGGGGTTGGTAAAGGCACCGCGTGAAAAGCGGCGCAGATAGATTTCAGGCGTCACGCCAATCGCTTTAAGACCGGCCTGGTCTAGTGCTTCTTTTACCTGGGCAACGGTAACACCTTCCGTAAAGGGATAGGGCACATCTACATAAGATAAGTCTTCTACACTGCCAGCCAGTTTGATCTGGTCTAAGGTACTCAGCGCCGGGCCATATCCGTCGACGGCATAACGATCAATGTAGTTAGCAAAATGCCATAAACCGGCACCAAATTTCGGGTAGGTGTAACCACTCATAAGACATTCTCCTTTGATTAGGGTAATCCGATGCGTTCCGATGTTAGGTTGAATATATATTCACATATGGTTATATATTCCATTCTGCGCCTTGTGCTTCTTGCTTAACCAGCATTGAGTGAAGAAATTGAGGGTGGCTTCACACAAAATTTGTTTACCTGCAAGTGAGCAGCAAACCCGGCATGACATTATCAGCGCACAATTAAAACCAGCAGGTGCTACCTTGCTTGAACAGGTGGCAACCCGCTTCCCATGCAAAGGTCGTCATTTCAACATTCAATACGTTAACCAGAGGTCATTCATCATGATGTCTCCGTCAATTCAGCTTGGCCCAACGAAAGCACCGACAAAATTTACCCAGGTTGAACCCGTTTTCCTTTCAGACGAAACCATGCTGGAACGAAAAAACAAGGTTTTGCAGGGGATGGCCAATGGTGGTTTTGATGCCCTGGTGATTTATGCTGATAAGGAACATGGCGGGAATTTCGAATACTTAACAGGGTTCATCCCGCGTTTCGAAGAGGGGCTGTTAATTGTCGATGCCAGTGGAGTATGTACCGTTATCCTCGGGAATGAGAATCTCAAACTGGCTCGCTTTTCACGCGTACCTGTCACGTTGCTTCACTGCCCGTTGTTTTCGCTGCCTAACCAGCCAATGGATCATGAAATACCGCTTGAAAACCTTCTGGCATCTGCGGGCTTGAGTGACAAAAGCAAAGTAGGCCTGGTGGGATGGAAGATGTTTACCCCAGCCGCAGGCAATGGCTCCGCCTATTTTGATTTGCCGTGGTTTATTGTTGATGCGGTGCAACGCACGCTGAAAAAAGAAGCTGAGCTGTTAAATTCAGCGCACTTATTTATTAGCGGCGCTGGCGGTGCAAGAGTGACCAACAACGCCAATGAAATCGCGCATTATGAGTATGGGGCCAATCTGGCATCTAACTGTATTCTTAATGCGATGGACGCGGTGGAAGTGGGTGTGCGGGAAATTGATTTGGGCGCGCTTCTGGCTGCTGAAGGCCAATACAATACGGTGGTCTCCATCGCTGCCACCGGCGTCCGCTTCGATCATGCTAACCTTTATCCAACATACAAAAAGCTGCAGCAGGGCGATCCTTTGTCGCTGACCACAGGATTTAAAGGTGGATTGTCCAGCAGAGCTGCTTTCGTTATCGCCGGTCCTGCAGAACTGCCTGATGCTCAGAAAGATTGGCTAGACAGAATCGCTAAACCCTACTTCTCTGCACAGGTAGCCTGGCTGGAAAATATCCGCGTGGGGATGTCTGGCGGTGAGCTTTATAACGTGATCGAAGATGTACTGCCCAAAGCCCGATATGGCTGGCATCTCAATCCCGGCCATTTGGTTGCTGATGAAGAGTGGATGTCATCGCCAGTGTACCCAAATTCCAGCGAACTGTTGAAAAGTGGCATGCTATTGCAGATCGATATCATTCCCTCGGTACCGGGCTATAACGGTGTCAGCGCAGAAGAGTGTATTGCGTTGGCCGATTCATCACTTCAGGCCAAAATCGCGGAAGCGTATCCGCAACTTTGGCAGCGAATTACGCGTCGACGTGATTACCTGCGCGATGAAATCGGCATTAAACTCAGTGCCGATGTATTGCCGCTATCCAATGCGGTGGGTTATTTAAGGCCATTTTTGCTCGCTAAACACCTGTCCCTCAGCGTGAAGAAATAGAGCGCACTGTTTGCGCATCAGGGCTTAATTTGATTACGCCCGCTGCGTTTTGCCAGATAAAGGGCCTTGTCGGCGTCCTGCTTCAGCTGATCCGCTTCCCCCGTGTTACCTGTTGACGTCAGCGTGCTGTAGCCGGCGCTGATGGTCACCACCCCAGCGGTGATCTCTGAATTTTCATGCGCAATGCCCGTTTCTGCAACACATCTGACCGCACGCTCCGCCACTTTTTTTGCATCAAACGCTGAGGTATTAGGCAGGATTATCGCAAACTCTTCACCACCGTAACGTGCGACGATATCGCCCTGATAATGCACGCTATCCTTTAACGCCAAGCCGACATCCTGCAAACACTCATCACCCGCAACGTGCCCGTAGGTATCGTTATAGCGTTTGAAATAATCGATATCGATCATTACCAGCGAGAGCGGCTCAGCATGCTTTTCTGAACGAAGCAGGGCCTGCTCCAGCAGAGCATCGAACTGACGGCGATTCGCCAGACCGGTCAAACCATCGACCAGCGCTAAGGATTGCAGCGTATGGTTAATGGTGGTCAGTTCATCTCGAACATGGGTGAGCTCAATCTGATTGCGCACGTTGGTGCCCACCTGTCGCAATACAAAGACGCCCATGCCGGTGATGGTTAAGAGCAACACAATGTTGAGCAAAACATTCGTCAGGTTGGCCGCCATCCACTCCATGCGAAGCCGGTCGCGGTCATAGCCGGCCGTCACGATCAGTGGATATCGCTCCAGTCGGGCGTAGCCGAACACGCGTTCGACACCGTCGAGAGTAGACCGCCAGGTTGCACTGCCGCTTGAAGCGGATTTCAATTCGGTTTTAAACAGCGGGCTGGCGGATAGGGTTCGGCCAATATAGGTGTCTGGGAAAGGGCGGATATACAGGGCCGTGGCATCCGCCAGGATCAACCCTAACGCATCTTTATCGCCAAGCGTGTAGTAGCTGTAGTACTGCCGGAAATAATCTACTTTGACCGTCGCAAGGGCAACGCCAGCAAAATTCCCCGCATTATCATTGAGGCGTACCGAAACAGGAATCACCAGATCACCGGTAGAGCGGCTGCGAATAACATGGCTGATATGGATATCCAGACTGGGATGTGTCCGGTGCCAGACGAAATAATCGCGGTCCGCGTTACTGGCATTGGTCGGCGTGAAGTTGCCAGATGAAGCCACCCAATGTCCCTCGGTATCGTATACAAATAGTCCATGAAGTTGAGGGAGCTTGCTTTGCTGGTCTTTGATTTGATGCAGGAACTGCGGCGTTGCCGCAAAGCTGTTGCCGTTTTGACGTAACTGACGCACAGCATCCGCGAGGGTGATATCGACTTGTAAAAAGGCATCTTCAGCTTGTTTCGCTAATGAGAGCGAGAGATTGCGTGCATCCTCTTCTTTCTCTGTCAGGTGTTGCTGCCAGGAGTGCCAAAGAGACCAGGCATTAATAGCCACCACCAGTAAACTGATGGAAAGCAGAAATACGGCCATACTTCTTCCAAGAGAAGTCTTTAGCAGACGAGGGGTGCTATCTGAGAGGACACTTTTACGCATTGATACTCTTTGTGAATGCTGAAAAGGTGGGCAGAGTGAATAGGGATATTACAGGATTCATGTAACTGTCATAAGCTAAGTAAAGAAAATTTTATGCATTTGTGGAATAAATCTGATGAGCGAGTGACGTTGTTCTAACTTACTTTTGTCACTCAAGCCGGCAGATGCCAGAAGGTTTTCAAGCGGTGTTTCATGATCCATTGGCTGGTTGTTTTATCTGATGGATGAACCTGGCGCTTATAAAGCTGAAATGAAACGCATCGCGCTGCGTCGTTATGCGTGAACTCTGGCTGCCAATGACTGAGGATGCCAATTCGGTGCGTTATTACTATTTTCTGGATTTGGAAGAGGTGGCAACAGTGCTGGCTAGTTGAGTCGTTTTAAGCCTTGAGAGATTAATGGCTCCACGTGCCGGACAGATTAAAAACTAGATGAGGGGCGGCGCGCATGAAGGGTGAGGCGAAAGCATATTCCCAGCAGGTGATAGCCCGTCATGGTCTGGAGTGTGTCTTCAGATATCCAATTTAACATAATCATGATTATGCGCACTTTAATTGAGGGTCCAATTTGATAATGTCACTTTTTAGCTAGTTCATAATGTCACCCAGATGCGGCGCGTTTGCCACGTTTTCTGGGAGATCTCTGCTGATGCTGGTGACCATGTCAAACAAAGAACTTCACCGTCTTTCCGTCATTCAGGCTGTTATTGAAAAACGTCTGCGTCGCCGCGATGCGGCCTTTCGGCTGGATCTCACCGAACGTCAGGTTCAGCGGCTGATGAACCGCTACAGCAAGTCTGGTGCAGCCGGTCTTACCAACGCACGGCGCGGAAAGCCCGACACGCATCGCATCGATGAGGCTCTGCGCCACCGCACACTGACGCTGCTACGTGAAAATTACGTGGGTTTTGCCCACAAATTACCGTAGAAATGCTTCAGGTACGTTCCGAGGTTGATAAGCGGATTACTTCACCCAGTCTTCCAGCACCAAACCCGGTACCCGCGCAAATTCCCTGGTATTATTTGTTACCAGTATAACGCCGGCCGCAATGGCATGACCGGCAATAGCCGTGTCATTTGGGCCTATCGGTGTTCCGGCTGCGCTTAGGGTGGCCTTAATTACAGCCGTGGCGTCTACCGCCGCCCGATCCCAGGGCACAATTGCATCAAGTCGGGCGCAGAATTCGTCAACCAGTTGACCATGACGCGGCGAGGCTTTCTTTCCAATCGCGCCAAAACGCATTTCTGCGTAAGTAATAGCCGAAACTACGATGCGATGGTTGCGCAGCACCGCTTGTTCAAGCCGTCTGATCACGTCCTCCGGTTGCTCGCGCATAATAAACGAACAGATACAAGTATCCAGCATGTATGTTTTGATCACAGATCAAATCTTCCCTCATCACTGACAACATCCCCGCGATCCATCATAAAATCCGGGTCCGCTTTCTCAAGCTGCATAAATGAGCCCCAGGTCGGCCGTACGGGACGCAGTATGATGCTGTCACCTTCCCGGACAATCTCCAACTCACTTACCCCTTCAAAATCCATATCGCGTGGCAAACGAATGGCACGGTTATTGCCATTTTTAAATACAGAAACAGTTCGCATGATTAATCCTCCTGAACGGACTTCCGACACAGTGTCGTCACCGGCTTTATGTTTTAAACTTAACCACTCAGCATATGTCTAGTATATGCCCAGCTTTGACATATGTATATGCCTTGTTCTCTTCATCAGAGAAACATCAGAATGTGACATTCGAAGCCGTAAGTTCGGGGTGACATTAGCGACGCGAAAGACATTTCTTGTTTTCATTTTTCCCTCTGCGGGTAAAGAAACGTGAAGTAACCTACGCGGGCACTGGGTTCCGCTAACCTTGGTAGTACACGATCTTTAACCTGCCGGGGAAACCATCATGTCGAAGACGAATTTACTGCTGAAAACGCCACTGCTATTGTTGACCATTTGTTCAATAATGAGTCTTAACACCGTTCGTGCGGCTGAAGAGCCCCTGTTCCAGCCTCTATCGCCGCAGGTCTCAGACCTCACTCAATATCGCTGGCACAATCGCCCTCTGGTGATCTTTGCCCCATCAAAAACAGATCCTGCTTATGTCGCGCAGATGGCGATGCTGGAGAAGCAGAAAGCGGAATTGGCCGATCGCGATATCATTGTGTTCAGTGATACCTCACCAACAGCCAATGGCACTCTGCGTAAACAGCTCAATCCGAAAGGATTTGAAGTGGTGCTGGTTGGAAAAGATGGTGGAATGAAACTACGTGAAACAACACCTCTGAATACTGAGGTGTTGCTCTCAACCATTGATAAAATGCCCATGCGTCAGGCCAAACTCAATTAATGAATGAGACGGGTTTACTCGACATCCAGCAGTGAGCCCGTTTTATAAAAACGTTTCCCGGCGATGTAATGCAAACTGCGCATCTCGTCTGGTGCGTCCTCGAATAACCAGCGCCCTTCTTTAAACACCCGGCTATCCGCCCAGGCACCCTTGATTTCACCGATGAACAAATCGTGGTCGTTCTGATTTTGTTCGATAGGTATCAACTCGCAGTACAACCAGGCCGCACAGCCAGCCACTAAAGGGAGATGAGTTTCAGGTAACTGGAAGAACTCGACGCCAGCTGTGGCCAGCTTATCTGACTGCTCAGCGCGGGAATGCGTACCGAGATAATGAACCATCTGCGCCTGACTGACGGTTGGGACATGTATAACGAATTTCAGGCTTTGCTCAATCAACTTACGCGTGAAGGTGGATTTATCCAGCACAACCGTCAATTTTGCCGGTTTGAACTCTAATCCACATACCCAGGATGCGGACATCACATTGTCAATCCCGTCATGGCGGGAGGAAACCAGTGTGGTTGGGCCATGGTTGATCAGGCGATAGGCTTTTTCCAGCTCAACAGATTCAATATGGGCATTCATAGATTCATTTCATCGCTTAAATTTCAAAGGCCTTTATTGTCGCCTGGTCAATTCGACTTTGCCAATCTCCAGCCATCACTTGTGCAAATCCTCTGCACCCCACGAGTGCAGCCATTGCTCCATCTTAAGCGTTTATTACGGCGTCATGGCTGTGCCAGTGCCTGTACCGCAGTCATTAAGCCTGGCGCGTTTCTTGCGTGTAACAAAAGGTTTCCCACCGCTGACGTTGCTTTCCCATTCATCCAAAGAGGTCTTTGCTATGGAATTGAAATGGTTTGAAGATTTTCTCAGTGTTGCACGCTGTTATAGCTTTACCCGCGCCGCCGACGAACGACATATCACGCAATCGGCGCTCAGTCGGCGCATCCGCCAGCTCGAAGAGTGGCTGGGTGTGCCGTTATTTGATCGTAAAACCTATCCGGTTACGCTCACGCCTGAGGGACAAACCTTCCTCGCGACCGCCAGCGAAACGGTATTTTCCATGTCGCATCTGCGCAATGATCTGCACCAGCGCTACAGTTCGCGCACTGCGGTATTACGTTTTGCGATGCTAAATACCCTTTCACTGACGTTCTTTCCTGACTGGATCCAGCGATTAAATCTGCAGCCCAATCTCAGCTTTATCCGCCTGTGCAATCAAAAACCGACTTTCGCTGAGCACATCTCCACCTTACACAGCGGTGAAACCGATTTTCTACTGACTTACGCGCATGATGCGGTGTCGCTGATACATCAGCTGGCGGCGTATCCCATGGTGCAACTGGGCCGTGAGCGTGCCATTGCCGTATGTCGCCCGGATAGCAGCGGCAAACCACTCTATCCGGTGCGCGCGGATAGCGGTCCGATTCCGTGGTTGAGTTATGGACAACATACCTTCTTTGCTCATGCGCTGGCGCAAATGCTCAGCAAACGCCCGCTTCCGCTTGAAGCGGTATATGAAAATGGTATGTCGGTGAATCTCAAAGCCATGGTCCTGGCCGGTGGCGGCGTGGCGTGGTTGCCTCTCAGTTTGGTGCATGAAGAGCTGGCCAGCGGCAGTTTAGTACGCGCCGATAACAGCAGCTGGGATATGTCGCTGGCGATCCGGCTCTATCGTCAACCGGTTCTGCAAAATCCTCAGGCTGAACAACTGTGGCTGCGTGCGTGTGCCAGCGAGACGGCTAATGCGGCCTGACACAAAACTATGCCGTTTTGGAATGGGGAGTGTGAATTGCTCATTGGCCTTACGCTGATGATTTACTCCATGCTGGGTCTTCAGAGAGACGAAAACCTGACCAACCAAGCTGGGGACTATCATGGAAAACAAAGCGTTAGTCTGGAAGTGGGTAGAAGAATATCAAGGGGTATTTTGTGAACTGAGCGATCGTGTCTGGGGCATGCCGGAAATTTGCTATACCGAGTATCGTTCGGTGGCTGAACACACCGCGATGCTAAAACAGCAAGGATTCCGCGTCACAGAAAACGTGGCCGACATCCCCACTGCGGTGATGGGTGAAGCCGGTGAAGGCGGTCCCATCATCGCTTTCCTCGGAGAATATGATGCCTTGCCAGGATTGAGTCAGGAAGCGGGCGTAGCACGTTATTCTCCGCTGCCGGGTAACGGTCATGGTCACGGCTGCGGGCATAACTTGCTGGGATCGGCTGCCATGCTGGCGGCTACTGCGTTGAAATCCTGGCTTGAAGAGACCGGCACACCGGGCCGCGTTCGCTATTATGGCTGTCCGGCAGAAGAAGGCGGTGCAGCCAAATCCTTTATGGCGCGTGCTGGCGCATTCGATGGCGTCGATGTCGCCATCACCTGGCATCCAAGCGCGCATCATGAAGTGGCAAAACCTCTTTCTCTTGCTAATACCCGTATGGATTTCGCTTTCCGTGGCCGCTCATCCCACGCTGCGGCTTCTCCACATCTTGGGCGCAGTGCGCTGGATGCCGCCGAATTGATGAACGTTGGCGTACAGTTCCTGCGCGAACACGTGCCGCAAGATTCCCGCATCCATTACGCCTTCCTTGATGCCGGTGGTGTGGCCCCCAATGTGGTACAGGCAAAATCTACCGTGCGCTACGCCATTCGCTCGCGCGATGTCCACGCGATGTTTGAACTGAATGAGCGGGTCAAGCGCGTGGCACAGGGTGCCGCCATCATGACCGATACCGAAGTGGATATCAGCATCATGAGCGCGGTATCCAACCTGCTTGGCAATCGTCCGTTAGAAGAAGCGATGCAGCGGAATCTGGAAGCGCTGGGTCCGGTGCCATTTGATCAAGCCGACCTCGCCTTTGCAGCTGAAATTCAGGCCACGCTAACAGCGGAAGAAATTGATAACTGCTACCGCAAAACCGGTGTGAAACCCGTCGATCCTAAACCCCTTAGCGATTACATCATTCCGCTCGATACCCACGGAGAGGTCATGATTGGCTCCACCGATGTCGGTGATGTCAGTTGGGTGATCCCGACCGTGCAGGCGCACGTACCCACCATGGCCATCGGAACCCCTGGCCACTCATGGCAACTGACCGCGCAAGGCAAAATGCCAGCCGCACACAAAGCCTTGGGCCATGTCGCTAAAGTCATGGCCGCGACGGCGGTCGACGTGCTGACTGACAAAATACTGATGGCGCAGATGAAGAAAGCCCATTTCGAGCAGGTCAGTGAAAAACCCTATCACTGCCCTATTCCAGCTGAGGTGAAACCACCGATTCAGCCGCGCCCGGATACTCTATAACGCCTCAGGAGAGATAGATGAAAAACAAGATGTTAACTGCCGCATTGACGCTGGCAGCGACCTGCTGCGCTTCAGCCCAGGCCGCAACGCCCGCCGATTCTTTAGTGATGGCGTGGAACATTGATGCCATCAGCACCTGGGATCCGGCGCAGATTGGTGAAGTGGTCACCAGTGAAATCTATTCAAACACCTGTGACACGCTGGTTGATTTTCGTGTCAGTGATGAAACGCAACTCGATCCTGCATTGGCCAAAAGTTGGGATGTCTCTGCCGATCGCAAGACCATCACCTTTCATTTACAGGACAACCTGAAATTTGCGGATGGCTCAGCCGCAACGGCCAGCGACCTGGCGTGGTCGATGCAGCGCGTAGTGAAATTGGGTTACGGCAACGCGGCTGCTATCAAGGAATATGGCTTTGATAAAGACAATGTCGACTCACGCATTAGCGCGCCTGATGACAAAACGCTGGTGATGCGTTTCGATAAAGCTTACCCCACCAATCTGGTGCTCCAGGCGATTGCCGCCAATAACGTCTCTTCCCTGCTTAACCGCAAAGAAGTCGAAAAACAGGCAGTGGATGGCGATCTGGGACACAAATACCTTTCCACTCATACCGCCTGTGTTGGGCCTTATCAACTGGTGCGCTGGAATGCCGGTGAAGGTGTGGTGCTACAGGCCACCCCGAACTACTGGGGAAAAGCGCCGGTACTGAAGCGCATTCTGATTCGTCATGTGGCTGAAACCGGTACTCAGCGTCTGCTGGTGACGCAGGGCGATGTGGATATCGCTCGCGATCTCTCAGCTGACGATCTGAAAACGCTGGATCAGGGCGGCAAAGTGAAAGTGGAAAAAGTCCTGAAGCCACAGCTGTTTTTCTGGACCTTCAATAATGAAGACCCCATTTTTAAAAACGAAAAAGTCCGTCTCGCCATGCGATACCTGATCGATTACGACGGGTTAGCGAAGAGCGTGATGCCTTATCTCGGCGTGCCGCGCGCCAGTTTCGTTCAACAAGGGGCGTTTGGTGCGCTGGATGCCAAACAAGGTCAGCCTTTCCACCTCGACCTGGATAAAGCCAAACAGTTGCTGACGGAAGCCGGTTATCCCAATGGTTTTAGCACCGCGGTCTTTTTTGGCACCCTGCCTCATTCGGCGCCGATTGCGCAAAGCGTGCAGCAGAATGCCGCGAAAATCGGCGTAACGCTCAATCTTGAACGTATGGCAAACGCCCAGTTGTTCAGCCGGGTACGCGGCCGTGAATTCCAGAGTGCAATGATGGCGTGGCAAACCTCTGTGCCCGATGCCTACGGTAATGCCTCGCGTCTGGTTTATAACCCTGACAATCGTAAAGAAGCGCGTGCCACGCAATATCCAAGCTGGCGTGCCGCTTATTACGATCCGCAGATGAATCAGAAAGTGGAAACCGCGCTGTTAGAACCGGATGACACCAAACGCGCTGCACTGTATGGCGATCTGCAGAAAGAGCAGATGCAAAAAGGGCCTATGGCGATCATGTTCCAGATGTACAACACCGCGGGAATAAGCCCAACGGTGAAAAACTGGACCTGGAACGGTTTTCGCGTTTGGTACGGTGCCGCAAGTAAATAACGGAGGTGGCAGATGTCACAGGTCATGATGCCCGTTGCACACAATACCCCTTCCGCTGGCTTGCGTCTGATAAGATGCCTTGCTCGTGGGCTCATCTCGATTGTTTGCACGCTACTGGGGTTGGCTGCCCTGACCTTCTTTATTGGTCGCTTACTGCCTATCGACCCAGTGGTCGCGATCATCGGGGATAACGCCAGTCAGGAAGCCTACGACAAGATGTTTCATCAGTTGGGGCTGGATCAACCGTTGTGGCACCAATTTGCCGACTACGTCTGGCAACTGCTGCACCTCGATTTTGGTATCGCTCTGACCACCAGCCATTCGGTGGCGCAGGATATCGCGCGCGTCTTCCCTGCTACGCTGGAACTGGCAACCGTAGCGGCCATTATTGGCGTTGGTTTCGGTATTCCCGCTGGCGTGCTGGCGGCAATGTACCGCAACACCTGGTTCGATCATCTGATCCGCTTCGTGGGGCTACTCAGCTATTCCACCCCGCACTTCTGGCTTGGGCTGATGGGATTGCTGCTGTTTTACGCCACGCTCGGCTGGATTGGCGGACCAGGTCGCATCGATTTTATCTACGAGTTCGATTTACATCCGGTGACGGGATTCTGGCTGATCGACAGCGCGCTGAGCGGAAACTGGGAAATGTTCCGCAACGTGTTTGGTCACATCATTTTGCCCGCATCGATTCTTGGCTTAAGCGCGTTGGCTTACATCAGCCGTATGACGCGTAGCTTCATGCTGGAACAACTGTCGCACGAGTACATCATTACCGCGCGCGTGAAAGGTTTGTCGTGGGCGCGATGTGTTTGGGTGCATGCATTCCGTAATATCGCCGTGCCCACGCTGACGGTGGTGGCCCTTTCCTGGGCCTGGCTGCTGGAAGGCGCAGTACTCACCGAAACCGTATTTGCCTGGCCCGGCTTTGGTCGCTACCTGACCAACGCACTGCTGGCGGGCGATATGAATGCGGTCGTCGGCTGCACATTACTGATCGGCGCCATTTTTGTCGCAATCAATCTGCTATGCGATCTGCTTTATCGTCTTTTCGATCCGCGTACGCGTCAGGAGGAAGCATGACCGATTCCGTCAACAAATCGATGCGCGCTAATCCTTCGCGTAACTTACGCGCCTGGCTGAGCGATCCTGCGCCACAGTCACCGTTTCAGGCGCACATGCAGCTGTTATGGATTCAGTGGCGACGCTTCTGCGCTAACCACTCGGCGCTCTTTGGTCTGCTGGTACTGTTGATGATTACTGGCGCGGCGGTGTTCGCGCCCTGGTTAGCCACTCACGATATCTATGCCCAAAACCTCGCCTTCCGCCTGCAACCCTTTTCTGCTGAGCACTGGCTGGGCACCGACGAATTGGGTCGAGATATTTACAGCCGTCTGCTGTATGGCGCGCGAATCACGCTGTATATCGCGGGCTTAACCGCGTTGATTATCACACCCATTGGCTTACTGGTCGGGACCAGCGCGGGTTATCTCGGCGGTTGGGTCGATACGGTGCTCATGCGTCTGGTGGACATCTTCCTGGCCTTCCCCAGTTTGATTCTGGCGCTGGCGTTTGTCGCGGCATTGGGGCCAGGCATCGAGAATGCGATCATCGCGATTTCTCTCTCCGCCTGGCCGCCGATTGCCCGCCTTGCACGCGCTGAAACTCTGGCAATCCGTAAGATGGATTACATCGCAGCGGTGCGCTTACAAGGGGCATCCGCCTGGCACATCATCGTGCGACATATCATCCCCATGTGCCTGCCTTCTGTCGTAGTGCGCGTCACCCTTAACATGGCGGCGATTATCCTTACCGCCGCTGGGCTGGGTTTCCTGGGTCTTGGCGCGCAAGCTCCCAGTCCGGAATGGGGCGCAATGCTGGCTTCCGGCCGCGAGTTCATGCTGAACAATGGCTGGATCGCTGCCATCCCTGGATTAGCAATATTGTTCACCAGTCTCGCCTTTAACCTGCTGGGTGATGGCCTGCGCGACGTAATGGATATCCGCCATGAATAATCTGCTACAGGTGAAAAACCTTAATATCGTGTTTCGCAGCGCGCACGGGGAGCACCGCGCGGTACGTGACGTCTCTTTCCATGTCGGACGTGAGAAAGTCGCGATTGTCGGTGAATCCGGTTCGGGAAAATCACAGACCTGCCGTGCGTTACTACAGCTGACGCCCAAAATCGGTCACGTGACCGCCGATCAGATGCAGTTCGGTGATATCGATCTGCTCAACAGCAGTGAAAAGCAAATGCGCCAGATTCGCGGAAATCGTATTTCGATGATCCTGCAGGATCCCCGCTTCTCGCTTAATCCGCTGATGCGCATTGGCGATCAGGTGGCAGAAGCCTTCAGACTGCATCGCCGGGTCAGCAAAAATGAAGCCCATGTGCGCGCATCAGCGATGCTGGAATCGGTGCATATTCGCGAAGTGGCGAAAGTCGCGCGACTCTATCCGCATGAGATTTCTGGCGGTATGGGCCAGCGCGTGATGATCGCTATGATGCTAATCCCTGAGCCGGATTTGATCATTGCCGACGAACCGACCTCCGCACTGGACGTGACGGTGCGCCAGCAGGTGCTGAGCATCCTCAATGAACAGCTGGCACGCCGTCAGACCGGCCTGCTGTTTATCAGTCACGACCTTAATCTGGTCTCTCGTTTCTGCGATCGCGTACTGGTGATGTACGCCGGGCGCATCGTCGAAGAGATTCGTGCCGATCGTCTGGAACAGGCACAGCATCCTTACACGCAAGCATTACTTGCCAGTCAGCCACGTCTGCATCATCCCCTTAATACGCTGCGTGTGCCGACCCGAGATGCCAGTTGGCTCACCGGCCCCTGTTTTCGTGATGGAGTCGCATTATGAATCCCATTCCAACCGCACAACGCAGCATCGAAATGGTGGATGTCAGTATTGCATTCGGTCAGGGAGCGCATCGGCGGCAGGTGGTTGATAACGTAAGCCTGACGCTGGCACAAGGAGAGTGTTATGGCCTGATTGGTGAATCGGGGTGTGGAAAATCCACTATTTTGCGCGCGCTGGCTGGTCTGAATCACGATTATCAGGGCCATATCCTGTTCAATAATCGTGAACAGCAACCGCAGCGAGATAAAGCCTTTTATCGCCAGGTGCAAATGGTGTTTCAGGACCCTTACGCCTCGCTCCATCCGCGAAAAATGGTGTGGGCCAGTCTGCGTGAACCGCTGAAGCTGCATGCCATGGATCACCATGAAGCACGCATCAGCGATGTGCTGCACGCGGTCGGACTGTCCGATGCCTTCCGTTATCGTTATCCCCATCAACTTTCTGGTGGTCAACGTCAGCGTGTGGCCATCGCGCGGGCCCTCATTCTGGAACCTTCCGTGCTGTTACTGGATGAACCGACCTCAGCACTGGACGTTTCAGTCCAGGCGGAAATCCTCAATTTACTCAGCAGCATGCAACGGCAGCGCAGCCTCACTTATTTAATGGTGACGCATGATTTGGCGGTCGTGACCCACCTGTGCCGCCGCATCGGCATCATGCATCACGGCAAGTTGCTGGAAGAACTCAGTGCGGACAGCGTGCGTCAGGGTGGAGCACGGGAAATCTATACCCGCGAGTTTCTGGCGGCGAGTGAGGCGTGAACCTGTGCTCAACTTAAAACCATGAGGCTTTGCCATGTTACGCACGCTATTTACCGCATTGGATAGGGAGACATCATCATGACGCTCATTGAATCTCTGGCACAGTGGTGTGCCAATCCACCGCCCTTTTCTCTTCGTGCTCGTGAACTGGCGATTGACGCCATCACCGATACGTTGGGTTGCATGGTGGCTGGCCGTAGCGACTTTTCTACCCAGGCGGTACAGCAGGCATGGCCACAGTTGCCCCGCAGTCAGGCGCTTGAGGCGCTGTTCAACGCTACGGCCGCTCACGCTATCGACTTTGACGACAACTTTGCACCGGGCATGAGTCACGCCTCGGCCGTTCTGGTGCCGGCACTGCTGGCCGTGGCGCAAAACAGCGACGGCACTTCTTTGATACGCGCTTATTTAATTGGTCTGCAGGCACAAGCCTTTGTTGGCGAGGCTATCGGCTACCAGCATTACACTGCCGGCTGGCATGGCACTTCCACCGTTGGCTGCATTGGCAGCGCAGCCGGCGTTGCTGCCCTGCTCGGCCTGGATGCAGCAGGGATTGCCCGTACGCTGAGTATCGCAGTGAGTCTGGCCAGTGGCGTAAAAGGCCAGTTTGGTACGCCACTGAAACCTTTTCATGCCGGGATGGCGGCGCGCAATGCCGTTGAAGCCGCTACGCTGGCGCAAACCGGTATGCAAGGTCGTCTCGACATCATTGAGTGTGCTCAGGGTTTTGCGGAACTTTATGCCGGTCAGTTAAGCCAACCTTCGCTGCCCGGCGCTGAGCAGCATGTCATTGAGCAAATCGGTGTGATGCCGAAAAAATATCCGTGCTGCGGCTCAACCCACCGCATTCTCGATGCGATTGCCGATATCCAGCAAAAGCGGGCGTTGAAGATTGACGACATCGAAAGCGTACACTGCCAGGTGGGGATCGCGAACTGGCGCAATCTTGCCTACCACCAGCCGCAGGATGAAATGCAAGCGCGCTTCTCGATGCAATATTGCGTTGCCATGATGCTCAGGAATGGCACGTTGAGCGTGCAGGACTTTACCGCCGCCAGGGTAAAACAACAGGCGGATGCACTACAGTTGGCGATGATTACCCTCGCGCCATGGACAGCGGAACAGGAGGCTGAAAACAGAAACCTGCCGCATATCCTCACCTTGCGTTTCAGGGATGGTCAGGAAATTGTCCACGCCAGATTGCGGGCGCGAGGTGCACTAGACGAACCTTTCAGCAACGACGATCGGCAGGCAAAATTCTTAGATTGTTGTGCAGCGCTACCCCAGGCAGAATCGCTTTATCAGCGCCTAAAGGAATTAGCGCAGCAATCTGATTTAACGTTTATACGTCAGTTGATGGTTTAACCCTGACACGATGGGCAGCAGCCATCGCTGGATGGCTCCGTTTCATCGCAGGAGAAAACGCTTCGAGAACAGCGGTGAATCGGATCTGTAGAGCGGCACCGAATCACCGCTAAATTTATAAGCTCGGAAAATATTTTCACTTTTTTGGCAATATTCACATCGCTCATTCGTCTACCTCAGTACGGGCCAATATCGGCTACTGTAATGAGGAATAACAACAATGAGAGATTTTGATATGCGCAGACAACATCACCGTGGTCACTCTTTTGGTGGTCATCGCATGATGAAACCGCTGTTGCTCGGCGTGGTGATTATCGCGGCACTTGGGCTGCTGGTGATGTCGCTGTGGAATGCCGTGCTGCCTGCCATCATCGGCGTGAAGGCGATTGGGTTCTGGCAGGCGCTTGGGCTGCTGATATTGTGCCGCATTCTGTTTGGTGGCTTAGGTTTCCGCCCCGGCATGTTCGGTATGGCGCGTCGTCGTATGCACGAACGCTGGATGCAGATGACCCCAGAGCAGCGCGAAGAGTTTATGCAACATCGCCGTGAACGTTCGCACCGTGGACGTCGCGATTGCTGTGACTGGCATGGCCGCCACGATGATGCGCGCTCACCCTCCGACGAGACTCCCGCTAAATCGCCAGACGCAGAGTAAACGCCATGGCGCAGGATTCTCTGCTGATGTCCGCGTTGAACGCCTGTCGGGCAAAATTGAGCGCATTTATCCGCGGCCGCACTTCGGTACGTGAAGATGCTGACGATATCCTGCAGGAAGTGACCTACAAGCTCATGCAGGTCGAGCAACCGGTGGAAAATGTCGCGGCCTGGTTATTCCGTGCGGCACGCAATGAAATGACCGACCGGGCGCGAAAGAAGCGTGAACTGCCGCTAGCCGATCTGTTGAACGGCGATGAGGAGGCGGATTTTCCCGAAGATGAGCTAGCTGAAACGCTATTTGGCGTGCCGGAAACGCCGGAAGATGAGTATCTCAAAGCGCTGTTATGGGAAGAACTGGAGGAAGCCTTAGCGGAACTGCCCCCTGCTCAGCGCGAGGTGTTCGAAAAAACGGAGTTGCTGGGTTACAGCTACAACGAGCTGTCTGAAGAGAGCGGCATCAGTGTCCAGGCACTGTTATCACGCAAACACAAAGCGGTGCTTTCCCTGCGTACACGATTGCGCAATCTTTATGATGAACTCACCGCTGAGTAATCATGTTTATTTCGGATGCTGAACGAGCATGGCTGCTATTTTCCAGCAGATAGCAGCCAGCCTGCTCAGATTACCACCAAACGGCCTCTTCCTGCGGCGCCAGGATATTCACCGCTTGCCCAATCACTGGCAGTGACAATTTAATTTTTTGATCACGCGCCAGTGCGGCTATTTGCCTGAAGGGATCATCCCAGTGATGGAAAGCCAGATCGAAGGCTGCGTTATGAATGGGCATTAACCATTTGCCCTTTAAATCCTGAAACGCCCGGATGGTATCCGTTGGCAACATATGAATATCCGCCCACCGGATGTCATAAGCCCCATTCTCAAGGCAGGCTACATCAAATGGACCGTATTTATTGCCGATTTCTCTAAAGCCCGGAAAATAGCCGGAGTCACCGCCAAAAAATAAACGAAACTCATCGGTGATGATGCTCCATGAACACCACAAACGTTTATTGCCGTCAAACAAACCTCGACCAGAGAAGTGCTGAGACGGCGTGGCGACGAAATGCACCTCGCCCACATCCGTAGATTGCCACCAATCCAGTTGGGTGATCTTCTCCCCAGCCACTCCCCACTTTGCCAGTAAATCGCCGACGCCCAGCGGTGCGAGGAAATAGCGCACACGATCTTTCAACTGCATGATCGTCTGGTAATCCAGATGGTCATAATGATCATGGGATAAAATAATGCCCTCAATAGGCGGTAAATCGCTCAGCTCGATGGGTGCAGCCTGAAAACGCTTTGGTCCGAGCCACTGAAAGGGAGACGCCCGCAAGTTAAATACCGGGTCAGTAAGCCAATACTTGCCTTTCAATTTAAGCAGCAGCGATGAATGCCCCAGACGAAACACACTGTTATCAGCTGCCGCAGCAAGTGTCTCGGCCGTGATCGGCTGCACAGGTAATGGCTGCTGCGGTAGGGTCTCTTTCGGTTTATTGAACGCCAAATCCCAGAACATCTTTAAATATTCACCGAACTTCAAGGGCTGACGTGGCGCAACATTGGTGAAACGCTTGCCATCAAACTGCGCGGATTGCGGATAGCCCTTGATGGCAGCGCGGGAAATGCTTGAACAATTCAACATTGATCTTTTACCTGGCCGTGTTGGGTGCTTCAGAATAGCGGTTTTTAGTGAATCATATATGGCATAACTGGCGGTCTGGTTTTGAATATTCTCCTTGAGATGACATTTGCACTCTCGAAGGTTAAAGTTTCTCTTTTGATTGATTTTGCGAGGGAAAATGAAACCTTTATTTGTGTATGGCACCTTACAACCTGGTCACTCCAATGCCCATATTCTCGAAGATATCGGTGGTGAGTGGCTGGCCGGTACAGTGAAGGGCATCTTTTACGAACGTGGTTGGGGGGCTGCAGCAGATTTTCCCGGCATCGTATTGGACAACAACGCCGGTCGTGTCACAGGTTCACTGTTCTTCTCTGATAACCTCACGTCACATTGGCCAATGCTGGACGCGTTCGAGGACGGTTATGATCGAGTGGATGTCGAAGTCACCACCCTCGAAGGCGAGAAAGTCACGGCGTGGATTTATCAGTTGCAGCCACAGCAGCGTTGATCTGCCCTCTTCTTTTCCAGCCTAACGCGGGTGCCACGCCCACGATAAAGTCACTGATAATCTGTTGATATTCGGCGTGGCTGAGCTCATAGGGCAACTCCACGCGGAACTCGTCTACTTCGCGCAGAATCGGATCGTTAATTAACTGCGCGACAATTTCCTCACTGCTGCCCACAATATCCTGCGAGAAAAGAGTGCGCTTCGGCCCCTGTGGCTCCAGTGTGCGCTGATAGCGGCTGGCAGCAAAATCCTGATAGCGCTTGATGGTGGATGGGCTGGCACTGTCGGTAGGGATGATAACGCGGCCAGCTGCAATGCGCGGTCGATGGATAGCGTCCGCTGCCCAATATTGTCTAAAGGTACAAATTAAGGCCAGTTGAGCGTCATGATAATCGAGGCTGACTTCTGCTGATGTGAGATTTCCGATCGGCAAATTGAAATGGTTTTCAGCGGCCCCAGCATTGGTTATCTGATTATTCACTCATCTCACGCTCTCCGAGATGCCAGATTTTCTCTGCATAACGGCCTATCAGTGCGAGTGAGGCTGCAAGCACCAGGAAGAAAACAACCTTGTGTAAACCATCCCAGAAATATTCGAAATAACGGGTATACAAATTAATCGCCAGAAATGTGATGCCAAAACGGCGCAGCATGCTGTCATCGGTTTTTAATCCAATACTGATACACACTCCCGATGCCAATGCGAACAACAGTGCCCAAGGCAGCAGAGTCAGGCGACTAGTGTCGTACCAATTGTCAATATCATAGTTGCCAAAAATCGACATAATCCATAAAGCGATAAACAGACAGGTCAGACCCATGACTTTGCTGACGGTAAACAAATGACGTTTAATCAACATAGGTTGCAACAAGAAGCACAACAGCAGTAAACCCGCACCGAAGAAAATAAAACGAATCGGGTAATTCATGCCTAACCAATACGCGCCCCAGCCAGACATATAACCGGTTTCGGCGCCGAAGGCGTTAGCGAGCGAGAGCAGAAAGAACAGCCACACCAAACCTGAACGCCCAAAATAACCGATCAAGCCATACAGCAACGATCCTGCAAGAAATAGCGGTGCAATATTGCCACTGCCGTTATCCAGCATTTCGCCAATTTGCCAAAGTGCAATGGCGGAACTGAGCACGCCAAGAAACAATATGGCTTCAGTACTGTAATGCCACTGTTTTTCCTGCTGTTGACGAGTGAATCCCCAACCAAAAAACACGATGGCTAAGAAAAGGGGAAGTCCGATACGTGCTACTGAGGAATAGGCAAACCATGCGAGGATTTGGGCCAGTAAGTCGCTGTCAGAGAAGAGACTGCCGAAGGCAATAACGATACAGGCTAATGCGGTCCAAAACGCATATTGGCTCAGTCTGCGCCAATCGAACACCACACGCGTTATGGTTCCGGCTAAACGCTGATGATCCTCATCAGTGATCGCCCTTTCCTGCTGCCATTGTGCCAGCGCCTGACGAATAATCTTTTCCTGCTTACGTGTGACGCGCATATCTCTTCCCTGCTGTGGTGGTTGCCGCACATTAGCACGTATCACGCCAGGCTAAAATTAATACAAACCGCATGATGGAGTATTGAGATGATTAAACTTTGCACCGCTTGTAGCACCTCCTACGAAGATGATGCAAGCATCAGGCATTGTAAGATTTGCGAAGACGAGCGCCAATTTGTGCCGGTGAGTGGCCAGCATTGGCTGGCTCTCTCTGATTTGTGCGCTACCCACCAAAATAAATGGCAGCAACATCAGCCAGGATTATTCAGCTTACAAACCGTACCTGCTTTTGCCATCAATCAGCGTGCATTTTTATTACAAACCGCGCATGGCAATATTCTGTGGGATTGTATTGCCAACTTAGACTCAGCAACAGAAACCTTGATTCAGGCTTTAGGCGGTATTGACGCTATCGCGATTTCACATCCTCACTATTACAGTACGATGCAGGATTGGGCAGCGACGTTTGATGCGCCGGTATATTTGCATGCGGATGATCGGCAATGGATTATGCGTCAAAGCCCGTATATTCAGTGCTGGCAAGGCGACGAACTGGATATCATACCGGAGGTTAAACTGTTGCGGCTGGGTGGGCATTTCGCCGGCGGATCGGTACTTCACTGGGCAGAGCGTGGTGGGATATTGTTGAGTGGCGATATTGTGCAGGTGGCACCAGGCGCCAATACGGTTTCATTTATGTGGAGTTATCCCAATATGTTACCGCTCTCAGCCTCTACCCTGAGCACACTGGTTCACCGCCTCGATAAGGTGAGTTTCTCGCAAATCTATGGTGCTTTTGCCGGACGAGAAATTACCCAGGATGCACAGCAGATTGTCAGGCAGGCAGCGGCGCGTTATCTCCACTGCCTGCGATGAAGTTTATTTCGCTAATCCGGTATTGACGCGTTTGCCAATCTCTTTGAGCTGTGAATACTTTTCAAGCAATGCTGGGCCATCATCAAGACTCATGGCAAACATCCATAAATAGGTCATCACGGAATAAATGTGCCCTGCGCTCATTCCGCCTTTTAACGCCATCACCGTAATCGTGATGCCAAACAGCAGTGCTGAGGCAACACCAATCGATAAGTAACTCATAGCTTCACGATCGGACAGACGGATGCGCACCCGCGCCAGGAAATGATAATGCCGATGCAGTTTCTGTTCTCCAGCACTGCTAACAAAGCCCACTTCCCGTTCAAGCCGGTCGTTCATACGCGCAATTAACGCTTCGTTGGTGCGCGTGTAATGCGGCAGAAAGCTAGCGAACAGCACCAAAATCGTCAGGCAAACTAAGCCCGCCCAGGGTTCGATGGTCAACAGCATCACCACTGCACCACACATGGATGCGGTAGAGGTGATCAGCATAGGCAGATGTGTTTCGAAAAAATCAACGAATTGTCGTGACAGTGTCACCCTGGCAGCAATGGCAGAATGGCTATGCGCCTCTTCGCGCTGCGCAAGGATCACAGGCACTGCAAGACTTGCGTAGATCCGTGCAAAAGTTCGCGTATCCATGGTGCGACGTGCGGCACCAATCATCCACATCACCAATACCAAACCGGCATAGAAAAGACCATGTAGTGCGTGGCCGTGCATGATGGCGTTAATCGCGAACCCCGCCAGTAGTGGATAAAGCAGATAAACCACATTTTCAGCGATGACCAGCATGAGCGTCAGAAGTAGTTTTTTCTTGTTTCGTTTTGCCAACACTTTCAGGGTATTGAGGGCGCTGTGTGACGCCACGTTTTCGAGGTTTTCAGGTATGATTTGCATAAGATTAGATTCAAATTGAGCTTTTGAGCGATTGCTCAAAAGTGGTAAAATTGTATTTGAGCGATTGCTCAAAGTCAACGGTGGTGGTGATGAAAGAGACAACAGCGGAGTTGCGTGAAAAGATCCTGGACACAGCGGTCGCACTGTTTATTGAAAAGGGATTGGAGAATGTGAAAACGCGCGAGTTAACGACACAACTCGGCCTGTCACGCAGCCACATCTATCACTATTTTCCCGACTGGGCGACATTGTGCCTGGAAGCCTGTTGCCGATTTGCACAGCGTGATTTGCAGGTATTTACCCGGGATATTGAACAACTGCCCTTCACTGAACGCCTGGAAGCGTTTATCAGTAGCTATTTACCGCAGGAACCGGATGCGGTGTGGCAGCTGTATAGTTCTCTTTGGCGTAAAGCGACAACTGAAGCGGCGTATGCGCAATTGGCCACGCAATTGACACAACAATGGCAAGCATTGATGGCGGGAATCATAGAGGATGGCATCCGTGCAGGTGCATTTCGTGAAGCAAACGCCCTGCAGGTGGCACGTCAACTCAGCGCGATGTTAAATGGCTATGCGGATTTACTGATTGTGGTGCAACAGACTGAAGCGCGGGAACAGGCGATAAACGATTTACGTGCCTTTATTAAACTCGCGCTTTAAGTTGTCGAACTCTCTGTTTCAGGAAGTGGTTAATGAATTATCAGTGGTGGCGACAAAATAGGCATCGCGTTTTTCAATCGTAACACCGCGATCGCGCCAATAGGCTGCCATGTTGAAAAACGCATCGCTGGTGAGATTGAAGCCAATAATAACTGAAGAGTGCTTACCGCTACTGAGAAACTTGTTCAACTGCTCCATATTCAACGCTTTAACAGACTCCATCATCTTCTCCCGATCTATAACAAGATAATCTGCTTCAACAGATTATCTTGTAAGTATCAAGACGCACAATGCAGTTATATTAATATTACGTTTTGCGAAAATTCTAATGACATTCGACAACCCACATTCCGCTAACCCTCAGAAATTCTGATAAATGAGATCGATCTCAAGTTGAGGTCATGCTTCAGCTTGCATCTCTGAGCCTGAAAACTTCGTTTTATCTAAATTATTTCCTGTTGGATATATCAGCAAAGCACAATGTCAGTCACGGGGATTAATGACTAAAAAGTATGATTGAGCGATTTTTTGAGCTGCATGAAATTCAAGCGAACGCGTTCGCAATGGATGTACAGACGTCCAGACGTATATTATAGTCCTTCCCCTACGTTTCTAAGGGACCTGTGTCATGAAAAAAATTGTGCTTTCCACCCTGCTCGCTGCCGCCGTTTCCCTGCTCAGCGCATGCGATAACCAAAAAGATAATGCCATCAAAGTTGCGATTAATACCGGACCTGATGAGGCGATCTGGCAGACCGTGAAGCAGGTAGCGCATGATAAGTATCATCTGGATGTCGATGTCGTTGCATTTAACGATTACGTGCAGCCAAACGAGGCGCTGCGCAATAAAGATGTTGATGTCAACGCCTTCCAAAGCCTGCCTTACCTGGAAATGCAGTCAAAAGAGCGCGGCTATAAATTTGCTGTCGTTACCAACACCTTCGTATTCCCGATTGCAGGATACTCGCGCAAGATTAAAACTCTGGCCGAGTTGCCTGAAGGCGCCACTGTCACTATTTCTAACGAAGCGACCACGCTGGGCCGCAGTCTGCTATTGCTACAAGCACAAGGTCTGATCAAAGTGAAGCCGGAAGCGGGTCTGCTGCCGACGACACTGGATATCACAGACAATCCTAAGAAGCTGAAAATCGTTGAAGTCGATACCCCGCAGTTGGCACGTACGCTAGACGATCCGCAGGTTTATATTTCGATCATCAATAACAATTTTGCTGCGCTGGTGAATCTTTCTGCCTCGCGTGACGGCATGTTTATGGAAGGCAAAGCCTCGCCATACGTGAATGCCATCGTGGCGCGTGAAGACAATAAAGACAGCGCCAACGTGCAGAAATTGAAAGAAGCCTTCCAGTCACAGCAAGTGCTGGATAAAGCTAACGAGATTTATAAAGGCGATATTATTAAAGGCTGGTAATAGCCTATATTATAGGGGCGTCCTACAGGACACCCCTATAAAGGCTCGGCTTGAAAGGTTTGGCAACAGACAGCTCAACTGACAATCATGTCATATCAGCATTTCGCGTTGAGGTTATTTAAAATCCACTTCCATTAATTCCGCAATGGTTGCATCTTTCGTCGAGGTGACGCAGCGATGCAGATAATCAGTGAATTTTGATGATGGCGGCATGCCCAACTCCAGCAATTTATCATTGCTGAAAACCACATTGAGCTTTGAAAAGTGGCCATAGAGATTCATCGCTCTCAGCACTATACGCTCGTTGCAGGGTCCAAACAGAGACGAGAAGCTTTTCTTACTTTCAGCCAACTCACGGTAGTTGACCTTTTGATACGTCTCTGCCACCGGAATTTGACCTGAGGCCTTTGCCATCGCTTTATCAATTTCGGCAAAGGTCACACTGCTGTTGAGGCCAGCAGAAATATGAATAATGCTTTTATCGACGTTCTCGGCGGTCAGCAACAATTCCAATGCATCTGCACAGTAATCCACTGGCACCACATCAATGCGGTCCTCCAGTTCACACATGAACTTACCCAGCGTGAGGGCCATGCGGAACACCCAGAAAATACTCGGCGATGGGGTGCAGCCGTGATCGGAATGGCCAACCACGATAGAAGGCCGAGCAATGACCAGTGGCAGATTCGGCAGCGATTCGGTCATCATTTTTTCCACCGTGGCTTTACTCCAGGTGTATTCCACAATGTGCTGATCGCGCAGCGTATTCAATTCGCTTTCGGTCACCAGGGTATTGGCTTCGGGGGCGCAGGACATAGCAGTTCCTACGTGAATGAATCGTTTCAAACCACTTACCTGGCTCATACGGCGGGCAAACTGGAACGTCCCTTCGACGTTCACTTTCCAAATATAAGGGTTGGTACCAAATGAGGCGACGGCGGCGCAGTTCATCACATGTGTCACCGCATCCAGTCGCGGATCGTCCGTGAATCGTTCCGGCTCAGCCAAATCCCCGATTAAAATATTTTCTGTAGTTAACGTATTCAGCAAACTGGCATCCACACCGAACTTGGCCAAATTACCTTGAAGCCGGGTCAATCCTTCGGACGGTGAATCACCGCGCACTAACAGGAGCAAACGGTTATTTTCTCTTTTCTTTAAAAAATTCACGGTAACCGCGCCGCCCAGGAAGCCAGTCGCGCCAGTAACAAGAATCGTATTCATAGTGTCGATCTACAGGTCAGTTTTGATCAAAAGGATTGCGTCGAATGTAGATCAGGCAAGATAAATGGCGGATAAATGCGTTTGGGTGGTGGTGGGAAAAATACGTTCCGGTTAGTCACCGTTTAACTGTGGTGAATTTATGATCGCCAGTCGTCAGTTTGCTTCTGGTTTATCGACTATTCTGAGATCAAAAAGTAAACCGAGATATAAAAATGGCGTAAAAATTTCACTGCCTGGCGTAAAAATGCAGTGCATAAAATCGCCACCTGCTATTCACCTGGCAGGGAAAAAGGTATGTTCGCCGTCATACACAGCCATCGCTGCTCCACGCTGAAAAGAAACAGGAAATCTATGAGTCAGACCGAGAAACAATCTCTGCCTGCTGGCATGCTGGCCGCCGCAGGGATCGTGTTTGGTGATATCGGTACCAGCCCGCTGTATACCTTGAAAGAGTGTCTTTCAATCTTGCCCGATGGCTCTCTATCCACTATCGCCGTCATGGGCTTCTTATCGCTGATTTTTTGGGCGCTCACACTCATCGTGACATTGAAATACGTCTGTTTCGTCATGCGGGCCGACCACGACGGCGAAGGCGGCATTTTGACGCTGATGTCATTGGCTCGCCGCCATGTCAGCACGAAAATCGGCCATATTATTGTGTTAGCGGGACTCACCGGCGGGGCATTCTTTTACGGTGACGGAATTATCACACCAGCGATATCCGTTTTATCCGCGATTGAAGGGATGGAAGTCGTTTCACCGCACCTGGACAAGTTTGTCGTTCCCCTGGCGGTCGTGATTCTGACGCTGCTGTTTATGATCCAAAAACATGGCACTGAGAAAGTCAGTAAAGTGTTTGGCCCTGTCATGTTTATCTGGTTTGTCTCGATTGGCTTATTAGGGATTCGCGGGATCGCACTCAATCCCACTGTGCTCCACGCTCTCAGCCCTTCCTATGCGCTGACGTTTTTATTGACGCATAAGGCGCTTTCCTTTGCCGCGCTCGGTATGGTGGTGCTGGCAGTGACGGGTGCCGAAGCACTGTATGCTGACATGGGGCACCTCGGTAAAGCGCCCATTCGTATGGCCTGGCTGGTGATAGCGATGCCCGCGTTGGTGCTCAACTATTTTGGACAGGGTGCGCTGGTTATCGCCGACGCTAAAGCCATCAATAACCCTTTCTTTAACCTTGCACCTGGCTGGGGGCAGATCCCGCTCATCGTACTCTCAACGCTCGCCACCGTTATCGCGGCACAGTCTGTGATTTCTGGTGTTTACACCCTGACGCATCAGGCGATTCGCCAGGGCTTCCTCCCCCCGATGCGTATTGTGTTTACCTCACATACCGAATCCGGGCAGATCTATATTCCGGTGGTTAACTGGCTGCTTTTTGTTGCAGTCACCGTGATCGTGCTGGCGTTCCGCCAATCCTCAGCCCTCTCCTCGGCGTACGGTATTGTGGTGACGGGCACCATGGTGATCACCGCTTGTCTGGCTGGCGTGGTGGCGCTGCGTAACTGGAAATGGCCGCTACCGCTGGCATTGGTATTTCTCATCTGTATGTTGACCATTGATATCCCCCTGTTCGCCGCCAACTTGATGAAGTTGTTATCCGGTGGATGGGTGCCGGTGGTCATGGCACTGACCATGATGGGGTTAATGCTGATCTGGAGCACCGAGCGTAATCGGTTAATTAGAAAGTTGAATAACGACCCCGAAAGCCTTCAGGCTCTGGTGAAGTCGCTGGAAACTAATCCGCCGAGTCGCGTGCCGGGAACGGCGATTTTCCTCGCTCGTAAAGAGTTTGAGATCCCACAAGCCCTGCTGCATAACCTCAAACATAACCGCGTGCTGCACAAACGCGTGGTGTTGCTGAATATTCGTACCACCGATACCCCGCGCGTGCACAACCAACAACGCATTACCATTACGCAGTTGTCACCGTCATTCTGGCAAGTTACGGCGGCGTATGGGTGGCGTGAGGTTCCTTCAATGGCTGAAGTGTTGCATTTATGTGGGTTAGAAGGCTTTGGTTGTACCGTCAATGAAGCCTCGTTCTTTACCTCACACGACACACTGGTGATGAAAAAGCGCAAAGGGTTGGCGCGAGTTAAAGGTGGCATCTTCCACTTCTGCCAACGTAATGCGTTACGGGCACATGAGCAATTCAACATTCCACCGAATCGAGTGATCGAGTTAGGTGGACAACGCGAGTTTTAACAAAATGGGGCGCATAGTGCGCCCCAACTGATTAAATAGTCCGCCCTAAATGTAAGCAGATGAAAAAATATCCCCTAAAGTTTATCAGAGTTGTGGCTGAACTTTTCTTAACAACTAATTAGCAATTAAAGCTAAAACGCATAACCTCAAAAGGTGTTTATTAAGCCTACCGGCGCCGATTACCTGCCGTGCGCAACTGCCGGGTTTAATAAATCAATCATGAACAATAAAACGTGTCGCTTCGAAATCGGCTCAGTTGTTATTTTGAGGAGTAAGACCATGAAAGAACTTATTAACGACGTGATTTCTATTTTCACACCGCAAAATGTTAAACCAGTATTAGTCCGTGCTGACCTCACTCATCGCGAACTCTCATCCATTCACCCAGTCGGCTTCACTTCAGTGAGCTGGGCCACGTCGATGGAAGAGTTGACTGACGCGATAGTGAAAAAGACGCTTGCCGCTGGCGCTGTCGGTTATCACATTACGGATGTCGAATCGCATGAGCCGGGCCATGATGGTCAGCATGTGATGGCAGCGACTGCCACGCTGTACCACATTAACAGCAAAGTGGCGTACGGCTGATGTTAACCTACGTATCCAAGCCTAAATTAAGCCTGCCACTCCCGTGACAGGCTTTTTTCTGCGAAGTATTGCACCAAAAAATCAATAAAGACTTTTATGCGCGGCGATTCTGAAGTCCGTTGCGTATACACTGCCCAGATATTCGCTTCCTGATACCACTGCGGTAATACATGCACTAATTCCCCCCGCGCCAGATAGGGTTCGACATCCCATGCAGAGCGCAGAGCAATACCGTGCGACTTCAAGGCCCAATTAAGAATAACCTTGCCACTGTTCGATGAATAATGACTATTCAGACGACACAATATCTTTTGTTCCCCGTCAGTCAGCGGCCAATTGCCAAAGGTACTGTGCTTTTCATTAATGATAAGACAGCTGTGATGAATTAAATCATCCAAAGAATTGAGTGGCACTGATTGGGATAAATAGTCAGGAGATGCGCAGAGAATTCGCCGATTGGCGGCCAGTTTGCGTGCAATATAGGCGTGATTGAGGTCGTCACCAACCTGAATATCCACGTCGGTCCCCGACTGCATTAAATCAATTTCCCGGTCGCTAAGGATCAGCTTGATATTCAATGACGGGTGCTGAGAGATAAAGGCGGAGATGGCGTCAGAGAGATAATCCTGCCCAAAACCCATCGAGCAGCCTACTGTCATATCGCCGGTCAGTTCCCCACGCCACTGCCGGAAATTGCTGAGGAAGGCATCCATTTCCTGAAGCACCTGCTGTGCCCCCTCCAACGCCTTCTCACCTTCGGGTGTCAGGCGCATCACCCGGTTGGTTCTGAAAAACAGTCGGGTATCCAGCTGCTTCTCCAAAATAGCAATGCGTTTACTGATATAGGAAGGAGACTGGCCAAGTTCCACTGCGGCGCGCCCAAAACCGTCGTGGCGCGCCACACTGATGAAAACATAGAGATCTTCGATAGCAGGCCAGCCCTGCAAGGGTTTCTGGACGTTTTTTCCGGCAAGCTCTTGCTTCATGGCATCACACTGTTAACGGGCATCTGAGGGTTATAGCACAGAATCGAGGAAGCCTTGTAGCTGCGCCAAAAACACCTCTGGGATCTCTTCCTGCGGGGAGTGCCCACAAGGCAGTGCGGCACCCTTCACGTCAACGGCTTTATCCTGCCAGGTCGAAACGACATCGTATAATTGACCCACTGTGCCCTTCTCGCCCCAAAGCAACTGCAGTGGGCAAGCAATACGTTTCTCGCTGTCCTGCGCATCATGTTCTAAATCGATGGTCGCAGCAGCGCGATAGTCTTCACACACCGCATGAATCATCTCAGGTTGCTGATAACAGCGCAGATAATCGTTAAACACCGCTTCTGATGTGGCACCCGGTGTTTTCAACTGACCCTCGATATGTTTTCTCAGGAAAAATGCCGGATCCTGGCCGATCATGGTCTCCGGCAGCGGATACGGTTGGATCAAAAAGAACCACCAGAAATAGCGTGTGGCAAAGGCTTTATCCGTTTTCGCATACATTGTCGCTGTGGGTGCAATATCGACAAAAGTACAACAGGTGACCTTTTCAGGATGGTCGAGCGCCAGTCGGTGCCCGACCCGAGCGCCACGATCGTGCCCCACGAAAGCCACATGATCCAGTCCCAACGCATCGATCAGCAGGCTGATGTCATCCGCCATGCTGCGTTTCGCGTAGGTAAGATGTTGCTCATCGCTTGCCGGCTTGTCACTGTCGCCGTATCCGCGCAAATCCGGCAGTATCACCTGGTATTTTTTCGCCAACTGCGGTGCCACTTTACGCCATGCCAGATGGTTCTGTGGATGGCCATGCAACATCAGTAACGGCGAGCCTTCGCCGCCTGTGGCAACACGCAGTGTCACACCATTAGCGAGTTTTACATCCTTTAAAGCAAAACCGTCGATAAACGGTGATGCGCCTCGATCCGTCATTTCACTCATCTTGTTGTCCTTTTACCCGCTGCAACCACGGACGTTGGGCAAAATGCTGTTTTTCGAACTGCGCAATGTCAGGCTCGTACTGCAATGTCCAGTCAACCGCACTGCCTCCACCCAACAACATCTCGCGTTTTAACGCGCTGACCTCAAAGTGCAGTGTTTGATTATTAAAGCAGAGGGTCTGATGTTCCAGCGATATCGTGATTTCATTATGTGCGGCATCGAGAGTCGCTTCGCTCAGTTGTTGATACGCTTCTTCACTTAATGTCAGAGTCAGCACACCATTACGTTGGCAGTTGTCGTCGAAGATACCCGCAAAGCTCGTGCCAATAAGGGCACGAATCCCCAGCTGATTCAGTCCCCACACCGCGTGTTCACGGCTGGAGCCACAGCCAAAGTTGGCGCCTACCAGTAGAAATGCAGCCTGCTCCCAACCGGGTTGATTCAGGATGAAATCAGGATTTGGTGAGCCGTCAGCCAGGAAGCGCAGATCGAAGAATACCCCCCGATCAAGCCCCTGGCGGTCAATGCCCTTGAGGAATTGCTTGGGCATGATGACATCTGTGTCGATGTTGGCGGCGGGTAAAGGTGCGATTTTGCCGGTGATACTGTGAAATGCTTCCATTTTAACCCTCTACTGTCATCAAACTACGAACATCGACCAGATGGCCGGCTAACGCAGCAGCGGCCACCATCGCTGGGCTCATCAAATGCGTGCGAGCACCCGCCCCTTGTCGGCCGGGAAAGTTGCGATTGGTGCCAGAAGCACAGCGGTCGCCGGGTGCCAGGACATCTTCATTCATTGCAAGGCACATTGAGCACCCTGACTGCCGCCACTCAAATCCGGCATCGATGAAGATGCGGGCTAACCCTTCAGCTTCCGCTTGCTGACGGACTTGAGTCGAACCCGGCACAATGATTCCGCGCACGTGGCGGGCAATTTTACGTTCACCAATCACCGCAGCGGCAGCACGGAGATCTTCAATTCGGCCATTGGTACAGGAGCCAATAAACGCATGGGTAATGGCGATACTTTCCAGCGGCGTGCCGGGCTCCAGGCCCATATATTTCAACGCCGTTTTCAGCGCCTGCTGTTTGATTAAATCTTTTTCCAGTGCGGGATCCGGTACTCGCCCGCTGATTGCACTGGTTTGGTCCGGGCTAATGCCCCAGGTGACTTTCGGTTCGAGATTGCTGCAATCCAGGGTCAACGCGCGGTCAAATTTCGCCTCTTCATCGCTACGCAGCGTAAGCCACTCACTTTTTGCTTGCTGCCAAAGATCGCCAGTCGGCATTTGTGGTTTGCCTTCAATATAGGCAAACACCTTTTCATCCGGCGCGATAATCGCTCCGCGTGCGCCTGCTTCAACGGCCATATTACACAGGGTCATGCGACCTTCCATGCTCAGTGCATCAATGGTTGCTCCGCAGAATTCGATGGCATACCCGGTCGCACCTGAGGCACCAATACGTTCAATCAGCGCCAGAATGATGTCCTTGGCGGAACAACCATAAGGCAACTCGCCTTCGACCTTCACTTGCAGGGTTTTTAATCGGCGATAAATCAGGGTTTGTGTCGCCAGCAAGTGTTCAATTTCGGACGTCCCGATACCGAAACCCAGTGCGCCAAATGCACCGTAGGTGGTGGTGTGGCTGTCACCGGCAGCAATCACCATGCCGGGCATCACCAATCCTTGTTCATGTGCGACCACATGTTCAATTCCCTGGCGTGGGTCCATCACATCAAACAGTTCGATACCAAAATGGGCGGCGTTCTGACGGAAATAGTCGACTTGCAACTGTCCACCGGCATCAGTCATGGCTTCATCACGTTCCGGTCTGGTCGGATTCACATGATCCACGTTGAGCAAGATGGTGGCGGGATGGCGAACAGGGCGTTGATGTTCACGCAGGCCACTGAATGCCTGCGGGCTGGTGTATTCATTCAAGATAGACCGATCAATATAGAGCAACACATGCCCTTCATCGTCTAACTTACGTACGACATGCTGATCGATCAGTTTTTCATACAGTGTTTTGTTAGCCATGCGATTGCCCACATAAAGTATTAACAAGTCATTAGAGACTCTAGGGTAATACAGGTGTGGGTGAGTTAATGAACACGATATGTGATGCAATGATTTATGAAATGTAACCTACGGGCGACTAACCAGTCGCCCCTGAGTTAATGGGAAGAAATCAGACGCTCAAAGCGATAAGGCGTGGGATCGATGAGCGGTGGATGCCCAGTCACCAAATCCGCCGCTAACTGCCCTGCAGCCGGTGATGTCCCAAAACCGTGGCCTGAAAAACCGGTGGCCAGCGTCAATCCTGGCATTGACGCCACAGGGCCAATCACCGGGTTGGAATCTGGCGTCACATCAATGACGCCCGCCCATGACTCAGCCATGACGGCTTGCTTAAACATCGGCCAGGCGGCATTGAGATTACGCATCGCTTCCCCGTTCAATGCCGGATTAGCTAGCGGATCCAGTGTACGGACTTTCTCAAAAGGTGTGCGTCGATCGTTGCGCCAGCGACGTGCCATCGCCAGATCCTTGAGGAAATATTTGCCCAGTGAAATTCGCAAGTTGTCGCGGGCATGGCGTAATTGAGGCATATAGCGCGTCCCAATTAATAAATGGTCAAGCGTCAAGGGGGCATCCAGCGCACCGCGTTGCGTGATGATGAAACCGCCATCCTGATGCTGACGGAATGAAAAATCTGGCGCACCCACCGCGATGTTGGCGGGTCCTTGCAGCGGTTTGGTACGCATGACCGAGCAAATCAGTGGCAAGGCTGGCAAATTAATGCCGAGATTGCCGAGGAAGCGACGTGACCAGGCACCGGCAGCGAGTAACACCTGATCGCAACGAATCTCACCACGCTCCGTTACCACACCACTGACCTTGCCGTTGCTGGTGGCTAAACCACGCACAGCACAGTGCTCAATGATAATCGCGCCCTTTGCCATGGCCGCTTTAGCAATGGCGCTGGCTGCGAGCGTGGGTTCTGCACGTCCATCAGAGGCGGTAAAAATACCGCCCGCCCATTTTTCCGCGCCACCGGGCACGCGCATCGCAATCTCGCTATTGCTAAGCAGTCGGGTGTCCAGTCCAGCGGCGTTCACGCCCTTTAGCCAGTTTTCATGCATTGCCATCTGCTTTTCATTGCGAGCAATAAACATGATGCCGGCCTGACGGTAACCCACATCGCTTCCCACACGCGTGGCCATCTGCGCCCATAAACGGTCAGCGGCCTGGGCCAGAGGGATATCCTCCAGCGCACGGCTGGTTTTACGGATCCAGCCCAGATTGCGTGATGACTGCTCACCCGCGATACGCCCTTTTTCCAGCACCACCACCGGAATGTTGCGCTCCGCAAGTGTCAGCGCGGCCGTTAACCCTACAATGCCACCGCCAATGATCACCACAGTGCTGGTATCCGGCATCATTGGCGAGGTGACCACGGGCGTAATAACTGGTGCCATAGCGTATCTCCCGCCCTTACAGGGCCACGGTAATTTCCTGAACCTCGGCTTTACCTGCGCCGCGGTATGCTGTGACTTCCAGTTCGACTTTGTAGACGGTCGAGCCCAGCGGAGGACAGGTCACGGTTGACGCCGGGTTAATACCACGGAACTTCTCGCCAATGATCGCCATCACGGTGGGAACATCATCCGGGTTCTGAATAAAGACGCGCGAACACACCACATCCTGCAGTGAAGCATCAATTGCCGCTAAGGCCGCTTCGATGTTGGTAAATACCTGTAAGGTCTGTTCACGCAAATCAGCGGGAATTTCTTTGGTTAGCGGGTTGCGTCCTGCGGTATTGGAGACATAAATCCAATTATCGACTGCCACAATACGTGAGTAACTGGCTTGCTCTTCAAACCTGGAACCGGTTTTAACTTTGATGATATGCGTCATAATGTTTTCTCTTTCAATTGGTTGGTTAGCTTAAAACGGGTGTTTCCCACAGGTTAAGTTTGACGCCGATGCCTTTTTCCAGCGCGTTGCGATATAGCACCGTGCCCCATGCAACGTCTTCAACCGGCATACCCCCGACTGACATGATGATGATCTCTTGATCGTTTTGACGTCCGGGCGCATCACCGGCGACGATCTTGCCGATGTCTTCCAACTGCTCAGCTTGCAGCTGTCCCTCGGCCACCATATCCATGAAGCGCACTCCGATAATCGGAATGGTGCGATGGGCAGGTTTCGGCACCTCTTCAAACCAGGCGTGATATAGGCCCGTGTTATCCAGCACCTTGCGGACGTCCGGCTGCTCCATGCCATCGTCAATGTTGCACAATGCAGGCATCGCCAAAAACGCTCCCGCCTTGACCCACTCACGTTTCACTAATGGATAAGTGTTCGGATCACCGACTTCACCAGAGCTGCAATAAGTGACAATGTCACTACCGCGAACCACTTCCTCTAACGTATTAACAATCTCGACGTGCTTGATTTGTGGATAGGTTTCTTGCACCCAGGTCAGGAAGTTATCGAGGCTCCGCTGCCCACGTCCTTTGACTTTAATAGTGTCGATATGCGGACAGACGGCGATAAAAGCGGCTACGGCGGTCTTGCCCATCACACCCGGTCCTAGCAGACCAATTACCCGCGAATCTTTACGTGCCAGATGGCGTGCCCCCACGCCAGGCACAGCACCGGTGCGATATGCGGACAACAGGTTGGCGGACATGTGCGCCAGAGGGGCGCCAGTATCAGCATCATTCAGGGTGAACATCAGAATCGAGCGTGGCAGACCTTTTTCACGGTTAGCGATGTTGGAGCCATACCACTTCACACCTGCGGTACAGAAATTGCCGCCCAAATACGCGGGCATCGCCATCATGCGGCGGTCAGCAGTGGGTTTTGGCATGGTTGGAAACGGTGAGTTTTCCGGGAAAGTTACCATTGCACCATGCGAGTCATTATTCGCGCCCGCCATACGATAGTCGCCGTGATACAGCAGCCCAAACATCTCTTCCATGGTGTCCACACAGGCGGACATATCGGTCACGCCTGCACGAATCATGTCTTGCTCCGACAGGTAAATAAAATCGATCCGGGTTGAATCACTCATAGGTCGCCTCTTCAATCAGTCTTTTGGTCGATGTCCCGCTGTCGCGAAAATTGCCATATATAGCGATGTCACAGGCTTACATCGTCGTATTAACGGGGTTTTTCGCTGTGTGAAATAGAAATAACGCGTCAGATGTCCGGCTGTATTGAATATTTGCGACATGGCGAAACGCAGGCGTGGCACAACGCTTGCATTACTCAGGCTCTATCTAGCCCGTTGCGGAGCACGCCATGACACAATTCCCTTTGTATCGCCACAGTGGTTTCCAGCCCGAGCAACCTTGGTTTGTGCTCAATGCCGCACGACACTATTCGGTGATCGCATCGGATAACCCGGCGATTTCACATTTCTACAGTTTTGAAGTGGCGCAGAATGCCTGCATGACGTTGGCGATACCGGATGGTTGCGTGGATATCGTATTTGATTGCGATGCACAGCGTCCTGCTGCTCGTGTCTGTGGCACCACGCTGGAAGCGCGCGGTGCAGATATGCAACATAATCATCACTATTTTGGTGTGCGCTTCGCGCCAGGCATCATTCCTGATTTCCTGGATGTGATGGCAGAAGAGATTCCCGATCGCGAGTTCAATTTCCTTGATGTGGTACCGGATGCACGGCTGGCCTTTGAGCAGATCGTTCAGACACGCGATTTTTCGCGGCAGATTGCTTTATTCAACGCCTTTTTCACACCACGGTTGGTGCGCAAAGCATCAGCCGTAACATCATTGATTATCCAGACGATGCGTCAGCAGAAAGGCAATATTCGCATTGACCAACTGGAAGCATTGACCGGTTACACCTGCCGCACTATTCAGCGTCAGTTTCGCCAGGATACGGGGATGTCTCCCAAGGCTTTCAGTCGCATTTTGCGTTGCCAGTCGGCGCTGGGCAGCATTCACTTGCAGCAGGAAGTGTCCTTTAGCGATCTGGCCTTTGATCTTGGATTTAGCGATCAGTCGCACTTCCTGCGCGAATTTAAAAAGTTTATCAGCACCACGCCCTGTGATTATCAGCGGCGTATTTCGCATGATGCTTATTTCCATCGCTTGCGTTTCCACTGAGCACTAAAAGAGTGCAGCGTTGCACTGTGACGCTGTCCGATTTTTTCTATCCGCCAGATACTCAGCTGAGAAATGATGCCGCTATGTTACCTGCCTCAGGCGGCAAAGATTGCCTGAGAACTTTCTCTTAGCGGTTGAGGGCTTTGGCGATGAATACGGATTCCGGCTTACGCAAAAATACGTTGGGTTTGTTTTCTCTGGTCTTTTTTGTCGTCGCGGCAGCCTCGCCGCTGACAGGCGTGGTGGGCGGTTTGCCGGTAGCGATTATTTCCGGCAATGGCGGTGGCATTCCGGTGTTTTATATCCTCTCGTGCATTATTTTGATGTTATTTGCCGTGGGCTTTATTGCCATGAGCCGTCATGTGAATAATGCGGGCGCCTTTTATACCTATATCTCTAAAGGAATGGGCGAAAACTGGGGCGCCTCCGCGTCAGTTTTAGCGTTGATGGCGTATATCTCCATCCAGATTGCCATCGTGGCGATGCTGGGATTTTTCACACAGCTGTTTATTGAAGAGCACTTCTCTGCCCATATTCCCTGGTGGGCATTGAGCATGCTATTTGTGCTGGTGTGTTGGGTATTGAGCATTAAACGAGTCGAAGTCGGTGGAAAATTACTCGGCATATTAATGCTGGCGGAAGTGGCCATTGTGTTACTCACCGACGTGATGCTGCTGATCAAAAAAGTCGGTCCATACAGCTTCCAATCGTTTGAGCCGTCGGTGTTTATGCAGGGCAACCTCGGCATCGCCTTTATTTTCACCATCGCAGCGTTCATCGGTTTTGAATCCACCGCCATTTATGCTGAAGAGTGCCGTGACCCACATAAAACTGTGCCGCGTGCCACGATATGTGCCTTGTTACTGATCACGGCATTTTTCTGTTTCACCAGTTGGTCACTGGTGCAGGCATACGGTTTTGAACAAATTGTCGCAATTGCCAGCAAAGATCCCGGTAATTTCGTGTTTAACATTACACAGCAATATGTTGGAGAGTGGGCCGTAGAAACCATGTCGGTACTGCTTATCACCAGCTTATTTGCGGCAGCGCTAGCGTTTCATAACAATATTTCACGTTATTTGTTCAGTATTAGCCGCGATGGTTTGATCTGGAAAGAGTTATGTAAAACTCATCCCACCAACGGCACGCCGCACAACGCCAGCCACGTTCACAGCGTGATCATGCTGATGCTACTGGCAGGTATGGGCAGCGCGGGTCTGGACCCGATGGTGCACATCTTTGCCATTGGTTCTGCCGTCGCCACACTGTGTATTCTCATTTTACAACTCGGCGTCTCCGCTGCCGTGGTGCTGTTCTTTCGTCGGATAGACCATGATGAAAAACAATTCACTGTGTTTTGGGCACCGTTGCTATCAATGGTGTGCATGAGCGTGACGATTATTTTGGTCGTCAACAATCTGCAATCCTTAAGCGGTAGTGATTCCAGCGTGGTGAAGATGATTCCGTGGTTCATTGCTGGCTGCGCAGTGCTGGGATACGGGATGTCGCTAAAACGCGGGGTTAAAGTTCGCGCGCAGTAGTTGGCGTGGTGCGCAGAAATGCGCACCTTCTTTGGAAATCATTATTTAACCCACTGTCATCGTGTTTTATTTGACCTAAGTCGAGATGCTCGTTATAAAGAATAACCGCGCAGTAGCAACGGATATATCCCCCTACCTTTCGCATTGATTGCTTAAATTCCCACCTCAATGGTTTTATGTAAGTTAAGTAATTAACACCAATACTTTATTAACTAAAAACAAGTTAATCTTTTCGTAACAATATTTTAATTTGCAAACCGAAAATTTAACGTTCACCTGCAAAGTACAAAGATCAGGATCAGAATGACTCACTCTAAAAAAATCGTGTCTGCCCTTTCACTGGCAGCGCTGCTTGTTTCTTCAGTGGTCCACGCTGAAAACGCACCAGAAAAAACCGATGTCCTGTTGATTGGCGGCGGCGTCATGAGCGCCTCACTGGGAACCTGGCTACAGGAACTGCAACCAGGCTGGAAGCAGCTGATGGTTGAGCGTCTGGATGGCGTAGCGCTGGAATCCTCTAACGGCTGGAACAACGCAGGCACGGGCCACTCGGCTAACATGGAGCTGAACTACACGCCAGAGCGTGCAGACGGTTCAATTGACGTGAGCAAGGCGCTGGAAATCAACGAAGCCTTCATGATTTCCCGCCAGTTCTGGACCTCTCAGGTTCAGCGTGGTGTGATGCATGATCCGCGTTCATTTATCAACTCTACGCCGCATATGAGCTTTGTTTGGGGCGATCAAAACGTTGAGTATCTGACCAAACGTTACGATGCACTGCAAAAAACCACCCTGTTCCAGGGCATGAAGTTCTCAACCGATCACAAGCAGATTGAGCAGTGGGCTCCGCTGGTGATGGAAGGTCGCGATCCTAATCAGAAAGTGGCGGCCACCTGGACGCCAGTGGGTACTGACGTTAACTACGGTGAAATCACCCGCCAGTTGATTGGCAGCCTGAAGAAAGATCAGAATTTCAAATTAGAAACCTCTTCAGAAGTCACTGATTTCAAACGCAACAGCGATAACTCATGGCACGTCACTATCAAAGATGTGAAGAGCGGCGAGAACCGTTCGGTTGACGCGAAATACGTGTTTATCGGTGCAGGCGGCGCAGCCATCAAACTGCTGCAGAAAACCGGTATTCCTGAAGCGGATAACTACGGCGGCTTCCCGGTAGGGGGTTCGTTCCTGATGACCGAGAATCCAGAAGTGACCAGCCGTCACCTGGAAAAAGTGTACGGCCAGGCTTCAGTCGGTGCGCCACCGATGTCTGTTCCACACATCGATGCCCGTAACCTGGACGGTAAACGCGTGGTGCTGTTCGGACCTTTCGCGACCTTCTCTACCAAGTATCTGAAAAACGGCTCATTGTTCGATCTGTTAAGCGCCACAACCACCAGCAATATCATGCCGATGACTCACGTTGGTATTGATAACTTTGACCTGGTGAAATACCTGATTGGCCAGGTAATGCTGAACGACGACGATCGTTTTGCCGCGCTGAAAGAGTACTATCCGAACGCACGCAAAGAAGACTGGAAACTGATCCAGGCGGGTCAACGCGTACAGATCATCAAGAAGGATGCGGATAAAGGCGGCGTGCTGAAGCTGGGTACCGAAATCGTGACCGATCAGCAGAAAACCGTTGCTGCCCTGTTGGGTGCATCACCTGGTGCTTCAACTGCTGCGCCAATCACCCTGGACGTGATGAAGAAGTTGTTCCCGGAGCAGTTCGCTTCTCCTGAATGGCAAGAGAAGATCCGCGGTATCATTCCAAGCTTCGGTCAGAAACTGAACGGCAATACCGCACTGACTCAGCAGGTCTGGGACAACACCGCAGCCACGTTGCAGTTGACCAAACCACCGGTCATCAACATGGGTGACCAGTCAGTTGCCCCTACGCAGGCTAAGCCGCGCGCAGAATCCGCTAAGCAGGATATGGCGCTGTAATTTTCCCTCGCACTAATGAAGAAAGCCGGACAATGTCCGGCTTTTTTTGTGCCTGATAAACTCACGCTTTATTCATCCCCCAAACCAGTGCCTGCCTTGCATGGGCAATCCGCGGTTGACGCAGCGCGCTGGGTAACCAGATAAGGTGATAGCGAATCTCCGTGTCTCCTACTGGCGCATCCAGCACCACTAAGTCTCCTTGCGCGATTTGCGTCTGACATAAAAATGACGGCATCACCGACCAGCCAAATCCCCCGCAGAGTAAACTTCGCAAGCCACGTAAATCCTGCCCAACCACCGCAGGTAACAGCGTCTGGTATTTAATGCGGTTCTTATCCAGCCAGTGATCAATCAGTGACAGTTTTAAATCATAAGCCAGCAGCGGTTCTTTAATTAAATCCGAGGAAAAATCTGCGCTGTTATTTAAGCGAGCCGCCACGGCCGGTGCTGCCACTGCGACCACGCGGTCCTGAAAAATGACTTCACCCTTTAAACGTGGATCGGTCACCGGATGCGCCGTAATGCCGAGATCACAATGCCCTTCAATCACCATCTGCGCGACTAACGGGCCATCACCACTGTGCATATGCACGCGAATACCGCTTTCAAGCAGAGGCAGCAATTCAGCCGATAATTTCTCCGCCATAAAATCTGCATGTCCAATAATCTGCAACGTACCACTCACATCCATCGATCGGGCTCGTGCCGATGACAGAGCGGACTCTGCGGTATCCAGTGAATTGCCAATATCAGCCGCCAGGTCGTCGGCTGCAGCCGTTGGCATCACACCATGGGCCTGACGTTCAAACAGCGGCCGACCCACTGCGACTTCCAGACCACTAATGTGTTGCGAAACCGCTGGCTGCGTCAGATTCAATGCGCGCGCCGCGTCGGAAATCGACCGCTGCCGATACACTTCCATAAACGTTCGTAAGCGAACCAGTGACATAGTGACCCATAAATTATTTTATACCCCTACCAAAATAGCCTTGTTAGCCGTCAAACACCAGCGCGAGTAAGCTGCCTGCATCTTGAAACGCACGGGAAAAATCATGTCACTTCAACAAGAATTACTGCATGTACTGCAAACCATGAAACAGGCTCACCTGCAAACAGCACCGGCAAACGCCGCACTTCGCCGCGACCGCTTAATGCGCAGCGTGGCGTTAATTCGCGACAATCATGCCGCACTCACTGCGGCTATCAGCGCCGATTTCGGTCATCGCAGTGCCTATCAAACCCAGGCGGCCGACCTGATGACCACCATCAATATGCTGCAGCACTCCGCTGAGCATCTGGCGCAGTGGATGCAGCCGGAGATCGCCGAAGTCCCGGTTGCGGGTATGCAGGCGCGCATCGAACCGCAACCCTTAGGCGTAGTCGGCATTATCAGCCCGTGGAATTTTCCCATTAACCTGGCATTTGGCCCACTGGCCGGTGTGTTGCCGCAGGCAACACGGCAATGTTGAAACCTTCTGAGCTGACACCTCACACCTCCGCATTATTAGCGGAATTAGTACCGCGTTATTTCGCCGCTGATGAGCTCAGCGTGGTTCTGGGTGACGCCAGCGTGGGACAAGCCTTTAGCGCCCTGCCATTCGACCATCTGGTCTTCACCGGCAGCACCGCCGTCGGCAAGCATGTGATGCGTGCAGCGGCGGAAAATCTGGTGCCCGTCACGCTGGAGTTGGGTGGAAAATCGCCGGTAGTGATCGATGCGGATGCGTATGTCGCGATAGCCGCCGCCAGAACCCTGACCATTAAAACCTTTAACGCCGGACAAATTTGTATCTCACCGGATTACCTGTTGCTTCCGCATGGGGCTGAAGCGGCATTCATCACCGCGTCGCGGCAGTTCATGCAGCAGGCTTTCCCAGCGTTGCAAAACAACGAGGATTACACCGCAATTATCAGCGATCGTCATTACCAACGGCTGGTCGATCTGATCGAAGATGCGCGTAGCAAAGGGGCGCGCATTGTCAGCCTGGCCCCCGTCGGCGAGCCGGACTTTGATGCGCAAAGCCGCAAAATCGCGCCGCATTTGATCCTCGATGTCACCGAGGAGATGGCGGTCATGCAGGAAGAGATTTTTGGCCCGTTGCTGCCCATTAAAAGCTACAGCGGAGAGGTGAAGGAAGCGATTCGCTATATCAATGCACATCCGCGACCACTGGCCGCCTACTACTTTGGCCACAATGAACAGCGCCAACAGTTAATGGCGCAGCACACGATATCTGGCGCACTGGTGATAAATGATGTCATGACCCATGCTTCTCTCGACAGCCTGCCATTTGGCGGCGTGGGCGCATCCGGGATTGGCGCGTATCACGGGATTCATGGATTCCGTCGCTTTAGCCATGCTAAGCCGATTGTGATCCAGGATGAGGCCGGCACCACGAATTTACGGCTGCGCGCCCCCTATCAGGACAACAGCGCAGCATTGACCGCATTACTGAATAACCAACATTAATCGAGGACAGAATATGAAAATTTTGATGGTTTTGACATCCCATGACGAACTGGGCAACACCGGCAAAAAGACCGGCTTCTGGCTGGAAGAGTTTGCCGCGCCCTACTTCGTGTTTAGAGATGCGGGCGCCGAAGTGGTGTTGGCTTCCCCGGCGGGCGGACAACCGCCGCTGGATCCAAAAAGTGATTTACCTGAATTTCAGACCGCAATGACCGCACGTTTCAAATCTGATGCCGCGGCACAGCAGGCGCTGGCTAATACCGTGAAGCTGGCAGGCATCGATCAGCAGGATTTCGATACCGTCTTTTATCCTGGCGGCCACGGTCCACTGTGGGATCTCGCGGAGTCATCAGACTCCATCCAGTTGATTGAATCTTTTGATCGTGCGAATAAGCCGATTGGTTTTGTCTGCCATGCACCAGGCGCGTTGCGTCATGTGAAAGCCGCCAGCGGTGCCCCGCTCATTCAGGGTAAGCAGGTCACCGGCTTTACGAATAGTGAAGAAGCGGCCGTTGAACTCACCGATGTGGTGCCTTTCCTGATTGAGGATGAGTTCATCAAACTGGGTGCGCATTATCAAAAGGGCGCTGACTGGGCACCGTTTGTCGTAGAAGACGGTCATCTGATCACCGGGCAAAATCCGGCCAGCTCAGAAGATGTGGCGAAAGCGCTACTGCTGCAACTGGCATCGCAGCAGCCTTAATCGCATTGAAGCACATCACTGCTCGGGCGGTGATGTGCTTTTGTCTTGTTAACCATTCCATTAATGAAACTTTCTCATAGGTGTTAGTAGACTGACGCACCTAATCAATCCCGCTCGCCTTTGTTAAGCTAGGCTCCAACCCGTTTCCAATACTGTGTTCAAGCCCTGGCACTGCACAGCACCTTCCTTTCTCTCATAAAAAGACATTATGGATATCAAAACTGCAACGCATCCTCCGGATATGAAAACCGGTATCGCCTTTATTATTATTCTCAGTGCGCTGATGGCATTTACTTCACTCTCTACCGATATCTATCTTCCGGCCATGCCTGCGATGTCAGCCGCGTTACACGGTGATTCGGAACTGACGGTCACTGGATTTCTGATTGGCTTTGCCATCGCGCAGTTAATCTGGGGCCCGATTAGCGATCAACTCGGACGCAAAACACCGCTATACATCGGCATGATTATCTTTGCTATCGGTTCAGCGGGATGCGCACTCTCCACCGATATGTCTCAAATCGTCTTCTGGCGCGTCATTCAGGCGGCTGGCGCCTGCACCGGCCCCATGCTGGCACGTGCAATGATTCGCGATCTGTTTACCCGTACACGTGCCGCGCAGATGCTGTCGACGTTGATCATTGTCATGGCTATCGCCCCAATCGCGGGACCCTTAATGGGTGGGCAAATCATTCGATACTCGCAATGGCCGGTGATTTTCTGGTTTCTGGCGGTGGTCGGCGCATTGATGTTCATTTCACTGCTCTGGCTTCCTGAAACACTGCCGGCGGAAAAACGGGTAAAGGCGTCATCTCGGCAAATAGTGCGTAATTATCGCACGCTGCTGCTGAATAAAACCTTTATGCGCTTTACCCTGTGCGTCACTTTTTATTACGTTGCCGCTTACGCCTTTATTGTCGGATCGCCTGCGGTGTATATCAGCTATTTCGGTATCGATCCGCAACATTATGGCTGGCTGTTCGCGATTAATATCCTGGGTCTGGTGACGGTCAGCACCCTCAATAAACGTTTAGTACAAAAGGTCAGGCTGGAGACGCTGCTGAAATCCGCCTCTTTTATCGCCGCACTGATGACATTCGTGATGTGTTTTGTACTGGAAACGCATCCAGCAGCATTGGCGGGATTGGTTATCTGTATTTTTATCTTCTTCTCGATGAACGGGATTATTGCAGCCTCAGCCACCGCGGCCGCGCTGGATGCCGTGCCGAATGCCACCGGTTCAGCATCGGCGCTGATAGGTTCTCTGCAATACGGCAGTGGCATTGTTTCCTCACTGCTGCTGGCAGGGCTTAACAATGGCACGCCCTGGATTATGGTGAGCATTATGACGGTATTCACCCTGCTCAGTTTTCTTAGCACGCTTGGCGGAGGAAAAGCCCAGCCTAAAATGGCAGAAATTTAACGCTGAAGTGAAATGCTAAATATGACATTAAACATTTGGTGCGGTGAGTCCAGCATGCAATTGCTTAATCTAAGTTCGCCGCCTTTGCAAATGAGATGAACAGCAAGGGCGTTGACTGGCAGTTGGTGAGCTTTGCGGGTGCGGTGCACTCATTTACCGATCCGAAAGCCGACAATGCTGGCGTGTCGCAGTATCACCCGGAAGTGACGCAGCGTGCCTTCAAACGCCTGTATCAATTGCTGGATGAAGTGTTTTAATGACGCGGCGGGAGGCTGACTAGCCTCCCGCTATTTCCCCGTCTTTCAGCGCACGCGTAAAATTCCGCTATCAATGTCCGCTACACCGGTTTTGCCGCAAAACGCCATCGACAGATCAAACTCGTTACGGATGATGCTGAGCGCTGTGGTCACCCCTTCTTCACCCATCGCCCCCAAACCGTACAGCATACTGCGTCCGATATAGGTGCCCCTGGCACCCAACGCTACTGCCTTTAACACATCCTGGCCGGAGCGAATGCCACCATCAAAATGTACTTCAATCCGATCGCCGACCGCCGCCACAATTTCCGGCAGCAATGTAATTGACGAAGACACGCCGTCCAGTTGACGCCCGCCATGGTTGGAAACAATCAACGCATCGGCCCCCGCTTCAACGGCCCGTTGCGCATCGGCCACATCCATGATGCCCTTCACAATCAGCTTGCCGCCCCAATGCCGCTTTATCCATTCGATATCTTGCCATGAGAGCCGTGGGTCATACTGTTGTGCCGTCCACTCAACCATCGAGTCAATGTTATCCACACCGCTGACATGCCCGATGATATTGCCAAAATTACGATGTTTCGTATTCAGCATCTGCCAGCACCAGCGCGGTTTACTGGCAATATTCAGCACATTGCGCAGCGTCATTTTCGGCGGCGTGGAGAGGCCATTATTGATGTCTTTATGGCGCTGGCCAAAGACCTGTAAATCCATGGTGACGACCAACGCGTTGCAGTTAGCCGCTTTAGCGCGATCGATCAGGTTTGCCACGAACTGCCGGTCACGCAATACATACAGCTGGAACCAAAATGGGTGTCCCTCTGTGGCCTGAGACACAGCTTCCAGCGAACAGATGCTCATGGAAGAGAGCGTAAAGGGAATACCGAATTTTTTCGCTGCGCGTGCCGCATGAATTTTACCATCGGGATGGATCATACCGGTCAGCCCGGTGGGGGCGATCGCCACCGGCATAGCAACCTCTTGCCCGATCATTCGGCTCATCGTACTGCGTTCAGCAATATCCACCGCGACACGTTGACGAAATTCGATGCGACGTAAATCAGATTCGTTGGCACGATAGCTGTATTCCGTCCAGGAACCTGCATCGACATAGTCATAAAACATCTTCGGCACACGTTTTTTCGCCAGCTGCCGTAATTCTTCAATACAGGTAATCGTCATTTTCCACCTGATAAAAAAAGCGGCCAAATAAAATAACATTTAGCCGCCTGCGATCACGCAAATACACACACAGATAACTTACGACTTCTCGTAGTCGGTATAGGCATTCTGTAGCACAATATGATCGGCAATATATTTTGCATCATGCCACACACCGTAAATAAAGGAGGAGGCGCGATTCACCAGATTTGGCAAGCCAAGGAAGTAAATGCCACGTTCTGCAGAAATACCACGCTTATGGAAAGGTACACCTTTCTCATCAAATGCGTCGGCCTGCAACCAGCTAAAATCAAATTTAAACCCTGTCGCCCAGATAATAGAGGTGATACCGGCCTCAGCCAGGTTTAATTGTGTTAAAGGATTTATCAGGCAGTCAGGATCGGACAATAACTCCCAGGCCTGTGGCTCCAGCGGTAAATCCAGGCCGTTACGCTCAATATAAGCATCGGCATCACGCAGCACGTCGAAATACGCTTTATCACCTTCGGCAATATTCTCTGCCAGACCATCCGCAAAGCTCAATACCCCGTTATTCCATTGCTGCGTAATCCCGACCAGGGTAATGCCCATATGCGCAAGACGACGGAAATCAACGGTTTTACCGCCTTCATAGCCGCTCACGGCAAAGGCAACATGCTCTTTTTTCGGCTTGATTTTCACTTCATCCCACAAGCCCAATGCGCCCAGCCACCAGCAATAATCGCGGTCACGATAAGAGCGCGGTGGCCGGTAGTGCTCGCCGACCGACAGATAGACTTTACGGCCTGTTTTACCCAGCTCTTCAGCAATTTGTGAGCCTGATGCGCCGGCACCCACCACCAGCACCCCGCCTTCTGGCAGCTGTTGCGGGTTCTTATAGGATGAGGAGTGAATCTGATGCAGATGGGTACTTTCCGGTACGATCTGCGGGAAGGAAGGCTTCTGGAATGGCCCGGTTGCCGCCACCACATTATCCGCTTCAAATTCCCCCATCGAGGTCAGCACTTTAAAACCGCTGCGTCCCGTCAGACGTTCAACCTGATGCACTTCAACGCCCGTGTGAACCGGCGCATTCAGCATTTTGGCATAATCTTCGAAATATTGAGCCATGCGTTCTTTAGGCGGAAATGCTTCCTGAGAAATATTTTCGAATTTCATTGAGGGAAACCGATCGTGCCAGGCGGGGCCATTAGCAACCAGTGAATCCCAGCGCTCTGAACGCCAGCGCTCTGCAATACGATAACGTTCAAATACAATATGCGGGACACCCATCAATGAAAGATGTTCACTCATAGCAATGCCCGCCTGACCAGCACCGACGATTACGGTATTAATTTTTTCTACTGACATGTGAAATCCCTAAATAGATTTGAACGCGATGGGTTATTTATCATCGTAATCATTGTTCGTGTTAATGCTAAGCAAGCTTTTTTAATTCAGCGCTTCGGCAAAACCTAAGCGCATGGTGAATAGTTAATGACGGGCTTCAACGTTTAATATCTTTCCGAGCCCCAGGAACTTATTCGCGATGATCAGCATGGCAGCCGTTACCGCAATATAAATCACTGACAACGCGGCGAGCGTTGGATCGGCAAATTCACGCACATAGTTGTACATGGCGACCGGCAAAGTCTGTGTGGCCTGGGTGGTAATAAATAGCGATGCAGTAAATTCATTAAAGGAGAGAATTGCAGCAAACATCCAGCCACCAAACAGGCCGGGTAAAATTAATGGCACCGTAATGGTCCACACGACCCGCAGCGGCGAGGCACCGAGACTGGCTGCTGCCATCTCAATACGCTGTTCGAGGTTTTTCAGCGAAACGTAGACGCTGCGTAATACAAACGGCAACACCAGCACGATGTGGCAGAAAATGACCAGTGGGTATCCACGCCCGATCCCCAGCTGTGACACCAACATCAGCAGCCCTAAACCAATGGTGAAATGCGGGATAAACAGTGGCGATAACAGAATACCTTCCAGCACTCGCTTACACGGGAAGGCGTAGCGCTCAATGGCAATCGCCAGCGTCGCACCAATGATCACAGCCAGCGAGGATGCCCAGGCGGTGACAATCAGCCCGGAATAGAAACCGTGACGAAAATCATCGTAATTCACCGCACGCTCAAACCAGCGCAGCGACCAGCCTTTCGGTGGGAAGAACAATACCGCAGTGCTGCTAAACGAGGAGATAAACACCACGATGGTGGGCAGCATGACAAAAATCAGGATGGCGGCAACCAGCAAACGTCCGGCCAGCGTCACCAGTTTATCGTTCATCGAACGGGTCATATTAATGTTCTCCCATGACGTGCAGGAAGCGGGTCAACCGTTTCAATGCCATCAGTAGCAGGATGGTCAGAATCAAACCGGCAATACTGAGTGCAGCGGCAAACGGGAAGTTCATTGACGAGAAACCAAGCTGATAAACCATGGTTGCCACGGTGCTGACTCGCCCACCACCAATCAGCTGAGGCGTGGCGAAGGCGCTGAAGGTCCAGGCAAATGCCGTGGTCAGGCTGGCCACGATGCCCGGGATCGATAAGGGAATCGTCACCGTCAACAAAGTACGGACGGGGCCGGCACCAAGACTGGTCGCGGCTTTTTCATAGTCAGGATTGATATGTGACAGTGCCGTGGCCAGCATCAGCACCATAATCGGCATGGTGACGTGCACCAGCGCCACCACCACGCCGCTCTGGGTAAACATAAACTGAATCGGTTTTGAAATGACGCCAGTGGCCAGCAGCAGACTATTCAGGAAGCCACTGTTTCCCAACACGATAATCCACGAGTAGGTTCGCACCACTTCACCAAGGAACAACGGCGTAATCGCAATGATCAAAATCGTCGATTTGATCCAGGTGGTGCGCGTGCGCACCAGCGCATAGGCCAGCGGATAACTCATCAACAAGCCAAAGATGGCAGTTTTGGCACTTAACATCACCGTGTTAATAAAAGCATCGGCGTAAATGCTTTTCAGCAGTCCGTTAAAGTTTGCCAGGGTAAATCCGCCCACGTCGAGCGAACCGGGAATATAAGCCCGCACGCTAAACTGCATCACCGCGAACATGGCGACAACCAGTCCGAGTGCTGTCAGTGTGGCGGGGATAATGAACCAGGGTAAAAATGTCGGTTTTCTCGTCATAGACGTTGCTGCCTGAATAAAGTGTTGCTTATGGGCGACCCGGAGGCCGCCCGTGATGAACGAATCAATGAGACATGATGTTTTCAGAGAACCACTGGCGCCATTCGGCCGTTTTCTCGGCACGCAGTTGTGGATCGGTGTTGATGGTGGCATTCCACTGCGCAGGTGTGGTCAACATGCCAGGCAGTTTCGCCAGTTCCGGATCGATATGCGCGTTGGTCACCGTTGGGCTGCCGCGATAGATCTTCGCCACCTGCTCCTGAATTTCCGGTTTCAAGGCAATATTCATAAACTTGTATGCCAGATCGGCGTGTTTGGTCCCTTTGTTGATGCCGACGGTATCCACACCCAAAATGGCACCCTCTTTCGGGATCGCCAGTTTGATGTTCACCCCTTCGGCCATCATGCTGTAGGCGTTCATGGACAGCATGACCTGCACTGGCGTTTCGCCGGTGGAGATCAACTGCTGGCTGTTGGCGTCATCGGTATAGAAAGCTTTGATGTTCGGGATCAGTGCTTTCATCTTCGCTTCGCCCTGCTGCCAATGTGCGGCATCAGCACCTGAGAGCTTGGCGGAAACGGCAATAATATGACTTGGATCCCAATCTGGCAGGGCCAGCGTGCCTTTCAGCTCCGGTTTCCACAGGTCATTCCAGCTGGTAAAGGTTTCACCTTTTGGTACCAGATCCGGGCGATAGCCAATGGTATACACGTAGCCCCACACGCCGAGGTGATACGGGCTGACCTTCGCCTGCTCAACCAGATTGACCGCGTTAGGAATTTTGCTCATATCGAGCTTTTCAAACAGGCCGCTATTGGCATACAGGTAGCCGACGTGCGCAGTGGTGAAGGTCACATCTGTCTCCGGTGTGCCACCCGCCAGTTTGGCTTTATTGAGACGGTCAATCGTACCGCCGGTCACAAACTGCACCTCAACGCCGGTTTCTTTGGTGAATTCTTTGGCGATGGTTTCATCAATCAGGTCTTTAAAGCTGCCGCCCCAGGTGCTGACAATCAGCTTGTCGGCGGCCATTGCATTACCTGCAGTTAATACACTCGTCGTCAGCAATGTTAAGGCACAAATCTTACGCAACATATTTTCGTCCCCAATGAATGAAATGGCTGTAACAGCAAGGTGAAACGCGATGCACCAAAACAGTGCTATCGGACTCTTCTGGTGTTGCTGGGATAATGCCGTTGCGATGTGATTCGGTAAAACAGCCTTTTCCTCGCCCTTGCATCAGGATTTCTGAGGCTAAAAACGACGCTGCTTTACAACGGATTTTCTTAACCAGTGATGAGGCAGAAGCGAATGGGCGTGATGGTACGGTCAGGCGATCATGGTGTTAACCGGCCTCTGGCATGATTAATGCAGGGTAATCGGCACTATTAGAATGACTGGCGCGACACGATCGCGTCGGCGATCCCAGGAGAATCTGCATGCTCAGTCGCATCACCCAGCGCCAGCTGGAATACTTTGTCGCATCCGGTGAGGCCGGAAGCATTATTGGTGCCTCGGAACGTATTCACGTTTCATCACCGTCGATTTCCGCAGCCATTACACACATCGAATCTGAACTGGGGGTGCAGCTGTTTGTGCGTCACCATGCGCAGGGCGTCTCCCTGACGGCGATTGGTCATCAGGTGTTAAAAGAAGCCAAGCTGATTCTGGATCAGATGAACAACCTCTATACCATCGCCTCTGAGTCACTCAACAACGTACGCGGCCCGCTGCGCGTAGGCTGTCTGGATACGCTGGCACCGATGCTGACACCGGAACTGGTGTTTGGCTTTGGTCGCGCCTTTCCTGGCGTACGTATCACCCTGGTCGAAGGCAACCACGAGCAATTGCTGAAGCAACTACGCTCGGCAGATATCGACATCGCCCTCACTTATGATTTAGTGCCCGCTAATGACGTGGCGTTTAAATCCCTGGCGCAGTTGCCGCCGTATGTGATGGTGGGCGAACATCATCCATTGGCGACACAATCGGCGGTGACTATTCAGGATCTGGCGACGATGCCGATGGTGCTGCTGGATATGCCCTGGAGCCGCGAATATTTTCTCGGCCTGTTCAGTGAAGCGGGCGTGGCGCCGAATGTGGTCATGCGTTCGAGCAACATTGAAGTGGTGCGCGCCATGGTGGCCAACGGCGTGGGATTTGGCATTGCCAACGTGCGCCCGAAAGCGCACCTCTCACAGGATGGTAAACGGCTGATCCGGGTGCGCCTTGCGGGAGTGAACAAACCGATGCAGCTCGGCTACGCCACGATGGCCAACACCCAGCAATCGATGGTGGTGAACGCCTTTGCCGAACGCTGCCAGATGTTCATTTCCGATCAGTACATACCAGGCATGGCAGCACCGAGCTATTTCGACCCACAAGTGGTGCGCGTCGCCTGAAGACGCTTAGTATCCGCGCTCCGGGAACACCTGATTGGAGACCGCTTCCCCGCGCGCGGCCCGCTGGATATTTTCAGCAACCTGTAACGCTGCGCTGGCGGGAATGGCGACCGAGGCCAGATGAGGGGTAATTAACACATTCTCCATACGCCACAGCGGATCTTTCGGCGGCAACGGTTCGCGGTCAAACACATCCAGCGTGGCTTCGGCGATATCTCCCGATTGCAGCGCGCAGGTCAGCGCAGCCTGATCAACAATCGCGCCGCGTGACACATTAATAAAGGCCGCCCCCTTTGGCAGCTGCGCCAGCCGTTGTTGACTCAGTAAACCGGAAGTCTCAGGCGTGAGGGGCAGCATCACGACCAAAATGTCGCTTTGACTGAGGAAATCATCCAGCGATGCCAACCCGCTGCTGCATTGAATGCCGTCAATGGTTTTTTGCGAACGCGACCAGCCGCGTACAGTAAACCCCTGCCGTGCTAATTCCTGCGCCGCAAAAGCCCCTAACTCTCCCAAACCCATCACGCCAACCCGCACGCTTGATGGCACCCGAGGGTGGAGATAGTGCCAGCGCTGCTCACGCTGCGCCCGTTCAAATGCCGGAATATCGCGTGCATAGCGCAACACCGCAAACAGCACATAGCCGGCCATCATCCTGGCCATATCAGGATCGGACAGGCGGATAATCGGAATATCCGGCAGATCATCGCGCCCCACCAGCGAATCGACACCGGCACCAAGATTCACCAACAGCTTAAGATTACCGTACGGGGCAAAGAAACCGTGTGGCGGTTTCCACGCCAGCGCGAAGTGCACGTCATTGGCGTCCTGAACCTCCTCGGCACGGCAAATTGTCACACCGGGCAGATGCGGCGCAAGTAATGCTGACCACTCGGAAAAACTGTCGAATTCGCTGTAAAACACCAACGTTGTCATGCCACATCCGCCTTGATAAGCGTGACGACCGCATCAATCGCCAGTTCATAGCCCAGCACACCGAGCCCCGCGATCACACCGGTTGCCGCTTTCGACACCATGGAGTGATGGCGAAACGGCTCGCGCTTCCAGATGTTACTCATGTGTGCCTCGATGATCGGGCCATCGAACATCAGCAGCGCATCCAGAATCGGCACGGAGCTGTAGGTCAAACCGGCTGCATTGATGATCAGCCCTGCGGCATTTTGTCGCGCTTCCTGAACCCAGTCGACCAGCACACCCTCATGGTTGCTCTGACGAAAGTGCAATACCACGCCATGTGACACCGCGCGGCGCTGGCAGCGTTCACCGATGCTGACAAAACTCTCACTTCCATAAGTGCCATTCTTGTCCAGGCCGTACAAATTGGCGTTGGGTCCATTCAGAAAATAGATTTGCTGTGACATGAAAACTCCTGATTAAACGTGCGGACGCGTTGCGAGCATCGCCGGATGAGCATCAAAATGCGCGAACCAGGCGGCAGTCAGCGGATAGCTATCACGCCAGTTAAGCGTCGCGAAACGGAAATCGAGATAGCCCAATGCACAGCCAATCGCGATCAGACCAATATCATCAGGCTGCTGGCTGAATCGCGAAACTTGTCGTTCAATTTCGCCCAGTGCAGCGGAGACTTTTTTTAACTGCGCGTCGGCCCAGTTCTGCCACTGTTTCTCTTCCGGGCGCGCGCTAAATTCATAACGGGCCAATAAGGCGGCATCGATTAAGCCATCGCCCAATGACTGTCTTGTCAGACTTTGCCAGCGTGCATCCCCGGTTGCGGGGAACAGCGTGCCTTGTGACAGCGCGTTCAGATATTCACAAATGACGCGGCTGTCATACAGACACAGTCCATGATGGGTTCGCAAGGCCGGTACTTTCGCCAGAGGATTAAACGCGGCGATCCGTTCATCCCGTTCGACAGGATGTGCCGCCGAATCCAGCCACGCGATCGCGTCGGCTAAACCCAACACCTGTGCACAGACCATGACTTTGCGAACATACGCCGAGGTGCTGGCGTAAAAGAGCTGCATCATGGCGCCACCCTTAATAGCACTTTGCCGATGTTGGCGTTGGCTTCAAGAATGCGATGGGCGTCGGCGGCCTGCGCCAGCGGGAGTGTCGTATGAATGATCGGCACAATTTTTTCGCTCGCCAACAAAGGCAGCAGATGCTTGCTGATGCTTTGCGCCAGCCGCGCTTTTTCAGCGGCACTTTTAGGACGCAAGGTGGATGACGTCAGGCTTAACCCTTTGCGCATTACCATTTGCAAGTCGATCTCAACTTTCGCCCCCTGCATAAACGACAAGCTCACGTGGCGTCCGCCGGGTGCCAGGACGCTGAGGTTACGCGCCACGTAATCGCCGCCCACGTTATCCAGCACCACATCCACTCCGCGGCCCTGGGTTTCATCCTCAATGACGGAAACAAAATCTTCGCCATGTCGGTCAATGGCACGGCAAACGCCAAGCTGTTGCAGTGCTGCGATTTTGTCGGCACCGCCTGCAGTCGCGAACACCTGAGCACCGCATGCCTGGGCGCATTGGATCGCAAAGGTGCCCACTCCGCTGGCTGCGCCATGGATCAATACCGTTTCACCTGGTTGCAGACGGCCCAGCTCAAACAAGTTATGCCAGACGGTAAATGCAGCTTCCGGCACGCCAGCTGCCTGATCCAGCGGCAGGGTATGCGGGACGTTCAGGCAGAGTTCGGCACGCGCGACACAATAGTCGGCATAGCCGCCGCCACTCAGTAACGCCATAACGGCGCTGCCGACAGCCGGGTATTCGACACCCGCGCCGAGGGCGACCACGGTGCCTGAGACTTCCAGCCCGAGAATGTCAGTGGTGCCTGGCGGTAGCGGCATACCGTTACGTTGCATAATATCCGGGCGATTTACGCCGGCGCAGGTGACGCGAATTAATACTTCTCCAGCAGCCGGTTGCGGCACAGGACGGCTGACACAGGCCAACACATCAGGGCCGCCGGGCTGGCGTGCTATCACAGCGTTCATCATTTCAGGTAACATCGATTATCCTTGCTTCGCCGCGCTAAACGCACAAACACCTTCATCATCAACGCTCACGCCCACCACACTGCCCACCGGCCAGCGTGTCAGGGAATCGAGTCCCGATTGACGCGCAAATAACGCCGCGCTGCCCAATGCCGGCGCATCAAGATGCACATCCACATGGTCGCCCTGGAATACATGGGTAATCACCGTGGCGCTGAACAGGGAGTGCGGGCTTAGCGGGGCCAGTTGCAGGTTTTCTGGGCGCATGTAGACATCAAGGCGTTCCCCCACATGGGCATTCACACGCTCAGCCGGAAGACGCAGTTTATTGCCGCCCAGCTCTATAACGGCGGTGCTATCGCGGCCAGCGTAGTGGCCTGGCAGGATATTCACATCGCCGACAAATCCCGCGACAAAAGGATCCTGCGGACGGCGATAGATGTCATCCGGGGTACCAATCTGGCGAACATGTCCAGCAGACATCACTACGACTCGGTCACTCATGCTCAGCGCTTCGCCCTGATCGTGGGTGACAAATACCGTGGTGACGCCGAGTTTGCGCTGAATCGCTTTCAACTCGACCTGCATCGATAGACGCAGATTTTTATCCAGCGCGGAGAACGGCTCATCCAGCAGCAGCACTTTCGGGCGAATCACCAGAGCGCGCGCCAGCGCGACACGCTGTTGCTGCCCACCAGAAAGTTCACGCGGCTTGCGCTGACCGTAGCCCGCCAGTTTAACCAGCGCTAATGCCTGTTCTACGCGTTCAGCGATTTCCGCTTTGGGCACACCACGCATGCGCAAACCATAACCGACATTCTTCTCGACGGTCATGTGCGGGAACAGTGCGTAGTTCTGGAAAACAATACCGATTTCACGCTGATAAGGTGGGATCTCGGTGACCAGATCGCCATCAATAAAAATTTCACCGCCATCTGCTTCGGCGAAGCCTGCCATCAGGTTCAGCAGCGTGGTTTTGCCGCAGCCTGATGGGCCGAGCAGCGTAATAAATTCACCTTCTTCGATGGTTAATGAAATTTTGTGTAGCGCAATGGCATCGCCAAAGCGTTTGAGTACGCCATCCAGTTGCACGGCAACGTTGGCTTTATTCGCGACAGGATGCAGCACGTCGGGCTGCGGGAACGAGGTGACTTCTGCACTGACCATGGACTCTCCAGAAACGGGCTAACTTTGCTTGTCACCAGCATACGGTGAATGCGCGCATCATGCGGTTAGTGCTTCCTGAAGCTGGTGTTTAGAAAAGTTAAAGCAGGGAAAGTATGCGCGCGCGGCTCCGGCGCCGCGCCCTTCAGTCGGGTGTGCGAATAAAAAGAATCTGGACGAATTGACTGAAGAGGCGGCTTAAAGGGGAATCGTGATGAGTGACAACGTCACTCTAATGACACATCCATTCCGCTAACCGCCGCAACATGGCATCGCAAGCGCTCAGCTGTTCAAGGCTGATAAATTCATCGGGTTTATGCCCTTGCGCCATACTGCCAGGACCACAGATCACACTCGGGATACCAGCCTGATGGAATAAGCCGCCCTCGGTGCCAAAAGCCACCGTGCTAAAGCGATCGGAGCCGGTCAGGTGCGCAATCAAACGCGCGGCGGGACTGTGCGCGTCAGTATATAAACCGGGATAACCACTAATAGGAGTGAAACGAACTGAAGTGTCGCGATTCACTGCCTGCATGCGAGGCAACAGGTCGTGCTGCGCGTAATGTTCCAGTTCATCTGCCACCTGCTGCGCATCATCTTTGGGTAAGGTGCGGACTTCAAAATCAAAACAACACTCTGCCGGCACAATATTCAGCGCCCGCCCCCCCTGAATCACGCCGGTTTGCACCGTTGTGTAAGGCGGATCAAATCGCGCATCCTGATTTTCCGGGGCGGCCAGGCGCTCACCGATCTCGGTTAGACGATGAATCAATTTTGCCGCGTACTCGATAGCATTCACGCCTTGCGGTGCATATGCAGAGTGGCACGCCGCACCCTGCACTTCACATCGCATGCCCAGTTTGCCTTTGTGGCCTAAAACCGGTTGCAGTTCGGTGGGTTCGCCGATCAGGCAAATATCCGGCTTTTCCGGGCGCTGCGCTAAAGCCTCCAGTAAGCTTCGGACGCCGAGACAACCCACTTCTTCGTCATACGAGATCGCCAGATGCAGCGGCTGAGTAAGAGGTTGTGCCAGAAAATGCGGCACGGCCGCCAGCATGCAGGCGATAAAGCCCTTCATATCCGCGGTGCCGCGCCCGTAGAGCTTGCCGTCACGCTCGGTCAGCGCAAAAGGCGGAACGCTCCATGTTTGCCCATCCACGGGTACCACATCGCTGTGCCCTGAGAGCATCACACCGCCCTTGCCAGCAGGACCGAGTCTGGCATAAAGATTGGCTTTACTCCGCTCAGCGTTATGAATCAGTTCGCAGTTCACACCCAGATCGGTCAGATAGCGCCAGACAAAATCGATCAGCGCCAGATTGGATTCGCGGCTGGTGGTATCAAATGCCACCAGCTGAGCCAGTAACGTACGGCTGGTCACCATAGAAGTCCCTTGCATCACTCGTCGCCCGGCACGCCATAGCTGGGGGCTTTTGTCGGATCCAACGCGCGGATCACGTAATCCTGCATTTGTGGCTGATAGGCCTGCCACAGTGTGCTGAGTTCATCGATGGGGTCGGCCTCCGTCCAGTCAATGCGCAGGTCAACGATCGGCCAGACAGGTTCAGCCACAATCGACAGTGCTGCCGAATGCACCGGCCCGGCTTCGCCTCCCGCCGTCATACCGGCCTGCATGGCACACAGAAGGCGATCGGCAAGGTGCCCCTCGCTGCGCTCAAAGGCATTAACCATCGCGACGATCACCTCGGGATTGGCCAGTAAATTCCCTGCCGCCACGCAATCCACGCCACTCAGCATATGGTTTATGCCTAGGGTTTTATCTCCGCTAAAGCAGGCACTTTGCCCATCAGCCGCCAGCACGGTGATCTGGCGGTATTGATGATAATCATCCGACGCTAACCCGGCGGCTAACGCAGCCTGAGGAGACTGCCCCTGCTGCAGCTGATCCAGAATGCGTGGGCCCAGAGCCGGCAAGGTGATGTTTTGCGTGGAAACGGCGCCAACTTGCGTGCGCAGCCAAGGGCAGCGCGCGCCGACGGCAATACTGGATGAACTAATGGCGATACCCATCTGACCGGTCTCGGCACAGCGCCCAACAATCGATAACGTCATGATCAGACTCCTGCTTGTGGCTGCCAGTCGTCCGGGATCACGGCGATCACATCAATTTCCATCAGCCACTGCGGCTGACCCAGCCCTGAAATCACCAGCCCGGTTGAGATCGGATACACGCCCTTCAGCCATTTACCCACGACCTGATAAACCGGCTCGCGGTAACGTGGGTCAATAATATAGGTGGTGGTTTTGACGATGTGTGACAGATCGCTGCCCGCCTCTTCCAGCAGTTGCTTCACGTTTTTCATCGCCTGATCGGCCTGTGCCGCCGGATCGCCAAGCCCAATCAGATTGCCCTCGAAGTCAGTACCGATTTGACCGCGTACGTAAACGGTATTGCCGGCACGCACAGCCTGGCAAAGATCGTTGTCGAGGTTTTGATTAGGATACGTTTCTTTGGTGTTGAATTTGCGGATGCGTGTATGTGTGCTCATGTCTGCCTGCGAAGATGTGTGGATGTCCCGCAAGGTATACCGCGCGGCGCGCGGCAGACAAAACAGCATTAACCGAGGTGTTGGTTTTGAAAATCCTAATCCGGTGAATCAGATGCTATCTGCCACGAAAGGCAGATAGACTTTTATTCGCCCTGGCACGCATTCATCAACCATGACACCAGTTCCCCTGCAGGCATTTCTCGCGCCAGCGCCGCACCCTGCCCAGCCCACTGCGCGCCATAGCCGTGGTGCTGTTTCGCCGCAGCGGCAGCAGCCAGCGCTTTGCCTAGCGAATAGGTCAACGGATAATCCGGCACATCACTGGCCGCGAAGTCACGGCTGAAATCGCAGAAATCATTGCGTAAACAGCGCGCCTGACGACCAGAAATCGCAGCGGTAAGTTCGGTGCCGGTTGCACTGGCCTGTTTCATTGCCGCGCGATAAGCCGCGTTCGCTGCTGATTCCGGGCATAACAAGAAGGCGGTGCCCAACTGAACACCGGTTGCGCCCAGTTGCAACATGGCAGCGATACCCGTGCTATCCATGATGCCCCCCGCTGCGATGAGTGGATGCGCAGTGTGCTGGCGGATTGCCTGCACCAGCGTGAACGTCGACATTTGATGGTCGAAAGCCTGAGGATCAAAATGCCCGCGATGCCCGCCTGCCTCAATCCCCTGCGCCACGATGAAATCAATGCCGCTGCGCGCGATAGTCAAGGCTTCCGCCACACTGGTCGCCGTGGCCAGTAAGACGATCCCTCGCGCCTTGAGTCGCTGAATGACTGCCGCTGAAGGGAGACCAAAATGAAAGCTCACCGCTGCCGGTGCCGACTGCTCAATGACGCTGAGCATCGCGTCATTATTCAGGAAGGTTTGATAGATCTCGGTGAGCGCCTCAGGTATCGCGGCGTCATAGCGCGCAAACAACGGCGCAAAGCGATCGATCCACGCCTGCTCACGCGCAACATTCCGTTCTGCGGGTGCATGGCAAAACAGATTAACGTTGATGGGGCCATGGGTAAGCGCCTGCGTTTGCGCGATCATCACTGCCGCCTGCTCAGGAGTGGATGCCCCCACGCCGATTGAACCGAGCGCACCGGCATTGGAGACGGCAGCAGCCATTTCAGGCGTGGAGACGCCCGCCATCGGCGCCTGAATAAGCGGGTATTGCAACTGAAGCGCCTGACACAGAGCGTTCATCATATTGTTATTCATCGTTACTCCTTTAATGATTCAGCCTTAAGCAGCACCAGGACGACGGGGCATTTACTAAACATGATTTATCTGATTGCGCAGTCATACGCAGGCAATCAACAAAAGCCGCGAACGGCAGGAGCGTAAAGCGGTTCAGCAAGACGAAACCGACCGACAGCGGCGTCGCCTGTTCATTGGGTTTATGGCGGGAAATCATGGCAATGTCCTTAATCCATTACTGCGATGCCGCTGCAAATGCACCTGGCGTGATGCCAAAATGGGCGCGGAACTTCTTGATGAAATGGCTTTGGTCAAAGAAGCCCACTTCACTGGCGGTGTGCGCGGCATCGAAGCCTTGTGACAACAGTCGTTTTGCCCGCATCAGGCGAATCTGTGTGAGGTATTGATGTACCGATAAGCCGGTCAGCTTCTGGAAGGTGCGCATAAAATGGTATTCGCTTAACCCGGCAACGGTAGCGATTTCACTGACCGCCAGCGGCTGATGGTAATCACTGTGCAGGAAATCGATCGCCTGCCGAATGTCGGCACGTAACGCGTGCCGCTCGCCGCCCTTGAGCGTGCGTTCGCCGTGTTGACGGATCAGCGTGCTCAGCACCTGAAACAACGCACACTCTTTTTCCACAGCGTCCGGACTTTCTTGCATCACGGCGGAAGCCTGCAGCATCTGCTGCGCCAGCAGCGGATCATAACGCATCCCTTCCGCACCAAAATTGAGTTCGCCTTTTCCAGCGATCTGTGACTCCGCAATCTCATTGACCAGATCGGCTGAAGGATAGAACGCGCAGTAATCCCAGCCTTCCTCACGCTGCACCGCTTCTCCGGTGTGCACTTCTCCCGGCAGAATCACCATCACCGTGCCAGCGGCGGCAATGCCCTGTTGACGGCAAATGCGGGTACGTTGTGCCCCTCGGGCAAATGCCGCAATCACAAATTCATCATGAAAATGTGGAGGATAACTGTGCTCGTAACAACGCGCACGCAGGATTTCCATACCGCCGTGCATCGCACGGTCACGCCACAATTTGATGTCATCACGTTTTTCCTGCATCACAAATCCTTCGCTGATGTACTCCGGGAGCAGGATTTTACTATAGCCTTGAACAGAGTGGCTTAAAATGGGTGCATCTGTTGAGAAGGTTTTGGAAAATTGTTATGTCGTCGAAGAGTCAGACCCTGCCGAAACACAGCGATCCGCTGAGTTTTCGCGCGGGTTTTATCGCCTGTTTACCTACCGTGCCAGGTTATCTGAGTATCGGTTTTGCTGCGGGTGCCATTGGTACGCTGGCCGGTTTTTCCGTATTACAAACCGCGCTGCTGGCGACGCTGCTTTACACCGGCTCGGCGCAGTTCTTATTTTATTCGCTGTGGGCCGCGGGTGCAGAAATGACCTCGGTGGTGTTGAGCGTCATGCTGGTTAACCTGCGTTATTTGTTGATGAGTTCGGCGATTAGCGTGTTTTTCCGGGGCCAAAGCGGTTGGCAAAAAGTCGTCAGCGGCCTGCTGCTCACCGATGAAACCTTCGGTGTCGCAGTACAGCACGGCAGTCAACACGGCAAAATCGCCTTCGCCTGGATGTTCGGTCTCAACCTGCCCGCCTGGCTGAACTGGATTATTGCCTGCGTGATTGGCGCTTATGCCGCTTCTGCCGTCCCCGAATCACTGATGGCTGGGTTGAGTTTCAGTCTGGTTTCGATGTTTATTGGGCTAATTTTAATGACGTGGTTCGCCAGTCGCCGTAAATGGCTGGAAACACTGGCGATTGTGGTTGCCGTGCTGGTGACCTTTTTCTCTGCGGGACATCTCGATCTCAGCGTGGTCGTCATCATCGCCGCCTCGATTGCCGCAAGTTTAGCCACGCTGCTGTTACGTATGCAGCACAAGGAAGGAAACTGATATGGAACGGAATGTCCTGATGACCATTGTGGTGGCCGCGCTGATTACGGCCGTGATGCGTGTCGGCCCGATTCTGCTGCTTTCCCACTTCCGACTCGCTCCGCTGGCGCAACAGTGGCTGAGCTTTATTCCTGCGGGCATCATGGCGGCCATTGTCACGGCCGAATTAATCGAAAAACCGGCGTTAACGCCTTCTGGCTTGAGTTTATCATTACTGGCGGCGCTGATTGCGGCGATCACCGGCATTGTCACGCGGGGTTTGTTTGCCACCGTCCTGGCAGGCATGGTGGCGTATACTGCGCTGCGTTATGGATTTGGTTTATAACGTGAAACAATGGGTGCGGAATGCATTCCGCACCGTGATATCAACCCGCCTCTGGTGCAGGTGTCCGTTTTCCCTTCAACATATTTCTCAACGCCGGTTCGAGATATTTGGTGATAAACCAGGCCAAATAATAGAGTCCTGCGGCGACCACAATCGGCATCAGCAGCATGACTGTTTCACTTCTGATATGCACATTCATTTTAATCAGTATGGCAATCATGAGGTTTTCATGTATCAGATAGTAAGCGTAACTGGCAAAACCTATTGCAGTGAAAAATCGAACGGATAACAAACGTTCCAGTTGTTTTGAATAAAAACTGGCAATAAAGAAAAGCATGACCAGCAGTAAGGGAATGACCGTAAGGGCACCCGCATTTTTAACGTAGTAGCTGAGGTTAATGAGTATCGCGACAACCACAACCGCATAATGAAAGCCTTTGTCACGGCCATGCATTCTTTCATACACCAGACAACCGATCATAAACCACGCGTAGTGGATAAAACCAAATTTAGCGATAACATCGATAAAAATGGGATGGCCTAACGATTTTAATACCGACGAAGCAGATAACAGCAGCATGGGCACCAGCAAGCCCGGCAAGCAATATTTTCGTCCCAGAGTAAAATAGATGGCGCCAATGATCAGATAGAATACGGCTTCCACGTACAGCGACCAAAATGAGCCAGCCATCGATTTAAATTCAATACCGGTTATTTGTGTCAGCGTTTCAGGATTGGTGAAGATCAGCCCAGGCAGCAGATTCCTGACATAAGGCGTCATCACTGACCACTCAGGGAAAAGTCCGCCCACAGCATAAAGTAATAAACTGGCAATCAACATGGCAGGAAACAGGCGTAGCCAGCGTTTTTTTAGGAAGCTGATATAGCCGTCTGACTTATCCAGCGTCATAAAAATGACAAAGCCAGATATCATGAAAAATAACTCTACACCAAGCCAGCCGAATGAAAATACAGGAATATGTTGTGTAAGGTTGGTATAGGGCAAGAGTTCTGGCCAGCGTGCATAGGCGTGGTAACCAATGACCATTAAGATGGCTAAACCACGCATTCCGTCAAGATGCTTGATGCGTGCGTGCATAATTCCCTCAGGAAAGATGTCCGGATGTGTAAACTCAACTTAGCACTGACAGTTCTTTACTCACAATAAGACTTAGTCTGATTAAAATTTCACTTAATACACGCTCTGTTAATGTATAAATGACCAAGCATCACTTTACACTGGACTGCCTAATCCAGTTATGATTCATCCAAAACCGGCTATTTATCAGCGCTTATCATCATGGCTCTGCTTAATTAACCCTTATATTGGATAAATAACAAACCAGCTATAACCAGAGCGATAATGGGTTTGTTCATCGGTTTTCAATAATGGCGTTAATGAATTGAAAATGACACCTTTTAAAGAGTTGCGATTTATTCCGGTGGCAGCGCCTGTAAAATTCGCTGCGCATCATCTGCCGTCAACGAATAGTCATAAAATTGATGATAAAACGCCTGCGTAGCGCTCACCAAATCAAGCTGTGGGAACAACGCTGGATGCAACTGTTTGGCGGCCCATTGAATCTGTAGCGCGACTTCGGTGCCGTAACTATCCCACGGGAACACCCCTGCCGGGTTCTGCCACACACGATGTTGTTGAACGGCTTTTACGCTGCCAAACAATGTCTTAAACTCTGAATCCGCCAGCGATCCGGCGCCCGCACCAATGATGATGACGTCAGGATTCCCGCGAATCACTTCTTCAGGCGAAATGGGCTTCATATTACCGTCAATACCCGCAGCGACATTACGACCACCCGCAAGTTGAATCCAGGTATCAATCAGCGTATTGCGCCCATCGACTTTTAGTGGATGCAGCGACTGGATATGCAACACCCGTGGACGCTGTGCCTCACTTAAACCCGCCGTTATCCCGCTGATGTCAGCAATGTGCTGATCAAGGTAGCGGTTATAAGCTTCTGCTCGTTTCGCCGCCTCTGGCGTGCCCACCACATGCGCTGTCGTGATCAGTGAACGCTTCATGGACGCGAAATCGTCGAAATTCATTGCCAGTACCGGAATACCCGCAAGTCGATACGATTCTGCGTCAGGATCATTCGCTGGAACAAAGATGGCATCAACGTGACGCACCACCAGCGCTTCACTGGCGAAAGATTTTCCCTTCGCCTGCAATGCCTGATGAAGAGACGGCTGAACTTTAAACATCCACGGTCGGTCAGCAGGATGATTCACCGTGGCCACGATGCGATCCCCCGCCCCCAGGGTCATTAATAACGAGTGATGCGCAAACCAGGCGTCAGCAATATGCATCGCCGGTTTGCTGATTTCGACATGATTGCCAGTGTCATCAATCACCGTTTGGGCTGAAGCCAATGTACTCACCATCAACATCGGTAATAACCGACGCCACATATTGCTCATCGTTCTCTCCTTTAGAAGTTAAGTTGCATGGAGACCTGCACCATTCGCGGCGCGCCGAGGGAAGCGCTGGCATAGCCTACCCCGCTGTATCCGTTCAAACCACCGGGCACAATATTGGTCCAGTAATGACGGTTGGTCAGGTTAGTGACATCAAGTCGGAAAGTCGTGGCGGTATCGAACAGATGCGTTTTGTAAGCTGCACCGGCATCCAGCGTGGTATAGCTGCCGACCCAACCGTCATTCTGATTGTCAGTGGTGCGGCGCCCCACGTAGTGCATGCCGCCGTGAATGTCGGTACCGCTGAACATCGGCAAATCGTAAGCGGCAAACAGGCTGGCGGTGTAACGCGGCAAGCCGACAATCTGCTTGTCATCGGTTTGCGTGCTGGCGGTGTCCAGCAGACGCGGATCTAACCACGTCATGCCACCAAACAGATGCAAACGTTCGGAGAGATCACCATCCGCCATCAGTTCCAGCCCACGGTTCCGCTGTTCGCCATCAATAGCGTAATCGCCGCTGCTGTTGGTATAGGCAAACGGGCGTTTAATCTGGAACAGCGCGGCGGTTAGCAGCAGTTTATTCACCGCCAGCTTACTGCCCACTTCCACCTGGCGGCTGCGATACGGTGCCAGAATGGCACCGGCATTATTGGCTGTGGCCGGCGCAATATCCCCTTGTTGCAGGCTGTCAGCGTAGGTGACATACAACGTCAGGGGATCCACAGGCTTATACATCAGGCTGGCAGCGCCGCTGAATCCGCTGTTGGCTGAATCGCTGCTGCGGCTGCCGGTTTTACTGTAGTTAGACGAACTGAGCAGGCTCTCACTGCCCGCCAATAACAGGCTCCATTGCGGGGAGAACTGCAGATTATCACTGAGCAGAAATGCATGCTGGGTCGCTGTGGCGGAATGGTAGCGGTCGGTAAAATCAGGGTAATTCGGTTCGTCAAATGCCTGAGGATTATCCAGCGAAGCGCTGCCCAAAGTCGAAGTCGCACCGTTGCGCGGGTTATCGTTTTTCCAGACAAAACCGCGCACACCGGTAGAGATTTGATGATGAATCCAGCCGGTGTCCACTTCCCCATTCAAATTGGCCATGTAACTGTTAATCGTAAAGCGGCTGGCAGTGGCAGACGAAGTGGTTGTGGTGTAATTGCCATGACTGTCGGTGAAGGTGTTGGTCACCGCCGTGGATTCGCGATCGGCAATCTGGCGTAAAACGCCGATTTCCCCCTGCCAGTTTCCGTTAAAATCATGTTTGATATGCAGGCCAGCGGTCAGCGTGTGGTTGTCATCACCCGCATAAGATTGCCCCAGGTGCGCCGTTTTCGGATCGGGTGCAGAGGGGAATGACAAACCCTTGCCAAGCGCAAATTTACCCGGCAGCCCTTTGTCGTAAAAGTGGTAATAGCTAAAGTTGGTTTCCAGTACCGTTTGGTCAGTCAAATTGGCATCGAGCGCCAGACTGAACAGCTGACGGCGAACTTTGCTGCCTTTCACATAGCCATCGCCCTCGTCATCGAGGACATTAAGGCGATAACGCAGGCGATCATGACTATCCAGCGGCCCGCTGAAATCACCGGCCAACTGATGGGTTAATCCGGTGCCTGCGCCGACGGTAATGGCGTGCTGCGGTGCGTCACTGGCGCGTTTGCTAACGAAATTGAATAAGCCCGCAGGGTTGGCCGGACCGTATAGAGACCCAGCAAGACCATTCAATATCTCAATGTGATCAAACTGCTCGGCGGCGTAGTCGGTGGTCGACACCACATTCAGCCCATCGATCATGCTGTTCTGCACCACACTTCCCTGCATGCCTCGCGTTTGTGGGCGCGCGCCCTCTCCCTGCACCGAGGGCAGATAGCGATACAGATCACTCACACTTTTCAACTGCTGGCGCTTCATCAAATCAGGTGACACGGTTTGCACCGACCAGGGCGTATTGCGCACTTCCTGTTGACCAAGATTGCCCAGGGTGGCTTTTTTATCGGTTTCCGCAGAGGGTTGATTTGCAGAAGCAGTAACAGCAAGTGTCGGTTGCTCGGATGTGGCATACAGCGGAACGGAGGACAATAACATGGCACTGGTGAAACCTGTTTTCACCAGGGTGATACGCTTGATAAACATGACATTTCCAGGATGACTGACAAAAAGGGGGAACGCGTAAGACTATCGCTATATTTTCGATTATATATCGATAAAATTCGTCAACCTATTGTTTATCAGCGTTATATTACTAATCCGTCACTGTTTTTTGGGCGAAAGGCCCGGGGCCGATGGATTCTCGCATCACCACTTCACCAGAAAAGCGCTGGCGATTGCGCATTTCGCCCCCGTCGAGCATGGAGACCAGTCGTGAGAGCGTTTCCTGAATCATATCCGTTACCGGCATTTTCACGCTGGAGAGCGACGGAACGGTAAACGGGGCCAGTGGAATATCATCAAATCCCAGCACGGATACCTGTGCCGGAACCGCAATGTTGTTTGAGGCCAGCGCTTTTAACGCCCCTACGGCCATATCGTCATTACTGGCCACCAACGCGCTAAAGCGGCTGCCCTGTTTCAACAACGTGTCCACCGCCGCCACGCCATTTTGCGCCTGCCACTTCCCTTCAATAATTAACGCTTGCTGCACAGGAATCTGATGTTTTGCCAGCGCCGAGTGGTAACCCGCCAGGCGCTCCCGTCCGGTGGGTGAATCGAGCGAACCGGTGATAAAGGCAATGTCACGATGACCCCGTTTGATTAACGCTTCCACAGCGTCGGCACTGCTGCGCTGTTGGTCGGCGTAAATGCAGTAACTGTCGTGTTGCCGCAGACGGCGATTGATCACCAAAATCGGATGCGGGTGCTGATCAATGATGGCGTCCATTTCATCGGGAGTGAGAAAGCGCGGATAGATGATGACGCCGTCACAGCGCAAATCGAGCAGAAATTGAATCGCAGCACGCTCCTCTTCCGCACTGTGTTTGCCATCCACCAATAGCAGTTGTCGCCCCTGCTGCTCCATCAGTCGGGCGGAATGCTGCATGAGCTCAGTAAAATAGCTGCCGGAATAGAGGGTGTTGGTGATCACCAGGCCAATAGTCTGGCTCGACTTGGTTGCCAGATTTCGCGCCAGCAAATTGGGGCGAAAGCCGGTTTCCGCGATGGCCTTAAACACCAATTCCCGCTTCTCTTCGCTGACATAACCGTTGCCGGACAGCACACGTGACACCGTGGCTTTCGATACGCCTGCGACCTTCGCCACCTCAACTATGGTTGCCATTTTTCACTCTGATTTACGCCTGTATCGCTGAAGTGTACGTGACTGCTCACCGCCCTAAAAGGCGATGCTTCCCATTTCATAGGCTGCAACCGCCGATATAGCGGATTTACGCAAGCCTCAATGGGCTTTGACGACGTGACCCGCCGCCATTAAATCGGTTATGCCCTTCTGCCGTATGTTGATAGCCGCGTTTATATCGCGGTCATGGTCAGCATGACAGGCAGGGCATTGCCATTCGCGCACCTTCAGCGGCATATCTGCCATCTTGTGACCGCAACTATGGCAGGTTTTAGAGCTGGCGAACCACTGATCCAGTTTGACAAGGTGGACACCCGCGCTTTCGGCTTTATAAGCCAGTTTCGCGACAAATTCGCTCCATGCGGCATCCCCGATATGACGGGCAAGGCGGCGATTTTTCATCATGTTTGCAGATTTCAACGTTTCCACTACTACCGCTTGATTGTCGTCGATAATTGAGCGTGAAAGTTTGTGTAGAAAATCGGCACGGGCATTGGTTACACGTTCGTGTTGCGCTGCCAGTTTGATTCTGGCTTTTGCCCTGTTAGCACTACCTTTCTTTTTGCGTGAAAGGGTTTTGCTATCACGGCGCAAGCGGCAATAAGCGTTGACCAGAAAGCGCGGGTTAGGGGTTTTCTCGCCATCGTCACGGATTAAATAGTCTTTTAACCCTATGTCATACCCTGTTACAGCAGTGATACAGGTCGGCTTTGCTGGCGCTTCTTGTCCATCATCGGCGAGTATCGAGGCGTAGTATTTGCCAGTAGGGGAGCGTGTGATTGTCAGGCTGGAAACCTTGCCGGCAATTTCACGGTGAATGTTCGCCCGGATAGGGGTCATTTTCGGCAACTGGATCGCGTCGGTTAATACCTTGCCGTTAGGGTGATAACTGGATTGTTTACCGCGCTTGCTTTTAAACGTGGGCTTACCTGCTTTCAGTTTCCTGTTAAAGAAATTGGAATAGGCTTTATCCAGATTAATCACGGCTTGCTGCAATGCCAGTGAATCATATTCTTTTAGCCAGCTATAACGGCGTGACTTTTTGGCCACTGCCAGCAGTGGTTTTAAGTCGCGTTTGACGTTCAAAGAAACGCCGTGTTGCTGGTACATATGGCGGCTGATATGTAGGGCTTTATTGTAGGCAAAACGCACCGCGCCGAACTGCGCATTTAAGAATGCGGTTTGCTCTGCGTCGGGGTAAATGCGTACTTTAGTCGCTCTTTTCAATTTCAGTGCTCATGTATAGAATCCAGATAATATATGGTTTTGGTCGAGGGTTTTCAAGTGAGTGTACATGACGCAGCTTTAGAAGGTTATTTGAAGCGCCGCCATAGCGTCAGTAAATTGGTGGTTCACCTGATTTTTACTACAAAGTACCGCCGTAAGATTTTTGACGGCGATATGATTGACCAGATCCGGCAAGCGTTTTTATCCGCTGCCGAAAAGCTGGAGATTGAAATTTTGGAAATGGACGGGGAAGCGGATCATGTTCACATCCTGGTAGCATACCCGCCGAAACTGGCGGTTAGTGTGCTGGTCAATAATTTGAAGTCGATTAGTAGCCGTCAGGTGCGCATTTTAAATACGCATTTACGAAAGGCGAGTAATAGCGGGGTGCTCTGGTCACGCTCCTATTTCGCCTGTAGTGCTGGCGGCGCAACAATAGAAACGCTGAAAGCGTATGTTAGATCGCAAGAAACCCCTGGTTAGCTCCCTTATATCCCCACCCGATTGGGCGAGGGACACGCGCTTTTTGCTAAGTCGCGAATTACGCGGAGATTTTTTTAACTGTGTTGATTGCTTGCCTTAACTTATCAATCGATCAGCATCACATTTTTAAACATCAAATTTTAAACTTCTTGCCTGTCAGGGATTTCATATTCATGATTTTGTGAAACCGGTTTCTCATGACTCGCTAATGATAAGCGGGCGATCGTACCCCTACTTAAAAAAATCAGAGACCTACAACTCATGGCTAAAAATTATGCTGACGTTTCACGCGCCATCGTGGCTTCGCTCGGCGGCTTAACCAATATTGAAGCTGTCACGCACTGCATGACGCGCCTGCGCTTCGTTTTGCGGGACACTGCCCTGATCGATAACGCTACGCTGAAAGCGATTCCGGGCGTGATGGGCGTGGTGCATACCGACACCCAATGCCAGGTGATCATTGGCAATAACGTTAATCTCGCGTATCAGGAAGTGCTTAAACTCGGCACACCCAATAGCGACAACAGCGCCCCGATAAAACGAAAAATCACCCTGCGCACGATTGGCGCAGGCATTCTCGATGCGCTGGTGGGCACCATGTCGCCACTGATCCCCGCGATCATCGGGGGATCGATGGTGAAACTGCTGGCAATGGTGCTGGAGATGAGCGGTGTACTGGCGAAAGGTTCGTCTACGCTGGTGATACTGAATGTCATCGGTGACGGCGCCTTTTTCTTCCTGCCGGTAATGGTGGCGGCCTCGGCAGCCCTGAAATTTAAAACCAATATGTCATTAGCCATTGCGATTGCGGGCGTGCTGGTTCATCCCAACTTTATTGATTTAATGGCCAAAGCGGCGCAAGGCCAGACCGTTGAGTTTGCCTACATCCCGGTGACGGCGGTGAAATACACCTACACCGTCATCCCGGCGTTGGTGATGACGTGGATCCTGTCGCATATCGAATATTGGGTCGATCGCTTTACCCCTGCAGTCACCAAAAACTTCCTCAAACCGATGCTGATTGTGTTGATTGCCGCGCCGATTGCCATTGTGCTGATTGGTCCACTCGGTATCTGGATTGGTAGCGGCATTTCAGCCCTGGTTTACACCATTCATGGCTATCTGGGCTGGTTGTCCGTGGCGATCATGGGCGCGCTGTGGCCGCTGCTGGTGATGACGGGCATGCACCGCGTCTTCACCCCCACCATCATTCAGACCATTGCGGAAACCGGCAAAGAAGGCATGGTGATGCCCTCTGAAATCGGTGCCAATCTGTCACTTGGCGGCTCATCGCTGGCGGTAGCCTTTAAAACTAAAAACCCGGAACTGCGTCAGACCGCTTTTGCTGCCGCTGCCTCGGCGATTGTGGCCGGAATTTCGGAACCTGCTCTGTATGGTGTTGCGGTGCGGCTTAAACGACCGCTGATTGCCAGCCTGATCAGCGGATTTATCTGTGGCGCGGTAGCCGGTATCGGCGGGCTGGCCAGTCACTCCATGGCCTCACCCGGCTTGTTTACCAGCGTACAGTTTTTTGATCCGGCCAACCCGATGAGCATTGTGTGGGTGGGTGGCGTCATGGTGTTGTCGGTGGTGCTTTCATTTGTTCTGACGCTGATTCTTGGCTTTGAAGATATTCCGGTGAGTGAAACAGCGCAGCCTAAACCGGTTGCGGATCCTGCTAAAGCCGTCAATGTGAATTGATTAACTGAGGTTTTTTATGTCTGAAGTGACATTTCCTGAGGGATTTTTATGGGGCGGCGCGTTAGCCGCCAATCAGTCAGAGGGGAGCTATCTGGCGGGCGGTAAAGGGTTAACCACGGTGGACATGATTCCTCATGGCGAACACCGCATGCCAGTCAAACTGGGGCTGGAACCGCGTTTTACCCTGCGTGACGATGAATACTATCCCAGCCACGATGCCATCGATTTTTATCGTCGCTACAAAGAAGATATCGCCTTAATGGCGGAGATGGGCTTTACCGTGTTTCGTACGTCGATTGCCTGGAGCCGCATCTACCCGAAAGGCGATGAATTAACGCCAAATCCTGAGGGTATCGCTTTTTACCGTAGCCTGTTCGAAGAGTGCCAGAAGTACGGTATCACCCCGCTGGTGACGTTATGCCACTTTGACGTGCCGATGCATTTGGTCACCGAGTACGGTTCATGGCGCAATCGTAAGATGATTGAATTCTTCGCCCGCTATGCGCGTACCTGCTTTGACGCTTTCAACGGACTGGTGAAATACTGGCTGACGTTTAACGAGATCAACATTCTGCTGCATAGCCCGTTCTCTGGCGCGGGTTTGGTATTCGGACCAGAGGATAATCCAGAGCAGGTGAAATATCAGGCGGCGCATCATGAGCTGGTCGCCAGTGCGCTGGTCACGAAAATTGCCCACGAGATTAACCCTGAAAACCAGGTGGGCTGCATGCTGGCAGGCGGCAATTTCTATCCATGGTCATGCAATCCTGAAGATGTCTGGGCGGCGCTGGAGAAAGATCGCGAGAATCTGTTCTTTATCGATGTGCAGGCGCGCGGTGCTTATCCCTCTTATGCCGCTCGCGTATTTCGTGAGAAAGGCATTGAGATCCAGTGGCAGGATGGTGATGCAGAACTCCTGCGACATACGGTAGATTTTGTTTCCTTCAGCTATTACGCCTCACGCTGTGCCTCGGCCGATATGAACGAGAAAAACAGCAGTGCGGCCAATGTGGTGAAATCGCTAACTAACCCGCATATCTCCCGGAGTGCCTGGGGCTGGGGTATCGATCCCTTAGGCCTGCGCATCACCATGAACATGATGTACGACCGCTACCAAAAGCCGCTATTTTTGGTGGAAAACGGCCTGGGTGCGCGCGACGAAATCGATGCCAACGGCGAGATTCATGACGATTACCGCATTAGCTATCTGAAGCAGCATATCCAGGCAATGGGCGAAGCGATTGCTGATGGCATTCCGGTCATGGGCTACACCACCTGGGGATGCATTGATCTGGTCGCGGCCTCAACGGGCGAGATGAGTAAACGCTACGGCTTTGTTTACGTTGATCGTGATGATCAGGGTAAAGGCTCACTGGCGCGCACCCGCAAAAAGTCCTTCTGGTGGTATAAAAAAGTGATTGCCAGCAATGGCCGCGATTTAAGCGAATAATCTTTGCGATTCACTGCCGGGCGATGTCACTTCGCCCGGCATGTTTATTAAAATACCGCACTGAATTTTCTATTAATTATTGGATCTGATTATCCTGCCAGCGTTAAAAGTCCGCGTTTTCCGCCATTGAACACCTGTACTCTTTTATAAATGCCGATGGTACTATTTGCGCGTTGAACCCAGCGGAATGCCGGCATGTTACGTATTGAACCTCGTCTTCACCCTCGTGAACTCTTATTTCTGCTTTTGGCTCAGCTTAAAGCCGCACTGACCTGCATTATCACAATGGCACTGTTGATATTGCCGCTCTCATTTCCCGCAGCGGCGGCACAAAACCCCGCGACCAAAGATGACAAAGCCAATCGTATTGTCAGCGGCATTATCAGCTTCACCCGCTGGCCCGCGCTGCACGATGCTCCACAGTTATGTGTGTTCAGTTCAGCGCGCCACGTCAATTTCCCTGCCAGCACCACGGCGACGTCGCTGCCATTCAGTGTGGTTTATCTCAACAGTGACAGTGAGTTAGCCAGCAATCGCTGTGATGCCCTCTATTTCGGTGAGCAGTCACCGCAGCAGCAGACCGAATTGCTCAGCCTGGAGAAAAGCCACGCTGTTCTCTCTTTGGCTGAAAATAATACCGATTGCGCCATCGGAGCCGCTTTCTGTCTTATTTTTAATACCGATCATCCGATGTTTGCCGTAAACCTGGATTCACTGGCGCGCAGTGGCGTGCGCGTGAGCCCGGATGTGTTATTGCTGTCGCGCAAAGGAAGCCAATAAGATGAAATTTGAAAAAATTAAAAATGAAAAATCATCTATCCGCATCAGGCTGCGCAAGATTAGCATCATTAACTCTGCGGTGATTTTGTTACTGTGCTGGCTACTGCTGACATCCACTTCGTTACTCTTCATCAAACGTTATGAAAAACGAAATCTTGAACTGATTGCCGCGACGTTGAGTAATAGCCTGACCGCCGCCACGGTATTTGAAGACAGCTATGACGCGCATAAAAAAATTGCCATGTTAGGCAATGAAGGCATGTTTGCCTCGGCGAAACTGGTGACGGACGATCAAACCGTGTTGGTTAACTGGCAAGACCAACAGCAGCAGGATGGCTGGTATGAGAACGTCCTGCGCCAATGGATCTATGCCCGACCGCTGAGTGTGAATATCAATCACGCGGAGAATGTCGTCGGGACGTTGACGCTGGCGGGTACGGTCAAAGGAGCGACAGATTTTATTCGCTACTCAGTGATGATCTTATCCAGCGGCATGCTCTGCGTACTGATTGTTGCCTTTATGCTGAGCGCTTTTCTGCATCGGGGGATTTTGCAGACGCTGCGCAATATCACCAGCTCGATTCATTACGTCATCAGCTCGGGTGACTTTTCGCTGCGCATTCCTGAAAGCCCGACCAAAGAGTTTCAGTTGTTTTCGGAAGATCTCAACTCATTGCTCGCAGAGATGCAGTCATTACAGGCTTCACTGCTGCGGGATAACCGTTCGTTAGCGGCGAAAGCGTTGGAAGATCCACTGACCGGGCTGGCTAACCGCGCCGCCTTTGTGACCCAGCTCACCCGATTACTCGACGGCCAATTTGCGCAAGAGCGCTTTGTTCTGCTGTTTCTGGATGGCGATCGCTTTAAGAGCATCAACGATAACTGGGGACATGCGGCAGGCGATGAGGTGCTGAAAGCCATCGGATCACGCCTTGTGGCGCTGGCCTACAAGCAGGATATGGTTGCGCGACTCGGCGGTGATGAGTTTGCGATGTTAATCACCAGCCGCGCGACTGAGAAACAGCTGCTGCAGCTGACAGAGGAGATCAGGGAAGCCATTGCACAGAAGATTATGATCGCGGAAGGCACGCCGATTACCACCTCGGTCACCATTGGCTATGCCTGGTCACAGCATGGCGATACGGTGCAATCGATTCTGGAACGTGCGGATATGCACATGTACAAAAACAAAGGGATAAGTAAGGTACGCATATGAGAATTAAACTTTTTCTGCTGATGTGTATTTTGGTTTGCGCGGGATGTCAATCAAAAGGTCGTTTCACCGCCGCGCAGATTGCCGCCATGCAAAGTGCGGGATTTACCGAAAACATGGAAGGCTGGGGATTGGGTTTATCGGACAAAATCCTGTTTGGCGTGAACGAGTCCGAGCTGACTGCTGCCAGTAAAACCAACATCGCCACTATGGCGAAGAATCTCTCAGTCACCGGGATTCAACATGTCCGCATTGACGGTCATACGGATAATTACGGCAAAGCGGATTATAACCAGCAGTTGTCACTGAAACGTGCTGATGCTGTGGCAACACAATGGGCGTTGGGTGCTGAAGTACCGCGAACCAACATCACTACCCGAGGTCTGGGCATGAGCGCCCCCATTGCCAGCAATAACAGTGCACAAGGCCGCGCCCAGAATCGCCGCGTGGCGATTGTGATTACCTCGCCTTAATCGCCCCCTGGTCGAGCGCATAACGGTACAAGCGCTCGACCGCCAGATTTTTCATTTTGACTTCACACATAATGTCGAAATCCTTAAATGACAGCGCCCAGTCATTTAAATCCTGATTAAAGTAGTAGTCAGAGTGGGCACGCAGTTTGGTTTTCGCCACCGTTAAATCGCGTTGATCCGGAAAGCCCTGTTCTGCGATTAATCCCTCCTGCGCAATCGAATAATGTAATACCGGCCGCACACCGCGCCAGGATTCGATAATCAGCGGAATACGCGCATCATCCGCCTTAATAAATTGATTCTCTTTCACCCAATGATGGTGAATATCTAATACAACCGGACAAAGATCGCGCGCTTGTAATACATCATCCAGCGAACAGGAAATTTCATCATTTTCAACCGTCAGCATATTGCGCGCTTCGGGTGAAAGACGCTGAAAAGCAGCACGGAATCCTTCGATGCCTTTTTTGCCGTTCATATGGATATTGATTTTGAAATCCTGAAACTGGCGCCCATAGCCCATGAATAGCGCACACAGCGCATGATACTCCACATCCTCAATCGCCCGATTCACTACCCCTTCATTATCCGAAGCGAGTACGGAATATTGTCCGGGATGGAATGAGAGACGAATGTTGTGCGCACGCGCCATCTCACCACACTTCACGAACAGCGTTTGTAAGTCGGGCATTAATTCAGTGTAGATAGCCGTGGCTTCAGGCACGGTGTACAACGGCAACAAATCACTGCCAATTCGCATCATGCGCATCGCATCCGGCAGTTTTGCCAACTGCTGCAACGTAAGGATTTGGTTTTCAAGGTTGTTGGTTGCCAATTGCGCCAGTAAACGCGCTTGTTCGGCACGATCAAGACTCAGGAAACGCGTACGCGTGGTGATTTTAAACGGAAACGGCTGCTTAGCCTGTGCATCAAAGTATTTACACGCAAAACCCAATTTCATCTCATTCCCCTTTTAGAGCAGCCTGAAAGTGTAGCCTGCCATGAGGAAAGTGCACGGACAGCGGCACGGCTGCCGCTGTCCGTGGGTTTACACGCTCGGGAAAGTGATGTTGCTGCCGGGTGCTTCACGATGCAGATGGATAAAGTTCAGGTGGCGTTCGTACTGATCGAGAATATCGATAATCACCTGCTCTTTGTTGTAATCCATCAGATCGTTGCCCTGGCTACCTTCCAGCAGGAATGTCTCCAGACGGTAATAGGTCGATTTACCGCTGCGCGCCCGATAGGTAAAGCCTGGAACCGAATACTGCTGCGGCCAGATCTGATACACGAAGTCCTGCTCTTCACCCAGTAGCACGCGCAAATCCAGATAACCTAACGGATGGCCCTCTTCCGGCTCGACGCGGTCCAGTGAAACCCGACCGCCGCGCAACTCCAGTTCTTTCGCCACATCCTGCATTGCCGGGAACAAGACGTTCTCCATCATTTGCTGGGTGTAGCGTGTGCCCGGATAGTTCATCAGACGCGACAGACGTTTCTTCCAGCTCAGGCGATCGTTGCTGGCTGGAATGTACGGTGCCGTTTCACGACTGGCGCTGGCGCGGCGATGGTCTTCCACTTTGAGCGACTTATACAAACCGGCCATCACAAAGAAGATCACAAAGCTGAACGGCAGTCCCATGATTACCGTAGCGTTCTGCAGCGCAGAGATGCCGTTGGTCATCAGCATACCCATGGTCAGAACACCAATCGCCACGGACCAGAAGATACGCAGCCAGTTGGGTGCATCACTGTTGATGTCTTTCAGCTTCGAGGTAAAGTTACCCAGCACCAGTGAACCGGAATCCGCTGAGGTGACGTAGAACAGCATGCCAGTGATGGTGGCAACCGAGGCGCTGAATTTAAAGGCCGGATACTGCGCCAGCAGGCTGTAGAAGCCACGTTCCGCATGCGCCATCACTTCCTGCGCAAAGCCAGCATCACCGTGGATGATTTCATACAGCGCTGCGTTACCAAATACCGACAGCCATAACAGTGTGAAGGTGAAGGGGATAATCAACGTACCGAGCACGAACTCACGGATGGTGCGACCGCGTGAAATACGCGCCAGGAACAAGCCGACAAACGGTGACCAGGCGACCCACCATGCCCAAAAGAAGAGCGTCCAGCTGTTCATCCACTCTCTTGGCTGATCAAACGCAAAGGTGTTCAGCGTCATGCCCATAAAGCGGTTGATGTAATCACCGACATTAAGCACCAGCGCATTCAGCAGGAAGTCGGTTTTGCCCATAAACAGCACAAACAGAATCAGCCCCAATGCCAGCGCAACGTTGAGTTCCGACAGAATACGGATGCCTTTATCCACGCCGGAGGTCACGGAAATGGTGGCGATAATCACCGACAGCACAATCAACGCCGCCTGCGCGGTAAAGCCTTCCGGGATATCGAACAGCACGTTCAGGCCATAATTGAGCTGCACCACGCCAATCCCTAAGGTGGTGGCAATGCCGAAGATGGTTCCTACCACCGCCGCAATATCCACGGTATGGCCGATCGGCCCATTAATACGTTTGCCAAAGATTGGATACAGCGCAGAACGGATGGTGAGCGGCAAATTGTAGCGGTAGCTAAAGTAACCCAGCGCGATCCCCATCAGCGCATACATTGACCAGCCAGTTACGCCGTAGTGGAACAACGTCCACACCATGGCTTGCCGGGCGGCTTCCATGGTTTGTCCGGCACCCTCAGGCGGTTGCATGTACTGCGTGACCGGTTCAGCCACCGAGAAGAACATCAGATCGATACCGATACCGGCGGCAAACAGCATCGCTGACCAGCTTAATAAGCTGAACTCCGGTTTGGATTGTTCCGGCCCGAGCTTGATGGCGCCGTAACGCGAGCAGGCCATGTAGATAACGAACACGATATACAGTGTCGCGGCCAGCATGTAGTACCAGCCAAACGTAGCGGTAACCCAGTTAACTGCTGTCTGAATCAAACTCGCAGCCAGCTCGCTGTAAAAAATGGTGACAAGTGAAAATGTCAGAATCAGTCCGGCTGAGGTGTAAAACACCACAGGATTGATTCTGTCTTTTTCACTGGCAGGTGGATTAATCATCGATGACCTCTGGTTAATTTCCTGTAATGACTCAATGGATTAGCGTGACCTGTCTGCCAGGCCTTGTTGTTATCAGTACCCCTGTTATCCCTCCATGCAGTGCTTTCTTCTGACGATGAGCCGCATAGCCCGGTTCACCGCTGCGCTTTTGTAACAATCGAAGCACAGTATCCTAACAAAATTCTTTTTTATATTGAACGTGCAATCAAAAAAAGTTTAAATAGTCCTCTGACATTGTGGTGGAGCTGGAGTCATGCCAAAGGTGGGAATGCAGCCGATTCGTCGTCGGCAACTGATTGATGCAACCCTCGATACGATTAACGAGGTAGGAATTAACGACGCAACCATTGCGCAGATTGCGCGCCGTGCGGGGGTTTCGACCGGCATCATCAGCCACTACTTCAAAGACAAGAACGGTTTGCTGGAAGCCACCATGCGCGATATCACACGTCAGTTACGTGATGCCGTGGCTGCCCGCCTGAAACCGTTGGCGGGCGCAAAGACCGAAGCACGCTTGCTGGCGATTGTCGAAGGTAACTTCGATGACACGCAGGTGCACAGCGCGGCGATGAAAGCCTGGCTGGATTTCTGGGCCAGCAGCATGCATCAGCCACAGTTAGGTCGTCTGGAACGGGTCAGCAGCCGTCGCCTGTTTTCGACCCTCGCCGCCGAGTTTCACCGTGAATTGCCGCGTGAACAGGCGCGACTGGCGGCTCACGGATTGGCATCGCTGATCGATGGCCTTTGGCTACGAGCTGCGTTAAGCGGCCTGCCCTTCAATATCGATGTCGCGAAAACGCTCACCACCCAATTTATCCGTCAGCAACTTGCTGGCGCACTGAATCACTGAGGAAGGAGAAACCATGTCCCGATTCACCGAACAGCAGCTGTATATCGATGGTCAGTTCGTTGCAGCGAGCGCAGGTCATACATTCCAGACCATCAACCCGGCCAATGGCGAAGTACTGGCCGAGGTACATGAGGCGGAGCAGGCCGATGTTGATCGTGCTGTTGCTGCCGCGCAAAAAGGTCAGAAAGTTTGGGCTGCGATGACCGCCATGGAGCGCTCACGCATTCTGCGTCGTGCCGTCGATATTCTGCGTGAGCGTAACGACGAGTTAGCCGCGCTGGAAACCCTCGATACCGGTAAACCGCTGAGCGAAACCCAATATGTTGACATCGTGACCGGTGCCGACGTGCTGGAGTATTACGCCGGTCTGATCCCGACGCTCGAAGGCCAACAGATCCCGCTGCGCGACACGGCGTTTGTTTATACCCGTCGCGAACCGCTCGGCGTGGTCGCTGGTATTGGTGCGTGGAACTACCCGATTCAGATCGCTTTGTGGAAATCGGCCCCTGCGCTGGCAGCGGGTAACGCGATGATCTTTAAACCGAGTGAAGTGACTCCACTGACTGCACTGAAGCTGGCAGAAATTTACACCGAAGCGGGCGTGCCGGCCGGCGTATTCAATGTGCTAAACGGCCGTGGCGCGGTCACTGGCCAACTGCTGACTGACCATCCGGGCATCGATAAAGTCTCCTTTACCGGCGGCGTGGCCAGCGGCAAAAAAGTGATGGCGAATGCCGCGGGCTCCACCCTGAAAGAAGTCACCATGGAATTGGGCGGCAAGTCACCGCTGATCATTTTTGATGATGCCGATCTCGATCTGGCCGCTGACATCGCCATGATGGCCAACTTCTACAGTTCAGGTCAGGTATGCACCAACGGCACGCGCGTGTTTATCCCGGCTAAACTCCAGACCGCCTTTGAAGCGAAGATTGCTGAACGTGTGGCGCGTATCAAGGCAGGCGATCTGAACGATCCTGCTACCAACTTTGGCCCGCTGGTGAGCTTCCCCCACCGCGATAACGTGATGCGTTTTATCGAAACCGGTATCAAAGAAGGGGCGCGTCTGCTGTGTGGCGGCAAACGCCTGAGAGGCGCCGATTTCGACAATGGAGCCTGGGTTGAACCCACGGTGTTCACCGATTGCCGCGATGAGATGACCATCGTGCGTGAAGAGATCTTCGGGCCGGTAATGTCGATTCTCACCTACGAGAGCGAAGACGAAGTGGTGCGCCGCGCCAATGCCACCGATTTCGGTCTGGCTGCGGGCGTGGTCACGCAAGACCTGAACCGTGCGCACCGTGTGATTCATCAGATCGAAGCGGGTATCTGCTGGATCAACACCTGGGGTGAATCTGCCGCCGAAATGCCGGTGGGCGGCTACAAGCACTCCGGTATTGGCCGTGAGAATGGCCTGATGACCTTGCAAAATTACACCCAGGTGAAGTCGGTGCAGGTCGAGTTATCCCGTTTTCAGTCCGTATTTTAATTCAGCTTTAACCTGAGGAGCGACTAATGGAATTTGATTACATCATTATCGGAGCCGGATCCGCAGGGAACGTTTTGGCAACAAGACTGACCGAAGACAGCAGTGTGAATGTGCTGCTTTTAGAAGCCGGTGGCCCTGACTACCGCTTCGATTTCCGTACACAGATGCCAGCCGCGCTGGCTTATCCGTTGCAGGGCAAACGCTATAACTGGGCGTATGAAACCGAGCCAGAACCGCATATGAATAATCGCCGCATGGAGTGCGGACGCGGTAAAGGACTGGGCGGATCATCACTGATTAATGGTATGTGCTATATCCGTGGTAACGCCATGGACCTCGATAACTGGGCGCAGCAGCCTGGCCTGGAAAGCTGGAGCTATCTGAACTGTCTGCCCTACTATCGCAAATCAGAAACCCGCGATATCGGTGCCAACGATTATCACGGCGGCGAAGGTCCGGTGAGCATCACCACCTGTAAGCCCGGTAATAATCCGCTGTTTGCCGCGATGATTGAAGCCGGTGTTGAAGCAGGCTATCCGCGCACGGAAGATTTGAACGGCTATCAGCAGGAAGGCTTTGGTCCGATGGATCGCTTCGTTACGCCAAAAGGTCGTCGATCCAGCACCGCGCGTGGCTATCTCGATACCGCCAAAGTGCGTCCGAACCTGAAGATCATCACCCATGGCACTACCGATCGCATCTTGTTTGAAGGCAAGCGCGCGGTGGGCGTGCAATACTTGCAAGGCTCAAGCAATACTTCACATCAGGTGCATGCGCGCCGTGAAGTGTTACTGTGCGCCGGTGCCATTGCCTCGCCGCAGATTCTGCAGCGTTCCGGTGTAGGCGCTGCGGCGCTGCTGAATAAATTCGATATTCCAGTGGTGCATGATTTACCCGGCGTCGGCGAAAACCTGCAGGATCACCTCGAAATGTATCTGCAGTATGAGTGTAAAGAACCCGTTTCACTTTACCCCGCACTGAAATGGTGGAACCAGCCGAAAATCGGTGCAGAGTGGCTGTTCAACGGCACTGGCGTCGGTGCCAGCAACCATTTTGAAGGTGGTGGTTTTATCCGCAGCCGCGAGGAGTTTACCTGGCCGAACATTCAGTATCACTTCCTGCCGGTGGCGATTAATTACAACGGCTCCAACGCCGTTGAAGCACACGGTTTCCAGTGTCACGTGGGGTCAATGCGTTCACCGAGCCGTGGGCATGTACAGATTAAATCGCGCGACCCGCGTCGTGATCCGGCTATTTTGTTCAACTACATGGCACATGAGCAGGACTGGCAGGAATTTCGTGATGCGATTCGTATTACGCGCCAGATCATCAATCAGCCCGCGCTGGATAAGTATCGCGGCGCGGAAATCAGTCCGGGCCTCGATTGCCAGACCGATGAACAGCTGGATGAGTTTGTGCGCAACCATGCCGAGACCGCCTATCACCCGTGTGGCACCTGCAAAATGGGCAGTGATGACATGGCGGTGGTTGATGGCGAAGGCCGTGTGCATGGATTGCAGGCGTTACGCGTGGTGGATGCGTCGATTATGCCGCTGATCATCACCGGCAATCTGAATGCCACCACCATTATGATCGGTGAAAAGATCGCGGATAACATTCGTGGTCGCCAGCCGTTGCCGCGTAGCGAAGCAGATTACTTCGTCGCCGGAGATTTGCCGGTGCGTGGTGAACCGAAACGGGCCTAAGCGCCTCTCTCAGGGTGACGATCGCGTCACCCTGCTCTTTTCTCGCTAGTTTTGCAGATAGGCCATGATCAGCCGCTGTAATTCGACCTTGATGTCATCTGCGCCCAGTTGATCACGTCTGGCGGCATCATGCACCACCCCCTCAACCGCAGAAGCCAAAACAATAGCGACCACCGATACGCGATCTGAATCCGTATTCATTGTTTTGACGACGAACTGTCGATAAAACTCCGCGTACTGCTGCTCAAACTCTTCGTGAGCGCTGCGTTCAGAGAGCGGCACTTCATCCAGCAGCACACGATGTAAGCTGGGATTGATTAAGTGCGCCAAAAATATCAGGCTAGAGGGGCGTTGCTCCAATTATGTCGGTATCAAGTCCAGCATTTGGCTGCTAGTTCATCCAGACGATCCCTTTTCATTCCTGTTTAACCGATGACGCTAGAGAGCCAGAATTTAGCGTATGAATGTAAATATAAAAGTATGTTGTAACTAGTAACGTGCTCGTTTTACGCCTTGTGGTAAAACTCATTCCCACTCAATCGCCTGCATAAATCGTTCAAGAATGGCATTCTGGCTGCGCCCTTTGCGCGTCACCACAGCGATCTTACTGGTGAAGTGGAAACGTTCCGGTGCGATGGCGCGCATGATCTTTTTCTCCACCCACTGTGCAGCATAGTGGTCGGGCAGAAAACCGATAAAGCGCCCGGTAAGAATCAAAAAGGCTATGCCTTCGCGGTCGGTTGCTGTGGCATTGCAATTGAGTTTCTGATGCATGGCAATGGCTTCTGCCGTCATGCGAAAAGCAGGCGCAATCGCATCGCACCCTTTTAGTTGCGCATCGTCAGGTTCGTGGGAAAACAACGCATGGGTGTCGCTACAGTAAAGCTGCGATCGCTCATCATACAACGGCATGTAATCCAGGCCGGAAATCGGCGAAGTCACCGGCAGTGCACCGACGTGCAATCGGCCATCCATCAACCCTCTTTCAATTTCTGCAGCCGTCATCATGCTGATATTCAGTCTAATGTCGGGACCTATCTCATGCAGTTTTTCCAGCGCATGGGTGATTTTCATGCGCGGCTGAGTCACCAGATTGTTAATAATCCCGATATTCAAATCCCCGCGCAGCTGCTTGTGCATCTGGTTGACTTGTAAGCGAAACTGCTCGATAGCCGCCATCATGCTGTCGCTATGACGCAGGATCTCACGCCCTTCTTCGGTCAAGGCAAAACCCGCGCGCCCGCGCTGACACAATCTCATGCCAAGCCGCTTTTCCAGGTCGCCCATGTGCAAGCTAATGGCCGATCGCGTCATGCCCAACAAACTTTCTGCTGCAGAGAAGCTGCCGCTCTCATTCACGGTTTTGAACAGGCGCAATAATTTGAGATCAAAGTCGGTAACCTGCGCGAGCGATTTGCTTTTCATTAGGTGAGTAAATCAATAACTGAAGATGAATTAATAGGGATTTAACTTAACTAACCGTTAAATGCAAACTCTTCATACACCTGTCTGGAGAAACATCATGTCTGATGCTGTCAACACTACCGATCTCAATCTGCAAGCGCACTGGATGCCGTTTACTGCCAACCGTAATTTCCAGCGCGATCCTCGTATCATTGTCGGCGCACAGGGCCGCTGGCTGACTGATGATAAAGGACGGCAGATTTTTGATAGCCTTTCCGGTTTATGGACCTGTGGCGCGGGCCACTGCCGCAGTGAAATCCAGCAGGCGGTGGCGAAACAACTGGGCACACTCGATTATTCACCCGGCTTCCAGTACGGTCATCCGCTGTCATTTCAGCTGGCAGACCAGATTGCCCAACATATGCCGGGAGACCTGAACCATGTGTTCTTTACCGGATCGGGGTCGGAATCAGCAGACACGGCGGTGAAGATGGCACGCGCCTACTGGCGCATCAAAGGCCAGCCGGCGAAAACCAAATTTATCGGACGCGCGCGAGGTTACCACGGCGTGAATATCGCCGGAACCAGCCTGGGCGGCATTGGTGGCAACCGCAAGATGTTCGGTCAGTTCATGGATGTTGACCATATTCCGCACACGCTGCAAACCGATCTGCCCTTCACTGCTGGTCAGACCGAAACCGGCGGCGTGGCATTGGCCAATGAGATGTTGAAACTGATTGAGCTGCATGATGCGTCCAACATCGCCGCCTTGATTGTTGAACCTCTTTCTGGCTCTGCGGGCGCCATTATTCCGCCGCTAGGCTATCTGCAACGCCTGCGCGAAATCTGCACGCAGCACGATATCTTGCTGATTTTTGACGAGGTGATCACGGGTTTTGGCCGTATGGGCCGCTGGAGCGGTGCTGAATACTTTGGCGTCACGCCTGATATCCTCAATTTCGCCAAACAAATCACTAATGGTGCGGTTCCGCTGGGTGGTGTGGTCGCCAGCAGCGAAATTTACAGCACCTTTATGGCGCAAAAGTTGCCAGAACACGCGGTGGAATTCGCCCACGGCTACACCTATTCTGCCCATCCGGTGGCTTGCGCAGCGGGCCTGGCGACGCTGGCGTTACTGGAAAATGACGCGCTAATTACGCAATCCGCCGAGCTGGCACCACACTTTGCTCACGCCCTACATGCGCTGCGTGATTGCCCAAACGTCATCGATATCCGCAACTGCGGTCTGGTGGGTGCCATCCAGCTTGCGCCACGCGACGGCGATGCCACACTTCGGCCGTTTGAAGCGGGTATGGCGCTGTGGAAAGCCGGTTTTTATGTGCGCTTCGGTGCCGATACGCTGCAGTTTGGCCCGATGTTCAATACACAGCCTGCCGAGTTAGATCGTTTGTTTGACGCTGTGGGTGAGACGTTGCAGCAGATCGCATAAGGAAAATGAGGTGATTAGTCATACTTAACAACATCTTCTTCATACTCTCTGCCGATTCTTCTGATTCAATACCTTTTTTGTATTCAGTCTGGATCGGCCATGCTTCGTCGCCACTTTCTTACCGGTTTACTGCTCTCCCCGTTTGCTGCGCACAGCGGCTTTAGCCTGGCCGCTTCTGCGCCAAAACCCGCGCAGGTCTTGCCCTTGTGGCCAAAACAACCGCCGGGTGGCGGTGGACCTTTAGGGGCGATGACGTTTAGTGCCAAAGGCGCACAGCGCAATATTGCCATGCCGACGCTCACCGTCTTCAAGCCGGTTCAGCCAAAGGGACGCGCCGTACTGATTGCGGCTGGCGGCGGCTATACGCGTATCGAAATGGGCAAAGAAGCCTGGCCCGCTGCAGCGTGGCTGGCGGATCAAGGCTACACAGCGTATGTGCTGAGTCATCGCCTGCCGCAGGAAGGCTGGAAAGATGGCGCGTTAGTGTCACTTCAGGATGCACAGCGCGCACTGCGTATCGTGCGTCACCGTGAGAATAATGTCAGCGTATTAGGCTTTTCGGCTGGCGGTCACCTGCTGGGAATGGCGGCGAACCGCGCGGGTTTTCACGCTTATCAGGCCAGTGATGCATTGGACAATCTCCCTGCAACGGCCGATCGTGCCGCGCTGATCTATCCCATCATTACGCTTGAGCCACCTTATGCACACACCTCCACGCATAAAGTGTTGGTCGGGAAAGATGCATCACTCAGCGCGGATACCGCCTGGTCGGTGCAATCCTACGTTAATCCGCAATCACCGCCGTTTTTCCTGGTTCAGGCCGAAGACGATCCTGTTTCCGATCCGCACAATACTTTGATCATGGCTGCCGCGTGTAAGCAACAGCACGTGCCGGTTGAGATGCATCGCTATCCCAGCGGGGGTCATGGTTTTGGATTGGGTAAGCCCGGCACACAAACGACTGAGTGGCCGGGACATTATCTGCAATGGTTAAACGCTTAACGCGACGGAAGATTGTGCCAGGCCCGTCAGCAAGGTCTCCGAACTGGCCACCGCGCCAAAAATGCCGCCCTGCATATGAATCATACTTAGTGCCGCTTCGTGATGTTTAAGCTCAGTCGCGGCGCAGCAATCGGACAGCACCAGGCATTCGAAGCCACGATCATTGGCTTCGCGCAGCGTGGTATGCACACAAACATCAGTAGTGATGCCCGAGATAAGCAGATTGCGTATGCCCCGACTACGTAGGATCAATTCAAGGTCGGTGGCATAAAAAGAGCCTTTGCCGGGCTTATCAATGATGGTTTCACCCGCCAGTGGCGCCAGCTCCGGGATAATTTCCCAACCCGGCTCACCGCGCACCAGAATACGGCCACAGGGACCGGGGGCACCGATTTCCGCCTGCATCCGCTTTGAACGCCAGCGTTTATTGGCCGGCAAATCACTCAAGTCGGGACGATGGCCTTCACGCGTATGGATGATCGGGAAGCCCAACTCCCGCATGCGTGCCAGTACGCGCTGCAAAGGCGCTATCGGAGCGCGGGTCAGTGCGATGTCATACCCCATGCTATCGACATAACCGCCCTTGCCACAGAAATCGGTCTGCATATCGATGACGATCAGTGCGGTATCCGCAGGCGTACACCGCCCATCAAAAGGCCAAGGATAAGGTGTTGAATCAATAGTGAACTCAGGCATTTTTCTGCTCCATCAGGCTGGCGGTGTTTTCGCGCTTCAGTTTGACTATCAGGGTGTAACTGGCTGCTGCCGTCACCAGACCAATCACCGCTTCACCAAACTTCGGGAAGGCAATGTGGGCAAGCACCGCACACAAGCTACCAATCGCCCAGGCCGCGAAAGCGCTGCCGCGCAGGCGACGCGTTTTGCGCTGCTCACTGATTTTGGCCATGAAGATTAAATCGACGATCATTACCGCGCCGAAGGGTGGCACCACAATGCCCAGCAAACTCAGCCATTCGAGGAAGTAGGACCACACGCCCGCCAGCGCCAACGCTCCGCCGATGGCGCCGAGGATCAACGTCCAGACTCGCATCTTGCTGCTGAACAGATGGCTAAAGCCAACGGCACCGTTGTACAAACAATGGGTGCAAACAGAGCCGAGATTAATGAAAACAAACAAGAAAGCGATGATGGAGAGTAACGTGCCGTGGTTCATCAGCATTGGCAGGAAATTACCGCCATTATTGACCGGATCAACCGCCGCGCCCACCGCCACAATCACTACACCGAACAGATAAGAGATCACATTAGCCATAGGAAAAGCGGAAAACGCCGCGATAACCGCTGATTTGCCGTCCTTCGACCAGCGGGTGAAATCCGCGGTCATGGTGCCCGAATCGGCGAATCCCGCCACCACCATCGTCACCGCCGTTCCCATACTCATGGCGCCGACTGCGCCAGTACTGCCTTTGAACTGAGTAATGGTGCTGAAATCGTGATCCTGCCCAATCAACCACAGTGCGACCAAACCGAGCACCACAAACAGCGGTGCGGCAATCATTCCCAGAATAGACAACGCACGTACGCCGAGGAAGGTGACGCCGGTATACAGCATCATGGCGATAGCGGTCACCGCGAGTGCGTTCCAGCCAAAGGTTTGGTTAATGACTGTACCGGTTAATCCCGTTTGAAACGCATACCAGCCAATCACGACGGTCGAGAGAAAACCGGACACGAGGATATAGCCTTTGGTGCCGAAGGTACGCTTTGCCTGCAGGGCGAAATTCATCCCGGTGTTACCTGCAAACCAGCTCAGTGCGCCAACATAAGCGAACAGCACCAGATTGCCGAGCAGGATGGCAATCAGTGCGGGCCAGAAACCCAAATGCCAGGTAATAATGCCACCAAACAACGCGTTGGTGAGGATCATCGGGAAACCGAACCAGACAGCTGATACCGATCGCGTCGAGTGACGGTGACTTAAAGGAACCGGCTCGTGTTCAAATTCCTGCTCCAGCGCAGGGGAGGATTTGTTACTCATGGGCAACTCCGATTAAGTCAGGATAAAGGTGATTCCACGGTTGGATGCGCTCGAAAGCGGCACTTGCCGCCAGCACCAGGCCATCGTCCAGATGACGACCCACGATTTGCAGACCAATCGGCAAGCCACTGGCGGTGAAGCCCGCAGGGATTGAGGCCGCCGGTTGGCCTGTGAAATTGAAGGGATAACAGAACGACAACCAGTGATCGCTGCGCACCATGCGCCCATCGATGATTTCTGGTCCCTGCATGTTGAGCGGGAACGGCGGTACTGCCAGCGTTGGCGTCAATAGCAAGTCGTAACGCTGCATAAATCGCCACAGCTGATTGCAGATCTTCTTACGTGCGGTATTGGCGTCGGTAAAGTGTTCAGCGCGCCACTCGCGTTGCAACATGGCGCTCAGATGAGGCGACATGCGTGAACCCAAATCGTTTTGCATCTTTCGCATGCCGGTAAGATCGCTTTCAAAGGCCACCAGCGCAGCAAAAGTGGCACCCTCATCGGCAATGCCGGGATCCACCTCTTCTAGTTCCGCCCCCAGTTCACTCGCAAAATGGCGCGCCGCCTTAGTGACAACGTCACGAACTTCCTTATCGACGGCGATATAGCCAAAATCGGCACTGAAGGCAATGCGCAGTCCGTTTAAGGGTTTATTCAGGGTGAGCATCCAGTCAACGTCACTACAGGGAATGGAGTGACGATCGCGCATATCCGGCCCTGCCATCACTGACATCATGAGTGCGCTGTCACGCACAGTGCGCGTCATCGGTCCAATATGCTCCAGTGATTCCCAACTCGAGACGCCGGGAAAGCGTTCATCCCGGCAACCGGGCCATAACGGCACCCGCCCCATCGAGGCCTTGAATCCATAAACGCCGCAGTGCGCCGCTGGAATACGCACCGATCCGCCGCCGTCACTGCCCAATGCAATCGGGCAAAGGCGAGCGGCGAGCGCCGCGCCGGATCCGGCACTGGAACCGCCGGGCGTTTTGCTCAAATCCCAGGGATTGCGCGGTGAAGGAAACAGCGGATTGTGCCCAACGCCGCTATAACCAAACTCGGGCGCAGTGGTTTTCCCCAGCAGCACCGCATCAGCAGCCAATAGGCGCTCGACGGTGATATCGTCATCTTCAGGAATGAAATCAGCATAGGCTGCTGAACCGGAGGTTGTTTTCACACCCGCCGTGCAAATGAGATCCTTAACCGCCAATGGGACACCCGCAAAAGCACCCAGTGCTTCACCGCGTGCACGCTTCGCATCCACCGCTGATGCCTGCTGTAACGCCAACTCGGGTGACGCCGTACAAAAAGCCTGAATCAATGGCTCGCGTTTTTCCATGCGATCCAACGCGGCTTGCGTCAATTCACGGGCAGACACCTCGCCATTGCGGATCAGCGCTGCCAGGGCAGTAGCATCCTCATCCAGTAAAGCCTCAAACATGATTCATCTCCCGATTTGGTCACTTAACGGGATTAATGCAGTTTGCGTGCCAGAAGATGCCAACAATTGGCGATGAGAAGATAACGCCTGATGGGATACGGACTTGGATACAAGATCGAATACTTATGTTTCGTTGTCATGCATTCGGTTTGACAGGAAGCACAAAAATAGCGCAGCGATGCGCCATTTTGGTAAGCACCGATGCTGGCTATTTTCAGCGTCGTTTAACGTGCCCGGCTGGGTAAAACATCATCGAAAAATGCAGCGCCACGTCATACAGTTGTCACCTGCGTATTATTCGATTTTTAATTCAGTAAACATTTCATAAACGACATCACGAATAGGATAATACTTATCACGACTAAAATGAGAAATGTGTCAGGGTGTGCGAGGTTAAGTCACGACTCAATTTCCACTATTTTATCTGAGGGCGAACGGGTGAATTATTTCGATGTATCCATTCTGGCCGTAATTCAGGGGCTGGCAGAATTACTGCCGGTTTCCAGCTCTGCACACGTCATTATGACGGAGAAACTCCTGGGACTGGACCCTGCGGCCCCCGATATGACACTGCTGCTGGTAATGCTGCATACCGGCACGATGTTCGCGGTGATTGTTTACTTCTGGAATAACTGGCGGGAGACCTATTTCAGTTCAGGCCGTGCATTTAAGAAGAATGTATTTTTAATTATTCTCGCCACCGCAGTGACCGGCGTAGTGGGTTTGGCGCTAATGAAGCTGATTAAATATTTCTTCGCCGCGAATGCCGATACTTTTGAAATTGAATCGTTGTTCAGTAACAGCAAAATAATCGCCAGTGGTCTCGCTGCCGCAGGCTTATTAATTATCCTCTCTTCACGCCTGAAAGAAAAAGATCGCGGCGAACTTTCACCTTTAAGCGCCGCAGGTATTGGTTTCGTTCAGGGGTTGTGTCTGCCCTTTCGTGGTTTTTCTCGTTCTGGCGCCACCATTTCTACCGGTCTTTCCCTGGGCGTGGCCCGGCAACGTGCGGAAGAATTTAGCTTTGCGTTAGCCGTGGTGCTGACACCGGCGGTGATCGTCAAAGAGGGTCTGCGTGCTTTCAGTTCAGGTTCTGCTGGCACGGCCGCCGTGAGCAGTGGCGTGCTTTTGCCCAGCCTGGTGGGCATGCTACTCAGTTTTGTCGCCGGACTTCTGGCGCTACGCTGGCTTTCCCGCTGGCTGGAGCATGATCGCTGGCATCTGTTTGGCGGTTATTGTCTGTGCGCTGCGGCACTGATTGGTTGGTTAGGCTGACTCGCGGATTGAGCTTCTGTGAACTTTAGCAGTGAAATCATTGGCATGCTGCCTGCAAGTTATCTATACAGGCACACAATCTCGAATGACAGACAGAGATAAAGATGAAGCTCAATCCAGAACAACTGCGCGCAAAAGCCAAACGCATATTGCTCAGTTTTGCTTTCGACTGTATTGATGGTGGCGCAGAGGGGAAATTGACCGCACACTGGCCTGGTGACTGCAATACCCTTTCCGACCTGCAGCCAGAGGTGTTGCAGGCTAAATAGACGCCAGATATCCCCCATCGATATACAGAATCTGCCCGGTAATATATCGGGCAGATTCTGAGCTGAGAAAAACCACACTGCCGGCCAGATCGTCGAGTTCGCCAAAACGACCCAGTGGGATTTTTTTCTGCATTGCATCGCGCCATGCGTCATCCTGATAAAAAACCTGCGTCATTTCCGTTGCGAAATAGCCGGGACCGATGCCATTCACGCGAATGTTATGCGCAGCCCATTCTGCGCTCAACGTGCGCGTCATCCCCGCCAGGCCTGACTTTGAACTGGCATACGCTGCGGCGCCGGGTACGCCCACACAGGTGGTCAGCGAGCACACATTAATGATCGCGCCGCCGGATGCAGCGGAAACCATGTTTTTCGCCACTGCCTGACCACAAAAAAATGCGCCCTTGAGATTAGTCCCGACAATGGTATCCCACAACGCTTCATCCACTTCGAGCGAGGGCCGAATCTGTTCGGTGCCGGCATTGTTGATCAGAATGTCCACTCGCCCCGCAGCGGCAACCGCCTGTTGAATGCTCGCAGCCTGCGTGACATCCAGAATCAGGCCATGGGCCTCAACGCCAGCGTCGCGTAACTGCCCCACCGCCGCTTGTAGCGAAACGGCATCTCGCCCGGTGATCGTGACACGTGCACCGGCCTGAGCCAGTGCTTGTGCCAGCGCATAACCAATGCCACGCGTCCCGCCAGTGACCAATGCGTTTTTACCTTGTAAGGAAAATGACGTCATGACACTCATATTTTTATCACCGTTTTCAGGAAGGTTGATTTACCCGCGATCAGTGTCTGATAGGTTTCAGGCACGTCATCCAGCTGCACCGACGGTGCGATGAGCCGGGCCAGGTCATCCGCCAGCAAGGCCATGACCTCCAATGCCGCCTGCTGTTCATGCTGGAAGACGCTGCAACCCACCAGCGTGATCTCCCGTTCCACTAACGCATTGAGGTCGATGCCGTCTGTGTGATGGAAAATCCCGACCATCGCAATACGGCCGCCGGAGTTGATCCCCGCGATCAGCTGTGAGAGTGCGGCCGGAAATCCCGATGCTTCAACACCAAAGGCATATTTTCCCGTTGTGACCAGCGGCACCACAGAAGCCATCAATTGATAGCGCTGGGCATTCGGTTCGATGAGCTGCACCTGACATTTTTTTAAGCGGTGCAGCAATAAGGCGGTCAAACCTCCGATCGTTCCGCCGCCTGTGACACACACAGCATCACCCTCAGCGACATTGAGTTGATTCACCACCCGCAATGCCACGCCTAACGGCTCACTCAACACCGCTATCTCATCGGGAATCGTGTTGGGTACCGCCAGTAAACTGCTTAACGGCAACGCCACTTGTTCAGCGAAACCGCCGTCAAACACTTCCCCGACAAAGCCCAATGACTCACAAAGATTCATCGCTCCCGACGAGCAAAATGCGCAATTGCCGCAGTACACGCGTGAGTCTGCTACCACACGCATCCCCAGCTGGAAGTGCTCGCTCTCTCCGTTGATTTCGCTAATAACGCCGAACAGTTCATGCCCCGGTGTCACAGGAAGATGAGCAATCCACTTTCCGGTTTTGAAATTATGTAAATCAGAGCCGCAAATTCCCGCTGAATGCACGTTAATTCTGGCCCATCCAACGGGCAAATCAGACAGGGGAAGTTCTTCAACACTGACCTGACCAATACTGTTGAGGCGCACCGCTTTCATATCAGTTCTCCGTGATCAGGCTGTCGATCCAGTGGGTGAATTCATCCTCTCCGCCGCACGCCAGCATTACCGCTACCGAGAAACCAATCGCTGAGCTGGTCGGGTTGTGTTGACTGGATGAGCCGGCACGTAGATTCATGACCAGCGTTGGGCAGCAAAACAGCGCCAGCCGCAGGATCTGTTGCCAGTTGCCGGGTAACCAGCCTTTCTTCTGCAGGTCTGCAAGCAAAGGCTTCCAGTACAGATCCCCTTTACTCGTCAGAAAGGCGCGACGTAATGGGCTGAGTTGCCAGTCATGATCAACAATCAGCCTGTCGCCTTCGCACCGCACGTTAACCTGATAGCGGGCAGCGGCATCGTCAGGTTCATACAACCAGCATGGATGTGCATAAATGTTATGGAAAGTGGCTTTGATTTCAGCCAGCAAGGCGGGAATATTGCTACCGGCAAAAGCAGGGTCGAAACTCACTAATTTAGGCTCGGCGTGCTGCGTTTCGTACCACACGTTGGCATTGTGTGCATCACCATGCGCCACCACCACACCGTGTGACGCCAGCGCAGCAGGGTTCAGCACTTGTCCCGCGGCCAGAAACAGTTGATGGAGTGTCTGTGGATAGAATACGCCGTTGACCTGCCAGTGCATCTGACTCAGGGTCTCCCAATCGAGCTGCACCTCGCCCAGCGTAAAGCGTTGCCCAACATAGAACTGCGCCACTCGCCCGCCTAATCCATCCCGATCACCCTCGGAAACCAGTCGATTCCAGAACAATTGATGAATAGATTCGGCGGCCACTTCAGCCGCCGTTGCCATGCGTAACGTGGGCAAGGTGTGAGCGAGAATATCGCTATCGGCGCGACGCTGAGCCTCAATGATCGCTGTTGATTGCGCCCCGTCCACGCTGGATTCCACCTCACGGCACGCATCCGCCAGACGCTGATCGTTGCGTAAGCAATACAGCAGAATCTGGCGCCCTGGCTCACCGCAGGTGTAGACCGGGACATCGACAGCGAAACCGTGCTCCCGCAGCAGTTCAGCGCGATAATACTCATCAATGGTGTGCTCTTCCCCTTCCTCGTGATGGAATTTGAAAAACAGCGTGCGCCCATCCGCGAGCACCACGCGACCATTTAACGAGTTCAGGCTGTATTGATCGCGGTTGATCTGCAGGCTGAGGGCTTCGATCCCCGTGACATCCGCGATCAGCTGCTGAAGTTTCTCGCTGGCCCGTTCCCACTGGTTTTCTTTGGTTAAACGACGCGCTTCCGCCGCAAGTGGAGGACGCAGGCGATCACTCATCGCGATCACCTTTCAGCAAGGTCTGTCGGACGTCTGACACCGCTAAAGCATGGCCAGGGAACCCTTCATATTCCGCAAAACGTTTCGCTTTTGGCGCCAATTCCTGATAGCCCCGGCTAGTGATATACGCGATAGACATCCGTTTCATGTAGTCAAACACCGAGAGCGGCCCTGCGGTTTTTGCCGCCCCATTGGTCGGCAACACCGCATTGGGGCCGAGCACGAAGTTACCCAGTACAATCGGCGAATGCTCTCCCAGCAGAATTTCACCGGCATTGCGGATTTTCATCATCACATCCATCGGTTCATGCGCCAGCACTTCGAGATGTTCCGGGGCGTACGCATTGACGAATTCAATCGCCGTGGCGAAGTCTTTGGTGAGTATCACGCCGCCGTGGTCGCCACAGAGTACGCGCTGGGAAAAATCGGCCCTTTTCTCACCAATTTGCTGCCAGTAGCCCGGCAGCGCGGCGATGGCCTCTTCCGCCACACGACGGCTGGACGTCACCAGATAGGCTGAGCTATCCGGCCCATGTTCGGATTCGATAATCAGATCGAGTGCCGCCAACGCCCCCTTCGCCGAGTCATCCGCTAAGATCAGGCTTTCGCTTGGGCCCGCTGGCACGCCGGGATCGATCAAATGCGCGAGCTGACGTTTGGCGGCCACCACCCAGGGACTGCCGGGACCCACAATCTTTAAACATTTCGGGATGGATTCCGTGCCGTACGCCACGGCAGCCACCCCTTGTGCTCCGCCACATTTGTAGACGTGCTCAATCCCCACCAACCGCGCAGCAACCAATGTTGCGTCATCAACCGTGCCATCCGGGCCTGGCGGCGTAATCACGATTGGCAGGGGCACACCGGCGACAATGGCGGGAATGGTTGTCATCAGCAATACGCTGGGAAATGAGCCCTTACCGCGTGGGACATAACATGCCACGGCATCAATCGGAACATGGCGGTCACCGGCAAAAGCGCCAGGACGCATCTCTTTCCACCACATTTCTTCAGGCTTCTGTGCTTCATGGAAAGCACGAATATTCTCCACCGCGAAACGGATCGAGTCGATCACCTGCGGATCAACGCGTTCGAATGCCGCATCGAACTCCTGTTGGTCAGCCTTAATGGCAAAGGTTTCTGGCTGCACGCCATCAAATTCACGGGCAAAACGAATTAACGCCTGATCCCCTTCAGTTCTGACCGCTTCAATAATCGGTTTCACCTTTTCGGCAAAACTCGACAGATCAGATTCGGTGCGTTTGAACAGCTGCTCAGGTAATACGTCAGACGTTGACAGATCATGAAATGAAACGGCCATAGTGAATCCTCAATATTGTCAGTGCGTGAATTCGTGTTGGTGAATGCGGCTCAGTACCTGATGCTGCAGCTCGATAAATTCCGGTACACGATTGATACCCTCATGACGTGGGCGCGGTAAGTTCACCGCGAAGGTGGTATCGATTTTCCCCGGGCCCATCACGACAATGCGATCTGATAGCCTGACGGCTTCCTCAATATCGTGCGTGACAAACATCACCGTCAGGCGATGCTTTTCCCAGATCTCAATCAGTAACTGCTGCATCTGATGACGTGTCATGGCATCCAGCGCGCCAAAAGGCTCATCCATTAACAGAATTTTGGGGCGGTACGAAAGCGCGCGGGCGATAGCCACACGCTGTTTCATCCCACCTGAGAGCTCGCTGGGCCAGCGATCGGCGGCATCACCGAGTTTCACCAAATCCAGGTGTTGCTGCGCAATTTCCCGGCACTGGCTGCTGGGTGTGCCCGCAGCCTTTAAGGCAAATTCGATATTGCCGCGCGCCGTCAGCCACGGCAGTAGTGTGTAAGATTGAAATACTACGCCGCGATCCAGTCCTGGGCCGGAAATCGGTTGCCCATCCACCAGCACATCGCCACTGTCAAACTCTTCCAGACCGGCCGCAATCGATAGCAGTGTGCTTTTGCCGCAGCCGGAAGCCCCCACAATGGAGACAAACTCGTTGTCATTGAGCGTCAGGTCGATACCGTGCAGCACGCGACGACGAGATTTCCCCTGTGCGAAACTCTTTTCCAGTTGATTCATCGTTAAGCTCGCCATCAGGAACGCCTCCGGTTGTAACGGAACAGTACACGCTCAGCAGCGCGCATGATTTGATCGGTAATCAGGCCCAGCAGCCCCAGCAACAGGATGTAGCCAATGATGGTGTCGGTCTGGAAATAGCGTTGGGAAACCACAATCCGGTAGCCCAAACCCGAGGTTGAAGCCACCAATTCTGCCAGCACTAACCACGTCCATGCCCAACCAAGGCTGATGCGCAATGCATCCCAAATCGCGGGTAAAGCTGAGGGGATGACAATTCGCAGTAATATTTTGCGGTCGGATAAACCAAGGGTGCGACCCAGCCCAACGAAATCAGGTGGAACGCGCTTGATGGCATCGATCATCATCAGTACCTGCTGAAAAAAGGTACCAATCCAGATCACGAGGAATTTTTGAATATCGTCAGTGCCCGTCCATAAAATGGTCAGAGGGACGAACGCCACCACCGGCATATAGCGAATAAAATCGACCAGAGGTTCGACTATGGCCTTGAACAAACCGTAGCAACCCGCCAGAACCCCAATGAAAATCGCCATGATCGAGGAGATAGCAAACGCAATCACCATACGATACAGGCTGCTGGCGATATCACTTTGTAACGTACCGTTCTGTGCCAGCGTCACCATCTGATGCCAGACGCGCTCAATACCCGGTAGAAAAATAGGCTTGATTGCCCCTGAGGAGGTAGCCAGCCACCAGGCCAGAATCAGACACACGAACACCAGAATCGCGATAGTTAAGAACTGGGCTCGCGTTGGCTCTTTACCAATAGTTAAAAGATGACTCCGACGGCGTTTTTTCTGCGCTTGCCGATTAACCCGCTGCAACTCAACTGAACTCATGCCCCCTCCTGATTTCCATGCCTCTTCGCTGGATAATCCAGCAAAGAGGCGGTATCAACGCTTACTGCTGATTGGCAAACTCTGCATCAATAGTTTGAGCAGGCGTCACCGGTTGGGTCACAATCCCGGCATCCGTTGCCGCTTTTAAAATATGTGGGAACGTTTTGCTGGTGAAATCATGTGACAGGAAGGCTTTGTTTTCATCTAAGGTAAAATATTTCACTCCATCAAAGGCGGTATCGAGATCCGCGGGCGTAGCGCCCACCGCTTTAGAAATAATGGCGCGACCTTCAGTCATATTTGCGTTATAAAAATCGAGCGCAGCACCCCAGGTTTTAATTAATGCTTTGATTTCATCCGGGTGGCTTTTAATAAAATCATCACGCACGACCAGCACGTCACTGATTAAACCTGGATCGGAAGATCCGCTATACAGCATTTTAATATTGGGGTCTGATTTCTTTGCCACGCTGAGGTACGGCTCATAAGTCACTGCTACGGGGACTCGTCCAGCAAGGATGGCGCTGCCAGCGGAAGCTGCAGGCATCGGCACAGGTTTAATATCACTAAAGGATAATCCTGCCGAAGCCAGTGCGCTGCGCAACAAAATGTCACTGGTGGTGCCCTCTTCATATGCCACCTGTTTGCCTTTGAGATCCTTGACGCTGCCGATCTCTTTGCTCGCCAGAATGGCGTCTGCCGTGTTGCTCTGATCCAGCACCAGGACGATTTTTACCGGCAGCCCGGCAGAAATCATCCCCATTGCGGTGTGCGTGGCGATGTTAGCGGCATCAATCTGACCACTCGCCAGTGCGGCATTAATATCTTTGTCCTCGGCGAAGTTGATGACTTCAACCTTGTTCAATCCCGATTTGGCAAAAAGGTCTTTTGCCGAGGCGATGTGCCACTGACCGTAACCCAACCAGGGTTCAACCCCCATTTTTACCGGGGCTGCTTCCGCGGCATAAACAGAATGCGCCGCAAGTGTGAATAAACCTAAGCAGCAAACATGAGAAACCGATTTCTTCACAGCATGGAGAGAAAACATAGTTATTTCCTTCTGTTATGATCATTGGGTGTTAGCGATAAGTGATACACTCATGTATATACAAGAATATGCAAGAGTGATGCCAGTTAAATAGCCGCTGGTGTCCGCAGTGGTTAATGTTTTCTGCGCCCTAACGGTGCACGCGAATAGTGCACTGCACTATGGCAAACAATATCCTGCAGATGAAGGACGTCGAATAATTAAAAAGAAAAAAGCTGGGCGGGTCACAACAAATTTAGGTGGGAGTAGAAAAGCCAGGAATGATTTAAATGCTACCCGAAAAGGGAAACAGCAGGTTTTCCTGCTGTTTCCTGAAGAGTAGCGATGGGAATAAAATTAACTTTGTGCACTCATCAAGCGCACAGCAAAACCAAAGAACAGCATGCCCGTCAGCATATTGCCCAGCTTGACCAGACGCGTGCGATTCTTCAGGAAGCGAACCATCACACTGCCTGCCATCAGTAAAATCAGGTAATAGCTCAGGCTGATCACTTGAATCATTGAACCCAGCACCGCAAAGGCGGGCGCAGTATGCGTGACAGCCGGATCAATAAACTGAATGAAAAATGAGACATAGAACAGTATGGCTTTCGGATTCGTCACGCCCAGCAACAGCGCACGCAGGAAATAGTTCTCGACTTTGACGGCATCAGCGGGCTGATGACCTTCACGTTTGCGCAATGCACCCAGAATAATCTTTACACCCAGATAGAGCAGGAACATTGCGCCTAAATACTTCACCACCATAAAAATGTGCGGACTGGTGCGAATCAGCGTGGCGACACCGGCCCAGGCAAGGAAGATCAGAATCAGGTCACCCATCATCACCCCTGCTATCGCCTTAGACGCCGCTTTAGCACCGCGGCTCATCCCGGTACGCAGCACGTATAAACTGTTCGGGCCGGGCAACAGAATAATCACCAGCGCACCCGCCAGAAACGTCCAGACATTAATAATTCCTAAATCGTGCAACATAACAACCACTACTCCACCGCCATGCAGGTTGATTCGCCCGATGACTTTTGTTTTGATTTGACAGGTGAAAATTGACAGCGGATCACGCTGCAATTGGGCCGATATAGTAGCAGATGACGCTGTGCCATGTCCTCCGACGACTGCGTGCCGCATAATCAGTCATAGGCGTCTGCAAATTAGCGCTATATAATCCTGTGCATTACGCTGCAGGAATAACTCATGAACACAACGCTTAACCGCCTGATTCTGGCGGGCTTACTCACCTTTACCTCTTTAAACACCTTCGCCAGTCGGGTGGTGACCGATCAGATTGGCCGCCAGGTGACGATCCCTGATCAGGTTGATCGCGTGGTGGTACTTCAGCACCAAACGCTGAATCTGCTGGTGCAACTCAATGCGACCGATAAGATCGTCGGCATCCTCGCGAACTGGAAGCAACAGTTAGGTGATGGCTACGCGCAACTGGTGCCAGAGCTGACGCAGAAAGCCATGCTGGGCGATCTGACCCACGTCGATTTAGAAAAATTGGTGGCGCTGCATCCGCAGGTGGTGTTTGTCACCAACTACGCGCCAAAAGAGATGATTGACCAGATTTCGGCGCTGGGCATTCCGGTATTGGCGATTTCTTTACGCCATGACGATGCGGGACAACAAGGCAAGATCAACCCCAGCATGCAGAATGAGGATCAGGCCTACGATCTGGGTATCACAGAAGGCATTACCTTGATTGGCGAGGTGGTGAATAAGCAGCAACAGGCAAAAGAGCTGATTGCGGCGGCGTTTGCCGGACGTAAACAGGTGAGCGATCGTCTGCAAGGGTTAACTGAGCAACAGCGTGTTCGCGCTTATATGGCCAATCCGGATCTCACCACTTATGGTTCTGGCAAATATACCGGATTGATGATGTCGCACGCGGGCGCCTACAACGTCGCGGCATCGACCGTGCAAGGTTTCAAGCAAGTGAGTATGGAACAAGTTGTGGCGTGGAACCCTCAGGTGATTTTTGTCCAGGATCGGTATCCGCAGGTGGTGGATGAAATTCAACAGGACCCTCGCTGGCGCACCATTGACGCGGTGAAGCATCATCGGGTTTGGTTGATGCCAGAATATGCCAAAGCCTGGGGCTATCCGATGCCAGAAGCCATCGGCTTAGGCGAATTTTGGATGGCGAAGAAACTCTATCCGGAAAAATTCCGCGATATTGATATGCAACAGCAGGCTGATCGCTGGTATCAGCATTTTTATCGGACCGCCTATCATGACAACGCTACACATTCTGGCAGCCGGTAGCCTGCGCGGTGTCTGGCCGGATCTGATGACAGCCTTTCATCATCAGTCTGGCCTGACGACCGACACCCAATTTGGACCAGCTGGCCTGCTTCGGCAGAGGATTGAGCAAGGTGAACGCTGCGATCTGTTTGCCTCCGCCAATCTTCATCATCCGGCCACGCTTTTACAGCGCGGCCTGGCAACCGACACCGGTAAGTTTACCGCAAACAGCTTATGTTTGACCGCCAGGCGTGACGTTGTCACCAAAAACAGCACCTGGCTGTCACTTTTACAACGTGACGATCTGCGGCTGGCGACATCAACGCCGTTAAGCGACCCTTCCGGTGATTACACCTGGCAGCTATTTGGCAAGATCGAACAGGCTTATCCGGGCTGGGGGGAACGTTTGAAGCAGCGCGCGCGTCAGCTGGTGGGCGGCATCGATAGTCTGGCTGTCCCAACGGGCGAACTGGCAGCACAATGGTTAATCGACCAAAAGCACGCAGATCTCTTCATTGGCTACGCCAGCTATGCCCCACGCTTAATTCATCATTCACATTTGCAGGTATTTCTCATCCCTAAACCGTTCAACATTCAGGCGGAATATGCCTGGGCAATGCTCACACACTCAGCCGCCCCCCTCGCCACCTTTCTCAGTAGCGCAGCGGCCAAAACCATTCTGCGACAACATGGTTTTACCTGAGTTCTACGTTCAAACAGTTAGCGTAACAAACTGCGCACGACCATCCGTGCGCCCAGCATTTCGACTCTCAAACGGTTAAGGATTTTGCGATATCGGCTGGTTTGCTCATTGGCTTCCAGCACCCGGCGCAGCAAAATGCAGTAGTCCATCACCAGTCCTGGCGTCCAGGTCATACCCTCAGCACGACTGCGTACCAGACTCAACAACCAAAAATCGGGATTGAGGAGAACCCAAAGACCTTTTAAACCCTGTTCACCTAACAAGCCTTCAGTGGCTACATCCAGTGCCTGTATTACGCTGGTCGAACAGTTGCGTGATGTGAGGTTATAGCGGGTATCCGTTGCATTCGTGCGCCAGTAATTGCGCAATGCTGCCTGATTGTAGTGCGTGAGAACCAGACGTTTATCCGGACGACACCACCTTTTGATCTCACTGTCCAGTGATGGCAGCAAGCAGCCCTCAACGTCAAACTCCTCTTTTGCGCATAGCGTTTGCAGGAAACCGCGCAAGCTGCGCGAGACGTCATCAACCGGGTAAAGACTGATATAGAGTTCTTCCCCCATCTCTAAAGACGTGTGACCGGTTGACACTTCACCGCGATGGTCAATCGCCGCTACCCAACGGTCAAACCATGGACGACGTCCGGCGACATCGCCCGAACCCAGCGGCGTCCAGATGTAGACATTGAGCGGCACACTGGCATGCCCAGCCTGCAGCGGCGGATGTTCATAATTCAATCCATGCCGCGCACGCAGCCCTTTGCGGGTAAAGAGAGGCAGTGCGGTAACACTGGTGTTGTCTGGCAGCGCATGAATTTGCGCTCCCATAAACAATAGATTGATGCCCCAACCTGCCAGCAAAAGTGCAAAACACAGTGGCACAATCACATGCGGTGCCAGCGGCCAATGGGTGGCAATCAGGACACTGAACAGGATTTCTGCGCATCCCAGGCCGAACTTTCGCGTCCAGCGTCGGCAGCGCATCAGGCTGCATGAGATAACACGAAAACCGCCATCCAAAAGAAAAATCAACGCATAGCCCAGTGATAAACAGAAGCTACTGTCATGCGGTGCAATGAATACCAGGACGCCAAACAGCATCAACCCAGCAGATTTCATCAGGAGTGGCCAGGCAATACCGGCGGGTGAATAGATTGCCCCCATCGCTTCGGCTAACCCTTCTACCGCCAGCAATACCCCTAAAATATGCAAAGGTAACGATAAACTTCCATGTTGCAACAAATCCATAGCGATCCCGGCGCTGGCACTCGTGCACAGCAGGCCAAGCCCGGCGAGATAAGGCCAACCCGCTCTTAATGCCGGTCCACCCATCAACAGAAATAATAGTCGCAGCAAAGCTACTCTCCAGCGGATAACACACAGCTCAGTACGCTCTGTAGACGCGGGCAAATAACAGGAGTTCTGTCGGGCCTCGGCAATTCTGACTTCGTTTACTGATGGTTGTGACTGTGAGGGCACTCTACGTGGTGAAGATTAAAATTGGCTTAATGATAAAGTAAATATTGGCTCATTTTTTGAACAGCACGATGCCGTATTTGTGGCGATTTCAGGCTGAAACCGCCACTGGTTGCTGGAAGTTTAAATTTCTAATTATCTGATTTAATTGTTGATAGTGGCTGGAACGCAGAAGATCATGCGGCTGGCGTCGATTTCACACCGGTGCATGTCGCTGAATGAGCAGTTTTATAAAACTGTTGAGGCAGGGATTGCGGTTATCACTGCTCCAGGCAACGGCGAGATTGACCTGTGGCGCATCCGCCAACGGTTTGAAGACGATGCCATCCATTTTGAGTTGTTGAACAGACGAAGGCACCAATGCCACATAACTGGCGTCATTGACCAGGCTAAGCATGGTGTGTTGCAGACGAACTTGCAGACTGACCATAGGTTCAAAACCATGAGCCCGGCAATAATCCATGATCACTGCGGTTAACCGGCTCCCCGCGCTGGCGGAAGTCATCACAAAAGGATCCTCGCGCAGATCTTCGATCTGCAATTTCCGACTTCTCGCTTTAGGATGTGTGCGCGACATGGCCACACATAAAGGCTCGGTCAACACGGTTAATGTCTGCATGCCCACGCGTGCACTTCCTTCCACCAGTACCGCTAAATCGACTTCACCAGCCAGCACTTTATCCGGCAGGTCTTCAGTGACCGCCTCTTCCAACTCCAGAGCAATATTGGGGAAGTGATGGCGGATCAATCGCACATATTCCGGGATCACGCTGTGTGCAGAGTACATAGTGAAACCCACGCGCAATAAACCCGATTTGCCCGCTGCGGTGTCACGCGCCAGTTGTTGCGCCTGCTGGAGTGATTCGAGGATCTTACGTGCATCCTGGTAGAAGCTCTCACCGGCGGGCGTCAGCATGAGCTGGCGCGTATTGCGTTCCACCAGCTGTGTACCCACCGCTTTTTCCAGTGCAGCGATATGGCGACTTAAGGACGGCTGTGACAGATGCAGACGTTCCGCGGCACGGTGGAAATTTTTCACTTCTGCCAGCGCGATAAAATACCGCAGCGGCTTCACATCAAGCATGATTCATTTTCCGTATCAATCCCGGCCAAATTTGCTATTGGATCTGCATCACTAAAGGCACTAGAGTCCTTCAGCTTACTGGGAGGACACAATGATAGCTACGTTTCTGATTCTTTTGCCGGTTTTCGGCTTGATTGTGGCGGGATACGCTTGCCGCATGCTGGGTGTATTAGGGCCGACCTCGGCGACGGAACTGAATAAATTTGTGGTCTGGCTGGCGCTGCCCGCGCTGCTGTTTGACATCATGGCACACACGCCATGGCATACCATTTATCAACCGGGATTCTTCTGGGCGTTTGCCCTTTCCTGCGCCGCGTCATTTGTTATCGTGTTTGCCTGCCAAAAATTCAAAGGCAAATCCACTGCCGATGCCAGCGTCGATGGCGTTGCCGCCGCCTATCCCAACACCGGCTATCTGGGTTTCCCGTTGTTGTTACTGATTTTTGGTAAAAGCAGCCTGATCCCGACCACCACGGCCACCATTGTGGTGGCGTGTATCCTGTTCGCAATTGCCATCGCGATGATCGAGATTGGTTTGCAGAGTGAACGTGAATTTCATCGCCTGGCGATCAAAGTACTGCGCGCCATTCTGAAAAATCCCCTGATCATCTCGCCGCTGTTGGGCGCAGCGTGTTCCAGCTTGAATTTGACCATGCCAGGCAGCGTTGAAACTTTCTTGAAATTGCTCGGCGGCGCGGCCAGCCCTTGCGCGCTAGTGTGTTTAGGAGTGTTTCTTGCCAGCCGACAAAAAGCCAGGGTGAGCGAATTGCCCACTGCGGCCAAAATGAGCCTCACCACGGTGGGCCTGGTGGTGGTTGCCAAGTTAGTGATGCAGCCACTGCTGACCTGGATCTTAGCCGTTTGGCTGTTCCATCTGCCGCAGGACCTGACCAACATGGCGATACTGCTGGCAGCACTGCCCACCGGCACCGGCCCCTTTATGCTGGCAGAATATTACCGACGCGATGCACAAATCACTTCTGGTGCAATCCTGATCTCCACGGTGCTGTCGATTGTCACATTGGTGGCGATCATGCACTTTATGCAGGTGACGCCGATCGCATAGTGTTTCATTTCGCCGCTGAGCGCTGATCTCCAGCGGCGTAGACTGTGCAAGCCGCCTCTCCTTTCTCACGGTACTGCTCGCAATACGCCAGCGCTTCATGGTTCGCATCCTGCTGGGTGCGAGCCCAGTGGGCGCTTCCCCACACACCTTCACCATTGCTGGCGAACGCTTTTTCATAGCCGCGATCTGACAGGTAATGTTTGAACGCCTGTTGACCTGAAGGGGTCAATCCTGCCGGTGCAGCAAGCACGACTTTGGAAATCGACACCACTTCATGGTTCGGCAAATGTTGCTGGCTCAGAAACGACGAGACGCTGCGCCACCAGAATTCCTCTGGTGCAGAAATCAGTAAATCGTGTCCATCGTCACCGAAGGCCGGCAGAGTGACCAGCTTCCCCTTAGCGTCTGCGTGACGGTAAGCCTTAAACATCTCCTTGCCAAGCTGGGGTGAAAACGACTGATCATTGGCGGAGTAAAGCCAGAGCGTTGGGATGTGTGCGGTTTGACCATAAGATTTTAGCGCCGCCAGCAGTGAGGTTTTATCACAAACCTGGCCCTCACCCATGGCACCGCGCCCCCCTGAAAAGCTGATAATAGCCTGTACGCCGGGCGAATTCAGGGCACTGGCGGCGAGCACGCTAAATCCACCGGATGATTGACCGACAAGCACCGCTTGATGTTGTGCTGCCCATGGCTGTTCACGAATCGCCACCAATGCCGCAAGGAGATCCTCTCGCGCCAATTTCCCTGCTAACGCATGTTGCGGATGGGCGCAGCTGTTGCCTTGATAATCGTTGTGGCCGGTCGATTGACCATAGCCCTGACGCATCACCACCACAGCGGCATAACCGTGTCGGGCAAAGGTGATGGCGGCTGCAGAGAATCGGTTTGGAGTGAGCTGTTGGCGATCGCTTTGCTCGTTACCATCAGTACCGTGAGTGATCAGCGCAATCGGGAACACGCCTGGGGTATCGGGTCTTGTGACATACGCATCCAACGCCGCGTGTTGCCCGTTCGGCAAGGTTACGGTTAATGTGAGCGGCTCACGTATCAATCCCGCGAGTTGCGGAGCGCCGGTTGTCTGTTCAGCGTGACTCAGGCAACTGCTCCCCAATAAACCGATGATGAGAAAACTGCTTATAAAATACCGGCGCACCAGTGAATACTCCCTTATTAACACTCAGTGGTTTTTTTCGGGCGATACTATCACCTAATCTGGAGATAAAAACTGTACAAGGCCTTACTTGAGATCCAACCCCATATCTTATGAAGCCAGCTGTTGCTGCACCGCATCAAGAAACAGCCGCAATGCGGCGGGTTGGCGCTCGCGCGACATATACAACCCATAAATACCCAGGGTTTTCGGCGTATAGTCTGGCAGCACGCACTGCAACTGACCGTTGGCTATTCCGATACGCGCTTCCATTTCTGGCACCATGGCCAGGCCGCATCCGGCGATGGCTGCATCACACAATACTGATGAGATACCGGCGCTGAAGTTGCCGCTCACAGCGGTCGTCAGCGCATCGCCATTGGCATCGTTGAACTGCCAGCTCTGCCCGGCAAAGCGACTGTAGTGCAGGCAGTTATGCTGACCCAAATCCTGCGGCGTTTCAGGGATGCCATGCTTGCGCAAATAATCGGGTGCCGCGCACACCACGGAAACACACTCGCCAAGACGGCGGGCAATCGCGCCCGGTTCCGGGTTGTCCGTAATCCTGACCGCCACATCAATGCGCTCACCCACCAGGCTGACCGGCTGGTTGTTGATTTCTAACTCAATGCGCAACAGTGGATAGCGAGCCAAAAATGCCGGGATCATCGGCCCCAGAATATGGGTCGCGGTGGAATGCGCACAGGCTACGCGCAATGTCCCTTGTGGTTCCCCCGGCTCACCCTGCCCGGTGATCTCATCAGCCAGGCGTGCCAGCATGCGGGTTTTCTCCAGCACTTTTTCCCCAGCTGGGGTGATGGTCAGGCGACGTGATGAACGGTGCAGCAAACGTGCACCCGCCCATTTCTCCATTTCATCCAGATAACGACTCACCATCGGCCGGGAGATAGCCAGCGCTCGCGCCGCAGCACTTAGGCTGCCAAGTTCGCAGATGCGATTAAAGACCGATGCCGCTGTCACTCTGTCCATCTGCTCTCCATCTGATCGTTTTACGAAACTGACCATCTCTATTTGCGGTAATTCTAGCAGACAGCAAAATCCTTACAATGGTGCGCTTACCGGCCATGTTGGCATTGAAAGGAAAATGAGATGAAGATGAAGTCACTGACGTTGGTGCTGACACTGGCAGCCAGCCCAGCATTTGCTACCCCGCTGCAGCTGGCGGTTTACAACCCACAGGAACAAGGGGTGTTTCCGGTATCGTCAACGCTGATTACCGGGCCACACGAAGCGCTGCTGGTCGATGCGCAATTCAGCCCGAAAGATGGCGAAAAACTGGTGGAGATGATCAAAGCGAGCGGTAAAAAACTCACGCAGATCGTGATTACCTCAGGCGACCCTGACTTCTACTTTGGCCTCGAGCCGATTGTGAAGGCCTTCCCACAGGTAAAAATTGTTGCGTCACCAACAGTGGTTGAACACATCGAGGCCACCAAAACGGCGAAATTAGCCTATTGGGGCCCGAAAATGCCGGGCGGCGCGCCAAACCAGCTATATGTCCCGCAGATTACCCATCAGAATTCGTTTAGCGTGGATGGCGAACGTATTGAACTGCGCCATGCGGATGATAAATCCGCCTATCTGTGGATCCCCGCCAACAAAGCCGTGTTGGGCGGAACCGCCATCGCTGGTGGCATTCACGTCTGGACTGCAGATACGCAAACACCCGCCAGCCGTGAGCAATGGCGCAGCGTGCTCAAAGAAATACAGCAACTCAAGCCGAAGGTGGTCATTCCAGGGCATTACATCGGCGCACGTCCGGCGGGTGATAGTGCGGTAACATTTACCCTTAACTATCTGCAAACTTTTGAACAGGCACTTCAGCAACACAAAGGTTCGGCAGAAGTGATTGAGGCGATGAAAAAAGCCTATCCGAATTTGCCCGATGAAAGCTCGCTGGAACTCAGTGCCAAAGTGAATACCGGCGAGATGAAGTGGTAATCACTGTGATGTGATGGGATATCAGGTCGTTGTAAATAGCGACCTGACCTTATCACCACACATGATGTTAATATCTGAATGACTGCAATCCAATCCCATTTTACTTAATAGTCAAATCCAGCCTCAACTGTTAATTTCCCCGAGCCTGCAACATGTTTATTATTCTCACAAAAGGGTTCGCGAAATGAATGCATTACGGCGCTTGAGTCGGATTTTATTTATTACACTAATGGGAACACTTAGTATTATTTCAGCGCAAGCAGAAACGCCACAGAAAGGCGGGATGTTGACACTGATTTTACCCAGTGAGCCTTCAGCTCTGGTGGCGCTGGCAACGGTCGCACAGCCGGTGATTGCCACCAGCGCCAAGGTCAATGAAGGATTATTGACCTACGATTATAATCTTCATCCGCTGCCACAGTTGGCCACCTCGTGGGACATTAGCCCAGACGGCAGGCGCTATACCTTCCACCTGCGCAAAGGGGTGAAATGGCATGATGGTCAGCCATTTACCTCTTCTGATGTCGCCTTTTCACTCGATCTACTGAAGAAAACCCATCCGCGAGCCAAATCCACCTTTGCCAATGTCACCAGCATCGAAACGCCAGACGATCTTACTGCGATACTGGTGCTTAGCCATCCGGCACCTTATCTGATTACCGCTTTTGCCGCCGGAGAAACGCCGATTCTGCCTAAGCACATCTACGAAAACGGAGATGTGCTGAAAAATCCTAACAACAATGCACCGATTGGCACCGGGCCGTATATTTTTGAAAAATGGGAGCGCGGCAGCTACATCCTCTATAAACGCAATCCCCATTATTGGGATGCGCCAAAGCCTTATATCGACCAGTTGGTCGTGAAGTTTTCGACTGATCCCACCGTACGTTCACTGGCATTGCAAACTGGTCAGGCGGATATTGGCTATCGTACACCGGTCGCGCTCAGCGAGCTGAAACGCCTGCAGGAAAACCCTAAATTAGAATTTGAAACTCAAGGCTACAACTACTCCAATAGCGTGGCATCGATTCACTTCAACCTTGATGACAAGCTGTTCAAAGACTTGCGCGTTCGCCAGGCTATCGCGCACAGCATTAACCGCAAGGCGCTGTTGAATGTGGTTTATTTTGGTTACGCTACCCCTACTGAAACCCCGGTTGGCCCAAATCTGAAAGCGTTCCACAGTACTAAGCCTTCCCCTTATCAATACGATTTGGCGGCGGCAAACAAGCTGCTGGATGAGGCGGGCTACAAAAAAGGTGATGACGGTGTGCGCCTGCGCGTCACCCTGGATTACAGCACCTTCGATGACACCTTCCGACGCAACGCTGAATTTGTTCGATCCGCACTCGCTCGCGTGGGTATCGCGGTAACGTTGCGTTCGCAGGATCTGTCAACGTATGCCACTCGCGTGTTTACTCAACGCGATTTTTCCTTCTCCATCGATCAATATGCCAACCTGTACGATCCCACAGTAGGTGTGCAGCGCCTGTATTGGTCAAAGAACTATCGTCCGGGTGTGCCATTCACCAATATCTCCCATTACCAGAATCCTCAGGTTGATCAATTGCTGGAAGCGGCCCAAACCGAGAACGATGCGGCCAAACGCGTTGCGGAATTCCAGCAATTTCAGGACATCGTGCAGCAGGAACTGCCGGATATAAATCTGGCCTCTCCGCAATTTATCACCATCCGCAATAAACATGTTCATGATGACTCTCCTACTGCCGATGGTCTGGAAGGAAATTTATCCAGCGTGTGGCTCGATAAGGCAGCCAAATAAATTCTCACTCGCGATAATAAACAAACCGGTTAATCAAGGCTGCCGGTTTTCTTTATCAGAAAAGCGCAAAACTTTTGCGCTTTTAATTCATTCTTCCTGCCAGCCCCCTTTGTTAACGTCAATCCTCATTATGCCTTTCGGTATTTTCAGGGATCCCAATCATGACGCAATCCATACATCAACCGGCCACCCTTGGTATTCTGATGGTCAAAACCGCATTTCGTCGCTACCAGGGCGACATTGGTAATCCGCAAACCTGGCCCTTCCCGGTGCGCTATCAGGTGGTGGACGAGGCCATCCCTCAGCGCATGGGCCATTTGGGTGAACACGCACTACTTGAGCCGTTTAAACGTGCCGCACAGATCTTGATTGATCACGGCGTAGATGGGCTCACCACCAGTTGCGGCTATCTTTCGTGGTATCAACAGGAACTGGCGGCCTGGTCACCGGTACCCATCGTTACCAGCAGCCTGTTGCAGTATGTCAGCCTTCGCCAGATCCTGCCGGCTAACCGCCCTCCACTGATTCTGACGTTTGATGAGAGCACCTTAAAGGCGGAATATCTCACTCGTGTGGGTATTCCCGCAGAGGCGCAGGTGGCCGGTATGCCAGCTGATTCTGAGTTTGTGCGCTCAATCCGGGAGGGCGACAGCAGCGTTAACTGGGCAACGCTGGCCGTTGAAGTCCTTAGTGCGGCGACTAGCGCTTTACAACGCTTCCCCAACAGCGGGGCACTGCTCTTGGAATGCACCAACCTTGCGCCGTTTAGCGCGCTATTGCAGGCGCGCTTTGGCTTACCGGTTTATGACACGCTGACGCTGGTAAATAGCTTTCAGGCGGCTTTGCGCCCTTCGCATTGGGATCGGGGGGCACAATGGACCCTTTGATGTCGCGCAGCCACGCGTCCGACCGCCAACCCGTAGGTCCGCTATCACGCACCACACTGCGTGTACTATTTGCATTGCGGAATGCCCTGATCCAGGCCGTTCCCGCTGCGTTGGGGATCGTGCTGGTGGTATTTATTTTGTTGCAACTGGTGCCCGGCGATGTGGTGGATGTGATGGCCAGCCAGTCTGGCAGCGCCTCCGCCGAAACCATGGCGTGGCTGCGGGCCGAATACGGTCTCGATCAGCCGGTTTTGACGCAGTTCTGGAACTATCTGTGGCACCTTGCGCATTTCAGCCTTGGTTATTCTCCGCGCTTTGGCACCGATGTTACCGGGCTGATAATCGGCCGTTTACCCGATACGTTATTGCTGATGCTGCTGGCACAAGCCTTGGCATTGTTGGTCGGGATTGGCTTCGGCGTCGTTATGGCCGTCTGGGCCAATAAATGGCCGGATCGTCTGCTGACGCTGGTCAACCTGCTGCTGTATTCCCTGCCCGGCTTTTGGATTGGATTGTTGGTGTTACTGCTGTTTTCGGTGCAACTCAACTGGCTACCCAGCGGCGGCAACCAAACGATTGGCGCTAATCTCTCGGCAGGTGGCACGTTGCTGGATAAACTGCAACACGCGCTGTTGCCGGTGCTGGCGCTTAGCAGTTATTTCATCGCGATTTATGCCCGCCTTACCCGCAGCGCATTGCTGGACGTCGCCGATCAGGATTTCATTCGCACCGCACACGCCAAAGGTCTGGCGCCATGGCGCATCGTGCTGCGTCATATGCTGCGCTGCGCGCTGACGCCGGTGACCACCGTTGCAGGGTTATATTTTGGCAATCTGTTGGGAGGGGCTGCCGTCATTGAAACCGTGTTCAGTTGGCCAGGATTAGGCAGCCTGGCGATGGAAGCCATCGTGGCGCGTGATTTCAATGTGGTGCTGGGCATACTGCTGCTGTCGGCCTTTATGGTGGTCATTGTGAATGTGCTGGTCGATGTGCTGCAAAGCCTGATAGACCCGCGTATGGAGGGCCGCGCATGAAGCTGCTCACACTCTCTCTCACGCCATTAATCGCCTGGCGTCGTTGGTTTCGATCACTCGAAGTGATGCTGGGCAGTTTGCTGCTGGCCAGCGTGTTGCTGATGGCATTACTGGCCGACGGGTTGTATCCCGGTGACCCGCTGGAAATGGTGGCTCAACCGTTTCTCTGGCCGGGTGATGATGCGCAGTTTCCCCTTGGTACTGATTCGCTCGGGCGCAATGTGGCCGCTGGAATTTTTCATGGCGCGCGAGTTTCACTGCAAATCGGCACTATCGCGGTAGTGGTGAGCGTGGTAATTGGCCTGATTGCAGGGGCCAGCGCTGGGTATTTCGGTGGTAAAACTGACCGCATCGTCACGCGTATCAGCGAGCTGTTCCAGACCTTCCCGGCTTTTTTACTGGTGGTGATATTGGTCGCGATTGGACATCCCACGGTGAATTACATTGCTGGCGCGATTGGTGTAGCGAGCTGGCCGATGATTGCACGGCTGGTGCGGGCAGAGTGCCGTCTGCTGCGTCATCAGGAATTTGTGCTCGCGGCACAGACGTTGGGTTACAGCCCGCTGCGTATTTTAGTCAGTGAGGTGCTGCCCAATCTGCTGCCCACCTTGGTCGTCACGCTATCAGTGATGATGGCCAATGCCATTTTGACAGAATCCTCGTTGGGTTTTCTCGGCTTTAGCGATCCCAACCGCATCAGTTGGGGTGGCATGATTGGCGATGGGCGTCAGTCGTTGCAAAACGCCTGGTATCTGGCCGTGCTGCCCGGCAGTGCGCTGGCCGCGACCATACTGGCGCTGAATTTATTGGGCGATGCCATCAATGACTGGCTCAATCCGCGTCGTAAAGGAGTATCCCAATGAGCGCAATACTGGAATTTCGTCATTTCTCTGCCCATTTTGGTGGGCGTTATGCGGTACAGGATCTCAATCTCAGCGTGCAACCCGGCGAGATGCTGGCATTGGTTGGCGAATCGGGCAGTGGCAAATCAATCAGTGCCCTGGCTGCTTTGCGTTTAACGCCGCCAGCCGCCACGCTGGAAGGTGAGATTCATTACCAGGGGTTAAACCTACTGGCGCAGCCGGAGGCCACATTACGCCGTCTGCGTGGCAAATCCCTCGCCATGATCTTTCAGGATCCAATGACCTCGCTGAATCCGGTGCTGACCGTTGGGCAACAGTTAGCAGAAAGCGTGCAGTTACATCTGGGTTTGAACCGACATGAGGCGCGTCAGCGTGCCATTACCCTATTAGAGCAGGTGAACATTGCTCACGCGCAGCAACGTGTCGATGATTACCCACATCATTTCTCTGGCGGCCAGCGCCAGCGCATCATGATTGCCATGGCAATTGCCTGCGAACCCAAACTGTTGATTGCCGATGAACCCACTACCGCGTTGGATGCCACCGTACAGCGCCAGATTCTGGAACTGCTGGATCGTCTGCGCCATGAACTTGGCATGAGCGTGCTGTTTATCACTCACGATCTCGGATTAGTCGAGCAATATGCCGACCGCGTGGCTGTACTCTATCGCGGCGTAAAAGTCGAAGAGAGCTCTAAAGCTGCGCTATTCCATCAGCCGCAACACCCTTATAGCCGTGGATTGCTGGCGGCTTCGCTGCATGCGGGGGAAACACCTCATTATCGGCAGCGCCGCCTGACAGAGATTGTGCATCAAGCAGACGGACCACCGCGACTTGTGACGCCCGAAGCCCTCCCATTATCGGCGATTGATGCGCAGGCAGCGCCGCTACTGGCGATTGATGACTTGCAGTTTCGTTATCCTTCCATGCCAGCGGGCAGCGCTTCAGTGCGTAATGTTTCATTGCATATCCAACCCGGAGAGACGCTTGGGCTGGTGGGCGAATCTGGCTGTGGTAAATCAACGCTGTCGCGCCTGCTGTTAGGATTGTTAAAACCGGATAACGGCCAGATTCACTTCACGGGTGAGCGGATAGATCATCTTAACAACCGGCAGCGTGCGGGCTGGCGCCCGCGCATCCAGATGATCTTTCAGGATCCGTTCTCTTCACTCAATCCTCGCCATACGGTGGAAGAGATTCTGCGGACGCCTTTGCGTGTACACGGTCGAGGCTCGCGCAATGAGCAACAGCGCAAGGTGTTAGAGATACTTGATCAAGTCGGTTTGCCGTCTAACGCATTGAAACGTCATCCGCATGAGTTTTCAGGTGGGCAGCGTCAGCGCATTGGCATTGCTCGCGCGTTGATACTCAGCCCGGATTTGCTGATTTGCGACGAACCGGTTTCAGCGCTGGATGTATCGGTTCAGGCGCAGATTTTAAACCTGCTGGTAAGCCTGAAACAGCAACGTAACCTGTCACTGCTGTTTATCTCCCACGATCTGGCGGTGGTACGATACATCGCGGATCGGGTAATGGTGATGTATCAAGGCGAAATAGTCGAGCAAGGCGACCATCAGCAGATCTGGCAGCGACCGGTACATGCGTATACGCAGCAGTTGCTGACGTCGGTGCGCTCTGCCACTGCACCGCCATTGCTGACGGCGACAGGGTGACAGACCGAATTGAGATAATGGAAAACATAATCTTCCATATCTGCGCGGTATTGACCCCACTGACCTGTCGTCCGAAGGAAGGTTAGGAAACGCCCATTGGTATTTGAATACACTCTCCTCTCTCCTTTAATGAACCACCTGGTTTTGTTAATATTCATCGCCGACAAAGGAGAGAGTGATGCGCACGCTAACCGAACAAAAAAGAACTGACATTATCAACGCCGCTTCAGCCGTGTTTCTCGAACAAGGATATGAGCGAGCCTCAATGGATAGCGTTGCAAAGCAGGCTGGTTGTTCCAAGGCGACCCTGTATAACTACTTCTCCTCCAAAGAGAGCCTTTTTGAAGCTGTTGTCAGATGTTTTAGTACTCATTTTCTGATGCATGCGGCTGAAGAACTTAACGACCCGGAAACTCAAACCTTGTTGTTAAGTGAGAAGTTACAGCGTTTTGGCGAGGGCATGCTGGGGGCGCTGACGTCAGACTGGAAGGCCTTACAGTTGTACAGAATGGTGGTTGGAGAAGCAGGTCATTCCGACATCGGCGCGCTTTTTCATGAGTCCGGCGTGCGTGAGAGCATGGACGCTCTGACGGCGGTGATGGAGCATCACATCGCCAACGGGGAATTGATCGGCGGCAACCCAGCCTTACGCGCCAAACAATTTTCATCATTGGTAAAAGCTGAAGTCGATGAATTATTCCTTCAGCGGACCTTGCCGAGCTATACGATAAGTGAGGTGACGGCCATGGTGCAAAACGCCGTTTCGTTGTTCCTCAAAGGTGCTGGTCAAAACAACTGAATCCTGACTGACAAATTGAAAATGAGCGTCAGCACGACAATGGTGTCGATCATCAGGAGTATTATCAAGGGTTTGAGGCGCGCTCCCCAAACCCTGACCGCATAAAAACCGCCTCGTTTTATGCCTAATTTCCAGAGATAAAATATCTCCCCCAGATTGCGGATGGCGCGAAAGAGCAATAACAAAATTGCCGCTAATCCGACCATCATCCTACATAGTTTCCGTTAAGCCTTTCACTCGACACAAACAAACGTTTTGCATTCACCTCTCTGCCCCCGCATCACGATGTCACACTCTGAAACCCCTTCTTGACAGATTGATGCTAACTGATATTAACTAAACCGTACAGTTCATTTATCAATGCTATCGGAGAATTTCAAGATGAGTCGTTTGTTCAGCCCGTTGTGTCGTAGCCTTGTATTCGCGGCTGCTTTTACCGCTGTCGGTTGTTCGTCTACCGGCCCGGTGAAATATGCTGGTATCGCCTCTGCATCACGTATGTCGCCTAATACTTCGGATGACAGCGATCGCATTCCATTCCGTTATGCCGCTCCCGTGGAGTGGAGTAAATACCATAGCATCAGCATTGAACCGGTCGAGATTTACAGCGGGAGTGATGCGCAATTTAATGAATTGTCTGTGGATGATCGTCGTCAACTGGCTGATTATATGCATAAAAAGTTTGAGGAAGTGCTGGCGGAGAAATTTAACACCCATCCCCCAGCCGGGACGGCTCCAGCGCTCAAATTGAAACTGACGCTGACCGGCGCCGATACCACGCCGCAAGTGATTGGCACATTCACAAAATTTGATTTAGCCGGGGGGCCGTACAATATCGTTCAGTCGGTACGTGGAGGACGTGGCTTGATGAGTGGATACGTTAATTTCGCCGTAGAGGTGAAAGATGCGGGAACAAATGAACTCTTACTGGCGTACGTCGCGGAACAATACCCCAACGCCATGAACGTGGGTGCGACCTTCGGTTCGCTCAGTGCGGCTGAAACCGGGATTGATAAAGGCGCGGAACAGTTGTTAGAAAAATTACGCCAGTAAATCCCTTGCAGTAGAGGCTGCCAGCCCCTATTTGGCAAGCTGGCAGCATCGGAAATCAGTGAGGCTTATTTCTTTTTATTTAACATCGACTTTAAATCCGCGAAGGGATTGTAGGTTGCTGCTTCCACATCGTTCTGCGCATCTTCACCGGCGACCACTCTGGTGCCGTACATGTCAGCTTCAGTGTACTTTGAGTGCTCATGGTCGTGACAAAAGAGACACAATAACTCCCAGTTACTGCCATCTTCCGGGTTGTTGGTATGATCGTGATCGATATGATGCACGGTGAGTTCGCGCAAATTGGAGTAAACAAATTCCCGTGAGCAGCGTCCACAAACCCATGGATAGATTTTTAATGCTTTCTCACGGTAGCCGCTTTCCAGCCGTGCATAGTTTTTAGGGATCAGAGCCATTGCCAATGTTACCTGTTTCGCAAAGATATTCGGGTGTTAGTACTGCCAATATAACGCAAAACCGAAGTGAAGAAGAGTATGCTGACAGAAGCTCATTTGTTTTTAAGAATCTCAGTTGAAATTAAGGACTCACGTGTTAGCCAATATCCTTGTTGCTCTCGTCGCCGTCATTCACATCTACATTCTGGTGCTGGAGATGTTTCTTTGGGAAACGAAAACGGGCCGTAAAGCCTTTAAACTCAGCGTCGACTTTGCGCGTGAAACCCGTGTGCTCGCGGCTAATCAAGGGCTCTACAACGGCTTTCTGGCTGCGGGTTTATTCTGGGGCTTATGGTTGGGCGAAAATGGCGTATCTGTCACTCTCTTCTTCCTCATCTGCGTGCTCATTGCCGGGATTTTCGGAGCATTGACCGCCAGCCGAAAAATTCTTTATGTGCAGGCCCTTCCAGCTCTGATTGCATTGCTCGCTGTACTCCTGCGCTGATACGGCAATTCATCAGAATCTCAAACCTCGCCGTGATCAGCCTTCGCATTACAGGTATAATCCGGCTAGGTTTTAACGAATTTTAGAGACGAAGATGACAAAACTCACCTTACAAGAGCAGATGCTCAAAGCTGGACTCGTCTCCAGCAAAAAAATGGCCAAAGTACAGCGCACTGCCAAGAAGTCTCGCGTACAGGCACGTGAAGCCCGTGAAGCGGTGGAAGAGAATAAAAAAGCGCAAATTGAGCGTGATAAGCAGCTAAGCGATCAGCAGAAACAAGCCACTTTATCCAAAGAGTACAAGGCACAGGTTAAACAGCTGATTGAAATGAACGCCATCACCGTGGCTAAAGGGACAATTGACTTTAACTTCACCGACAACAATTTAATCAAAAAGATCAGCGTGGATAAGACCACGCAAACGCAGTTGATCAATGGTCGTCTGGCAATCGCACGCCTGGCGGCGGATAGCAGTGGCGAAAGCAAATACGCGATTATTCCCGCCAGCGTAGCCGATAAAATTGCGCAGCGTGATGCAGACAGCATTGTGTTGAATAGTGCATTGAGTCAGGAAGAGCAGGATGAGGACGATCCGTACGCAGATTTCAAAGTGCCTGATGATTTGATGTGGTAATAAATGCAGCCCGTGTCAAAACGGGCTGACATGACGCGCAGTGATGTTCTCCCCGCTAATGGGATGGACAAAATGTAGTTCACTGGCGTGCAGCATCAGCCGGGGTGTCTTTTCCGTACCCGGCTGCAGCAATCCTCCATACAGGTCACATCCAAGAATTGGGTGGCCCAATTGCCGACAGTGAATACGTAATTGATGGGTGCGCCCCGTCTCTGGCATCAACTGCACCCGCGTAACAGGTATCAGCATGCCGTCATCCCCTTCGCGCATTAAGCGCTCTGTCACCTGATAGCGTGAACGTGCAGGTTTACCCGTCTCGGCACAAATCGACATCAATGGAAACAGCGCCGGATCTTTTGCTATCGCGGCGTCAATCGTGCCCTGGTCGCGGTTCAGATGTCCGCACAATAGCGCCGTATAAATTTTCGTCACGCTTCGCTGGCTAAACTGCTGGCACAACATAGCGTTGATGGCTTTATTGCGTGCCACCACCATCAATCCGGATGTCCCGAAATCGAGGCGATGTACCAAAGTACAGCCGGGGAACAACTTCACAAGTCGGTGATGAACGGAATCCAGATTTTGTGGATTTTTTCCTGAAAGGCTGAGCAAACCGGCGGGTTTATCGATCAATACCAAATGCTCATCCTGATAGAGAATCGCGATCTCTGCCGAACACGGCGGAGCTATAAAGGTATCGATAATCGTAGACATCAGACTGCCAGACTGTGAAGTGGGTGCGGATAATAACCAATTTTCAGCGGGCTGACGAATTTTGCCCTCTTTACCCGGGCTCCCGCTCGCACAGCAGAAATTTATCGTCCAGACTTACAGCAAAGGCGTAGTCTGCGCAGGCAATGTGCTTTACACTGCGCGCTGCAAAAAACTGATTAGATTAACGATTGAGTAGGCGGTAATGGCGATGAACGGAACGATCACAACCTGGTTTCAGGACAAAGGTTTTGGATTTATCAAAGATGAAAACGGAGACAACCGTTATTTCCATGTGATTAAGGTCGCCAACCCTGATCTGATTAAAAAAGATGCGGCAGTGACGTTCGAACCCACAACCAATAACAAAGGTTTGTCCGCTTTCGCGGTGAAAGTGATACCAGACAGCAAATATATCTTTATCGCCGGTGAGCGCCTGAAACTGACGTCTATTAAATCTTTCGTGGTTTACAGTGAAGAAGAGCCGGTTGATACCCGTATTGATAAAGAAAACACCGTACTGTCGGTGGGCATTCTGATGAACAACATCAAACCTAAGACCGACGTAAAACCTGATGAAATGCGTTCAGTGAAAAAACTGGCGGTAACCACTTTCCAGGGTACGACGCTGATCTTTACCGAAGATGAGATCGACATTGATGCCGCAGTGAAAATGCTCAAAATTTAACGGGGAGCCGATAATGAATAACAACATTCCACTGAAATATTATGACATTGCTGAAGAGTACGCTGCGGAATCCGAACACGATGTGAGTGAAGCAGAACTTGATGCACTGGCGCACTACTTCCAGTTGTTGCTGACTCGTCTGAATAATAATGAAGAGATCAGCGAAGAGGCGCAGCAAGAGATGGCGCGTGAAGCGGGTATTAAAGCGGTGCGTATCGATGAGATTGCCAACTTTTTAAATGAGTGGGGCAACGACTAAACAGAGTCTCCGGTCACCTTCTGCTGGTGGCCGGATATATAGCTAGCGTTTTGCTTCCGAAATGGCCCGGTGGCAACGAATAGGCCTGCTTCGCTCATCAGTCATTGGACAAAAGCCCCACGATTCGAGTCAGCTCATTTTTCCGCTAACGTCAACCCCACTATCGTTCCCTCTGACGTATTTACACTGCGCTTCAGGCGGCATAGTTTTATGCTGGTTTTAACCAGAACTTAACAGGTAAGCTTGCACCCGCATTTTAGGTGAACATTGTGTAGAAGAGGTAGCGGGTGATGCCCCAAAACAAAGCGACGCTCATCGGTTTAGTTGCCATCCTGTTATGGAGCGCGATTGTTGGATTAATCAAAAGTGTCAGCGAAGGCTTTGGTCCGATCGCTGGAGCGGCGTTGATCTACAGCTGCAGTGCGATATTGCTGCTGTTCAGCGTGGGATTTCCCAATCTGAAAAAATTTCCCCGCCTTTATGTGATTATCGGTAGCGTGCTGTTTGTCTGCTATGAACTCTGCCTTTCGCTCTCACTCGGGTTTACCCATAGCGGACGGCAGGCTATTGAAGTGGGCATGGTGAATTATCTATGGCCAAGTATGACGATTGTGCTGGCGGTAATTGTCAATCGGCAAAAAGTTAGCCCGCTGATTATCCCTGGCGTGATTTTAGCGGTAGCAGGAATTTGCCGCGTGCTGGGCGGCGACCAAGGGTTTTCAATCAGCGAGATGACTCACAATATAATGGAAAACCCATTAAGTTATGGTCTGGCATTCAGCGGCGCCATCATTTGGGCTATTTATTGTGTGGTAACGAAAAAAATCGCCAACGGTAATAACGGCATTACGCTCTTCTTTGTTTTAACGGCATTAACACTATGGGTTAAATATTTCATTTCGCCCCAACCCGCGTTTGACGCCCATTTCCAGACGTGGGTCTCACTGGCACTGGCAGCGATGGCGATGGGGTTCGGTTACGCAGCCTGGAACGTTGGCATTTTGCATGGCAATGTGACGGTTCTGGCCGCCGCCTCATACTTCATTCCGATTATTTCATCGATATTAGCCGCTTTTATTCTCAGTTCGCATCTGACGCTCTCCTTCTGGCAAGGCACGGCGATGGTGAGTCTCGGGTCATTAGTCTGCTGGTGGTCAACACGTACCGCAGTCACCAAAAGTGTCAGCAGTAAAATTTCTGAATAAAACGTTGGGAGGCGCTAGCGCATAAACATCTTGCGATACATCGAAGGCGTCATGCCTGTCACCTTGACAAAAGCCCGCCTTAAAACATCGTTGCTGCGATAACCACAGGCGGCCGGAATGGCTTTCAGCGGCATTGAACCTGCTTCCAGTAGCTTTCGCGCTTGATCAATTCGCGCATTCTCCAGCCAATTGCCCGCCTGTAAGTCCATATGTTGACGGAAAAGCCTCGCTAAGTGCCGTGTGCTAATTTGCATATGTGCGGCGAGATCGTCGAGTGAACTCACCTGCGCCAGATTCGCCAAAGCCCATCGCTGCATCTCCTGAAACGCACTGCGCCCACCCAGCGAAAGTGGCTGCTTGCGAACAAAATGCCCTTGATTCACTGGCCGTTGAAAGAACATCACCAAATTGGCAGCGATATCCTGTGCCAATTCGCGTCCCAAATCTTCTTCCACCAACCTCAGGGCCAGATCGAGCCCCGACGTGACGCCAGCGGCGGTACGTAATCGCCCATCGGCGATGTAAAGCGCATCGGCCTCCACCTGCGCATCCGGTACCTGTTCCATCAGTGCTTCTGCGCATGCCCAATGAGTTGTCACTTTTTTACCACTCAGCAAGCCGGTTTGTGCCAGCAGCAGCGCTCCGGTGCAAATCGAACCAAAGCGCTGACTTTCATGGCATAGCTCCATCAGACGTGCGGTTTGCTGCGCAGTTAACTGCATATCCCGTGCCTCGGGTGCCCCCGCAATCAGAAACGTGTCAGTTTGCTGGATATCTTGCAGTGTGACATCCGCCATCAAACGCACACCTGATGAACAACGAATGTTTTCCCCTTCCAGTGACATGACTTGCAGCTGGTAAACGGTACGATTGAGCAGTAGATTAGCTTCGGCAAACACATCCAATGGCCCAGAGACATCGAGCAATTGCGCTCCCGGCACCGCTAAAATCGCAAGATGGTGATTCATGCGCTATTCCCGTCTGTAAAAGTCTTAATGTCTTAAAAAGTCGTTAAAAGATTATTTAAGACATTCTGCCTCGGTATTAAGCTGGTTGCAACTTAACCGAGCGGAGAACCTCCCATGAAAATTTCCATTAACGGCATCACTATTCCCGATACTGCCATGACCCGTGACGCGACGACTTTTGTCCGTGATACCGAATCCGATTTGCTGTTTCACCATTCCAGCCGCGTCTATTACTGGGCCGCACTCGCAGGACGCCGCTTAGATCTTAAGGTGGATGCTGAGCTGCTTTATGTCGGCTGTATGTTCCATGATGTTGGACTGACGCACGAACACTGCAGCTGCGACAAACGCTTTGAGGTGGATGGCGCCAATGCGGCGCGCGATTTCTTGCAACAGTATGGTGTAAAGCAGGCCGATATCGATAAAGTCTGGACCGCAATTGCGCTGCATACCACTCCGGGCATTCCGCAATTTATGGCCCCGGAAATTGCGTTAGTCACCGCTGGCGTGGAAATGGATGTCCTGGGCATCAACTATGATCACTTCAGCGATGCGGAGCGTGAAGCCGTGGTAAAGCAGCATCCACGTCCTGCCCAATTCAAGGAAGAGATTATTCAGGCGTTCTACGATGGCATTAAAAACAAGCCTGACACCACCTTTGGCAATGTCAAAGCCGATGTCATTGCCGACAAGCAGCCTGGTTTTTCACCAATGAACTTTTGTAGCGTCATCCGTCAGTCACGCTGGGTGGGATGAGTGGCGTGGCGCAGCGAACTCGCGCTGCGCCATACTTCGTTGTTCGCCGAAGCATCCTTATCTCCACTCGCTACACTGCTGCCATCACTGACTGATGGAGCAAAACCATGATTGCTGTCCTGTTTGAAGCACGCACCCAAACTGAGCACCAAGCCCGCTATCTTGAACTCGCCGCACAGCTGAAATCTCAACTTGCCAGTTTGCCTGGATTTATTTCAGTAGAGCGATTTTCAAGCCTCAACGATCCTGGCAAGATCCTGTCTCTCTCTTACTGGGAAAACGAAGAGGCAGTGGTGGCATGGAAGAAAAATATGTCGCACCAACAGGCTCAACAGGAAGGTCGAAACAGCTTGTTTTCTTTCTACCACATCCGTATCGCCGCTGTACTGCGGGAATATGCGCACGAGGCAAGCCAACATGTTTGATATTCACGTGATACTCAATAATGTTCCAGGCGAGCTGGCCGCATTAGGTTTGACTCTCGGCCAGCATGGAGTAGGACTTGAAGGAGGCGGCGTGTTCACCGTGGGTGAACAGAGTCACGCGCATTTTTTAGTTGTGCAAGGGGAGCAAGCCAGACAAGTGCTGATGGCGGCCGGTTTTCAGGTGGTTTCAGTACAGCAGCCGCTGATCCGCAAGCTGAAACAGGATCGACCAGGACAGCTTGGCGAAATTGCTGACGTGCTAGCACGCAATGGCGTTAACATTCAGCTTCAATACAGTGACCACAACAACCAGTTGATCCTGATTACCGATAATCCTGAGCGTGCAGCAGAGGTGACCACCGCATGGCAACCCGTAGCAGCCCCATAATCACCGATGAAACGGCGGAACAAGGCTTGCAGCAGGCGATGTCTGCTGTGGCTGCCGCCCTGGCCGATCCTTCGCGTGTCAGCATTTTGTGCGCGCTGATGGATGGCCGAGCCTGGACAGCCACAGAATTAAGCGGCGTCGCCGATATCGCCGCCTCTACCACCAGCGGACATCTGGGCAAACTATTGGATGCCCGTCTTGTCACGTATTTATCCCAGGGCCGCCACCGCTATTTCCGTTTGGCGGGCAGCGATATTGCGCACCTGCTGGAAACCCTGATGGGGGTATCGATGCAGCCACAGCGAGCGTTGGTTTCCGCTACTCCCAGCCATCTGCGCCATGCCCGCACCTGCTACGATCATCTGGCAGGTGAACTGGCGGTAGAAATATACAACTTTATGCAAGAAAAAGAATGGGTTGTAGCTGACGGTAGTGCACTTACCGGCTTAGGCCAGCAGCAGTTAGAAAACCTCGGCATGCAACAAGATCTTCGTAGTAAACGTAAACCTTGTTGTGCCTGTCTCGACTGGAGTGAACGCCGCATGCATCTCGGTGGAGCAGCGGGAGCCGCACTTCTTAGTCTGCTAATTGATAAACAATGGCTAAGCCGCACGGCAGGCTATCGAGAGATAAAGGTCACAGCTGCCGGGAAAAAGGCGCTTCAGTGTCTGTTTAACGTGCAGTTGTAAACATCAAAATAACACTCTCGTCACAAATATAACCTTTATCAAATCAGCAAAATTTAATCATCGATCATTTTCCGTACTGGTTGCTTATCGTTGCTAATATAGTGACGCAACACACAGCAATGCGTTGCCTACGAGAATTTTTTCCTTGGTTTAATTACCCCGCCCGCTTAGCGGGCATTTTTTTGTCCGTGGGCTGTTGATAAAGGCAACCATAGCGAGAAACGGGTGCCCTGAAGCTCACCAGGACCGCAGCTCACCTCTCCACCGTGCGCCAAAACAATTGCTCTCACCACTGCCAACCCCAATCCGCTGCCACCACTATGACGCGAGCGAGAGTCATCACCGCGGACAAAAGCTTCCCAGATAGACTCGGCAACCTCTTTACTGATACCAGGACCTTCATCCTCAACGCTGATCATCACGCCTTCATCGTGCTCACGACAGCTGATCATCACCACTCCACTCACTGCATAGCGCCGGGCATTTTCCAACAGCGCAAGTAAAGCCTGGCGCAGACGCGCAGCATCACAGGGAACCCTCGCTTCATTCAGCCGCAGGACCAACGAATGCTGGCTGAATTTGAAATCGGCTTCCACCACAGCTGCAATTGCCTCGATCTCTTGGGGTACATTTATGAGCCCGTACTGCAATCGCAGGTGGCCGCTCTGTGCCAGGCTCAGGGTGCGAAGATCATCAATCAGATGTGACAAACCATCAGTCTGCTTGACCAGATTAATAAACAGCTGTTGTTCTGGCAGAAAGATTCCATCAGCTAGTCCCTGCAAACGCCCCCGCAGAATGGTCACCGGGGTACGTAATTCATGCGCGATTGCGGCATTCCAGGTACGGATGTCACGCGAACTGTTATCCAACTTTTCGGCCATCCGATTAAAGTCATCCACCAACTCACTCATCTCCGTGAGCGGCTGTTCACCGCGTTCAGCACGTGCATTAAGGTCGCCTCCCGCAACGCGACGCGCGCTTTCTGTCAGTGATTGAAGCGGAAATAGCACGCGGCGGGCAAAGCCTGCAGCAGTCACCACAGAGACCACGACGGTCAGCAAGGTAGACACCACGAGTTGCATCCAGTCGGCAGGACCAAAATCGAGATATTCGCTGTAATCTTTGCCGCTCTTTGCGACCAACACGACATAGATAAAGTAGGTGCCAAACGAAATAAGGAATGAATACAGCGTGATTTTAAGGATCAGCCAGTTAAGCTGCTGCTTGATGGTGCGCGTTTTCATTGCGCCCTCCCAAGGCGATAACCAAAGCCACGCACATTTTGCAGTAAGCCCTCAACCCCCGCTTCCTCCAGTTTGCGGCGCAATTTACTGATGTGACTGTCCACCGTTCGAGGCAACGTTTCGCCTTCTGGCATGCAAGACTCCAGCAGCTCATCGCGAGTAAAGACCCGGTCTGGTGCGCGTACCAGATGCGTCAGCAAACGAAACTCTGTCATGGTGAGTCGCGGAGCGATATTCACATTGCCTGGCCGTACTATGACCCGGTGATGCGTCAGGCTAATGTCGATAAACTCGCTGTAAATCAAATCCTCGGACGGCATCAGCGGTTGGGCACGACGCAATACTGCCTGCACCCTTGCCACCACTTCGGCTGGGTTAAAAGGCTTCACCACATAATCATCTGCGCCAAAACGCAGCGCGGCGAGCTTATCGATATCATCATCGTTGGCTGTCAGCATGATGACGGGCGTGCTGCCACTGCGTCGCAATTCAGCAAGTACCTGCCAGCCATCCTTTTCCGGCATACGAATGTCCAGGATCACCAACTGAGGACGCTCTACCGCATGCAGTGCCAACGCGACGACGCCATTTTCAGCATGCCGGGTACGAAACCCCTCTTTCTCTAAATAGGCCGTGAGAATGACGGCTATTTCTGCGTCATCCTCAACAATCAAAATCAGTTGTTTACTCATCGTGCGCATCCACGCTTGTTTTATGGTTTGAAACCGCCACCCAACGCCTTGTAGAGCGTGATGGTGTTATCAATCTCTCCCTGGCGCAACGTTAACAACGCTTGCCGAGCGCTGTAATATTGACGCTGGGCGTCCAGTAACTCCAATCGGTTATCCAATCCGGCTTGATAGCGTTGGTTTGAAAGCTTCATTCTACGCTGGGCGCTGTTCACCACCCGCTGCTGTGCGGCCATTTGTTGTCGATAGGTAACATTTCCCGCCACGCCGTCCGATACTTCACGGAACGCCACCTGAATGCTTTTCTCGTATTCCGCTAAGGCACTGGACTCTCTGAGTTTCGCCACAGCCAGTTCCGCCTGCAAACGCCCACCCTGAAAAATCGGTAGTGTGATTTGCGGCATAAATTGCCATGTCTGGTTAGCGCCGTCGAACAGCTGAGAGAGTTGTGGGCTAGCCTGTCCCAAAGATGCCGTTAGTGTGATACGTGGGAAAAATGCCGCCCGCGCAGCACCAATATCCGCATTCGCCGCGATAAGCGTCTGTTCGGCTTGCATGATATCCGGCCGGCGCGTCAGCAGGTCCGAAGGCAATCCTGCGGGCAGTTGCGTCACAACTGGAGCCTGCTCCAAGGTGGATTGCGCCTCTGGCAACGGCGCAACCGTGCCCACCAGCAGGCGTAACGCATTACCTGTACGCAGAAGCGTGCGCTGATTCGCCTGAACATCCGCTTCGGCACTCGCCACTTGACCTTCAGCCTGTGCCACATCTAATCCGCTGTTCTGGTTAGCCGTTTGTAACTGTCTGGCTAGCAGTAACGAATGCTGCCAGTCAGCTAACGTTTGCTGTGAGAGTCGCAATTGCTCCGTCGCCAACTGCCTGCTGTACCACGCATTGGCGACGGCCGCTACCAAGGTGATTTGTGCGGCTCGCGCTCCAGCCGCACTGGCAAGGTACCGCGCATAGGCGGCTTCAGACAAAGATTTGACTCGGCCAAACAGGTCAATCTCATAAGCACTGAGATTAATACTGGCGGCACCTTGCTGCTGGATACCGCTGGCGGCTGCACTATCCGCTAATTGCTGGCGCGTCCAATTTGCTGAGCCCTCAATGGCAGGAAAAGCACTGGCATGCTGAATACGGTACTGCGCACGGACGGTCTCCACATTGAGAAGAGCCACACGCAAGTCACGGTTATGCAGCAACGCCATATCAATGGTGTGTTGCAGTTGAACATCGCGAAATATGCTCTGCCAGCCAAGATTGGCAGCGTTGTTGCGGTTTGAAACTGTATAAGTATCAGCAACGGGTAATGCTGGCTTTTCCAACGGCGGATTTAATGAGCACCCCCCAAGCAATAAAACGGCGGCGATCCATGGCTTATGCATTGGTGCCTCCTTGCGTTTTTGCACGCCATCTTTGACGTGATTGCATTACCACCACAAAGAACACCGGAACAAAAATCACCGCCAATATGGTCGCGCTGACAATTCCACCAAAAACGCCCGTGCCAATCGCATGTTGTGTTTCACTACTTGCGCCGCTTGCAAACATTAGCGGCACCACGCCCAAACCAAAGGCTAACGATGTCATAATAATCGGGCGCAATCTCAGTCGTGCAGCCGTCATGGCAGAGGCCATAATGCTTTGCCCCTCTTCATGCAGCTGTTTAGCAAACTCAATAATCAGAATGGCATTTTTCGCGGAAAGGCCAATTACCGTGATTAACCCCACTTTAAAGAACACATCATTAGGCATTTCCCGCATCAGGACAGCCGCAACCGCCCCAATTAAGCCAAGCGGAACCACCAGCATCACGGCGAGTGGAATTGCCCAGCTCTCATATAACGCAGCTAATACCAGGAACACCACCAGCATTGAGAGCGCCATCAGCATCGGTGCCTGGGCAGCAGATTGTTGTTCCTGTAACGATTGCCCCGTCCATTCAACCATAAAGCCCTTAGGTAACTGTTGCGCCAATCTTTCCATCTCTTTCATGGCATCACCACTGGAGACGCCAGGCGCTGCACTGCCCGACAGGCGAATCGCAGGATAACCTTGGTAACGTACTTGCTGGAGCGGCGCGTCAGACCAGACTGGGTGAACAAAGGTTTTTAATGCGACCATATTGTTGTCACTGTTACGGACATACAGGTTAAGAATGTCATCGACTTGCATACGATCCTTCGCATCAGCCTGAATGATCACTTGTTGCATACGACCTTGGTTCGGAAAATCATTAACATACAATGACCCTAACGCTGCAGTGAGGGTTTCACTGATGGTGGCAAAGGTCACCCCCATGGCATTCGCTTTTTCTCTGTCAATCTCCAGCCTGACGCTATTACCGGGCGGCAAACCATCGGGATAGACCTGCGTGACCTTGTCACTTTTTGCTGCTAGTTGTAGCAATTGCATTTGTGCAGCTTGCAGTGCGGCATCGCCTTGATTCGCGCGATCTTCAAGGCGCAGCGTAAATCCTGAAGACGTCCCGAGGTCTTCAATCGGCGGCGGCATCAAGCTCATGACCGAACCTTCAGGAATGTCAGCCATTGCCTGTTGCGCGTGCAGCACTTCTTGCTGGGTTGAGGTTGCACCGCGATGTTGCCAATCCTTGAGTACGGTAAATGCCAGCGCAGTGTTGGCACCCGAGCCAGAGAAACCAAATCCGACAATTGATTGATTGGTAGCAATACCAGGTCGTGTGTCCACCGCCGCTTCATATTTCTTCACCACCTCAAGTGTGCGTTGCTGGGTCGCATCGGCAGGCAGTTGAAATGACGTCATGAAATAGCCTTGGTCCTCTTCGGGCAGAAAGCTGGATGAAAGCTGATTAAACGCCAACGCCATAGCGGCGCTAATGGCCAGAAATGCCAGCATCATGCGACCGGAGCGTTTAAGACTGGTAACAACCCATCCCTGATACCGCCCTGTCAGTCGGTCAAACCCCCGGTTAAATGCGGCAAAAAATCCACGAGAAGCGTGGGCGGGTGGTACAGCCGTGAGCAAAGTAGCGCACAGTGCAGGCGTTAAGGTTAACGCCAACAGTGCGGAGAACAGAATGGCGGTTGCCATCGAGAAGGCAAACTGACGGTAAATGACCCCGACCGAACCGCTGGCGAAGCCCATAGGAATAAATACTGCCGTCAGCACCAGCGTGATGCCAATGATCGCACCGGTGATTTCACGCATTGCCCGCTGTGTTGCTGCGCGCGGTGGTAACTGCTCTTCACGCATGATGCGCTCCACGTTTTCCACTACCACGATGGCATCATCAACGATGATGCCAATCGCCAGCACCATGCCGAACATGGTCAAAACGTTGACGGAGAAGCCAGCGAGCAACATCACGGATAGCGTGCCCAATAACGCAATCGGCGCGACAATGGCCGGGATAAAGGTGTAACGGATGTTCTGCAAAAACAGGTACATCACCAGAAACACCAACACCATGGCTTCGAGCAGTGTGTGAATGACCTTCTCGATGGATATCTTTACGAAAGGTGCCGCATTGAAGGGCACGGAAAAATGAATATCAGCAGGCATCGCTTGGCTCAATGCGTTCATACGCGCGATGACGGCATCTGCCGTTTTAACCGCATTGGCCCCCGGTGACAGTTGGATCGCCGCACCGGTAGAGTTTTGCCCGTTTTCTCGCATCATAAAGCTGTAGCTCTGAGCACCCAGTTCGACACGCGCCACATCACCCAACGTCACTTTTGACCCATCGCTATTGGCACGTAATACAATGGCAGCAAACGCTTCCGGCGAACTCAGTTGGCCTTCCACCGTCAGGGGAATGGATACCTGCTGCCCTTCCAGCGCGGGCTCATCACCTACACGACCCGGTGCAATCTGCGCATTTTGTTGGCTAATGGCGGTTGAAAGATCGTTCATGGTGAGGTTGAAAGCCACCAATTTGGCAGGTTCGACCCACACACGCATAGCACGCTCAGCGCCAAAAAGCTGAATACGCCCGACGCCTTGGACCCGGCGTAGCTCTTCGACCACGTTACGCGCCATATAGTCGCTTAACGCCTCGCTGCTGGTCTTTCCCGCTTTAGATGTCAGGCTAACAATCATCAAGAAACCTGAGCTGGCGGCTTCAACCTGCAAGCCATTCTGTCGGACGACTTGCGGTAGTCGCGGCTCAATGGTTTTGATACGGTTTTGCACATCCACCTGTGCCAACTCTGGATCGGTTCCGGGCTTAAAAGTCACCGTGATGGTTGCCTGACCTGAAGTGTCTGTGGATGACTCGAAGTAAAGTAGATTTTTGACGCTCGACAGCTCGCGTTCAATCAGCCCCACCACAGCATCATTCATCGTCTGCGGTGATGCACCGGGATAGGTGGCGTAAAGCGACACGCTGGGAGGCGCGACCGAGGGATAACGCGCAACAGGGAGTTGAGGGATAGCGATGGCACCAAACAGAATGATGAACAGTGCCAATACCCATGCAAACACCGGACGTTTAATAAAAAATTGCGCCATGATTATTGCCCCCGTACCAAGGCATAGTCACTGGCCACTGCAGCAGGTAGCACCGCTGCTACTTTCACACCATCACTGAGTTTATCCATGCCCTGGATCACCACGCGCATGCCGGGGCTGAGCCCACGGGTAATGCGGTAATGACCCTGGAGGATGTCGGCGACATCAACCTCGATCCGCCTCACCCGCTGTTGATCGTCCACCACCCATAGCGCTGGTTTACCGTTTTCACGGACTATCGCCTGCTGCGGAACCAGCAGAGCGTCATCAACATGTTGTCGTGGGATTTGTACTCGAACAAACATTCCTGGAAGCAATATGCGATCTGGATTAGGCACCTGAACACGCAGCATCACCTCACCCGTTCCACTGTCCACGGCGATACCCGAGAACAACACTCTGCCTTGCTGCACATACGCGGCGCCACTGGCGCGCAATACGGTCACTGGCAATGCCGTTGTTGGATTTTGACCGCTGAACTGCGCACGCAACGCATCGTATACCTCTGCGGGCTGGCGCACATCAATGTAAATGGGATCAGTTTGATAAATACGCGCGAGTGGCGTGGTATCGCTAGCGGTAACGTAAGCCCCTTCGCTCACCAGCGTTTGATCGATCCTCCCGGCAATCGGGGCATCTACCGTGGCGAAACTGAGATCCAGCTGCTTACGCGCCAGGGTGGCTCGTGCCTGCGCGACATCGGCTGAAGCCTGCTTCTCAGCGGAGAGAGCATCGTCGAAACTTTGACGACTCACTGCCTCACTTTTCATGAGCGGTCGTAAACGCGTAGTTTGCTGCCGAGCCTTTTCCCACACTGCCTGCGCGCGCAGCAACGCGGCTTGGGCACTTTCAACATCGGCTTTAAAGGGCGCAGGATTGATTTGATACAACGGCGTGCCTGGTTTTATTTCAGCACCCTGCTCAAACAGTCGGCGCTGAATGATACCGCTGACTTGCGGGCGAATTTCCGCCACGCGCAATGCGGTTACGCGGCCAGGTAAAGTTTCACTGATGGCAAGAGACTGTGGCTGTACGACGGTAACGGCAACCTGCGGCACCGCTGCGGCAGGGGGCTCTGAGGTTGGATGATCGCATCCTGAGAGCAGGATAGCTGAGACGAACAGCCATCCTGTCAGAGTGAGCGTTTTGCAAGTAAGCATCTGCGAGTTCTCGTGGCAAAGAATAGAAAAACCAGTCAAGCGCCGATGTTAACGAAGGGGTGTTGGGCAAGCGTCGAGGTTGTGTTGCGATTATGTGGAGAGCGTAAAAAAGGCGTGATACACGCCGTTTGGTAGAAAATCGATCAGAAAAAAGAGAGCGAGTTGCGTTGTAAAAACGCCAGTTCTTCCGCTGTGGATGGGCGATTAAGGCGCTGATTACGATGTGGATAGCGACCAAACGCCTCGATAATCTGTCGATGTTCTAACTCACTCTGATAGTAAGAGGATCCTTTCAGCGCACCGAATAGCACTTCAGCTTGTTGATGGACAACACGAGACTCGGCATGCATCCAGGGAATCAAGAGAAAGCCTTTTTCATCCAGGCTCAGTGATTTATAACCCGGAATTTTCACCGCTTCCTGCGCGAGCAATAGCGCCATGCCATCTTGCTGCCAGGCGAGAGCACTGTCCCGATGGAGATTGCGGGAGAATTGATCCAGCACGATGATTTCGGCCAATCGCCCTCGAATGTCTTTCCGCCAGGCCGATAATTCACCGCGACGAGCCGCTTCCCAGCAATCATAAAAACCACCTCGTATCGCTTCATCAAACCCGTCATTCTGTTTGAACCAATAGTTTTCATGGCGCGCGTTAAACCAGAATGCCAATACGGTTTCATACTCCATCCTATTCCCCACAGATAATTCCCCTGATAACCATAAAGGTTAGGCTAAAATCGTGGTGGTTATCTGTTAGACTCGCGCGGGCGAAGTAGGGATAAGGAAACCACTGAGGTGAATACATGAGTAATCAACTGGATGAGCGACTACAAACCGAGCTGGATAGAATCAACGTAGAAGAGCAGCGTAATGACCGCCCCTACTTTGATATCTCTTTTATCAAAAATTATCCCGGTTTATTCAGCCTGATGTGGATACTGTTTGTTCTTACCATGGCGCTGCTGTTGTACTCCGACTCTTTCGGCACCATCGAATATGTGGTCTGCATCCTGATTTTTGCGGTGTGTAATTTTTTCTTCTTCTTCCATGTCAATCCGTCGTACAAAGCGAAGGATATCGATAAAGGTGCCTGGAAGAATTGTTACACCGGTGATTGGTATATGGAAGTCCATGTTCGGGGCGCTTTTGTCGATGAACTGCTGGACAGCGCCATTCTGACCGAGAGTGAAAAAACACGGCTGAAAGAGATGCGCGCCAGGAAAGGTTATCTGTACTTTGCTGATATCTATCGTTTAAGGCATTAAACCCTTACAGCGCGTCGCTCCCACGACGCGCTTTCCATGCTATTTCACCACCGGATGCTTAGCAAACTGCAGTGCCTGCATAAATTTATCGTCCAGATGCAGATGCTGCCGCACCAAATCTGCTGGCGTACTGGCCAACCATTGATTCAATGAAATATCCGCGTAGTAATCGCTTTTAAATAATTCTAAAAACCGCAGCGGCTTATCGCCGATATTTTCAATGTAATGCCCCATGGCGAAAGGAACATAGCCAACATCACCCGCGCGGAAATCGAAGGTCCGAGCCTGCCCCGATGAGGCAAACACGCCCATGCGCCCTTCACCTTCCAGATAGTATTGCCACTCATCGTTGTTGGGATGCCAATGCAATTCCCGCATAGCGCCGGGCTCAAGTTCCACCAATGCAGCGGCGACGGTTTTTGATATGGGGAAATTGCTGGTATCGGTGATGCGTACAGTGCCACCTGGAAGTGAGATCGGTTTTTGAGCCAGCATTTTGTGTGAGAAATTCAGCGCAGATTTCACGCCACCTTTAACAGCGGCTGAAGCTTCGCCTTCCGGCGCTTTCCCGGCAAAAATATACTCGTCTGCCGGTGATGGCAGCGTGTTGAAAACGTCCGCTGAGACGCCAAAATTTTTGGCGAGCACTTCAGGCGGAATGTGTTTAAACCAATCGCTAAGCAGGAAAGTGCTGTCCTCATCAAAGTTACCGTTATCAAAGGCCAGTAAAAACTCACAACCGTCGGGACCGAGTCCCTGGATTGAGTGCGGTACGCCAGGCGGGAAGTACCACAGGTCACCCACGCCAACATCATCCACAAACCATCCACCCTGGGTGTCCAGTGCAGTGATACGTGCATTTCCATAGAGCATGTACGCCCACTCGCCCTCTTTATGCCAGTGCAGTTCACGAATGCCACCATTATCAAGCCGCATATCTACACCTGCGATGGTGGTGGAAATCCCTAATTCGCGTTGTGTCACCTGCCGCGTCCACCCTCCGCTACCTTTGCGTACATGCGCATCGCTAAAAGAGAAGCGCAGATTCGGTAATGTACCGCTGTCTGTTGCGGGTGGATCGACAATATCGGGATTGAGCCCTTCACGGATAGGATCGTGTGGACCGGGGTCGCGGGGATGGTGGGGATCGTTTGCTGGGTAAGTGGCCACTGTTGCATCGTGGGCATGAACTTTACCCGCTGCCAACGCCACGGTGCCACCCGCTGCAAATGCCATGAAGGTTCGACGAGATAAGTTTTCTAATTTCATACCTGTTGTTTCCTCAGTTTCTTATGGTCTTAATAGAGCTCATTAACCATAGTGAAACTGTGGCATTGCGATGTAACAGCCTGCGGGTCGGTTCAAATTAAGGATTTAATCGAGCAAAGAAACTAATCTCATCAACAGGTTAAAATAAACAAATTGTTGATTAAATATTGAGGTTCTGGCACGTATCCAAAGGAATATAAGGCACAAATAGGTTAATTCAGCCCAAATAAACATTAGGAAAAATTATCAAAAACCATTGCAAGGTTAATGGAATGTTACAAATGATAAGCTATTCGCTTCTACCCACCTGCTATTTGATGAGGTTTAGCAGACAACCCACTGTTGTCTGCTGCTGTGAATCTATTGTTGCCGCTGGAGGCATCGGGATAAACGGAAGAAGGCTTTCAGGATTGGAAAGCCAAACTTTCTAATTGAGATGTTCTGGTTTTTCAGTTCTAAACCCCAAGCCAATTAAACGACCAAACAGATGGCGCAAGAAAGGGAAACGGCTGATCATCTGCGGCACTTTACTCGGCGTAGTGCGCTTACGTTTATTACTGCTCATTTTAATTTGCAGGAATTGCGTGGCAACAGTGGGAAACTGTCGACGCTGTTGCACTTTCTGCAGATCACGTACTGTGACATGGCCTTTTTTCAGTGGAAGAGTGAGGCAATTGGCCGCTGCCACCGCATCCTGAATCGCCAGATTGACGCCAACGCCGCCAATCGGCGACATCGCATGGGCGGCATCACCAATGCACAGCACGCCGGGCTTCATCCACTGATCCAGCCGGTCGATGCGAATCGACAACAGCTTCAATTGATCCCAACCGTCGAGTTCCGCCATGCGCTCAGCGCTGAAGGGGGCGACTTCAGCGATAGCCTGTTTTAGCGTCTCCAGACCAGCGAGCTTTAATGCGTCAAACTCTACTTTATGGATGGTGTAGCCGCACTGCCAGTAGTCACCGCGATCAATCACAATGAAATTCTGCTTTGGCCCTTTATGACCCATACCCCATTCGGGATCGGTTTCCTGTTTGCCCAGCCGGAACCACAGCACATCACGGGATGAGCCAAAGCTTTTACTCTGCAATCCGGCTTTGGCACGTACCTGCGAGTTACGCCCATCCGCGCCAATCACCAATGAGGTATGAATGATGCGCGTCTCGTTACCCTGTAACGTTTTAACACCCGACACCACACCCTCTGCATAGATCAAATCATTAAAAGCGGTGGATTGTAAGAGCGTGAAGCCGGGAAAAGCGGCCGCTTTGCGCGCGAGAAAATTGAGGAAATCCCATTGCGGCATAAAGGCAATAAAGCGGCACTGCACCGGCAAGCGCGAGAAATCAGCCATCGTGATCTCCTGACCGGCTACTTCTGCCTGTAATTTTTCGGCTCGCTGATGCGGTAAGGTCAGTAGCTCATCCAGCAACCCGAGATGGCGCATGATCTCCAGCGTCGAGGGATGGATGGTATCGCCACGAAAATCGCGCAGGAAGTCGGGATGTTTTTCAATCACCACGACGCTTAATCCTGATCTCGCCAGTAAATAACCCAGCATTAATCCTGCTGGACCGCCGCCGACGATACAACAGTCGGCGGTGAGTTCTGTTGGTTTCATCCTGACCTCAGTACAAAGCAATTGATGATAATCGTTATCATTTATATAGCATCGTGATGAGGTTTAAGTGGGAATAAATGCCGCAGTATCTACACGTGCATTTATCTGAGGTGCGTCAGACGGGTCGTTCTCCGCTCCTCAGAATTTCTTAGTTAGGCTGTACCCGCTCATCAAGCTGAAGCTGCAAAAAGGTCAGATCGAGCCATCGGCCAAATTTGCAGCCTACCTGATTTAATCTGCCGCCATCACTGAAACCCAGCTTCTTGTGCAGCGCGATTGAAGCGCGGTTCTCCGACTCAATCCCGGCAATCATCATGTGTTTGCCCTGCTCGCGCGCCCGCTCGATCAAGGCGGTCATCAGCATGCCACCCACCCCTTTGCCGCGCCCGTTTTTATGGACATAGACTGAATGCTCCACGGTATGACGGTAACCGTCCCAGGGACGCCAGTCACCATAGGAGGCGTAGCCAATGACGGCTTGCTCCTCAACCGCCACCAATACCGGAAACCCTGCGGCCTGGCGTGCAGCAATCCACTGGATGCGGTTAGCAATATCCACGGTATTCTCATTCCAAATCGCGGTGGTGTTGAGTACTGCGTCGTTGTAGATCTCCGCGATCGCCCCTGCATCGCCCTCTTCTGCTGCTCGTATTTGCATGATGTCTTCCTCGTCACTATAGTGGATGATTCGTTTACTATCGTAGTTATCCATTATGTTAGATGAATTGTCCAGTAAAGAAGATGACATCAATGCGCGCATTGGTCAGAACATTAAAATCGAACGAGAAAAGCGCGGCTGGTCGTTAACCGACCTGGCAGAACAATCCGGTGTTTCACGGGCGATGATTCACAAAATAGAGCGAGGTGAAAGTAGCCCTACCGCGACTTCACTGGCGCGCCTCGCCGGTTCATTCGCGATGAGCATGTCACAGCTGATCGCGCTCACCGAGGTACAAGCGGGTACATTGCTGCGTCATGCACAGCAACCGGTGTGGCAAGATCCAGAAACCGGCTACATTCGTCGCCATGTCTCGCCTGGCGAAATTCCGTTGGATGTCGTGAGTGTAGAACTACCGCCGCATACTGATGTGCCCATGCCAGCAATTTCCTACCTTTCACGTCGCCAGTTAATTTGGGTGCTGGAAGGCACTTTACGTTTTCAGGAAGGCGATAATCTGTTCGAAATGAATGTGGGTGATTGCCTGGAGTTGGGCGATCCCATGGATTGCGTGTTTAGCAATGCTACCGATGAAATTTGCCGCTATGCGGTATTGGTGCTGAAACCGGCAGTATGAGCCTTAATGCGAAGAGACAAATTCAGAAGCCTGTTGTGCAGGCGGCACCGCGAAATTGCGCTGCATGCGTTTGATCTCCTCCGCCGGTGGCAGCCCGAACAGACGTTTAAATTCACGGTTAAATTGCGAGGCACTTTCGTAGCCCACCGCATGACTTGCCGCCGCCGCCGTCATCTCCTGACGCACCATCAGCATACGCGCCTGATGCAGGCGGACCGATTTCACGTATTGCATCGGTGATTGCTGCGTGATGGTTTTGAAATGCGCGCAGAACGTCGGCACGCTCATGCCTGCCTCATCCGCCAACTGCGCGAGATTGAGCGTCTGCGCATAGCTGGCATGAATGTGGCGCAGCGCTTTGCCTACCTTGCCGAATTGCCCCTGCAACGTCAGCGCGGCACGCAGTGCCTGACCTTGTGCACCCGTCAACACACGATAATAGAGTTCACGCACCAGTGCAGGGCCGAGGATCTGTGCATCCAAAGGATGACTCAGGGCCGTCAGGAAACGTAGCACTGAATCTCGAAGCGGCTGATCCATGGGACTCGACATCATGCTTTGCGCCGCTTTCGCCGTAAAAGGCACTTGCTGCTGCTCTAATTCCAGCAACAATGCTGTCGCCACACTGAAATCAAGGTGCATGTAGATCGCCAGCAACGGGTGTTCTTCGCTCGCCGCGGTTTCCATGGTAAAGGGAACCGGCACAGAAACCGCCAGATAATGTTGCTCATCGTAGAGATAGACCTGATCACCGAAGAATCCGCGTTTACTGCCCTGACAGACAATCACAATACCGGGATCGTAAAGCACCGGCGTGCGCGCTAATGGGCGATCTGAACGCAAAATGCGCACATCAGAAAGTGCCGTCAGGTTGTATCCCTCGCATGGGGCGAGATTCTTGAGCAATTGCACCGTACGCGTTTGCACATCTGGTTCTATCACCACTCCTCCTCACTCATAAGATTAGGCAATAAAAATAGAAGATACGGCCTTATAGCACTGACTTACAGAGAATATTATGCATGCATCATTCATGTCGGGAGAAAACGATGTCACCTTCTAAAACCCTTTTGATTACCGGTGTCAGCAGCGGATTTGGCCGTGCGCTGGCGCAGGAAGCCTTAGCAAACGGCTATCGTGTGATCGGTACAGTGAGAAATGCCGAAGCAAAAGCGGCGTTTGAACAGCTTCATGGGCAAAACGCGCTGGCTTTTGAATTGGATGTCACCCATTTCACCGCTATTGATGCGCTTATTGCTGACATTGAGGTACAGCAAGGTCCGATTGATGTTCTGGTGAATAACGCGGGTTATGGACACGAAGGAATTATGGAGGAGTCTTCACTGGAGGAAATGCGCCGCCAGTTCGACGTCAATGTGTTCGGTGCCGTGGCGATGACCAAAGCGGTATTGCCTTTCATGCGCCAACGCCGTCGCGGGCATATCCTTAACATCACGTCGATGGGCGGATTTATCACTATGCCAGGCATTAGTTATTACTGCGGCAGCAAGTTTGCGCTGGAAGGTATTTCAGAAACCCTGAGTAAAGAACTTGCGCCCTTCAATATTCATGTTACTGCTGTTGCTCCCGGCTCATTCCGTACTGATTGGGCTGGCCGCTCCATGGTGCGCAGCGCACGCAGCATCAGCGATTATGACGCGCTCTTCGATCCTATTCGTCAGGCACGCGAGGAGAAAAGTGGTAAGCAGCTTGGTGATCCACAAAAAGCCGCCCGCGCGATGCTGGCTATCATTGAAAGCGATAACCCACCTGCGCATTTGCTGCTTGGTAGCGATGCATTGAAGCTAGTGCAGGATAAACTGGCAGCGATGCGTGCAGAGATTGAAGCGTGGGAAGCGCTGACACGTTCTACCGATGGGGAGTAGCGGTATTGTCAGCATAAAAGACAGCGAGTGGGCCAGAAAATAAAGTTGGCGCACTTGAAACAGAAATGTAAAACAATGAAGCCCCATGATGAAGGGGCTTCATTATCACTGAAGAACACTTAGACCTTTACGATCCATGATGTTAAGTAAACGGATCGCAGCACCGTTAGGTTTTTTTTCTTCGCGTTCCCATTTGATCACCGTTGCTACTGACATTCCAACGCAAGCAGCCAGCATGGCTTGGCTCAGCCCCAAACGCTCACGCAGTTGCCTAATCGCTTGACCTGACATCATAGGCAGAACAGGAAGAGCCGCACGTAACTCACGCAATCTTACCCTTGAGTCGATTTTTTCTTTTAGCTCATCGGAGACCGCGCCAATTTCATTAAAATCATGCGCGATTTCTTGAAGATCCTTGAGGTGATTAACCATCACATTTTACCTCTCGCATTTTCCCCATATTGATAGCCTGCGTTGCCTGATCTGCAGTGAGATTGAACAACTCTTTAGCAAGCTGCTTATAAAGTATGAGATCAGATTCTGCCATTTCTCGCATTGTGCTTTTCACGGTTGATTTAGCATAACCGTTAACGAAAAAGAGGTGTTTACCCATTTTGAAAGCTATGACAGCTCTTGCTCCGCTACTTTTACCTTTGCCCAAAGGAATGCGTTTCTTATATACCCCACCGCCCAGATTAGCTTCATACTGGCCCGCAATAACCTCTAACGCTGCAGTGCATAACCTGCCGTCGTCAAGACCCTCAGTTTTCGTGTTTCTATCGAATGGCTTTAACACATAAATTGCCATGACGTCTCCTTACTGTGATTCGATTAGGACGCTCCTTGTCCCCACATACAAAAACTATGATACTGAGTATCACACCTTCACTCAACACCGTGTTTTTAGCAAAAATGATTTTTCATGATGCTCAAAACTGCGGCTTTTATATAAGCATTTGTAATTAATGGACTAGCATTTTTTGCAAAAACAGCCTTCCTAATGTTTGGCCATATTCCTGTACAACAGGCTTTTCTTTGTATAACTTTATTGGGCCTTGTGCTCATTAGTTAACCTGGAGGATGGAACCATGCGTCAGGATAAAAACCTCTCATCAACGTTGGATGCGATTACACGTTACTTTAATGAAGCCTCTCTGCCTTCTCAGCAGGAAACCTTGGGGAAAATAGTGGTGGAGATACTGCGATCAGGACGTTCGCTGAGCCACAAGACATTGTGCACCAAGCTTATTTGCCGGCTGGAGCAAGCCAATAGCCCGGAAGAAGAACTGCATTTGCAACAGCTTATTGGCCTGATGTTTACCTCCGAACGATAACCCTGAGAACATGCGCACCGACCTGACATCGGACAAAGTGGCTTCCGCCTCATAGGTCATTTCACGTTAGACTGAATCCACTTTGTTACCTGTCGCAGGTCTGTTGCGGTCAACAGAGAACGTGTATGAACAGAAGTGATGAAGAAAGATTAACGGATATCGTCATGGGCGATGCCGTGTTGCAACTGTTGCAAAAAGCGGGGCCCGTCACCAATAGCGCCCTACTCGATAAGCTGCGTTTTATGGCGTCAATGGAATCTAATTCAACCCGCCAAAAAGCACTGCAGCGCGCCATGGCAGAAGTGATGAACAACATGCAATCATCCAACACCGAAGGCGTCACGCTTAAAGATACTAATAACGTCACACACATTTTTCGCCATCGCGATAATACGCGCAAAGACACACAGCATTAAAAAAAGGCCTCAGGGCCTCAACGTGTTATTCAATTCACATTATTCAAGGCTGCAATGGTTATCCATTCCAGCCTTTTCTTTTGCTGCGGCGGCTCACTTTTCCTGCAAACAACGATGCTGTTGTAGCTCATAATCGATAAAGGCTGCAATCATCGCACGGTAAACCTGCTCAATAATCTCTTCGGATAACCCCTGCGCTTTTGCCTGACCTCTGACTTTATCAATCACCTGTTGGACACGGTCGGGGGCGCGCACCGCTGCACGGTCTTGTTTAAACTGTGCAGCGGCCTTAACACACTCTCCACGCCGAGCAATCAGAGCCACCAGTTGATGATCCAATTGATCAATTTCTTCACGAACTGCCTCAATAGAGTCAAATTCCATCAAGATTTCTCCTTTATAAATGGGTTATCGCGAACTTTAGCGCCTTTTTCTTTCAGCAGATAAAAACCGCAGGGATTTTGTACGATGATGTGCTAACGTCAGATTTATTCCCCAATCTGCCGCGAGCCGATGATGTCTTGGTTCATTACGTTGACCACAGTGACCACCACCACCGCATTCGTCGGCGGCGTGAGGGCATCTGTAGCGAAAACGTAAGCGTACAGAATCCTCAACCCGTCAGCCAATGGACGGGGATCGTCTCCGTTCATCACCCAGTGAAAGGAGACACACCATGCCATCCCCAGGTAAAAAAGCGCTATTGATTGTCGATATGCAGCACGGCTTGTTTTTTGCGCCGCAGCAGCCATTTGCCGCTGAAACTCTGCTGAACAATATCAACAGGTTGATTGCCCGAGCACGCGACGTAAAAGCCCCGATCTTTGCTGCCCGCCATACCGGACCGGAGGGATCACCTCTTGCCGAGAGCAGTCCGCTCACACAGCTTATTCCACAATTGGCGATAGATGCCGGGTCGGATGGTGTGTTTGTGAAGCGCTACCCCAACTGTTTCCGTGGCACGACGCTTTTGGCTTCGCTACAACTTGCCGGAATAGAAGAATTGGTGATTTGTGGTATGAAAACAGAATATTGCGTGGATACGACTTGTCGGGCAGCGGCGGATTTAGGCTTTCGCGTGGTATTAATCAGCGATGCACATAGCACGACAGACAACGGGCAGATTAGCGCATCCCAGATCATTGCCCATCACAACCAAACGCTATCGGGTCCGTTTGCCCAACTGGCGGCAACGGCTGACGCACTATTTTAAATGTTTGGGCACGGTCAATACCGCGCCCTGACCTCAGTAGCGCGCCCGCCCGCTGAATCCTGCACCTGGCACAATACTTTGATAAACCTGGGTGCTGGATTCTCCCTCCTCATTCATTAAGCGCGAGATAAATCGATCTGCCCACCAATGACAATCATACAGATGGATGTTTTTCATCAGCCGCGCATGTCGGTTTTGTCGTTCTCTGAGCGGCAATTTCAGAGCGGTATGGATCGCATCGGCAATGGCATCCGGATCGTAGGGGTTAACGATCAGTGCGCCGTCCATATGCTCGGCGGCACCCGCAAATTGTGAAAGGATCAACACGCCAGGATTCGCAGGGTCTTGCAGTGCGGCGTACATTTTTGCCATTAAACTCATCCCTGCCATGAGTGGCGTCACCAACGCCACGCGCGACGCACGGTACACTCCGGCTAACTCTTCGCGGCTGTAGTGATGGTTAAGATAGCTAACGGGATACCAGTTGAGCATCCCGTGTACGCCATTGACTTCCCCGCAGATATTTTCAAGATCGTGGCTGATTTCCTTTTGACGGTGCGCATGACCGCTGGCGGATGACGCCAACTGCAACAGCATGACGTTACCCGCATATTGATTGTGTTGACGCAACAACACTTCGATAGCACTGATGCGATAAGGTAAGCCAGCGCTGTCATCAAGATGGCCGCCACTGAGAATGCTATTTTCCGGCAGTCGCTCCCGACACTGCTGCTCCATAAACTGGCAGCTGTTGCTCTCCTGCAGTGCCAGCACATCATTCAAATCGATGCCAACCGGGAAGACACCGGTCGAAATCAGACGACCATGAATACGAAACAGGGTTTTACCCATGCGTTCTGCGCGGAACTCGCTTTCAATCCACAACAGGAAGTTATTCATATCCTGCGCGGTCTGAAATCCCAGCACATCGCAGCATAACAACGATTCCACCAGCCAGCGCCAGTCGGGGATCGCTTCAAACATCTGCCCCGACGGAAACGGTTGGTGGAAAAACAGGCCAATGCGCTGGGTTAACCCGGCATCGCGCAGCATTTTTGCCACGGGGATAAAATGGTAATCCTGAATCCAGATCGCATCATCAGGCATCGCATATTCCGCGATAGCACGTGCATACACCTCATTGAGTTGGCGATAGCTGTGCATGCTTTGTGGCGTGAAATGCGCGAGGTCGGGCCGTTGATGGAATACCGGCCATAACCCCTGATGGACATACCCTTGATACCCCTCTTCCCGTTCACTACGCGTTAATGGGAAGCTGAGTGTGTCGTAATCGTTGCCATGTCGGAATGACAGATCACGGGTGATTTCCGAAGTCGGCGGTGCTTTTTTACCGTCCCAACTGATCCACAATCCGCCACGCCGCGTCAGGATGCGATCGTAAATAGAAGCGAGCGTCGATGATTGATGCTGATTGTGTGATACGAGAATGAGGCCGCTCATACTTTCTCCTGATTATGCCCTGGCATCCGGCGATGCTCTGATTAGACCGCTCGCCATATAAAAAAGGCGTAAAGAAAACGGGAACGGGCATAAAAAATCAGGAAAAATCAGACTACATCAACTGTATGCCAAAGCGCTTTAGCAACGTTGCCCACAGGACAAAAAGCACGATAGTTAACAGGCAACTCGCCACCAGCGTGGGCCAAAATCCCCAGCGATGATAGAGAAATGGAAAGGCGACAAACATCGGCAGGGTTGGCACCACGTACCAGAAGGTATACCAGGCGTGGCTGGCGATCTTTGCCTGGCTCTGACCTTCCAGTTTCATCCAGATCAGCACCAATACCGTCACTAATGGCAGCGCCGCAATCAACCCTCCGAGACGGTCACTGCGTTTCGCCACTTCAGAAATCAGCACCACCATGCCCGCCGTGATGGCGTATTTTACGATGAGCCACAGCATGGTTTGCTCCTACTTCAGATAGGAACGAATAACGCTGACAATCTCTTCCAAATCCTGACTACGCTCCGCTTCGGTGGCAGATTCATTCATCAGGTGCTCTTTGATATGCCCCTCCAGCAGTTCTGCCATCAGACCATTAACTGCCCCGCGTACCGCTGCTACCTGCTGCAACACTTTCAGGCACTCCTCACCCGATTCCAGTGCGGTCTCGAGCGAAGCTGCCTGCCCTTTAATACGACGTACGCGGGTTAACAGGCTTTTCTGATGCTTGAGTGTATGGCCCATTCTCGGCTCCTGTTGATCTTAATGTATACTGGGGTATAGTATATTTTCTTTGAATTTTTTGATTTTACGGCACTGCAATGCCGCTTTCAACTTATCACGACACGAGATGCACACCATGAATGATTTCGCTGCCCTGCTTAGCCAGGGCACGTCTAGCGCGTTGCTGTTTATCCCCAGCGCCATCTTGCTTGGGGCGTTGCACGGCCTGGAGCCGGGTCACTCTAAGACGATGATGGCAGCATTTATCGTCGCCATCCGTGGCAGTGTTCGCCAGGCGGTGATGCTGGGTCTGGCAGCCACTTTTTCCCACACTGCGGTGGTATGGCTGATTGCGATGGGCGGGATGTATATCAGTCGGCAGTTTACCGCCGAAGCTGCCGAACCCTGGCTGCAGTTGATCTCGGGCCTCATTATCATTGCAACAGCCGTCTGGATGATCTGGCGTACCTGGTCTGAAGCACAAGCGTGGCATCAGCACCACGATCATCACCAAACGCATGAGCATCATCATGAACATGGGCATCATTATGAGCATGGACATCATCATGAGCACGGGCATCATCATGAGCACGGGCATCATCATGAGCATGGGCATCATCATGAGCATGGGCTTCATCATGAACATGGGCATCATCATCTGCATGGACATCGCCATGCACATGGACATCATGGCGAATTGGCCAGGTTCGCGGAAGGTTCTCAAGAATATCAGGATGCACACGAGCGCGCGCACGCGGAAGACATCCGCCGACGCTTTGATGGCCGTGAAATCAGCAATCTGCACATTCTTCTCTTCGGTCTGACGGGGGGGCTCATTCCCTGCCCCGCAGCGATTACGGTCCTCCTTCTCTGTCTGCAGGTTAAGCAGTTCAGTCTTGGTGCGGCGCTGGTGGTCTGCTTCAGCATCGGCCTCGCGCTTACGCTGGTTACCGTCGGCGTAGGTGCGGCGCTTAGTGTTCGGCATGTATCCCGTCGATGGAAAGGTTTCGCCGATATTGCACGCCGCGCACCTTACTTCTCTGGTGCCCTCATTGCCATCGTGGGCGTCTATATGATGTTCCATGGCTACAGTGGCCTCACCCAATAAGGAATTATTTCCATGTCTGTAAAATCACCCTGTACTGATGTCTGTATTTTTGAAGGAAAAAATGGCTGGTGTCGTGCCTGCGGCCGTACGCGTAAAGAGGCACAGGAGTGGCGGAAAATGTCACCCTATCACCGCAAGGCGATTGAGCGCGCATTGAAAGATCGCGTTGCGACGTTGCAAATAAAATAGTTAGGCGTTTCGTTCAATCATGCGCACCAATTTATTCACTGCGGGAGTCCGTTCGCGTTTACGATATAAGAACCAGATGGATGAAGGAATAACGGCACCGGGTATTTCGCGATAAGTAATACCCGGTAATTTTAATTGGGTCACCAGAATAGCCGGTATTACCGCGACACCATTCCCTAATGCGACATTTGCCAGCACTTCATTTAAACTTCCCGCCGACCAGCTACGACTAAGAATAAAACCACCACGCTGGGCAAAGGTAACGGTGCCAGACACTTGTTCGGGCAAAATAAAGGTTTCTCCTTTAAGTTGCGCAGGTTCGATGGGTTGTTCCTGCGCAACCAACGGGTGGTTATCCGGCAGCGCCAATGCGAAGTGATCTTGCTCGACTTCAATGTATCCGACATCGGCAGGCAATGGCACAGGACCGCGCACAAAGGCAACATCAATAGTACGTTCACTGACCTGAGTGGCCAGTGTATCCATGACTGATTCACGTGCATTGATTGAGATATCAGGCGCGCTGGCACTAAAGCACGTCAATAACCGGGTTAAAATGCCTGATAATAGTGCGGATGCCACATAGCCCACGCGGATATAGCCGCGTTCGCCGCGTGCGGCACTGCGCACTCGGGATTTGGCCTGCTCCGCATGTTGTAGCGTCTCGCGCGCCTCTTGTTGGAAAATTTCTCCAATCTGCGTTAACTCGACTTTCCGTTGAGTACGGTAAAATAACGGCGCACCTAATTCTTCTTCCAATTGATTAATCTGCACCGACAGCGTCGGAGTGGATATATTGAGATTCTCTGCCGCCACGCCATAATGCAGCGTTTTTGCCAATTCCAGAAAATAGCGTAGATGGCGCAATTCCACGTTTTAACTCCTACTTATCTTGGGTGATGAGCCTGTCGATCATTACCTGAAATCAAAACTCCAGCAATAAAAATGTTGTTAGGTTTTACCTAACAATAACTCCAGTGCGGTTTATTGAATGACTTCATTGATAGATTCAAGCTGTAGTGCATTCACCACCTTACTCGCGGGAGAAAAGATGTCCTCTGCTACCATCGTGCTCGACCATCGCCATCTGAATCGTGTTTTACTCGTCGCCTCAATCGGGTGCGCATTGACGGTAATCGACACCAATATCGTTGGCGTCATGTTGCCGACCATCGCTAAAGGTCTGCATGCTTCTTTTGCAGACATGGAATGGGTTATTGGCGCTTACGTGCTGAGCTTTTCTTCACTTCTTTTGCCGGCAGGGTCGCTGGCAGACAAATTTGGCCGGCGCCGTCTCTTTCTCGGCGGCATCTTACTGTTTGCGCTGGCCTCACTCGCCTGTGGCATGGCGACCAGCGTTTTGGCACTCAATATTGCCCGTGCGGTTCAAGGTATGGGCTCCGCATTTCTGCTGGCGCCAGCGCTGGCAATTATCGCGCACAGCTTTCGTGATAGTCAGGCTCGTAACCGCGCATGGGCGATTTGGGGCGGTGTGATGGGATTGACCATGGTGCTGGCACCGTTGGCTGGCGGCATGATCAGTACGTTGCTTGGCTGGCGCTGGACATTTTTTGTCAATATTCCCATTTGTGCCCTGCTGATGCTGGCCGTCACCCGCCACATTGAGGAATCCAGGCATGAACACGCGGGTAAACTCGATTTACCCGGTATCGCGCTGTTTATCGCAGGCATGTTCTGTTTGACCTGGGCATTGATATTAGCGCCGCAACATGGCTGGGTGAGCCGTGAGGTGGTGGGCAGATTGTGTCTCAGCGCGTTGTGGTTTGGCCTGTTTATTCGCGTAGAAAGTGGCAAAAGCAGGCCGATGTTGAATCTGCAACTTTTCCGCTCGTTCCCCTTTATTGGCGCAGTATTAGCGATGTTTGCTTACGCTGCCACCGCGCAAGTGATGACCTCATTGCTGCCGCTGTTATTACAGAATGTTGAGGGAATGACGCCGTTAATGGCCGGGGTGGGTATGCTGCCTTTCGCTTTGGCAATGCTGCTGTTTCCTGTTGTGGCGCGCTGGCTCGGCAAACGCCTGCATGCCGCCACTTTACTGGCGCTTGGCCTGGTCACTGTTTCCTTTGGCAACATGGTGATTGCGACTGCCGTATTCCACCACCATTTGCTGCTGAGCCTGGCGGGTATGGCCATACTCGGCAGCGGCGGTGGGCTACTCAATGGCGAAACCCAAAAGGCGATTATGGCAACCGTGCCTCCGCAACAAGCAGGAATGGCATCGGGTATCAGCACCACAGCCCGTTTTTCCGGCATTTTGTTAGGATTTGCCACGCTGGGCGCGATTCTGGCGGCCAGCACACAGTGGCATTTACAATCAGCGATGCTACACGCGCAGTTGCCCCTTCAACCCGGTTTTAGCGCACAGGTTATCGCCGGTGATTTCAGCCATGCACTGGCAATGTATGACGCCGTTCATCAGGTCTCGTTACACCCACTCATCATTACCAGCTACGCCGATGGATTTGCCAGCATGTTGTTGTGTGCTGCCGCATTTGCCCTGTTTTCCGCCATCGTCATGCTCTATTCGGCGCGCAGTTCGCGTCAGCCAACGACGCTAGCCCAGCGCTAATTTTCACGCGTGGGATCGACTGTCGCACGCATAACCCGTCCTTGTTGAGGAGCAATAATGAAGAAGTTAATCACCCTACTCTGCTTAAGCAGCCTGCCACTGTTTGCCCATGCGGCGACGTTTTCGCTTAAGTCAGCAGACTTTGCCGATAACGGCGTGATGAAGAAAGCATTGGGTGGCAATGATAAGAACAATCTCTCCTGCAGCGGCGAAAACCTGTCGCCCGCACTGAACTGGGCCAACCCGCCCATCGGCACCCAAAGTTATGTGCTACTGCTGACCGATCCAGCTGGTGCTAAAGGCTTGGGAGTGACGCATATGCTGGCATACAACATTGATGCTACGCGTAATAAATTCCAGCAGGGTGAGTTAAGCAAAGGGGGAGACTTTAGCTATGGCACTAATACGCCCGGTACCCAAAGCTATTATGGCCCCTGTCCACCCGCGGGCGCAGGCTATCACCACTACAACTTCGTGCTGGTGGCGACCGACCTTGCGAAAGGCAGTTTACCCGCAGGGCTCAGTCACAATGAGTTAGTCGCAAAATTGAAAGGTCACGCGCTAGGTTCCGCAAGCCTGGTCGGGCGTTTAGGGAATTGATTGCAGCGGGTCGCCCGCGTGGCGACCCAATAAAATTAGTGTCGAATCGCACAACCACACTGCGACATTTCACCCGGCACATATTTACCGTGATGGGAGTGGCGCACCTGCAACTCACCCTGCTGCCAGGCGTTGCCTGTATCAGCACGGTTTTCCAGTAAGCGATTCAGTGCTTCGTTGACCAGCAAGTCACGACGCTGTGCCCAACTGGTCAGATGCCAGGTTGAGGCGCGCGCTTCATCCACATCGTCAAAGCCTGCGACCGCCACATGTGCGCCCTGGCCAAAATCGCGCACTGCCTGCAATGCACCAAAGGCCAGCACATCACTTTCGCAGAACAGTGCATTAATGCGCTCCGCTGCACGGGTTTTCTTCAGGTAGGCCATCATGGCCTGATAAGCCAGTTCACGATCGTTAGCCCCGGCCACCAGCTGAATGTTCAGCGTTTTGTGTTCTGCCTCGAGACTGGACACCAGGCCTGCCATTTGACGCGCGGGATCGGCGTGCTGCTGGCTGTGCATAAAACCAAAGCGCTGATGTCCTTGAGACAGTAACAATAACCCCATCTCGGCGCCCGCATCGAAACCATCAGCCATCACGACCTCAGCACCTACTTCACGGCTCTGGCTTAAATGCACCGTCGCCACGTCAGGCAGTAGTTTTGCTGCGGTATGCAATTCATCCTCAAACAGGGATGTCAGAAACACCAACCCCGCCAGCGGCAGAGATGCGGCATTCTGCAACATACGTTGATAGTTTTCTGCTGAATCAACATTCAGCAACAGCGTCACTAAACCACGCGCATTTAACTGGCGCGTCATTTCATTCAGCATCGTGACAGTATTGGGGTTGGTGAATTCATCGCTGACGATGCCGATGATATTAGGATTAACGGCCATGAACGAGCTCTCCTGCAACTTAGCGTGCGGTCATTATTTTGTAGGTAACGTAAGACACTTCACGTTACCCGATTAAGCCACTATCGCCAATCATCAGACTTGCTGTCTCTTCTGAATTTTAACGTCGGGTCAGGGCCAGGCGAATTCCCAGGCCAATGAATGTCATACCGACGATACGATCTAACAGCTTTTGCAGGGTAATGTTGCGCGATACTGCACTCGCAGCACCGCCCGCCAGCAGGGCAAACGTCACATCAGTGATCAGCCCAATCACCGCGTATGTCAGTCCCAACAGCAGGAAGGAACTCGCATGATAGTGACCATCGACCACCACGAATTGCGGGAAGAAAGAAATGAAAAACAATAACACTTTGGGATTAGTGATAGAGGTAATAAAACCTCGGACTAAAAGATTACGCGTATTGGAGCGTGGCAGCTGATTCTGTGAGCTGCATTCCTGTGGTTTGGTGATAAACGTTTCCCACATCATCTTGCTACCTAAATAAATAAGATAAGCAGCCCCGATATATTTAATCACTGTAAATAAAATCGGCGAGGCGGTAATTAACGCCGTTAAGCCTATTGCACTGGCCAACGCATGAGTACAGCTGCCGAGCGCCACACCGCTCGCAGATATCACGCCGCTCCGTCGCCCATTGGCCACGCTTTGCCCGACCACATACGCGAGGTCCGGGCCCGGCGTGATACACAAAAGGAATACCGAAACGAGAAACAGGGGGAAATGAATGATATCCAGCATGCTAACTCCTTGTTGATTTAGTATTTATTGTACTGATTACAATCTTGCGATCCAAAGAGAAGCCTATTTCATTTGATTATGATGTGATGAAGGTCATTTCCCAGACTTCCCTCAATTAAATCGACGATTTAGCCACATCAATACAGAATGCGCACGCATTGCGCCATCACACTTTTGTCGCCGCTAAAGTATGAGTGACAGAACTAAACCTCATCGTCATGGAGATCAACTTGTGGCAACACTTACCCTACGCGTAGCGCGACCGGTTTCACAACTGGAGCGCAGTCGTAAACTTTATCAATCAGGATTGGGACTGGATGTGATTGGCGCCTTTGAAGACCACCAAGGCTTCAATGGTGTGATGCTGGGAAAAGCAGATGTGCCCTGGCATCTGGAATTCACACAATGCACTTCGCATCCGGTCATCCCTTCACCCTCATCAGAAGATCTGTTGGTGCTGTATTTACCCGAGCGTGATAGGTGGCAGCAAACATGCCAGCAAATGGTATTGGCGGGATTTGTACAGATTGAATCATTCAACCCATATTGGGATCAAAACGGAAAAACGTATCAAGATCACGATGGTTATCGAACCGTCATACAGTGTCAGCAGTGGCCGTAAACTCTCGCATGCCTGACCGTGACAGAAATGCGCGGGGCGCCAACGCGCCCTGCGCATTACTCTTCGAGTAGAATCGAGAAACCGCCGTAAATCATTCTTTTGCCATCAAAAGGCATGTTTTCGCCCATCTCTTTCATTCGCGGATCGGACATCATTTTCTGATTGGCCGCATCACGCACTTCACGTGAGGGATATTCAATCCAGCTGAACACCACTGTCTCTCCCTCTTCCGCTTTCACCGACCTATAAAAATCCGTGAGCTTGCCTTCAGGTACATCATCTGCCCAGCACTCCACGATGCGTGTGGCACCAAACTCTTTAAACAGCGGCGCTGCTTTGGCCGCCATGGCGCGGTAATCCTCTTTATTGACTTCAGGCACCGCAACGACAAAACCATCTACGTACGACATAGGCTATTCCTCCGTCGTGCTGTATACGGCCGACACTGGCCGCAGAGTAAAGTGTACAAATGATGTGCAAATCATGAGCAACTGCAGCACTGAAACTGCGTGTTGCCTCGCAGATTCCTGCCTGCGGCTGAAATTGCGTTACACTGTGCACCTCGATAGTTACGCCATCAGGATAGTTATGCGCATCACCATTGATTCGGCCGATCAGCCGTTTATTCACCGTTTGCTCGGAGAAGAGATAGAGCAAGTGGATACCCAATCCAGCGACACGCGTTTGCAACAAGCCCTCGACATCGCTCGCCAGCAGAAAAATCACGAAGCGGAACTCGACTGGAAACGCAATACGGTGTTTATAGCGTTGTTTATTTTCCTCTATGCCGTCCTGGGTGCCTCGCTGACGCTGGATCTCACCGCACAAGCACCCAGCCACAAAAGTTTGGTGTATGCATTAGAAGCGGTCCCCGTGCTGATTGCCTTTTCCGGTCTGTTTGTCTCGTTGTTATTCCTGTTCTTCACCCGCAGCAGCGCACGACGCCTGCGCAGTTGGGATCAGGGCATATTTGTGCTGGAGAAATACGTTGGCACCAACCTCTATAAGCAAATCAATGAGATGGGCGCTCGCACCACCAACTATTCGCAATCAGCCATTAACGTTGCGCTTGCCCTGTTTATTTGTGTGACCTGGGTGGTGATGTACAACTACTTCACCTTCACCACCAGCGGCGTGATTGGCAGCGTGATTTCTTTGTTCATCACCACCATGACCTACGTGATACTCGATATTCAGTTGCTGAAGTCAGGCACCTCTATTGCGATTGATGAGCCGCTGATTCCGGCTGACGAAGATAAAGAGAAGAAATAATCCCCTGCATCAGGTGGCCTGAGGGCCACCTCGATATTTCTTGCCTATAATCATGCTGACATACCCTTAAATACGGATCAGGATCGACTAAGGAGCAGCAATGAAAATATGGCCAATCGCCGCACTTGCCGCGTTATCGTTAACGCTGGTTGCCTGTAAATCCCCGACGCCGCCAAAAGGTGTCACGCCCATCAGCCCTTTTGATGCCAATCGCTATTTGGGCAAATGGTACGAAATCGCCCGTCTGGATCACCGCTTTGAGCGCGGCAAAGATCATGTCACAGCCACTTATACTCAACGCAACGATGGCGGCATAAACGTGCTGAATCGTGGATATGATCCGGTGAAAAAAGAGTGGAGTGAGAGCGACGGCAAAGCCTACTTCACCGGTAAATCGGATACCGCAGCGCTTAAAGTCTCCTTTTTTGGTCCGTTCTATGGCGGCTATAACGTGATCGCTTTGGATGATGATTATCAATATGCGTTAGTGAGTGGACCAAATCGGGGCTATTTATGGATCTTGTCGCGAGAGCCGAAGATTCCGACTCAAGTGAAAAAACACTATCTGGCTGTCGCGCAGAGACTTGGGTTTGAAGTGGATAAGCTGATCTGGGTAGATCAAGGTTAAAACTGCACTCGGGGATAAAGTGATTTTATCTTCATCCCTGTTTAGTTCAGCATAACCGGGCGTGAGATTCTGGTTATGCTGCAGAGAATCTTCAATCGGCGTATGACCAAACACTTGCAGGCTTGCAACATATCACGGGTTCCCCCTGATTGGATGAGGGGCACCTCATTCCGTGATAACAGCTGATAAATGATTCATTTAAACGAATCCCTTATTTATTAATCATATAACCTTGCATATTTATAATGCGCCTCTCTTCGCAAGATTACCCTTTCAAAAAACCTGCTAAAATACGTCATCGTCTATGTTTTATCAGTATCAAATACTCTTATCTAAAAATTTCAGAGCTCTGGTCATTCTGACTTAACAATCAACATGTTGAGTCAACACATCAGGCTGCTGATAGCTTTTTTTCATTATCGCATTGCCAGTGGTGAGGAAAAAATGAATGAAATAACAGAAGAATACCCCAGAATAAATTTCAGATTAGTATGGGGCTTACTGATTGTATTAACACTCTTTTCGCTACACTGCCCAGCGAGCGAAATTAACCTTTATTCCATTAACACGGGTTCCTACGTTTATCACCTGACCGGGAATCATGGGCAATACACTGAAAATTTTGAGAATAACTTCTTCTCGGTTGAAAGAAAGTTGTCCGAAGATTCAACCTATAGCGTACTGATCGGCACCATGAAAAACAGCTTTGATGACCGCTGTCTTGCGTTAGGGGTGAGAAAAGACTGGAAAACCTGGGATGATGGCTGGACCTTTAAAGGTATCTACGGCTACACCGGTGAGTTTTTTTTCGATGCCTTTAAGGATTGTGGCGACCACGGTTCCTATCACGACTTTAAAAAGGCCACCGGAATAGGATTCTCACCCTATATTTATCATGGCTTTCAATATAATTTCACACCCTATTTCGGCATTGAATCGGGGATTATAATCCCCTCGGTATTTGTCATCACCATTCAATGGAGTTTTCGATAAGCTCTGAACTTTTTTATTCAAAGTGTTGTTTTTTTAAGCCAATCGGCGATAACAGAGGTGAGTCTAATAGGTTGCTCGAGGGGTAGCATATGACCACTGTCACCGATAATTTCCATATCGCCCCCCAATAGCGTGACAATTTCTCGGGATTCTTCAAGACCACGCAAGCCATCCCCTTCAGATGCAATGACCAATATTGGGCAACGAATCGGTTGCTGCGTGACACCACTGCGATCAAGCATGGCTTGTGTTCGAAAAACATTTGCACCGAGATGTTTCCCCATAACACGAATTTTATCAATTAGTTGGGCATCATTCTGTCGAGAGGAATGTAACGATGGCTTCAGCACCGCCTGGCTAAAGCCATTAAAATCACCCATCAAGGCCGCTTGTGACGCCTTATCCAGTAACTCACGTTGTTCAGGTGGGTTTTCACGAAGTGAAGTGGCAACCAAAACCATTCCTGCAGTGCGCTCGGGAAAGGCTTCGGCGATGGCTCTTGCCACATAGCCGCCCAGTGAAAAACCAACCACAATAAAGCGCGGCGGTAAGGTTGCCACGATATTGTAAGCATATTCAGTGATGCTTTCGCCATGGCTCAGGCTGGCTCTGATACAGGTTCTGTCATCGGGATAGACCCGAACAAAATCATCCCAAAGTGTTTCATCAAGCATGAAACCCGGAATTAATACGAGGGGTAAAGTTTGACTCTTCATCCGTGAATCCTTCAATGTGTAAAGTTAACTAGATTACGTGACGTCAGGCGCATATAAAGGCTGTGGCTTAACAACATCGCGAACAATCTATAGAAAATACCCGCCCAGAAGACTATCATCATCTCACCCTACTACTCACTAATAAATAAGGAGGATTACTATGCCATCGTGTGAATTGTTTATTTACTCACACTTTTATAGTAATTGGCCGCGCTCAGCTATCTCTGCATTCGTGCTGCGATAATCCGCCTGAGCGAAGTCTACTGAAAATCTCATCCCTTCCTCCGGCTTACCGGGTTGTCGTCAGCAGTTTTTGACGTCAGGCGTTCGCACGCCTGCAACTTATGAGTAAGCACATGAGCACATTACTATCCGCACACGCTGTCGGCTTTGATAACGCCTTCGGTACGCTATTTCACGACATCAATTTCAGCCTGAAAAAAGGCGATCGTATTGGGTTGCTCGGTGATAACGGCACGGGGAAAAGTACCCTGCTAAAAATCCTCAGCGGTGAACTTGCAAGCAGTCAGGGCAGCGTTACGCTAGCCAACCACTGTTTGCTGGCGCGAATTGAGCAACATCTTCCCCCTCAGCTCCAGCAAGCCACGTTGCTGGCAGGCGTGATTGCGCGTCTGCCACAGCAGCAACAGGTCAGTGAAGCCTGGCGCGCGGAAGCGCTACTCTCTTCGCTGGGGTTCAATACTGAACAGCATACCCAAACGGCAGCCACGTTGAGTGGCGGTCAACATATGCGGTTACTGCTGGCGCGTGCACTGATTCTCCAGCCCGATCTGCTATTACTGGATGAACCCAGCAATCACTTAGATCTTCCAACGCTGCTGTGGCTGGAACAGTTCCTTATAAGTTGGAAAGGCAGCTTTGTGCTGGTCTCACATGACAGCACCTTGCTGGATCAGGTCACCAATTGCAGCTGGATCCTGCGCGATCAAACCCTGCAATTCTTCCGTCTGCCCTGCTCCGCAGCCCGACAAGCGCTGGCACAGCAGGATGAAACCGATGCGCAACGTTTTCAGGCAGAACAGAACGAGATTGAGCGCGTCGAAAAAAGTGCCAAACGGCTGGCGATCTGGGGACGCACTTACGACAACGAAGGTCTGTCGCGTAAAGCGCAGCAAATGGAGAAACGCGCCAGTTGGCTGAAAGAGGCACAAACCACGTTGACCGAAGGCAGCTTATGGCGTCTTCAACTGCTGGGGGAAGCACTGGATGCCGATCGGGTGCTGGCGCTGACTGAAATGCGCATTCGCCCAGCGGAGAACGCGCCTGCGTTGTTTTCGTTACCCAGCCTGCAGGTAAAAAGTGGCGATCGCATCGCCATAGTGGGTCGTAACGGCAGCGGGAAGTCTTCGCTGCTGCGCCAACTCTGGCTGGATTACCAGCGTGAGACCACCACGCTGTTTCATCCACGTGCAACGCTAGGTTATTACGACCAAAGCCTCACACAATTGCAGGATGAGGAGAGCCTCAACGAGGCACTGGCGCATTTTGCCCCTCTCAGTGACGACCAGCGAAAGATGGCTCTGATAGGTGCGGGATTCCCCTACCTCCGCCATCAGCAATTAGTAGGCTCACTGAGTGGCGGTGAACGCTCACGCCTGCTGTTTGTCGGACTGACACTCGCGCGCTATTCTCTATTGCTGCTGGATGAGCCCACCAACCATCTGGATATGCTGGGCAAAGAGGAGTTGGCTGCCGCCCTTAATCAGTTTGAGGGCGCGGTGTTGCTGGTATCGCACGATCGCAATCTGATCGCCAGCAGCTGTAATCGTTTCTGGCTAATTCAGGATCAGCAACTGAGCGAGTGGCATGACTTTGAACCGGTCATTGAGCAGCTGAGCGTCAAACAACCGTCAGACAGCGAGAGCGTAAATGTTCTGCCTGTGACATCTGAATCCTACAACGATGAAGATGCGCTGCTGTTGGCGTTGTGTGATCTGGAAAACAAGCTGGATGAGGATAGAGAACGTAAGCCCAAACATCAGAAACCGGCGTTGCAGGCGCAATGGCGCGATGAGATTGCGCAACTGAAACAGCAGTTGGGCATCCTCTAAACAAACACCCCTAAATACGCCCCTGTGATATTTGTATCCTGCATCCCAGGGGCATAAGGGGTGATCACTGATAAATTACACCAGAGCGGCGCTCAACACCTGTGCCGCTCGTTTTAACTGATCAGCAGGATTGCGCCCAATCAACACGTACTGATATCCGCTGCGATGCCACCACACCAGATTCATGCCGTGCCGTTTTTCCTGCGCCAATGCACTCTGTTTAATAGGATCTTCCCGCGAAATACACAGTGCCATCGGACCGTAACTGCTGTGATTCCAGGCGATTTGAGTGATCAGTGAATCGTCGTAGCGCAACATACGCACACTTTTCAAGCTCGCTTCAGGAAGCGCCAATTGCTCAGTCGTCAGACGCAGATCGAGGTCGCGCGCCGTGCGTTGTAATGAACGCGCTAACACCTGTGGGGAACTGTCGACATCCGCCAACGTTTCCGGGCTATAAAGCGACATATATTGTGCTTCCAGTTCACGTATTCGCGCGCTCTCATCCTGTTCAGCTTTCGCGACGGGTCTGGCCCAAAAACCGACGGCACTACCCACCAGCAGAAAACTGACTGATGCCGCGATCAACGCACGACGGCTAACCTGAACAGCCTCTTTTACCGGTGCGGACGGCGTGTTGTCCAACAGGTAAGCCAGTCGTGACTCCATACGCTCCAGCGGCGCCTCATCCAGCATTGGCGCGAACGCATCCGCAAAGGGTTGATTGCTTTTCATTAGCTCAGCCGTCCGTGCTGACAACGTTTCACTGCGCTTTAGTTCGGTTTCAAACGCCTGCGCATCCTCCGCACGCATTTCGCCATCCAGCCAGGCAACGATAGCTTCATCGGCATAGGGCGAGGTAAATCGTGGTGCATTCACAAGCGTTTCTCCTGTACCGTAGGCCGCGCTGTCACTGCGCTGGCTAAAGTGGTGCGTGCCGCAGCGAGGCGGCTCATGATGGTTCCAATCGGCACGGCCAGCGTGTCGGCGGCTTCCTGATAGGTAAAGCCCTCGACATAAACTAAAAATACCGCGTTGCGCTGCGCCTCTGGCAACTGCCCAACCCGTTGCATCACTTTGGCGTACTGCATGCGCTGTTCATTGTGTTGCTGATGGTCGGGAGCGAGCAATTCATCACTCTCGACAAATCCCTGCCCCATGCGTACCCGCTGCGCGCGCAGTTCGTTGATCCACACGGAATGCAGCACGGTAAACAGCCAGCGATCGATGCGTGTGCCCGGTGTGAACTGGGCGCTGCGTTCCAGCGCCCGCACACAGGTGGACTGCACTAACTCTTCGGCGACATCTTTATTACGCGATAACACCATCGCGTAACGCCACATACGCGTCAGATGCGCCGCCAGATGTTGACGGACTTCAGTGCTGGTAATGTTTCTATCCTCCGTCAACAACGGTCATCAGGACTCAGGATGGCCATTAATGGCCGCGTGTAAATCCTGATACTCTTCACAATTCACACCGCAAAGCGATTTGATGATAGTGAGCTGCTCTTTAGCCAGATCCGGACGGCCTTTGATCATCCAGGCTTCACCTAAATATTCACGCACTTTGGCATATTTGGGGTCCAGTGCGATCGATTTCTGATAGTAACGCATCCCTTCGTCGGTGCGACCCAGTTTACGCGTGGCGTAACCGCGATAATTCCATGCCTCTTTAGTGTTCTGATTGTGCAACGTATCCAGTAACGTCAGCGCAGCTTGATACTCGCCTTTTTTCGCCAGGTGGTAGGCGTAATTCGTCTTATCCTCATCGCTCAGCATGCTGGTTTTTTCCGGCACGCAGGATTTGGTTTTACTGTCATACACTTGCCCTTTCGGACAATCCGGGGTTTTCTTGTCGCTGTCGTCATCACCCATGGCGAATGCAGTCGGTGCATGTAACACCATCAACAATACCGGCACGGCAAACCAGCGAATCGGAGTCATCATCTTCATCATTCATTTATCCTCACGGAGTGGCATCGAATCGCGCAACGGCAGCATGCGGCGCAGCACGTTGTCACGCAGAACGTAGTGATGGAGTAACGCCGCCAGCGCATGCGCGCCTGCCAGGCTAATCAGCGCCCAGGCAACGTTATTGTGTAATCCCGCCAGCGTATGACGCAGTGCGGTATCGACATGGATAAAGGTTGGAATATCGAACAGGCCAAAGAAATTAAACGGTTCCTGTTGCGACCAGCGAAACAGAAAACCCAATACAACCTGCGTGAATAACAACAGGTACAACAAGCCATGGACGGCATGCGCGATGATGCGCATCGGCGTGCTGTTTTCAGCTGGCGCCACGGCCAAATGCGTCTGACGTTGGCAATAGAATCGCCACAATGGGCGCACAATCATCACCAGGGCCAGCAAAATGCCAAAAGAGATATGCCACGCCTGTAAACCCTTACGCAGCGGTGTGCCTTTTTCCAGTTGTTCCCAAATATGCGCAGAGGCAAACAGAAAAATGACGCTAAACGCAGTGATCCAGTGCAACGTCATGCTGAAAGCGTCATAGCGTTGACGTGAGTGTTGACGGGTCGAAGCGGACATAACATTTCCCAAATAGTGTGTGGTTTAGCGGTAAACAACCCAACGACGATTTCTATTCGGAAAATTTTCATTTTTTTCTCAACACAATCCATTTAATGCAAGAATCCTGACGAATTTTCTCCTGTTTGTTGCATTTAGTGATTACTATTCTCGCTTCATTAAAGGGATGCTTATGTTGAATACCTCTAAAAAGCGGCTTGTTGTCGCGATCGCTCTTTTAGCGATCATTATTCTGGTCTGGGCCTACCGCAGCGCCCAACCCAAACCGAACCCACTGGTCACCGCCGTTGTGCGTCAAGGCAACATCGAAAACGTCATCGCCGCGACGGGCAAGATGGACGCTATCGAACGCGTCAACGTCGGTGCTCAGGTGTCTGGGCAGGTGAAAAAGCTCTATATCAAAGCGGGTGATAACGTCAGTAAGGGCGAACTGATCGCTGAAATTGACGATCAGCCACAGCGCAGTGATTTACGTAATGCGCAGGCCGCGCTTAGCGTGGCACAAGCCGATTTGGAGACACGCGAAGCGACCTTAGTCCGACAGGATGCGCAGTTCAAACGTTTGCAGCAAATGATCAAAGCCAATCTGGTGTCGCGCCAGGATTTTGACGAAGCGGCAGAAGCGTGGAGCACCGCACGTGCTGAGTTGACGGCGCAAAAGGCGCGCGTCATTCAGGCACAAATTGAGGTGGACAAGAAGCAACTCGATCTCAGCTATACCCGCATCATGGCACCGATGGATGGCTCGGTGATCGCCATCGTGACCAAACAGGGCCAGACGGTTAACGCCGCGCAGAGCGCACCGACCATCGCCAAGCTAGCGCAACTTGGCACCATGACCATTAAAGTCCAGGTTTCCGAAGCGGACATCACTAACATCCATCCCGGCCAGCAAGCCTGGTTTACCACCTTCGCCAATCCCGATAAGCGCTACAACGCGACGCTGCGTAGCATTGAACTGGCACCTGAATCGGTGATGAAAGATGATGCCTTGATGGGCAACAGTGAAAGTACGCCGACCAGCAGTACCAATGCTGCCATTTATTACAATGCCTTACTCGATGTTCCCAATCCCGACAACACCCTGCGCATCTCCATGACCGCACAAGTCAATCTGCTGCGCGACACCGCGAAAGACGCGCTGTTGATTCCGGTACAGGCAACGAAAAAAGACGCGGAAGGCAAGACCTTTGTCGAGGTGGCGAACAAGCAGAACCAGCCAGAGAAACGTATTATCACCACCGGGATTTCAGACAGCGTTGATATTCAGGTTCTCAGCGGCTTGAACGCCGGTGAGAAAGTGATTCTCGCTACTCAGGCCGTGGGTGCGGACAAGGTGGTGATGTGAGCCTGATCGAACTGAAAAACATTCAGCGCAGCTATGTTAACGGTTCAGAATCTCTGCATGTGCTGAAAGATATCAATTTGCAGATCGCCAGTGGCGAGATGGTCGCGATCATAGGCCCTTCAGGCTCGGGCAAATCCACATTGCTGAATATTCTCGGCTGCCTGGATGCCGCCGACAGCGGTCACTATTTTATCTCAGGCCAGAATACCGCTTCACTCTCTCCGGACGCGCTGGCGAAAGTCCGTCGCGAACATATTGGCTTCATTTTTCAGCGCTACCACTTAATGCCGGACCTGACTGCATTAAGCAACGTCGAAATCCCGGCGATTTATGCCAATTTGCCGGGGCATGCGCGGCGGGAGCGCGCTGCTCAATTACTGGAGCGACTCGGGCTCAAAGGCCGTGAACACCATAAACCGGGTGAACTCTCTGGCGGCCAGCAGCAGCGCGTCAGTATTGCGCGAGCGTTGATTAATGGGGCCGAGATCATTCTCGCCGATGAACCGACCGGGGCGCTGGATTCGCACTCTGGCGAGGAAGTGTTACGCATTCTTCATGACCTGAATCGTGACGGTCATACGGTGATTATCGTCACACACGATATGAAAGTGGCGCAGCACGCTGACCGCATCATCGAAATCCAGGACGGCGAAATTTTTGCTGACAGCGGGCCAAAAACAGAGGCGACGCGAGCGCGTTATCAGCCAATGGCGAGCAGAAGTCAGAGCAAGCTGCGCGGATTGATTGATCGCCTGCGCGAGTCAATGCGTATGGCGCTAAATGCCATGAATACGCATCGCTTGCGCACCGCACTCACCATGACCGGAATTATCTTTGGTATTGCCGCTGTTGTCACTGTCGTCGCGCTTGGACAAGGTGCGCGTGAAAAAACGCTGGAGAGTATTTCCGGTCTCGGGACGAATGTGGTCTCCGTGTATGCCGGCGGCGATTTCGCCGAAGATGATGCGCATCCGGTGTTGACACTGGTGATGGCTGATGCCGATGTGATTGCTCGTCAGCAGTTCGTCGACAAAGTCAGTCCTGAGCTGCTCTCGACGCAGCCGATCCGCTATCTCTCCAACTCATCGAAAGCATCCGTATCGGGCGTTGGCAAAGATTACTTTGAGATTCAGGGCATCAAACTCACCGAAGGCAGCAACTTCAGTGATGAACGCCATGCCCGGCAAGAGATCATCATTGATACGAATACGCGCAATAAGCTGTTTGCAGCCAATGAAAACCCCATCGGCAAAATGATCGTGTTAGGGTCTGTGCCGGTGCGAGTGATTGGTGTGGCGCATGAAGATAACGGCATTTCGCCCAATCGTCTCAGCGTGTGGTTGCCCTGGAGCACCATGATGTACCGCATCAGTGGGCAAACAGCGCTCACGAGTATCAGCGTGAAGCTCAAAGATGATGTGGTCAGTGGTCCGGCGGTGGAATCTCTCACACAATTATTGACTGCGCGCCATGGCACCAAAGACTTCCTGATGTTTAACCGCGATAAGTACCGCAAAGCGATTGAAGGGGCAGCCGCCACCTTGACCTTGCTGATATTGATGGTTGCATCAATTGCGCTGATGATCGGCAGCATCGGCGTGATGAATATTATGCTGGTGTCCGTCACCGAACGAACGCATGAAATTGGCGTGCGTATGGCGGTGGGTGCGCGGCGTGGCGATATCATGCAGCAGTTTATGATTGAGGCGGTGCTGGTATGTTTGGTTGGCGGTTCACTCGGCGTGGTGCTCTCACTGGTGATCGGTCCGCTGATTAGCCTGATGGCAGGCGGTGTACTGACAGCCATCTATTCCTGGGAATCCGCGGGGGCAGCCTTCGCCTGCTCCACCATTATCGGCATGATTTTTGGTTATCTGCCAGCCCGCAAAGCGGCTCGCATGGACCCGGTCGCCGCACTGGCAAGTGAGTAGATTTGTCTTCGCAGGGTGCGCATCACTGCGCACCGATTTTTACGTCATGTTGGAATTGAGAGCGAAATACCCAACGATCAGATTAACATCGGCAACGTTGCACTGGCCGTTTGCTGACTGGCTGTGGCGTAATCTGCGTCATGCGTCATCAGCTCCCCCATCAACACTTCCACCAACAGCATCGCACCTACTTTGCCACTCAGCGTACCCGCGTTCAGCGGTCCTTCCGGACGCGCTGCCACCAGCAACATATCCGCCAGATTGCCCATGGGGCTGCGCAACGTGTTACTCAACATCAGGACTTGCGCTTTGCGTTTCTTCGCGACATTGACCACGTGCATCAAATCTTTAGTCGAACCGGAAGCCGAAATCGCAATCACCACATCACCTTCACCCAGGGTCGACGCGTTCATGGCCGCACGATGCATATCGCCAAACAGTTGCGCGGATTTACCCAGACGAAGCAGGCGATAATGCAAATATTCGCCGGTGATGGCGCTGGCTGCCACGCCGTAAATTTGGATAGAACGCGCCTGATGTAATGCCGTGGCGGCCTGCTGTAAAACCTCGCGATTGATAAATTTACCGGTGTCACGCAGCGCCTGCACCGACTCTTCCACCAGCACATCGACGGGATCGCCACTCGCCGGAACCATTGGCTGGCTCTGTTGCACATCCAGTGCCAGCGCCATTTTAAATTCGGTGTAGCCCTTGCAACTCAGGTTGCGGCACAAGCGTGTCACACTGGCTTCGCTGGTGTCCGTTTCTTTCGCCAACTCGGTAATAGTGAGATACAGCACTCTTTGCGGTTCGGTCAGGATGAAATCGCCCAGCTTTTGCAGCGCCGGACTGTAACCCGGCAGGCCCTGCTTCAGATGCAGCAAAATATTTCCATTGTCCGTCATGACATCCCTCCGTTCGCCAATATTGATGGCGTCTAGTGTGCGTAAAGGCCCTGATTTGTGCCAGCAGAATTGATTATAAGTGAAAGCTATCACACTAATGGTAGTTATTTTCATCAAATGAAGTATGTTGTGATAATAATTTTTACCACAACAATCATTCGGGGATGAAAATTTATGTCAATGTTCAGTGGAGCTTCCTCTGGAAGCTGGTTTGAAAAAGCACAGCGCTTCGGAAAATCCTTTATGTTACCGATAGCCGTATTACCCGCGGCCGGTCTGCTGTTGGGCATTGGCGGAGCGTTATCCAATCCCAACACGGTAAAAGCTTATCCCTTCCTGGACATCGCCTGGTTACAAGGTGTCTTTACCATCATGGCCAGCGCCGGTTCAGTGGTATTCGCCAATCTTGCGGTGCTGTTTGCGGTAGGCGTGGCGGTAGGACTCGCTAAAAGCGATAAGGGTACGGCTGGTCTGGCCTCTCTGCTGGCTTATTTAGTGATGAATGCCACCATCAACGCACTGCTGACGCTCAACGGTGTACTGGCGAGTGGGAATCTAAGCGCTGTAGGTCAAGGTATGGCGCTGGGCATTCAAACGCTGGAAACCGGCGTGTTTGGTGGTGTTGTGATCGGGCTGGTCACCGCGTTGCTGCACAATCGCTATAACAAAATTGCCCTACCACAATTTCTCGGCTTCTTCGGTGGCTCACGCTTCGTCCCGATTATTAGCTCATTTGTGGCGATTATCGTTGGCGCGGCAATGACCATCGTCTGGCCGCATTTTCAGAAATTGATATTCGGTATGGGTGGACTGGTCGATGCCACGGGGTATTTCGGCACCTTCATATACGGCTTTGTGTTGCGCATGCTCGGCCCGTTTGGTCTGCATCACATCTTCTATCTGCCTTTCTGGACTACCGCTTTGGGCGGCAGTGAAATGGTCAATGGTCATCTGGTTGAAGGCACTCAGCGCATCTTCTTCGCTCAGTTGGCCGATCCCAATACGCAGCAGTTTTATCTGGGAACGGCGCGCTTTATGTCGGGCCGCTTTATCACCATGATGTTTGGCCTGATCGGGGCTTGTCTGGCGATGTATCACACCGCCAAACCCGAGAACCGCAAACGTGTGGCCGGTTTGTTATTATCCGCTGCCCTCACCTCATTCCTGACTGGAATCACCGAACCGATTGAGTTCTCGTTCCTGTTTGTGGCGCCAGCATTGTATGTGATTCACGCGCTGTTCGATGGTCTGGCCTTTATGATCGCCCACATCCTGCACATCACCATTGGACAGACCTTCTCCGGCGGTTTAATCGATTTCATTCTGTTCGGTGTATTGCAGGGTGAAGCGAAAACCCACTGGCTGTATGTGCCGTTGGTTGGCGTGCCGTGGTTCCTGCTGTATTACTTCACCTTCCGTCTGCTGATCACACGATTCAATTTCAAAACGCCAGGCCGTGAAGATGTCAGCATCGATACCTTGCCAGTTGCCGCTGGCGAACGCCCTTTGCAGGTGATTGAAGCGCTGGGCGGTAAAGACAATATTGCCGAACTTGACTGCTGCGCCACACGTTTGCGCATCACGCTAAACGACAGTTCTAAACTTAATGAAGCCGCATTGAAGGCCACGGGCGCTCGCGCGGTTATCCAGCGTGGCAACGGCGTACAGGTGATATATGGCCCGCACGTCACCATTATCAAAAATGAAGTTGAGGAGTTACTCGCGCTATGAAAGCAAACATGCTGGAGCAGATTAGAGGGAAACTGGTGGTGTCTTGTCAGGCACTGGAAAATGAACCCCTGCACAGCGCCTATATTATGTCGCGTATGGCATTAGCCGCGATGCAAGGTGGCGCGTCGGCAATCCGCGCCAACAGTCTGATCGATGTAAAGCAGATTAAGCAAACCGTGGATTTGCCCATTATCGCCATTATCAAACGCGATTATCCAGGCAGTGATGTGTATATCACTGCCACACTTAAAGAGGTCGATGAATTGATGGCGGCGAATCCGGCGATGGTCGCGCTGGATGCGACTCAACATCAGAGACCTGGCGAACTGCAGTTGCCGCAGTTGGTGGCGGCGATTCGTCAACGCTATCCGCAGTTATTGCTAATGGCGGATATTGCGACAGTTGATGAGGCGCTGCTGGCAGATGAACTCGGCTTCGACTGCGTAGGGACTACGCTGCATGGCTACACGGCGGAAACGCGCGGCAAGTATCTGGCGGCAAATGATTTTCACTTCCTGCGTGCAGTATTAACAGCAGTGAAGGCGCCAGTGATTGCAGAAGGCAATGTGGAAACACCTGAGATGGCGGCGCAATGTTTAAAACTGGGCGCGCATGCTGTGGTGGTCGGTGGCGCGATTACCCGTCCTCAGCAAATAACGCAGCGTTTCGTCAACGCTATCAGCTGATACGTTTTATCAGGCCTTAAATAGCAAAGCCGCCCGTAGGCGGCCTTAACGCTGAAGCGGAAACTGAACTTATTTGTACAGTTCTGCAGTCATGTGCACACGGTTGTTGGTGTTCGCTTCAGTGATTTTGTACTGTGCGCCCTGCTGCTGTGCGACTGCGGCCACTTTCGCTTCTGCACCGTCAAGAGTTGAAGACTCAACGGAGATGCTCTGGGCAAAGCTGGCAGCAGACATCAGTGAAAGAGCGGCGGCAGCGGCGATGGTCAGTGTTTTGATGGTTTTCATGGTCTTATTCCTTTGGGTTGTTTATGAAGGCTGTGTGCCTTCGATGAAATAATAATACCCTAGGTTACCATTTCATTATTAACCATTAGTGCGATCATCATGATCGCGCTAACCATAAGCCCCATTACAATAACCTCATTGATCGGCAGAGTTCCATCTTATCCACATTACAGGTGAAAAGAGCGCTCGCTAACCTGTGGATAAATCAGCTTTTCCCGCCTGCAGTGCCCGCTCCCGCGAAGTGCTGTTTTTTTGTACGCTTTCACGAGTTTGTCGCGGGCTAAACTGAATCTTCTTTTTCAATCACCAACACGCGTGCCGCACCCTGGGGATGAGCGACATGTTCGGTACCCACGCTGGCAAAGAAAATGTCACCCACGTTGAGCATCACTTTATGCACTTCCGCCCGCTCGCGGTAATGCATCTCGACCACGCCATCTAACACCACGAAGACTTCTTCACCGTCATTGATGTGCCAGCGATAAGGCTGATCAGTCCAGTGTAATCGCACGCTGGTGCCATCAAAATTGGCAATATCGAGAGCCTCCCACGCACGCGCTGGGGAAAAGTTTTTGCCGACGATGATTTTCATGAGATGCCTGTTTTTGCTGAGTGAATATTCAACATGCTACAGGCCAGTGGGCTGAGGTGTGAGACAAGGCAGGGACATTTCCGGCCAAATCACTGCACGCGATGACAGACTCCAGATTCCAGACTCCGAACGCCAGACTCCAGATTCCAGATTCCAGATTCCAGAAACAGCAAAGCCGCCCGGAGGCGGCCTTAACGCTGAAGCGGAAACTGAACTTATTTGTACAGTTCTGCAGTCATGTGCACACGGTTGTTGGTGTTCGCTTCAGTGATTTTATACTGTGCGCCCTGCTGCTGTGCGACTGCAGCCACTTTCGCTTCTGCACCGTCAAGAGTTGAAGACTCAACGGAGATGCTCTGGGCAAAGCTGGCAGCAGACATCAGTGAAAGAGCGGCGGCAGCGGCGATGGTCAGTGTTTTAATGGTTTTCATGGTCTTATTCCTTTGGGTTGTTTGTGAAGGCTGTGTGCCTTCGATGAAAATAATACCCTGGGTTATCATTTCATGGTTAACCATTAGTGCGATCATCATGATCATGCTAACTACATCTCACCCAGACCTTACGCATCGCAATGATGTTGATGCCCGCTAATACGGCGGCGGTAAAAAAGGCCATCGATAAGTGACCTGGAAGGTATGTCATGAACGCCGCCATAAATTGTCCGCCAAAAATGGCCATTGATAAGCGTGCCAATTGGCGCCCACGTTCCTGAGGTTGGCTGATTTCAACTGTCATGTGATTCACCAAAGGCACTGACAGCCCAAACCCCATGCCTAATAAGATGCCGCCTGGCAGGCACAACACGACATCGGGGGCTGCTGCAAATTCAAGATGTGCCAACAGGTAGCAAATGAACGCCATAATCAGCGTGGAATAGTTACCGAATTGCAGCGCAACATGCGGCATCAGTGCTGCTGCCAGCACCGCCACCAGCGAGACAAATGAGAGAAAATAGCCAATATGTGCGGCATTCACACCCATCAAAGCAAACCGTTGCGGCAGCATAATGACGGCGGTGAAAAAACAGATCATGGAACAGAACGCCGCCAGCCATACCGGCCGCAACCGGCGATCGCTATCCGTTACGCCCTCTTCTATTGTTTCCGCTCTCATCTGTTGCTGAGGGCGCGGGACACAAATGAGCACCAACACCAGCAGCAACCAGGAGAATAGATACAGCCCATACGGATAACGCCAACTTGCGGAGGCCAGAATCCCACCCACAAAGAGAAACACCACGCCACCCAACTCTATTGCCATGCCTTGTCGCGCGATCATCTTTAATCGTGCTTCGGCCTGATAAAAACTGGCAATTAAGCCGGTCCCGGCAGACATCACCACCGCTGTTGCGCCCCCCAGTAGGATGCGGTCGATGATTTGTGGCACTGCGCCCGGCAACCAAACACCTGCCACGCCCAATCCGCCATAGCAGAATAGCCCAATCAATAGCATGGGATAGGCACCAAAACGATCTATCGCGCGCCCCGCTAATGGCCCTGCCAGTATCACGCCCAGCGCAGGCAGCGTTACCAACCAGCTTGCCAGATAAGAAACCCTTAATTGCGCGGCGATGTCACTCAATCCCGGCACAATGACGCATCCCACCATAATGGTCAGGCAACTGACAGCCAGGAGCGTGACTGCACCTGCGGGTTTAACTGATGTCATGATTTTTATTTATCCGAATAATGGAATGATTAACCATATAGCGGACGTGAGTGTTACGACATCGGCGCATATTGTCAATGGCTGCCGTGCTATAGTGGCGGCCATTAAAATCGATAAAGCGGAAGAGTGATGGCTGCAGATACAGAGGCTAACGGTTCGCAGGTTATTGCACGTGCAGCGACTATATTGCGGGCGTTAGAAAATCGACCAACGGGATTAAGCATGTCCGAGCTGTCAAAACTGACAGCGCTACCGCGCACCACTGTACATCGGCTGGTCACATCGTTGATTTCTCAGCAGTTGCTGCTGCAGGCCAATGAAGGCATTAAGCTGGGTCCGGCGCTAGCAAGACTTGCCGCTTCGGCACATACCGATATTATCGCGCTCTCTCAACCAGCGATGGAAACGCTTGGACGTCGTACGCGAGAAACGGTCGATTTATGCGTCTGGCGCGGCAGCCATACGGTTCTGGTCAGCCAATATGCTTCCGATCAGGAGTTGCGCGTCGTCTCACCCATCAGCACTGCCTTTCCCACGCACTGCGCTGCGCATGGTAAAGCGTTATTGTCTGAACAAACGGATGATGTCATCTCGGCATTACTTCCACAGTTGAACGATGTGCGCACCCAAAATACGCTGCGAGATCCGCAGCTTCTATTAAAAGCCATTCAGCAGGTTCGTGAGCAAGGCTATGCGGTAGATCGCGAAGAACATGCGCGTGGTGTATGTGGTATCAGTGTCGCCCTGAACACCGGGCCAGGGGAGCGTTATGCGCTGGCCATTGCAGTGCCATCATTACGCTTTGATGAGCAGTTTCCACAGCTTCTCGCGGCTTTATTGCAGGCAAAAACTGAAATCGAGTCGCTGCTTGTCGGTTAGCATAAATGACAAAGCCGCCCGTAGGCGGCCTTAATATCGTGGGTGGCGAGCTTATTTATACAACTGAGCCGTCATGTGCACGCGGTTGTTGGTGTTGGCTTCAGTAATTTTGTACTGAGCACCCTGTTGCTGAGCAACGGCGGCGATTTTCGCTTCTGCACTGTCCAGAGTTGAAGCATCAACAGAGATACTTTGTGCGAAGCTCGCGAATGAAACCAGGGTAAGAGCAGCAACTGCAACGAAAGTTTTGATAGATTTCATGGTCATTTCCTCAGAGTAATTTTCAGTTTTGAAGGCGTATCGCCTCGATGTGAGAAATAATAGACCTGCTTCTCGTTGAGTAAAAGCTGAAGGATTTGCTGATAAAATTCAAAAAATTTGAATATGATTTAATGCGACCTCTTCTTAAGTTGCATCGGTCAAAACCCTGAAACTCTCATCGTCACAATCAAATCGCGCCACCTCCTGCATGCCAAGATGCTGATGCGCACGTAATGAGGGAATATTGTTGGATTGGATGAATAACACCGGAGTTTTTGAACCATAATGTTCCCGCATTGCCGCATACAATGGCCGCAATAATCCCTGACCGCGTTCACTTACTGCAATACATACCGGACCATACAGCCAGCACTCTCTGCCGGGTTGCCAGGCCTCCAACATGGCTGATACCACAGGAGGGGAATGTTCCGCGGATAACGCACTGAACAAGACGCCCACCACCGTTCCCTCGCGTTTAGCCACCAGCGTATGGGCAGTGGCGCGATCGAGCATACCGGCCACACGCTCTGGCGGATAATTCCCGTTTAAAGCGCCGCCATTGCCAGCTGCATTCTTTTGAAGCAATGCAACGATTGCATCAATGTCTGCAGGCTGTGCGCTGGTAATAAGATAATCACTCCTCATCAAGGTTCTCCTTTGCCATTTCGCTGTTGTGGTAAAGCATAGCGAAAGACGCTCACAAAGAAGAACAACGGTTGGTAAGGTGAAACGACTATGCCCCCCAAAGGCGGCCATCATTAAGGCCTTGCTGCTGAGCCATCCGGCAAGCGCGCTGTCCGCAGAACTGCCTATGGACCAGGCGGTTGACGCACTCGAATTGGCCGCTGATAAGGAAAGGACCGCAAAAGAACAGTTAGTGTTCCAGATTTCAGAAACAGCAAAGCCGCCCGGAGGCGGCCTTAATGCTGAAGCGGAAACTGAACTTATTTGTACAGTTCTGCAGTCATATGCACACGGTTATTGGTGTTTGCTTCAGTGATTTTGTACTGTGCGCCCTGCTGCTGTGCTACTGCGGCAACTTTCGCTTCTGCACCGTCAAGAGTTGAAGACTCAACGGAGATGCTCTGGGCAAAGCTGGCAGCAGACATCAGTGAAAGAGCGGCAGCAGCGGCGATGGTCAGTGTTTTAATGGTTTTCATGGTCTTATTCCTTTGGGTTGTGTGTGAAGGCTGTGTGCCTTCGATGAAACAATAATAACCCTGGTTATCATTTCCATATTAACTATTAGTGCTGTTATTATGATCGGGCTAATTGTTGTTCGCGAGCAGGGTGCGTACTGTCGAGATAAAATGCGGCCACTGATGGAAACGCATCACTGGCATGTGTGCATGGCGCTGCGATCGCAATGCTGCAACAAACGCATTGGCTTGCTGATCAATCTGGTCATGATTCTGTTTCATGATGCTGTCTCCATTTCTTTAGCCTCTCTACGGAAAAAGCCGCCCCGTAAGGCGGCCTCTTCCGGCACTTCCCTGTGCAACCATCCGATACTTATTTGTACAATTCTGCGGTCATGTGCACGACGTTGCCGTTGCTGGCTTCAATGATTTTGTATTGTTCGTTTTGCTGATGAGCCTGCGCTGCGATTTTCGCTTCTGCACCATCCAGAGTCAGTGAGGTTGCGGTCACAGTTTGTGCAAAGCTGGCAGCAGACATCAATGAAAGAGCGGCAACAGCGGCGATTGACATAGCTTTAATAGTTTTCATGGTCATATTCCTTGATTTGTTTGATGAGAAGGCTGTGTGCCTTCGATGGAAACAATAATAACCACGTAAACTATATCGATCTTAACTATTAGTGCGAAAACTATGATCTCACTAATAGTTAACTGAGCTAGGTCAACCCCAGCGATCTCATCACCTGAAGGACTTCCCGTTGATGCTCACTGGATAAAGCACGCAGCGGGCGCGGCAAGTTATTTTCCTCCGCCAGCCCAAGCAGTGCCGCTGCGGCCGCTATCACGCGAATACTGCCGCCATGTTGACGGAACAGCGTCCAAAGCGGCTCCAGTCGCTGGGATTGCTCAACGACAGCAGCGAAATCGCCCGCCTGAGCGGCTCGTGTCAGCGCTAATGCAGTGTTGGGAAATAAGCCGCCACAGACGGAATACCAGACATCGCATCCCGCCATTAAACCGTTGCCGGCAGAAGCATCACCACTGACACCAATACTTATCTCTGCGGGGAGTTGCGCACGTAATGCGCTCACCCGCTGGGCGGCGGAATCCATGTCGGCAGGCACACCCGGTATTTTGATGGAAGCGATATTGGGAAGCGCGGCTATCCGTGCGTAAAGATCATTTGAAAACTCGGTGTGTGTCGTGCCTGGATTATCATAAACGCAGATGGGCAGTGAAACATTCCGCGCGACCTCGGCATAGAAGCCAAATACTTCGTCTTCAGTGAGCTTTTGGTAGGAAACCGCAGGTAATAACAAAGCGCTTACGCCTGCATGCTGCGCATCTTCCGCCAGTCGCAACACCTCATCCGTGCTGGTTGCGCCAATGCTAACCATCACCGGAATGCCATCCGCATGCTGTACGGCCAACGTCGCCACGCGCTTGCGCTGCTCGCGGGTGAAATAGGCGTAGCTACCGGTTGAACCCAGCACGCCCAGTGAATCGACTTTTGCCGTTGTTAGACGCGCGAGAAGCGAGAGAAAGGATTTTTCATCGATGCCAGTCGCATTGACCGGGGTCAGCGGGAAGGCACTAAGACCTGAAAACATAGCCAGCTCCTGTTAGATAACGTAAAAACGCATCTTAACAACAGCTGACTATTTGTCATAGGACAAAGCCGTTAGCGTTTGTTCTTTCTTCTAAAACCTAGCCAGAATAGCCCCAGCACCACGATGAGCCCGAGAGCGACCATGCCGATGCGCGACACCAGCATCAGCGGCGAAGCATCACCACCAGCACGTAGCGATTTCACCCGCTCCTCGCTGATCTGTACTTTGCTGTGCCCGATATCTTGCATCACATAGTTAGTCAGCGTAGCGATTTGGTGGTCGTTGAGTTGATCGGCAAAGCCAATCATCCCTTGCCCCTTTTCAGGCCAAACACCTTGCAGGACTGCCATCGCCACATTGTCTGCATTGGGCTTATTCAACACCGGATGATTTTGCAGTGCCGGCAGTCCATTGAGCCCCTCGCCTGTCAGGTTATGGCAAGATGCACAGTTATTGCGATAAATCTGTGCGCCTTCGCTTAACACCGCCTGCGGCGTATCGTCACCTCTTACCGGCGTCCAGCGATTGGCCTGCGCAGGTTCAGCAGTGGCGCTATCCTGAGGTAACAAATAAGTCGCAATAGCCTGGCGGTCTTCTGGCGTCATACGCGAGAAGCTCTTATCGATCGCTTCCAGCATCGGACCGCCCGCGGTTGCGCCGTTGCTGGCGTGGCCAGTGGCAAGATACTGCGCCAACATTTCACGTGTCCAATGCGGTTTGCCCTGCAAGGTTGCCGCCGTGATATCAGGTGCAAACCAGGTACCGAGTGACGCGCCCTGCAAGTTTTTGTCCTGCTGTTCCGCCATCAGGAAATTACGTGGTGTATGGCACGTGCTGCAGTGGGTTAACCCCTGAACCAAATAGGCACCGCGATTCCACTCTTGTGACTGCTTCTCATCTGGCTGGAAGGTCTTGCTGTCCATAAACAACAGATTCCAGGCTGCCATGCTGAAACGCAGATTGAAGGGGAACGGCAATGCCGTTTTCTCTGGCTGAATATCTACCGGCTGCACACCCTGCATAAAGTAGGCATACAATGCAGCGACATCTTCATCGGTGAGCTTCGCGTAAGCGGTATACGGCATCGCCGGATAAAGCTGGCTGCCATCACCGCGAACCCCTTTACGCAACGCATCGGCAAACTGCTGCTCGCTGTATTGGCCAATCCCCGCCGTTTTAGAGGGGGTGATATTGGTACTGAAGATCGTGCCCAGCGGGCTGGCAATCGCGTGGCCGCCACTGAAAGGCGCTTTACCCTCTTCGGTGTGACACGCGCCGCAGTCACCGGCAATCGCCAGATACTCTCCGCGCTTAATCAGTTGCTCATCCGCTGCATGCGCTTGTGAAACAGCCAACGCCAACGTGCCTGCTGCAAGCAGGGCTTTCCAGTGCTTAGCCATGTTGCGTCTCCTGCAGGATTTTGTCGGCGGTACGAAGAGCCAGCGCCATTGCCGTGAGCGTGACGTTACAGGTGCCCACTGTTGGCATCACACCGGTGCCAACCATAAACAGGTTCTGATGATCATGTGCGCGCCCCCATGCGTCAGTCACACTGGTCGCCGGGTCGAGGCCCATAGAGAGCGTGCCGGTGATGTGCTGACGATTAGAGAACTTGCCGGTTTTGCTGTGCTTGATGTTGGTTGCGCCGAGCTTGGCCGCAATCGCGTCATAGCATTCACGCGTTTTTTCGGTGCCTTTCGTGACGTAATCGCTCACGTCCCAATACAACGAAGGTGTTGGCAAGCCCAGCTCATCTTTGTTGCTGCTTAAAGTCACACGGTTGTTCGGATCGGGTAACTGTTCCAGCGCATTCTTGATGCTGAGTCGTCGGGCAGCACGGAAGCGAATCTCTTCTTCCAACTTCTTGCCGAATAAACCTTCAGCCAGCACTTCTTTCGTAACAGCAGCGACTTGAGACGCGTTAGAAATATCGATGCGGAACGGGGCATGTTCACTACGGAATTCGCCGTCACGGAATTGACCGATTGAGCACGGGCTAACAGGACCACGGCCTGGCCAGATCTCTTCATCGACATCAAAGGTGACGCCAATCGCGGGGTGATCGCACAGGTTACGACCCACATTGTCATGCGCATTCGCAATGCCGTTAGGGAACTTGTCACTGACCGACATTAACAGCAATTTCGGTGTTTCAATGGCGTTAGCGGCCAGCACAAAGGTTTCTGCCGTCACGCGGTGGCTGACTTTGTTCCAGTCATAATAATTCGCCGCCACGATATTGCCTTTAGCATCGTGCTCGAGTAGATACACCACCGCTTCAGTAATCACTTTCACGCCACTGTTCTCTGCCTGCTGTGCCGCAATACCGCCATGGTATTGCGCATCAATCGGGCAAAGCGGCATACAGTTGTTATTGCCGCAGCATGCCGGACGCCCGTCATAGCTATGGCTATTACGACCGGTGCTGTCATCCAGAACGGTAAAGTCTGGCGCAAGGCGGGCCGTCACACGCTGTTGCAGCCAGGAGGCTGGTACGCGTTCCATCGGATAGGGTTTGCTGCGCGGTGAGCCATTGTCGGGTGAGCCGCCTACCCCCGCAATCACTTCAGCCTGATAGTAGTAATCTTCCAGGTCCTCATAACCTATCGGCCAATCTTTACCTACACCATACTGGCTGTGCTGACGGAAGTCGTTGGGAACAAAACGCCACAATTGTGCCGCCCAGTGCCAGCTGGTGCCACCAAACATACGGATATATTGCGCAGCAAAGGGATGTGGCCCCGCCTGATGCAGATAATCATTGGGCTCCGGCGTATAGCGCGGATGAGGTGCCTTTGGCGAGAAGGGATACGGTGACATAAAGTCAGATTTAAACGCCGACGCGCGGAAACGCTCAACGAGTTGATCGCGTCCAACTTTCGGACCCGATTCCAGTAACAGCACCGATTTACCGGCTTTTGCCAGACGTGTCGCCAGCAGCGAGCCATTGACGCCCGCGCCAATCACGACCACATCAGCGGAATTATTATTTTTCATAACCGACATTACTCTCTGAATCAGGGCTGTTGTGCCCAGCTACCACACTCGCCGTAAGAAAAGCCCGGCGGCACTAATTTGTCATCCACCAGCAGATTGGCGAGTGTATTCACGTAAGTGACGTAAAGTGCGTTATTGCCTTTGCCGACCACACCGTTATACCAACCCCCGAGGATCGCCTTTGCCAGCTTTTCGCTGTCTGCATCAGCGGCAAATGTCAGATGATCCTGTTGCAACAGCTCTGGCTGATTCTGTAACAGCGTTTTCAACTGCGTGAGCGCCTGAAGAAAACCTTTTTGCGTTTGGGTATGAGCGAGCAACAGCGCACGCCCCACCGTGGCATTGAGGTTTTCTTGTTGCGTCAGCAACTGTGAGACCTGCATGAAATCGTCCAGCCCAGTCACATTAATCAGTGATTGCGCGGCATTCAGTCGCGGCAACGGTAAAAGCTGGCCTGCGGCGCTGGCAATCGTCACCAGGCCGACCATCTTCAACACGCGGCGGCGTGAGTAGTGCGTCATAATGTCTTCCAGTAAAAGCGTCGCCCGCGAGCTCGTGGGCGACAGAGTCGAAATTAAAGCTATTTTTTATTTCTGCGGCGCAGCAACCACCACGCCAGCAGCACAACAAACACAACAGCACCGAGGCCAACACCAACCTGCGCCAGCATCACCAGCGGCGATGAAGGGCCGCCACGGCGGATCTCAGCCACTTGCTCAGGTGAAACTGTCACTTCCACGTTACCGTAATGGTGCAATATCCAGTTCGATAGTGTGGCAACCTGTTGGTCATCAAGGTGATTAAGCGCATTCGGCTGGGATCCGAAGGGTGGCATAAAGACATCACCTTTTGCGGTAGGACGCTGCACACCGTAGAGAATGGTGGCGATAAGGTTCGAAGGATTGCGCTCCGCTGTAGCACTATTATGGAATAGGCTTGGATAATAGGCGTCTTTTGTTCCTTCACCGCTGCTGCCATGACAAGACGCGCAGTTTCCAGAGAACAAACGCGCACCCTCATCGCTGGTGGGTGCGGTAAACGCATCTCCACGGAACGCCACTAAATTTTGTGCGGCCTTGCCCTGTTCGAAACGTGATGCACCGCTAGCAGGTGCGTTTTTATCTGTCACGCTACTCATATATTCGGCTATCGCCGCTAAATCTGCGTCGGATAAATGCTGGAAGCTATGGGTAATCGCTTCAGCCATGCTACCTGCGGCCTGGGCTTTATCCGCAAGACGCCCCGTTTTTAAGTAGGTCATCAGATCCTGATGCGACCACTGACCAATACCGCTCACTGCGTTAGCGGTAATGTTTGGAGCAAACCAGGGTCCCACCTGCGCACCGGTAAAGGCCTCTCCCTCTTTCTCTTGCATCAGGAAACCACGCGGCGTGTGGCAGGTACTGCAGTGTGCTGCACCATCAACCAGATAACGACCGCGATTCCAGCTCGCCGACTGAGAGGCATCCGGCGTGTAGCCCGGTGCTTTTAAGAACAGCGCGTTCCAAAACATCATTGAGAAGCGCAGATTAAGCGGGAATGGCAGATGCGTCTCTGCGGTGGTCTTATCCACCGGCTGAACACCAGACATGAAGTAGGCGTAGAGCGCGTGGATATCATCATCCGTCAAGGTGGCGTAGGCGGTATAAGGCATCGCCGGGTAGAGATTGGCGCCATCAGCACGCACACCTTTGCGTACTGCATCAGCAAATTGCTGCTCGCTGTACTGGCCAATGCCCGCAATTTCAGACGGCGTGATGTTAGTGGCGATGATTTCACCGACCGGTGATTCGATCACTTTCCCACCCGCAAAAGGCTGTCCATGTTCTGCGGTATGACAGGCGGTACAATCTGAGGCTACCGCCAAATATTCGCCTTTTTTGACCAAGGCTTCATCAGCGGCATGAGCGGCCCACTTGCCAGGGCGAGAAGCAGCGCGATCTGTTTTAGCTTTAACATGATTACGCCTCCTGTGCCTGTTTGACGATGGCATCAGCGGCTTTAAAGGCGAGCGCCACCATCGTCAAGGTGCTGTTACCGCAGGCGGTACTGGCCATCGCCCCGCCGCCCGGCAGGAACAGATTGCGGTGATCGTGAGCGCGACACTCGTTATCCACTACCGAATTAGCCGGGTCGTTACCCATGATGGTGCCACCCATGATGTGCTTGCTCTGGTTGTATTGTTTCGAGAACTTCTTATCGATCGCGCCCATCGCTTCGGCAATCTTGTCAGCGATTGGTTTGGAGTAGTTCTGGTACGAACGACGAACATAGTCGCCCACATCGTAGTGAATGGCCGGTTTCGGCAGACCGAGCCAATCCTTTTTATCACTCAACGTCAGGCGGTTATTGGCATCAGGCAGGATCTCATGCGCCAGCACGATATCGGCGGTACAGGCAGTCATGCGGCGGATCTCTTCATCCAGTGCTTTACCCACCAGCCCTTTCTCCAGTGCGCCAAAGGTGACGAAACGGTTGCGCGCAAAGTTGTTGAAGCGGAAGTAAGCACCAGCATGCTCAGAACGGAAATCGCCTTGCGAGGTTTCCATAATGCCGCTGTTCACCACCGGTCCTACGCCCGCCCAATAAGGTTCATCCAGCGTCACGGTCATGGTGATTTGTGGATGATCCATCATATTGCGGCCGACTTGATCGGAGCTATTGGCAATACCGTTCGGGTTGCGTGAATCAGCAGACATTAATAGCAGCTTGGGTGTTTCCAGCCCGTTACACGCAATGATGAACAGCTTGCCGCTGACACGATGGGTTTGCTTGTGCTGATCGTAGTAATGCACCGCTTCGATTTTATTGCCGGCATTGGTTTCAATACGCCACACCACGGCGTTATCAAGAATGGTGGCACCTTTGGCTTCGAGGCGGGAAAGTGCAGTCGCACCATCATACTTCGCACCAACCGGACAAACCGGCACACAGTTGTTATTGGCGCAGCATGCTGGGCGGTCGTCATAGGACATGCCGCTGTTACGGGCCTGCGCGGTAGGGATGTTGTGCAACCCCAGCTTCTCGCGCACCACTTCGGTAAAGCGTGCTTCACCCGGTCCAAACGGCAGCGCGGGCATCGGATAAGGTTTCGAACGCAGCGGAGGCCATTGCAGTGCCGGATCGTCCGGTCCACAAATGCCGAGTTTATATTCAGCACGGGCGTAATAAGGTTCCAGCGTCTCATAATCAAACGCCCAGTCACGGCCAACGCCGTAGCGAGAATGCAATTGCATATCCGCAGGCGTTAAGCGCCAACATGTGCCCGCCCAGTGCCAGGTTGATCCACCCGCATAGCGCACATAGCTTTGTGCATAAGAGTCTTCGCCGCTTAATTGCAGATACCCTTTGCCCGCCCCTGCCGGTTCCGGATGCGGAGCCCAATCGCGTGACGGGTAGCACTCAATCGGATTACCTTTGGCCGCCAGGGGTAGATTGCGATAATTTTCAACAATTTCGGCACGCGAAACGCGCGGGCCGGCTTCCAGCATCAATACCGGAATGCCGGCATCAAGCAGTTGCTCAGCGATCACCACACCGACCACGCCGGTGCCAACGATCACCACGGGTGACTGAGAAGGAGCTGCCATATTTAATCTTCTTTTATTGGTCAGAATTGCGGTACGGGGAGAACCGGTGTGTTGGTGCGCTGCCAGTTATTTGGCCCACTGATGCCGTAAGACGGAATCGTGATGGTGTCCATCGTGGTGTGCCAGGTCAGCGCCTGTTCATAAGCGAACGCTTTTGCCGAACGTTTCGGTTCGAGGCAGCCGGTGTACCAGCCAAAGATGATCTTGTGCGCCAGTTGCTGCAAAGCACCTTCCGGAATCGCCGGGAAGAAGTCTTCAACGATCTGCGCCTTATTGGCTTTGGCAATCGCCAGCAGATGATTGAGATTTGTCATTAGATCCGGCTGATCGGGTTCCAACAGCGCCAACATACGCTGCCCGACCGCATCATCCAGTTTGTGATTGACCAGAAGACGAGATATCTGCATGAAAGGAATGAAATTTTTCGACGAGTCTGCAAACGCTAAACGCGGAAGCGCCGAGGTGATCAGGCCGCCTGCCACGATCACAGCGCCGGACAGTAATACTCTCCGACGTGACAACTGGACCTCGCCAGGCGGCAGGTCTTGCAACTTACTCATGGTGTATCCCTGGTTAGTGACACGGCTCAAAACCCATCGCAAAGCGAAGGTAAGAAATCTAATTATTTGAATGACGTAACAGCACCGCGAGTTAACAATCACATAACGCAATGTTAATCAGATGCGTTATAACGACACGGATTTTTAATATAATAAATGGTTCTTAAACAAAAGCCATACGTAGTGATGTTTTAAAATCAAAAATGAGTGAAGTTGGGCATTTAAAGCTAATGCATAATCACTTTGAGTGATGTAAGTCGCATTACAGATGGGGGATGCGAGATGGGAGCGGTGAGGATTTATCATGACCATTAAAAAAGCCGCCATCCCAAAGAGATAGCGGCATGCAAAACAGCAGAATCTTACTTACTCAACGTTGCATTCAGCGCATCAATGGAAGTCTGCAAACCCGCTTCTACGCTCATGGTCAGATCTTCCATCTCCAGCGACACGTCGCCGTTGTAACCGGTCATGCGCAACACAGAGAAGAACTCTTTCCACCACTTCAGATCCTGACCGCAACCGACAGCCACGTAGTTCCAGGTACGGGTTTTCGTATTAGTCACCGGTTGATACTCCATCAAGCCGTCAACGTCGGCCAACCCCCGCTCAATGCGCGCGTCCTTGCCATGGACGTGGAACACCGCCCCTTCCAGCTTACGTGCAGCAGCAATCGGGTCCGCGCCCATCGCAATCAGGTGCGAAGGATCGAGGTTCATGCCGATCATGTCATCCACCTCGTGACGCAGGCGCAACAATGTCGAAGGGTTGTACACCAATTGGCATGGGAACTCTTCAATCGCGATTTGTTCTACGCCATGCTGTTTGGCGTGCTGGACAAATTTCTTCCACCATGGAATCGCCACCTCATTCCACTGATAATCAATCACACCCGGCATATAATCTGGCCATGAGATGGTAGAGGTAATCCAGTTTGGCACGCGATCTTCTGGCCCCCCACCTGGCAGGCCACTCATCATCACGATCTTTTTCACGCCCAACTTGCCTGCCAGCTCAACCGCGCGATAGCTGCTTTTCGTGTGTGTCTCACCCAATTCACCCGGCGCCAACGGGTTCCCCGAGCAGTTTAGCGCCACAATCCGCATGTCACGTTCAGCCAGCTCTTGCTTGAACTTCTCCAGTTTCTCTGGCGATGCCAGCAGTTCCTCTGTTTTCACGTGCGGGCAGGGTGACCATCCACCCGCCGTCATTTCTACGCCCTCAATACCGTAGCTTTTAACTTTATCCAGCATCGCCGCGAAAGGTAAATCCGCCAGAACGTCAGTACATAATGCAAGCTTCATGGTTTAATCCTTCATCTGGTGCGTAAATCACGCTTTCTCAAATTGTTCGATAAATTCTTGTTTGGTTTTTGCATTGGCTAATAACGTCGTTTTCACTTCATCGCCGAGCAAATTGGCAATATCAGCCAACAGTGGAATATGTTCATTTTCGGTTGCCGCTACAGCAACGACGACAAACACCACTTTTCCAGCCCCCCAACTCACACCATTTGGAAATTGGAAAACCTGATATCCGGTTTTAATCACCTGGTCGAGGTTCTCTTTCGCACAATGAGGGAAAGCAATACCCGCTCCAATATAGGTAGAAACGCTTTTTTCACGCGCTAACATGCCATTGATAAAACCCGATTTTACATAACCGGATTGCTCTAACGCCTTTGCCGCAATCTCAATGGCTTGGGTTTTATTCGCTGCCCGACATTGCAAATGCAGCGCATCTTCCGTCAGTTTCAACATCGTCATTCCTCACTTTTCGCGAGAAGTTAGGTTATTAGCGATAAAGCGCGGGCTGCTCTGGAATCACCACGCCATGTTTTTCGCCATCTTTCAGCGATGCCAGACCGGCATCACAGACCAGCGCGACGACGTAGCCATCCCAGGAGGAAGGGCCGCTCATTTCGCGACCATCACGCACGCTGTCAACAAAATGCTGAACTTCGCGATCGTAAGCCGTTGCAAAACGTTCCATGCAAGATTGCGCAATGTGCTGTGCATTGCCGTTCAGTGAACGGGTGCTGATGAACTGTTGCTCCGTCAAGGCGGCAATAGCATTTTCGCCGATCACCTCGCAGCGGATGTCGTAACCGTAGTGGCAGTTCACAAACAGTTCATCGTCAATACGAACACCGGATTCGGTTTCGAAGATCACAATCAGCGGATCCTGCAAGTGCGGCAATGCGCGGCTGGTTTTCTTACGCGGCTTGTCTACACGCACAGACGTGATGTTTTCGTTCAACAAATAGCGAATGATGTCGATTTCGTGAGTGGCGGAGTCGTTCACCGCCATCTCGAGCGTGTAGCTCTCTGGCACAGACGGATTGCGGTGAGCGCAGTGAATCAACATGATGTCGCCCAACGCTCCCCCCTCAATTGACTGCTTCAGCGCCTGATAACCCGGGTCAAAACGACGCATAAAGCCCAATTGCAAAAGGCGCTTACCCGCTTTGACCTCTGCATCAATAATTTCTTTCGATTCATCAGCCGTGGGTGTCAGCGGTTTTTCGCAGAATACGGGCTTGCCCGCGTTAAAGGCCGCCAAAATTTGTGCTTTGTGTACCGGACCAATAGAGCAGATAAATACTGCATCGACCAATTCGGAATTGATCATCTCTTCTGCATCATAAAACGCGGTGGCACCAAATTCGTTGGCCACGGCATCGGCTGTAGTGTGGTTAATATCGCAAACAGCAGTGACTTGCGCGCCGGAAATAACATGGTGGAAGCGTTTCAGATGGTCCCGGCCGATCATGCCCAGACCAATTAAGCCGATTTTGACTGTCATTTATTAATCCTCAGGTTAAAAACGAAATTTCTTTTCAATCTGTTCTAACGTCTGGCCACGCGTTTCTGGTAAATATTTCACCAGCAGAATAAGCATGATGACGTTGGTCGCACCAAAGAAACCGAAGGTCATGCCGCCACCGTAATGGCTAAGCAAATAAGGGAAGATGGATTGGATCATAAAGTCGAAGATCCACAGGCCAAATACCGCAAAGCCCATGCCGACACCACGCATTCTTAATGGATAGATTTCCGCTAACATCAGCCAGAATACCGGCGCAATCCAACCCTGCATAAACACCAGGAATACCAACATCAAGCCAAGAATGACATAGGGTGCGTTGGCGAAATTGGCATGCAGCGTATCCACTCCGTTGACGGTTTCAGTGTGGAAGAAGAATTTAAATGCCAGGCCAATCAATACCAGGCTAACGGTGACTCCAGCCTGACCGGTGAAGAACATTTTTCGGCGCGAATGCTTGCCAATCAACGCCATGCCCAGCAGTGTCGCCAATACGGAGATAATGCCGTTTGCCACCGCGCCGGTAACCGCTGCCGCATCACCGAGCCCTGTCGCTTTCAGGACGGTTGGCGCGTAATACATGATGGTGTTGACCCCAGTCACTCGAGTGGCCAGCACAATCATTAAACCAATCAGAACCAGTTGAATCACCCAGCGATTTTTTAGCTCGGCGAACAGATTAAACTTCACCTGATCAGCCTTAACGATCTGCTGAATCTCTTTCACTTCGCGATCTACTTCCTCCGGAAGGCGCAATGTTTTCAGCACCTTCACGGCTTTATCCGTTTCGCCACGGCGAATAAAGAAGCGTGGCGATTCAGGCATCATTAACATCCCGAACCACAATAGCGCGCCCGGCAGTGCTGGAATAGCCAGCATAATGCGCCAGTTGTGCTGCATTTCTGGATACAGGTTTACAATCGCAGCGTTAACGGAATACGCCAGGAATTGCCCGGTCACGATCATTAATTCGTTCACCGTCACCAATCGTTCACGCTGATCTGCCCGCGCTAATTCGGAAATATAAATAGGTACAGTAACGGAGGCACAGCCCACCGCTAAGCCCAGAATAAAGCGGGCCACAATCATTGAGGGCACATCCCAGGCAAATGCAGTGCCTAAAGCGCCAAACATAAAGATAGCTGCAACCCATAGCAGGTTTTTACGCCGCCCCTGTTTATCCGATAAATATCCGCCAAATAACGATCCCAGTGCCGCACCGAATAGCAGGAATGAGGTAATAAAACCTTCCTGCGCAGGTGTCAGATTCAGGTCATACTTCATGAAGATCAGCGCACCGGAAATAACACCGGTATCGTAACCAAAGCATAAACCACCAATCGTCGAAACAATGGTGATTAACCGCATGCGCTGAGGATTTTGCAGGTTCGTTTTATTATACATAGCTGTTCCATCTGGTTGTAAGGTAAAACCGTTGCAAGCCGTATTTTTTGGTCAGTCGTCGCTGAGGAATTTTACGCAGCCTGAATCAGAACATTTATTTAATGCACAACATCATTATTGTTATTTTCTGGCAACGCTGAACGCGCTGTCAGTCCCCTTCTCGTTACGACAACGTTATATCAAAGTGAATTTCAAACACCAGTTGCTCTCGCCTACACGATTTAACAGCGTGCGAAAGATCATATATTTCTCACGAAAAGCACAAAAAGCAGTGATTAAAGTCACACTGCAAACATTGTGCGTTGACATAGCAAGAATGAAGACAGATTAAAAAGCCATTCTTTCACATATTTGTTAAAATATTTTTTAGCGACTATGGCACGCATTCAATGGCACTTATCGACTGTGGTTTCGGCAATTATGTATTTCCACCTGTTCGAGCACCGCAATTTTGATGATATTTTAATTTTAGTCGCCAACTTATCCCTATTGATTGCAAGTTCATGCCCCTCAACACAACATCATACTTTCCTGGTATTTAATGCGTGGGTATATTTTGATCAAAATAAAAGTGTGACGGCGATCAAACTTAAATTTTAGCCAAGGTTTAAAAAACAAAAATCAACACTTGGCACTCTCCTAAAATCATCAACTCCTTACCTTTCAATGGATTAAATATCAGTAAAAAGCAAAATTGATGATTACGAGGCTGAAAACTAATGCAAGAATAGCGCTATACCAACAGGAGCTACCATGATTACCTTTTGCATAAATGAACATCCCTCCGCCCGCGGTTTCGACAACAGTTTGCGTCCGCGCCTGGCGTTTATGTGCAAAGCAGAAGGTAAGGAAGAGGCCATTCCTCGCGTCATGCACAAGCATGATGACCGCTTTGAAGTGATGTTCATACGCTCAGGCAGTGGCAGCTATAACATTGATGGCCGTGGCTATAGCGTCAAGCAAGGCGATATCATGTTGTTTAACGCGAACGTTCTCCATGACGAAAGCCCTGATGCGTCAGACGATTTATTGATCTTCAGCTGTGGCGTCGAACAACTTAAGATTGATGGCTTGCCTCTCAATGTTCTCACCACGCGCGCCCAACCTGCCGTGATGCCCAGCAGTGAGTTTTATGATGAAATTTGCCAGTTGTTTGATCAGATGTGGGCGCACGTTAACAGTAAACGTCTCTACAGTGCCGAAATCGGCGATAACTTACTGAGTGTGTTGTTATTGCTGTGCCGCAATATCTGGATTGAAAACAAACAAGAGCAGGAGAGTAATAACACCTTACTGGGACAACGCATCAAAGATTACATTGATAATCACTATAAAGAAGATATCGCACTGAGTTCGATCACCGCAGCCTTGAATATGAATCAATTTTACCTGGCGCACGTATTTAAAGATTATTCAGGTTATTCACCCAAACAATATCAGACGCGCCGCCGAATTGGCGAGGCGCAAAATTTGCTATTGAGCACCAATCTGGGTGTCACTGAGGTGGCTAACGCCGTGGGTTACGATAACGTCAATAACTTCCATCGCATCTTTCATAATCTTGTCGGCATTCCACCTGCACGCTATAAAAAATTCTGGCTGACCGGGCAAATTAACCGTTAATTTTTCGTTCTTCCAAAAGCAAAATGCCCTCTTTCGAGGGCATCTTTTCATAGCGCAATCTTATTTCAGTGCAATACGCGCAATACCATCGGTACCTTTAGTTGAAGAGTCTTTATTGAACTCAGCCTTCAAGGTTACATACAGGGTATTGTTATCCGGTCCAATCAGCAGGCTGTTGGGATTCTGTTCGAATGACCAACTGTTCTTCACTGCGTAAGTGGTGGCATCCAACTGCAGTACTTTCTTCGATTCGCGCTGGCTGATGAAGATCTCATTGCGCTTCGCATCGAATTTAATGCCCAGAGAATCACCTTCGATACGCTTGATCACTTTTCCGGTGCGCTCGTCAAAGACCAACGTGGCTTTGCCTTTAGAATCGTCAGTCACAAACAGGCGGCCAGTGGAGGGATCTTCTGCCATGTTCAGGAACAGATACTCTTTACCATCACCGGCTGTCCAGCGCTTCTCGATTTTGTGGGTGCGCGGATTAATCACCAGGATCTCGCCAGAGCCGTTGGCCGCATAAATACGTTCAGTAACCGGAGAGTAAATAATGCCCGTTACCCATTTGCCCGCATTTTTAATCTCGGTTTTCAGCTTGAAGGTCTTAGTATCGACCACGGAGATATAACCTGGATCGGCCACTCGACCGACATACAACTCATTGCCATGCCACAGCACTTCACGCGCGCCCGCTGGGTAGCCTTCTTTGCTGATTTTGCCCGGGAACACTAAACGCTGCAGCACTTTACCGCTTTGCGCGTCCACTTTGGAGATGGCGCCATCCAGTGAGTTAGTGGTGTAGAACACGCTGCCCTGCTCATCGATGGCTGTACCAAAGTTTTTCAGATCGGTGTGAGTCTCACCCTTGGTCTCAAGCGTCGCAGGATCGAGACGATAGATCATACCGCCGTTTACATCTTTGAATGCCTGTGCGCTGGCAACAAACAGTGCTTTCGATGCTGGAGAGTAGGCCATTTCGTACAGACCATCGCCCAGGTCGCGTTTCAACACTGCGGTATCAACCGGTTTTACAGTTTCAGCGGCTGGCGCCTCGGCTTTTTTGGCAGGTGCCTGGCAAGCCGTCAGGCTAAATGCTGCGGCGATCGCCATAGCAACAGTGGCTTTACGCGGGCTAAACAACGATTTCATGCTGAACTCCATCAATGGATGAACGGCTCCGACCACATCGTAGCGGGCGGAAAATATAAGAAGAATGAGAATCATACGCATTAACGAAAAGTAATCAAATATTCGCGTAGATTTATGTGCTTAATCCATCCACGTAATGAAATGACCGTTCAGCCAAATCTGGCGATGCGTAGGGCTAAAACGCGTAAAATCTCGCCTGATAAATGTGAAAACGTCCGCAACTAACGGGTTATAAATCCGCCTGGTGAACTGAATTTCCTCGAATTTACATATTATTACACTTCAGATTGAATCCTTGCGAGATTCTATAAAGCAAATGATTATCATTGGCGTTCGTAATTAGATAGTGCATTCGTTTGTTCTGCCCTTTTGGGTAGCACGACGCAACCACCAGCATAACAACCGAAGCGTAATGGCTTCTTATCACCATCATTTACCACGGAAACGATTATGTCTTCGATCGGCAGGGAATCAGGTATCCGCAAAACGTTCAGCGTTTCATTGTTGGCTATGGCAGTACACGCCCTTCTCAACCCCTCATTGGCGCTGGCTGCCGATACCACTCAGCAGGATCTGGTGGTCAATGCGACCACCAGTGACAGTAGTGATGACACTGAGAAGCAGGACTATGCGGTCAAGACCACGCGAGCGGGCACCAAGCTACTACTCACGCCGCGTGATGTGCCGCAATCGGTCAGTGTGGTGACGCAGCAGCGTATGCAGGATCAGCAGTTGCAAACTGTCACTGATGTGCTGAATAACACCACCGGTATCACCAGTAATTTGGTGGACTCTGAACGTTCTGAATACTATTCACGCGGGTTTAAAATCACCAATTTCACTTATGATGGAATACCCACTTCAGTGGGCGACAGTTGGAACTACGGTGATGCTGCATCTGATACCGCTATCTATGACCGTATTGAAGTGGTTCGCGGTGCAACCGGCTTAATGACCGGCGCTGGCAGCCCTTCTGCTTCAGTGAACATGGTGCGAAAACATGCCGACAGCAAAGATTTCACGGGCTCAGTCAGCGCGAGCTATGGCAGTTGGGATAAGCAGCGTTATGTTGCAGACATCGCAGGACCACTCAACAGTGATGGTTCCTTGCGCGGACGCGTCGTAACGGGTTATCAGGATCAAGACAGCTGGCTAGACCGCTACCATAAAAACAAGAAATTCCTCTACGGCGTAGTCGATGCGGATTTAACCGACAACACGACCCTTTCTCTCGGCTATGACTATGAAAAAGCAGATACCCGCGACCCAACCTGGGGTGGTTTACCGATTTTCTACAGCAACGGTTCACTCACGCATTACAACCGCAGCCTGAATTCTGCCGCAGACTGGACCTATTATCACACCGAAGTGCAAAAGATATACGCCGACCTTGTGCATAACTTCGATAATGGCTGGAGTGTCCATGTGAATGGTACCCATGCGAAGAATACCTTCAGTGACAAGCTGATGAGTTTGTACAGTGCATTCCCTGATGAGACCACTGGAGAAGGTGTGACCGGCTGGGGAAGTCTCGATCGCGGTAAACGTGAACAAACATCGGTTGATGCCTTCGCCAGTGGACCCTTTGAGCTGTTAGGCCGCCAGCACCAATTGATGGCAGGTCTGAGCTACAGCCGCCAACACAACCAGACCTATAGTCAGGATGGCGTTACCGACCTCGATGAGTATGACATTACCTCAGCGGCTATGGGTCCTTTCAATAACAACTGGACCGGCAACATTGCCGAGCCGGAGTGGCAAGGTTGGTATCTGAACGCTAACGACGTCATCCGCCAAAAATCTGCCTATACGGCCGCACGCTTCTCACTCGCCGATCCCCTGTCGTTGATCATTGGTGCGCGTTATACCGAGTGGAGCACGAACGGCAGTAGCGGCAACGTGACCAAAAACAACACCACGCCATATGCAGGCCTGGTGTATGACATTAACGATACCTGGTCAGCGTATGCGAGTTATACCTCGATTTTCCAGCCACAAACTTACCGCGATAGCACAGGCCACTATCTCTCCCCGGTGACCGGGAAAAGCTACGAAACCGGTTTGAAATCGGCCTGGTATGACGGGCGTTTGACCGCCACTTTCGCCGTGTTCCGTATTCAGCAGGAAAACGTTGGGACAGAAGAGAACGGCGTTTACGTTAATAACAGCAGTGAACAAGCTTACACCGCCACCAAAGGCGCGCGCAGTAAGGGGGCAGAGTTTGAACTGAACGGTGCAGTCACCGACAACCTGCAATTAACCTTCGGTGCAACACGCTATGTGGCGCGCGATTCGGAAGGCCGCTATAGCTCAGACCAACCGCAAACCCAGTTTAAGCTGTTCACCCGTTATCAGGTTCCAATGCTGCCCGATCTGACTATCGGCGGAGGTATTAACTGGCAGAACCGCGTATTTGAAGATGTGAGCGCGCCAGATGGCAGCACCCAGCGCGTGTATCAGGGAAGCTATCCACTGGCAAACCTGTTTGCCCGTTATCAGGTCACCAAACAGGTTGCGGTGCAAGCTAACGTCGATAACTTATTCGACCGTGAGTACTACACCTACATGAACAACTATGTTTACGGTGAGCCGCGCAACTTCTCGGTTAGCGTGTCATATCAATTCTGATAAAAAAATCCCCGGCGCCAGGCCGGGGATTCTTTTTGCATCACGCTTTATTTTTATAATTAAAGCTGATCTGCGAATTCTGTTCACGTGGCAGACGTCGCGCCTCCAGATATACCGATTTCCAATACGGATTATTCAGTGAAGAGCGCATCACGCCCTGGCTAACCGAAGCGTGGAGGAATTGATGGTCGGTGTCATAAAAGCCAACGTGTAATTCGTGTTTGATACGAAAGAACACTAAATCACCGGGTTGCAGGTGCGCCTTATCAACCGGCTGACCCATGGCAATTAATTCGCGCGTTGTGACACGATCCATTGGAATATTGAAACGATCTTTTAACGTTCGCCAGACAAAACCGGAGCAATCCACACCGTTTAATTGCGTGCCGCCCCACTGATATTTGGTGCCTTCCCATGAGTGCATCTGGTCGTGTAATGCCGCAATCACGGGAATCAAATCGGGTTGCTTACCACCATCGGTTGAAGCATCGACACTCTCTTCCGCAGGTGCATGAGAAGTTTTGGAAGAGCAACCTGCCAGGGTAATAACACACAGACAGGCGATAAATTTTCTGGCCGCAGAGTTGATCATGGGATGACGTTTTCGCTGAGGGAGACAGTGGTTAGAGATTTATACCGCAAAAAAGTTGCAAAAATAAATAGCTCGCCACTGAATTCTTTTAATCCTCTTCTTTTTTACTTAAGTTTACGCAAAGGTAACATCATGTATTTGGGATAAAAATTATATATTCCTTCGCCAATTTTCGCTTCGGAGGTTATTAATTCGCCCAACTCTGCTGCTATTTCATCCCACCATCAGCATCTGTCTGCCGATGGTGGCAAGCGGGCATCATTTTATTGTTTGGCTTTACTGCGTAACGGCGACTCTGGCAGGAATAATGACAGAATAAAGGCCAGCGCCATCACCACCGCCGCCATCTGGAATGCCGCATGTACCGCTGCGCTAAATACCTGCAAATACGCTTGTTGCACATCATACGGCAAATGGTGCACTGCGTTCGGGTCCAGCGTGGCGGGCAATAAATCGCCCTTTTCTACCAATTCAGTCAAACCCGATTTCAAGACGTGGCTAAACATCGCGCCAAACAGCGCCACCCCGATTGAACCGCCAACCGAACGGAACAACGTGACAGAGGATGTGGCGACGCCAATACGGTCCGGCGTTACACTGTTCTGAACGGCCAGGACTAACACCTGCATTACCATGCCCATGCCCATTCCGAGCACGCAGGCGTAGAGATAAATTTGCCACAGCGAGGATTGCAGCGTCAGCGTCGTCATGAGTGCCATCCCAACCGTCGCCAGCAAGGTTCCGCCAATCGGGAAAAGACGATACCGACCCGTACGACTGATAATGCGTCCGCTGATAATCGATGTCACCAGCAGTCCGCCCATCAGCGGTAACAACTGCAGTCCGGCTTCGGTCGGGGTTGAGCCCTTCACCACCTGCAAATAGAGCGGCAGGAAAGTAACGCTGCCAAACAGCGACATCCCAACAATAAAAGCCATTAAACTGGAGAGCGAAAAACTCCGATTACGGAACAGCCCAAGCGGAATAATCGGTTCCCATGCACGACGTTCTTCGTAGATAAAGCCAATCACCCCGACCAGACCAAATGCCAGGATGCACCACAACTGCGGATCGCTCCATGCCCGCAGCGTACCGCCTTCACTAGTAAACAGGGTGATACCCACTAGCGCAAGACTCAGGCAAACAGCACCGGGATAATCAATCTCATGCGGTTTACGTTTGTTATCAGCTTTAAACACCGCATTAATAATCAGCAGCGCAAATAACCCTAACGGTAAATTGATATAGAAAATCCAGCGCCACGAGGCGTGCTGGACGATAAAGCCCCCCAGTAATGGCCCCACCACGGTCGCCAGACCGAATACCCCGCCAAAGAGTCCCTGGTATTTACCGCGTTCTGCTGGCGGAATGATATCCGCGACGGCCGCCATACTGACCACCATCAGTCCGCCACCGCCGAGACCTTGCAGCGCGCGGGTAAAGATCAGTTGCTCCATATTTTGCGCCAGGCCACACAGTGCCGAGCCGATGAGAAACAAGATGACCGAGATTTGTAGCACTGTTTTACGGCCAAACAGATCGCCGAACTTGCCGTAAAGCGGGACAACAATCGTCGAGGCCAACATGTAGGCCGTGACGATCCACGACAGCCGATCTAGCCCGCCCAATTCACCCACAATGGTTGGCAGTGCCGTCGAGACGATGGTCTGGTCAAGGGCGGAAAGCAGCATGACCAGCATCAATGCGCCCATTAGCAAGCGGACAGAAGGAAGACGCTCTTCTCCACTGCCTGAGTGCGGCACAAGTGTTTTAGGTTTCATATCAGACACCAATTGAAATTAATTAAATACACAATTAATATTGATCGAAGTCTGACATGAAACAAGTGAGCGCGTAAAGATGACCGCACAAAAAGTCCCAGCTGATGATAAGACAACCGCTGCCAAACCCCGCCGTCCTGGACGTCCTCGGGGCGGTGCCATCACGGCACAACAGCGCGAGCACCTGTTGGACATTACACTGGCGATTTATGCCGAAAGCGGCATCGCTGAAACCTCGCTGAATGCGATTGCACGTAAAGCTGGCGTGAGTCCGGCGATGCTCAACTACTATTTTCAGTCGCGCGAATCGTTGTTAGATGTGGTGGTTGAGGAGCGCTTTTTACCGCTACGTCAGCGTCTTGAAGCTCACTTCAACAATGAAGAAAGTGACCCTGTCACTACATTTAGTGGATTTATTCGTGAAATCGCTGACATCGTACTGAACAACGATTGGTTTGCCCCACTGTGGATGCAAGAAGTCACCAGCGGTTCTCACGGCTTAGGTCAGCACATTAAAGAACGATATGGTCATGCGGGACGCGACAAAGTCAGGGCTTTGATTGTGCGCTGGCAACAGCAGGGGTTATTAAATGAGGCGTTAAATCCCGATTTGTTGATGACCTCCATCCTGAGCCTGATCCTCGTGCCGTTCACGCGCTTCGCCAATGAGCCGGAGTTTGATACAGAGCGCATTGTGCAGCATACACTGAGCTTGTTCTGTCAGGGTATCCGTCCGCTCAGCTAACCTGATTTTTTCTTCGCATCTACACTGTTGAAAGGATGTTCAGCGAGCAGGAAAAAATGATGATTCTTGATGCCGATACCGATTTACAACTTGAGCGTACCTTGCAAGTGCCCGCCGATGTGATTTGGCGCTGCTGGACCACACCAGAACATCTCAAGCACTTTTTCGTGCCGAAGCCTCATAAGGTCATCAGTTGCGATATCGATTTGCACCCTGGCGGTCGATTTAATACGGTATTTGAAGTGGATGGCAGTGAAATGCGCAACGAAGGGGTGTTTCTGGAGCTGATACCGGGTCGTAAACTGGTCTTTACCGATACCTATACAGAAGGATGGAAACCTGCTGAGCATCCTTTCATGACCGCAATATTGCTACTGGAACCGCTCAATCCGCACGCGACGCGTTACGTTGCTATTGCCAGACACCGCAACCCTGAGGCGCGCGCCGAACATGAAAAAATGGGATTTCATAGCGGCTGGGGCAAGGTTGCCGACCAACTTGAAGCTTATGCACTGACGCTTTAACTATGACTTACGAGGTAGCACCAGGCCTGGTTTATCAGTTCTAATACCCTTCACGATTAAAAAATGGCGGCTTTGAAGCCGCCATTTCGCTTTTGGTAGTAATTAACAAACTATCGTTACGGATACAACCCGCGATCCTTCCTTGCCAGCAAGATCCGTTCACAGGCCACAGCGTAAGCCGCTGTTCTCAATGTTACGTTCAGCGCATCCGCTTTATGCCACACCGTTTCAATCGCGTGCTGCATAATGCTGTCCAGCCGTTGATTGATCTCCTCTTCGCTCCAGAAGAAACTGGAGAAATCCTGTACCCATTCGAAGTAACTCACCGTCACGCCGCCCGCATTCGCAATCACATCTGGCACCACAGCAATGCCGCGTTGCTGCAAGATATCATCGGCTTCCGGTAGCGTCGGACCATTTGCACCCTCAATAATCAGGCGGCACTGCAGTTGGTGGGCACGTTCAGCAGTGATCTGCCCTTCCAGCGCAGCAGGCACCAGAATGTCGTAAGGCTGCGTCCAAAAATGTTCATCCGCTATCGTATCAGCCCCCGGGAAGCCCGCGATGCTGCCGTGAGCCTGCTGCCACGTCTGTAACGCCGGGATATCCACTCCGCTGGACAAATACAAGGTGGCTTTGTGATCCTGCACCGCCACCACTTTTGCCCCAATCGCATGGAACAGTTCGGCGCTGACGCTGCCAACGTTACCAAAACCCTGCACCGCCACGCGGCTACCCGATACATCAATGCCCAGCTTAGTCGCAGCGCGGCAACCGGTGACGAAAACCCCGCGCCCGGTGGCTTTGACGCGTCCCAGTGACCCGCCCAGATGCACCGGTTTGCCGGTCACTACGCCGGTGGTGGTGGCGCCAACGTTCATCGACCAGGTATCCATCATCCACGCCATGACCTGCGCGTTGGTGCCGACATCAGGGGCGGGAATATCCTGTTGGGGACCAATCATATTGCCGATCTCGCTGGTATAGCGCCGGGTTAAACGCTCCAGCTCTTTATGGGATAAAGTTGCCGGGTCGACACGCACGCCGCCTTTTGCTCCGCCAAACGGCAAATTCAGTGCGGCGCACTTCACCGTCATCCATGCAGAGAGCGCCATCACTTCCTGCAACGTCACATCAGGATGGAAACGCACACCACCCTTACCCGGCCCACGCGACAAATTGTGCTGCACGCGATAACCCTCAAAATGACGCACTGAGCCGTCATCCATTTCCAGCGGGATATCAACGATTAATGCCCGCTTCGGATGCGTTAACGTATCAGCCCAGCGGCTGAGATCGCCAAGCAGTGGCAACACGCGTTTAACCTGCGTCAAATACGTTGACCAGGCTGAGTGACAGTCGCCTGTCACATAGGAAAGTTCAGACAAACTGACCTCCAGATTTTTACTGTCAGGATAGAAGATGCCGCCAACGGCAGAATGGCGGCGAGAGGATTGGTTTAGTCGTGCAGGCCGAGTTTTTTCTCCAGATAGTGGATGTTGGTGCCACCCTGCTGGAAATGTTCGTCGGACATGATTTTCATCTGCAGCTCGACGTTGGTCTTGATGCCGTCGATGATCAGTTCCGCCAGCGCATTTTTCATGCGCGCGATCGCCACTTCACGGGTGTCACCGTAGGTGATCAGTTTGCCGATCATGGAATCGTAGTACGGCGGCACGCTGTAGCCGGCATAGATGTGCGATTCCCAGCGCACGCCAAAACCGCCTGGCGCGTGGAAACGGGTGATCTTGCCCGGGCTTGGCAGGAAGGTGTTCGGGTCTTCGGCGTTGATACGGCATTCCACCGCATGACCGCGTACCACCACGTCTTCCTGTTTGATTGACAGCGGCTGACCGGCAGCAATACGCAGCTGCTCTTTGATCAGATCCACGCCGGTGATCATCTCGGTCACCGGATGCTCCACCTGAATACGGGTGTTCATCTCGATGAAGTAGAACTCACCGTTTTCGTACAGGAACTCGAAGGTACCCGCACCGCGGTAGCCGATATCGATACAGGCTTTCGCACAGCGCTCGCCGATAAAGCGACGCAGCTCCGGCGTAATGCCCGGCGCTGGT